>NZ_LOPS01000001.1 GCF_001481295.1 Candidatus Methanomethylophilus sp. 1R26
CGGCGACAGAGAGATGCGCAGGCTGCTGTGCCAGTCGGCGATCGTCCACGTCCGCACCGCCGAGGACTCGGTGGTCTCGGCCCTCTACAACAGGCTGAGGGCGAGGGGGGTCTCCCACCGGGAGGCCCAGGTGGCGGCCGCGCGCAAGCTGGTGACCGTGGTCTGGTCGTGCTGAGGAACCGCAGGCCCTTCAGCACCGACAGGGAGCTCCTGGAACGCTCCGCCGAGATGGCGGAGGAAGCGGAGGGGGATCCGGCGGCGGACTGAACCCCTGATATGCGGGCGCCGAGCGCGGGCATCCCGGGGCCTTAATCGCCGAGCACCATTTGGCCGCCGCATCAGCGGCAGGCCGAAGCAAAAGATGGCGCAAAGCGAGGGACAGCCGGATACGCGGTGAGGTCCTCCGTCCCGGAGGGGCGGATGGGCGTGAATAAGATGGCGGCCCGGCGGAGATCCCGCCCGCACGAGAGCTGAGGCACAGCACCTGCAGAAGGCGGTCGCACAGCGGAAGCTACGCAAAGTTTAACCAAAACGGGGCTGATAATGTGGTTGGCGGGCGCTGCCTGAATGGAATAACGGTGTCTGACGCGACAGGTGTCGGCTCCGGAGCTTTTCATGTCGGACAATCTGCTCCGGAGCCTCCTATCTCTCCCTTGGACGCCGGGCCTGCGGATACAGGCACGGTCCCCGGAACGGCCGCTCAGGAGGCGATCGGTCTGTTCCGGGATTCATTGGATTATATATCCAAGTATAGAACGGTGATGTTTGAAGGATTGATAGATCCTGCGGAGAACCTGCAATGCAGCCTCTCGGAGGGTGCAGAAGGGGCTCAGTGAGCTGAGCCTCCTTCCGCTTTCTTCATCAGTCCGCCGGGCTCCACGAAGTGAAGTTCCTGACCTGTTCCTCATAGGCCGCATTGTAGAACTTCTTCCTGCCTTCCATCTTCCTGATCTCAGCCATCTCAGCGTCTGTGAGCTCGAAGTCGAAGATGTCGAAGTTGTCCTTCATATGCTGAGGGTTGGTGGTCTTCGGGAACACGATGTTCTCTTCCTGGATATGCCATCTCAGGATGATCTGCACATTGCTCTTGCCGTACTTCTTCCCAAGCTCGGTGAACAGGGGTTCCTCGATGAGCCCTCTGTCCCCGTGGCCGATCGGATACCAGCTCTCGACCTTGATGCTGTAAGGCGCGATCTTGGTCTTCAGAGCAGTCTGCTGCCAGTAGGGATGGCATTCTACCTGGATAACGGACGGTTTGATCTCGGACTCGGAGAGGATCCCGTCGAGGCGGGGGCCGTCGAAGTTGGAGATCCCGATGGAGCGGACAAGTCCTTCTTTCTTCGCCTTCTCCAGGCCGCGCCATGCGCCCATGGTGTCGCCTGCCTGCTGGTGCAGGAGGACAAGGTCGATGTAGTCTGTTCCCAGGCGGCCCATCATCTTCTTCACGCCTTCGTAGCTCGCTTCCTCGCCGTATTCCGAAGGCCAGAGCTTGGAGGTGATCCAGACCTCGTCCCTGAGGACGCCGCTCTCCCTGACGCCTTCGCCGACGCTCCTCTCGTTCTGATAGGCGTGGGCGGTGTCGATATGGCGGATGCCCATTCCGAGCGCATCCTTGACCGCGTTCACTGTCTCGGGTCCCTCGGGCATCATGTAGACGCCCAGTCCGAACTGGGGGATCCTGCTGCCGTCGTTGAGAGTAACATATGTCTGATTTGCCATTTTTCTGCCTTCGAAATAGCATACACTATGTTGCTTATAATGATGTGCATGATACGCGGCTGCAGAAGCCTCTTCCGGTTCATTGTTAATTGGATTATACATCCATAAATACGGCTCCGCAGATTCGGAAAGCAGATGTTCAGAGTCTGCGTTCTCGGGATCGGTTCGCATACCGGCTTCCTGTACCTGAAGCCTGCCGCCGAACTTCGTTCAAAAGGATTTGACATAGATGTTCTGGCAGGCGATTCTTCAGAGTTGGATGCCGATCCTGAGAAACTGGTGCGTTTCATGTCGGAGGTCCGCGGATGCGGCGTGATCCTGGTAGCTGCGCACGGAGACGCGACCTTCTTCCGCCACTGGGATGCGTTCAGGTCCGCTGCGGGCGAGGAGCGCATCCCCATAGCCGTTGCAGGGATCAGCAAAGATCTCGACGGGCCCTACGGATCCCTTTTCACCGGCCCTGCCGAGGAGCGCGAGAGGGTGCGGCTGCTGATGGAGGTCGGCGGTGACGCCAATCTGCGCTCCGCCCTCATCTGGTGCCTGAAGAACTACGGAGGAAGGCCGGACCTCGAGGTTCCTCCGCCCGATCTTCCCCCGGCCCAGGGCGTGTACGTCCCGGGCAGGAAGGAGGCCCTGGCCCTGGAAGAGGGCCTGAAGGACGTCGGGAGGTCCGGAAGGCCGGCTATAATGATTCTCTTCGTCGACTCGTACTATGTAAGGCACAACACCGACGCCATCGACTTCCTGTACGATGAGGTCCGGAAGGCCGGCGGGGAGCCGGTCTGCGTCTTCCTTCATACCTATCCCAATCCCGCGACCGGGTCGCTGGGCATCTCGAAGATAGTAGACACTTATCTGCTGCGCGGCGGCAGACCGATCATCGACGCTGTCATCAACACCATGGGGTTCTCGCTGTCCGTCATCGCCGTGCCGGGGTGCGGGGAGCAGAAGGCCCCTGACGATTTCCTCACCCGTCTCGGGGTCCCCGTGATCCAGGCGGTGAACCTCTACGGCAGCGCGGATGATTGGAAGAAGAGCCCTTTCGGGCTCTCGGCCGCGGACATCGCGATGAGCGTCGTCTCCCCGGAATACGACGGGGACATCGACGGTGTCCCCTACTGCGGGACGGAGAAGTCCGAGGACGGGGAATACAGGCAGGCCGCAATCCCGGACCGCTGCGAAGCGCTCGCGGAGATGGCGGTGAGGTGGGCGAGGCTGCGCCGTATCCCAGAGAAGGGCAAGAAGGTCGCGATACTCATCTACATGTACCCTCCGAGGCAGGACCTGGCGGGCGGAGGCTACGGCCTCGATACCATGGAGAGCGTCTGCCGGCTGCTGGCGGAGATGAGGTCGGAGGGCTATTCCGTCGACTGGATCCCCGAAGGCTCCCGGGACCTGGCCGACAGGCTCCTGGCGGGGATCACCAACGACGACAATTGGCATTCCGACGAGCAGATGCGGAGGGCCGCCGTGGACCTGGTGTCTTCAGAGCAATATGCGGAATGGTTCTCGGAGATCCCGGAGAAGGTGCAGAAGGCCTTCACCGATGCATGGGGCGAACCTCCGGGGGACATACATACCCTGGACAGGAATCTGGTCCTGCCCGGGATAATGGACGGGAACGTGTTCATAGGGTTCCAGCCAGACCGCGGGAAATGCACTACCGAAGCCTATCATGACCCGGACACCGCGCCCCCGCACCAATATCTTGCATTCTACCGCTGGCTGAAGGATGTGTGGAAAGCGGATGCGATCATCCATGTCGGGACCCACGGGACCCTGGAATGGCTTCCCGGAAAATCGGCGGGGCTGTCTTCCGAGTGCGATCCGGACATAATACTGTCCAGAATGCCCAACATCAATCCCTACATAATCGATAACCCGGGCGAGGGGATGCAGTCGAAACGTCGGCAGTTCGCGGTGACCACCACGCACTTGATCCCGGCGATGGCCCGTTCCGGGGGCTATGACAGCATCAACCGCCTGGAGCTCGCGGTGCAGCAGTACCTGCAGGCCAGGGGCCAGGGGCAGACGGACAAGCTATCTGCCATCTCCTCGGAAGTGCGGAAGATTTGCGCTGAGATGAACATGCTCGGAGACCTGGGACTTTCGCCGGAATGCTCCGAAGATACCCTCGACGCGCAGATGGACCGCCTTTACGACTATATACTCGAGGCCAAGGACGCCACGATAAAGGACGGGCTTCACATCCTCGGCGAGGTCCCCGAGGGGAAGAGGATGGCGGAGACCGTCTACATGCTGGTCCGCAGCCGGAACGGGGACGTCCCCTCCCTGAGGGAATCTGTCGCCCATGCTCTCGGATATGAACTGGAGGACCTTCTCAGGGGCGCCTCTGCGGTCCTGCCCGACGGGAGGACCGGCGGGCAGGCCGTGCAGGAGATAGACGACGGCACGTTCTCCCTGATCGAAGAGTCCCAGAAGGCCGGTTTCGATACAGATTCGTGTTTAGCTGCAGCCCGCCGCATGTTCCCCCGTGCAGGCCCAGACCTGGAGGAGGCTGTGCGCTTCATGTGCGGTTTCGTCGTCCCGGCGGCGGAGAGGATGGGCGATGAGATCGGGAACATCATGAAGGCCCTCGACGGGGGCTTCGTCCCTCCCGGGCCTTCCGGCTGCCCCAACCGCGGTCGGGCGCAGATCCTCCCCACAGGGAGGAACTTCTACTCCATAGATCCAGACGGGATACCCTGGAAGCCCAGCTGGGACATCGGTTCGGCCATGGCCGAGCAGATGGTCGGCAGATACGTCTCCGACCACGGAGTGTATCCCCGCTCCGTAGGCGTTGTGCTGTGGTCTACCGACACCATGAAGACCGGGGGCGACGACGTCTCCTACATCCTGAAGCTGATGGGGCTCCGTCCCGTATGGGCGGACTACGGGGGCCGCGTCACGGGGCTGGAGGTCATCCCGCTCTCGGAGCTGAAGAGGCCGCGCGTCGATGTGACGGTGAGGATCAGCGGCCTGTTCAGGGACACCTTCCCCAACCTGTGCGTGATGATTGACGACGGGGTTCGCAGGATAGCGGAGCTCGACGAGGACGACGAGGACAATTATCTGGCGGCCAACGTCCGCCGGGACACAGTCGAGGCCATCGAGAAGGGGATCCCGCCTGACCGCGCCCGCAGGGAAGCCTCGTTCCGCGTGTTCGGGGACGCTCCGGGAGTCTACGGAGGCGGGGTCAGCGAGCTGATCCAGACCGGCAGATGGGAGAGCACCGCGGACCTCGGCGAGGCCTACCTGGCCAAGGGAGGCTACGTCTACGGGAGGGGGCAGGCCGGCGAGGCGCGCCCCGACATCTTCAGGAAGCGTCTGTCCGGGATGGATGCGACGGTGAAGAACCACAACACGCGCGCGTCGACATGCTGGACATGGACGACGACATGGATTATCTGGGGGGCTTCAGCGCTGCCGTGGAGGCCGCCCGGGGGCAGAGGCCGGAATCCTACATGGGCGATTCCTCCGATACCCAGAATCTGAAACTTAGGACGTCCCGCGAGGAATGCGCCTTCATATTCCGCAGCAAGATCGACAACCTGAAGTGGCTGGACGGCCTGAAGGCGCACGGGTTCGCCGGCGCAAGGAGCTCTCGAAGCTGTTCGATTACACCATGGGCTGGTCGGGCACATCGGGGATCGTCGAGCAGTGGATGTACACCGACCTGGCGGAGCGTTTCGTTCTGGATAAGGAAACGAGGGAATGGATCAAGGACGTCAACCCGTACGCGATGGCCGCCATGCTGGCACGTTTGTATGAAGCAAAGAAGAGGGGCTTCTGGGATCCAGATGACGAGATGCTGTCGAAACTGAAGGACGTTTATCTCGAGTTCGAGGAGAAGATCGAAGAGATCACAGACAGCTGAGGATCCGGAATCTCGGGAAGAGGCGGTGCCGCCCCGCCCCGATCATCTGGTGTTGTAAACCCTGTCCGCGATCATCCTGCAGCCGTTAAGCCCCAGCAGGGACCTGGGCATGATATCCAGGTAATCTCTGCTCGGAGGGAAGGCGTCGATCGCCGTGCGGCATTCTCCTTTCTCCTCCATCAGGGCGCCCATGAGGCCGGGACCGATGAACACATCGGTATATTCCGCGCGGACGTCCCTTCCGTAGGCGCCCTCAGCTCCCATCTTCGCCAGCATGTCCCTGATCCCTTTCTCGCTCTCCGGATCGTGCTCAGCGGTGGCGATCGCGCAGGGGGCGAGCTTCATCTTCTTCGAAAGCCAATGTGCCAGAGGGTAGGCGACGGAGGACTCGGCGGCTATGGTGTACGATTTGTAGCGAGAGATCTCCCCCATCGTGAACGCAGAATCCACGATGAGGTCGACGTCCGATTCCTCCTCATCAACGATCTCCAGAGCAGGAGATGGATCGGCGTCCGCCGCCTCGCCGACAGATTCCAGCCATGCCCTCAGCGCGTCGTAGCCGACCGGGGCGCCGAGAGGGCCCCTGGCCAGCGGGACGCCGAGCTCCTCCTCGTAGAACTTCCCGGTCTCCGCGAAGTACTCGGGGATGAGGCAGGCGTTGCATGCCGCGGAGGCAGAGTCCTTCAGCTCCTGCACGGTGCATCCGGGGCCGATGTCAGCGGTCACCTTCAGCCCCATCTTCCCGAGGAGCAATCTAATCTCCTTCAGAAGCGGGAAGCATCCTTTGGAGACATAGGTGAGCCCAGTCAGGTTCACTGTCCCCGGGACCTTCTCTTTCTTCTTCACGAGCTTCCTGGCTATGAGCTCCAGAGTGCGGTCGTAGCCGTATCCGAACGTCTCGGACATGAAGCATTTGCCGAGGACAGCCACATGCCCGTCCATGCCGGCGGCGGCCACCTCGTCCGCGAGCCGGTCCCCGATGAGCGACGCCCCCGGAGATTCCAGGACGGTGGCGAAGACGGTGCTGTTCCTTCTCAGTATGTCGAGGATCATCGACACCTTCTCAGGGGAACCGTAGATGTAATCGTCCCCGTCAATGCAGGAGCACGGTATCCTGCTGCGGTGGAAGAAGAAATCGCCTTCTCTGGTCTCCAGCGGGCGCTTCACGTAGCGTGTGGATACGTTGGAAGCATAGGCGCGGCACCCTTCGGGGCCGTGGAGCACGGTCATCCCGTCCTTGATGCTCTCGGCCGCCAGCATCGAGCCGTAGAAGCCGTCCAGGCGCGAGAAGTTGTTCATAGCCTGCTCACCTGCGCCATGCGGACGAGCCGCTTCGCGAACTCGAAGCCGCCTGCCACTCCGGGCAGCGGCCTGCTGATGTAGATATGCGGTATCTCCGCCCTGCTGATCATGATGCTGCTCCCTATGAGGCAGTCCGGCTTCTCCGATGAGATCTTCTCCCGAAGGCGGTCGAAATCGACGTCGTACTCCACGGGAACTCCCAGTCCTTCTACGCTCCTCCTGTCGACCATGCTCCACCTGTTCTCGGTCGGGCAGCAGATGCCGACGGCCTTCATCCCCAGGACACCGAGGATCTCCATGAGCCAGCCTATCTCGGACGTCGTGACCACGTATATGAGGCAGGTGCTCCCCGCGAGGGCATCCCTGTACTTTCCGGAGAGCTCATCGAACTCTTTCCTGAACTCTGCCGAGAGCGCTTTCCTCCGCTCCTCCGGGACCTTCATGAAGGAGCCGAACCCTTCGATCCATTCCTCGGTCTGCCTGATGCCCACGGGCATGGCGTCCGGGTAGAACGGTATCCCGGTCAGTTTCTCCAGGCATCCGGCCTCCTTCCGGCAGGCCAGAGAGCTGCGGTACATGAGATTGATGCCGCCCTTCTTCAGCATGCGCACTTCATCGGCCGTGTTCTCATGGAGGAACCTGCAGTTGATATTCAGCCCCAGGCCCCCGATCAGCTTCATGCATTCGTCGGCCTTCCTGAACCCCCTGTCCGGCTCCTCGGCGTACCCGATCAGGTTGACTGTGTTCTCCTCGGGCCGGACGGACATGTCGACCAGCCTGCAGATCGCAGCATAAGCGATGTCCCTGCCCTGGGTGGCGCCCCCGTTCATGATCCCGTCGGTCAGCACCGGGATGATCTCGGCACCGGTCTCGGACGACACCCTGGCACATACGCCTTCGACATCATCTCCGATGATCCCGGGGACGCAGGCGGTGACCGCGAAGATTAGCTTGGCCCCGGCTTCCGCCCTTTCCCTGAGGAGCTTCTCAAGCTCCTTGGCGCCGCCGAAGATCGCCGACCTGTCGGTGAGGTCCGTGCAGAAGATCCTCCTGTCGACGCCTTTCATGTACGGGACGCGGTCGTGAAGATGATGAACGAATCGTAACCGCCGGAGAAGTAGCAATGGCAGCTCCTCGGGCCGTGGACCACCACGTCGGCATCCTCGATGCCCGCGCAGCAGTACACCGACATGACCGCCCCGCAGGACCTCAGGGCCTCTCCCTCGCCGGTCGCCAGCTTCCTCGGCCTGGCGCGGGAGACAGAGCCTCGTACGGCCTTCTTCCCTTTGGCCACCAGGTCCAGCCCGTCATCGTCCAGGGGCCTGGCGGGATACAGCTCCGCTTTGCCGGATAGCAGTCCCTTCACGATCCTGGTGATCTTCGATACGGCCGCCGCGGCCTCGGAATCCGGGGCCATCTCGGAGACGGTGATCCCCTTGGATTCCGCCTCGGCGAAGTCGCCGGAACGGGGGATGACGGTAACTACCGGAAGGCCGACGGCATCCGCGAAGTTCTGCACGTACTCTATCTCCCCCTCGTTTCCGCGGCGGTTGAGGATCAGCCCGGCCACTCTGCGGCCGTCGCCGTCGAAGTTGCGGATCCCTTTCAGGACGTTGTTGGCGGCGTAGAGGGACATGAACTCCCCGGAAGTGACGATGAACACGGCGTCGGCGTATTTCCGGCGCAGCGGAACGGCGAAGCCTCCGCAGACCACGTCCCCGAGGACGTCGTAGACCATGACATCGGTATCGTCGGGCACGACGTCGTTGGCCTCCATGAAGTTGAACGCCGTCAGGATGCCCCTGCCTGCGCATCCGACGCCGGGCTCCGGACCGCCGGTCTCGATGCAGATGACCCCGTTGCTCCCGACAGAGACGGTGTCGCCGAGATCTTTGATGCCGGAGCCCATGTGGTCGAGCACGGTCGTCTGGGCCTTCCCGCCCAGCAGAAGGCGGGTGGAGTCGTGCTTGGGGTCGCAGCCTATCTGCGCGACCTTCAGGCCGGAGCCCGCCAGCTGGTAGGATATGTTGGCCGATATGGTCGATTTCCCGATGCCGCCTTTGCCGTAGATGGCTATCTGCTTCATCTTCCCGCTTCCTTTCTTTTTCTGTCAATTTATTTTTCCATGTTCCGGATTTCCGATAACGGATCAGACCTTCCTGTTCTTGATCAGGTAGAGGTCGATGAGGTAGAACGCCGCCGCGAAGCAGGCGAGCACTCCCAGCGCCCAGTACGGGAAGGAGTAGATGTCCAGGGCGGCGGACCTGATGCAGATGCTGGCCTCCGTGAGGGGGAGGGCGTAGAGCAGGGCCTGGGCCCATTCGGGCAGGGCCGCGACCGAGAAGAAGGTGCCGCAGAGGAAGGTCATCGGGGTGATGACGACGCTGCTGAAGGTCGCCATGGACTGGTGGGACTTGGCGAGCAGCGCGGCGGTCTCGCCGAGGAGCGAGAACGTGAAGCACGACAGCAGCACCGAGATGATGAGCAGCGGCGTGAGGTTCATGTACGACGGCTCGAGCGCATACCCGATGATGAACATCAGGGAGCAGCTCAGCAGGCTCTTGCACATCCCCAGGACGGTCTTGCCGATGATGATCGCCGAGTTGCCGAGCGGGCACATCATCATCTCGTCGAAGCTGCGGTAGTACAGCCTCTGGACGTTCATCCTCGTGGAAGTGGAGGAGAACGAGGACGAGAGCGATGTCAGGGCGATGATGCCGGGGATGATGAAGTCGATGTACGGAACAGTCACGCCCTCCACCTCCACGTCCTGGGCGTTCAGCCCGTAACCGAAGGCTATCAGGTAGAGCACCGGCAGCATCAGGCTGGAGATCAGGATGTTGACGATGTTGTGGCGCATGAACCGGATGTCCGACCAGGCCACGGCGTAGACCTCGGAGAAGAAGGACGTTTCACATCCCTCCTTTCCCGGCCTTGGCATCGCCGTTGCCGTGGTTCTTCAGGAGGAACCCGTTGTCGCCGATCTTGTTCCCGGTCATCTCCACGAAGGCATCTTCCAGGTTGGTCCTCCTGACGGTGACGGTGAAATCGGTGCCGAGGGTCTTGGAGAAGGCGTCCGCCTCCTCCCTGCTTGCGAAGTAGCGGTACTGGGTCTTCCTATCGGGACCGAAATACTCCACCGTGGCGGTGCCGATCCTGCGGGCCAGCTCCTCCGGGGTCCCTTCCGCGATGATCCTCCCTCTGTCGATGAAGCCCACCCTGGTGCACAGGGACTCGGCCTCCTCGATGTAATGGGTGGTCAGGAAGATGGTCATCCCGTCCTCGTTCAGCCTCCTCAGGAGGTCCCAGAGGCCCCTCCTGGCCTGGATGTCGAGGCCGACGGTGGGCTCGTCGAGGAACAGCAGCTTGGGGCTGTGGACCAGGGCGCAGATGATAGCCACCCTTTTCTTCCATCCGCCGGACAGGTCGTCGACCTTGTAGTCGTAGTACTCCCTCAGCCCGATGTACTCCGCCAGCTCCTTGATGCGGCGCTCGCGGTCCGCTTTGGGCATCTGCTGGTACAGCGCATGGGACATCATGTTCTCCCAGACGGTCAGATCCTTGTCCAGCGAGATGTGCTGCTGGATCACGCCGATGGCCGCCTTGGCCTCCCTCGGCTCCTTCACGATGTCATGCCCGTCGATCTTCACAGTTCCGGAATCGAAGCCGGTCAGGGTGCTCAGCACGCGCACGGTGGTGGTCTTCCCCGCTCCGTTGGGGCCGAGGAAGGCGTACATCTCCCCGCGCCTGACGCGCATGCTGATGCCGTCTATGGCGGTCTTGCCGCCGTATTTCTTCACGAGGCCGTCGACCTCGATTATGCAGTCGTCCAAAAGTCACACTTCCGATATCGCGATTCTGATTGGATTATACATCCTACCTATATATCGGATTCAGTGGCAGGACTGCCGGGCCCACATCATCCGGAGGTCTTCTTCCCGCCCACGATGTAATACTCCGCGTCGTCTTCAGAGAACACTGTTCTCAGGCCGCAGGAACTCAGGATCTCCTCCATGATTTCCGCATCCGGCAGATAATCGCGGCAGACCTCGGCCCCGGCGGATTCGTGGACATGGTTGATGTCGTCCTTCGATGCCGAGTGCGCTATCCACAGCGTCCCGCCGTCCCTGAGCGTCGCGAGATGGTACGCGCCGCCTTTACCGGATCGGGGAAATGCGGGAAGCAGGAGTAGCAGACCGCGATATCGTAGCGCGGGCCCGGATTCAGGTCGCAGACATCCGAAACTACATAGGACAGCCTGTCCGAAGGGGGGTATTTGCAGGCCGCCCTGTCGATCATCTTCGCGGAGTAATCCACCGCGGTGACATGGCCTCCCGGGCCCAGGCGTTTCAGGTAGTGGGGGATCATCACCCCTGTGCCGGTGCCCACATCCAGGATGCTGTCCGACGGGCGTATCCCCAGCAGCCCCGCGATCCTCTCCACTTTGGCTTGGTCGTGCACCGTAATGTTATCCCAGGTGTCCGCACGTTCGTCGAAGAACTCCCTCTGCTTGGGGTTCGTGCCTCTGTTCTCAAGATATCTCTCTGTCTTCTCGCTCATCATTCGCATCGCCTCGGTATCGCCATCAGGTGCCCGTCTATCTCCCTGACATCCACTTGGATTCCGTAGACCGCGGACATGTTTTCCGCCGTCACCGCTTCCTTTCCTCCGGCCGCGTATACTCTGCCTCCGGAGACCAGGACGAAACGGTCGCTGTAACGCAGCGCCAGGTTGATGTCGTGGTTGACCATCACCGCGCACATGCGGTTCTTGGCGACGAGTCCGCGGATCGCTTTCATCACATTGTGCTGGTTCCTCAGGTCCAGCCCGGAGGTCGGCTCGTCCATTATCAGAACCTTCGGTTCCTGGGCCACGGCCCGGGCTATCTGCACCAGCTGGAACTCCCCGCCGCTGATCTTGTTTACCGGCTTCTGGGACAGTTCCGTCAGGCCGAGGAGGGACACGGCGCGCCCGGTCACGCGCAGGTCGCGCTCCGAGACCTCCGTCCCCATATGCGGCCTGCGCCCCAGCAGCACTGACTCGAAAACTGTCATCGGGGATGTTCTTCCGTTCTGCGGCACATAGCCGACCGTGCGGGCGGTCTCCGAGGGACTCATGGGCGCCAGGTCCTTCCCTGCGACGGATACTCTTCCGCCGGAGGCCTCAGGACCTTGTTGATGCACTTCAGTAGGGTGCTCTTGCCTACGCCGTTGGGTCCCAGCAGGGAAACGATATCCCCCTCCCCGGCAGAAAACGTTATACCGTCGAGCACCGGCTCGGAAGGGTACGAGAACCGTATGCCATCGACCTCCAGTTTCATCTTCTGTATCTCCTGATCATCAGATATATGAAGGCCGGCCCTCCGAGCAGGGATGTTATGAGCCCCACCGGGAGCACATGCGGTTTGACGATGTTGAGCGCCACAGCGCTTGAGACCGCCATAAGGAGCATTCCGAAGAGCATGGACATAGGGATCAGGTAGCGGTGGTCGTTCCCGATCAGCATCCTAGCTATATGGGGCCCGAGAAGCCCGACGAAAGCGATGGTCCCGAATTTGGACAGCAGGAGAGCGGTCAGAAGCGAGGATACGGTCATCCCTACAGCGAGGAACAGCCCAGTCCTCACCCCAAGCCCCCTGGCGGCCTCGTCTCCGGCCTCCATAGCGTTCATGTTCCACCTCTGGGTCATGAAGAAGAGGCCGGCGAGGAAGACGGCGGCGGCAAGGATGATATCCCATTCCCAGGTAGCATAGTTGATCGTCCCGAAGCTCCAAGAGACTATCTGGCTCAGCTGGGCACTATCGGCCATGTACTGCATGAGGGTCATGCCGGCGGTGAAAACGGCGCTGACCGCGATCCCTGCCAGGACCATGGCCTCCGAGGAGATGCCGGTGTACCTGGTCAGGAGGAGTATCGTCCCGGTGGCTGCCATCGAGGATGCGAATGCCAGTATGGGGGTGCAGTAAGTCTGCATGAATTCTCCGCCGAGGCGCGCCGGCGTCGAAGTACACAATAGAGGCCGCGGCGCCGAAGGTGGCGGCCCCGGATATGCCGAGGGTGTACGGGGATGCGAGGGGGTTCTTCAGGACGCATTGCATGACAGTCCCTGCCAGCGATAGGCCGGCACCTACTGCCAGGGCGGCGACGATGACCTTCATGTCGATGTTCCAGACGTAGCGTCCCATGAGGGTATCATCGCTGAACGACAGGAATCCGCGGGCCACCTCGGACGCGGAGCGGTCATCGTTGTTCCAGAGAAGAGTGGCGAAGGCCGCGGCGAAAACAGCGGCCGCGGTCAGTGCCAAAGCCCGGCGCTTCCTGCGGATGCTCCGGAGATAGCCTTCCTCGGACAGGGTTTCCTCTCCCTGTCCGTAGATATCGAAGGCAGACTCTTCCGGGGAGTCTGCGGCCCGGCACGGGCACCGGGCTGACCAGGGGCCGGCAGTTCTGGCATTTGTTCACCAGTAGAGCTTGCTCAGGGTCATTCCCTGTCTCTCGCAGACCTTATCGTAATCGATGTCCGAGTCGGGGAAGAACAGTGCCAGGATCCCGTTCACTTTGTCCTCGATGCTGTAGCTGAAGACCGTCGGATCGATGACCGAGCCGATGTAATATGCATTGATCAGTTCCATCTCCCAGTTCGTCCCGTAATACTTGTAGACCAGGTTGGAGTAGATCTCTCCGCTCTCGGCAGCCGACACCGTGCTGGCCAGATCGGTCTTGTCCGTCTGATATGCGGTCTTGCTGTCCGATGCAGTCATCGCGTCGATGAAGATGTACTCGATCCCGTTGCTCTCGCCGGCCTTCATGACCGCGTTCTTGTCTGTCTGATACGGGTTCCCGCTGTTGCTGTCGGGCATGGCGTTCTCCGCGCCGACCAGATCGAACGGGAGATAGTTTCCAGTGGTCTCATAGAGTCCTCCCTTCATGAAATAGAACATTCCCCCGATGTAGCAGTTCGGAGATGCGGTTGAACTCTCATTGTACCCTGCCAGTTCGGCGACGGCCTGATCGATGCCGGAGATGAGCTCAGAGGCTCTGGATTCCATCCCGAGCACTTTCCCGACCAAGGTCACATCTTTCTTGAACCTGTCATCGTTGACGTCTATGCTTCCGTCGGCGTCCACGCATACCACTGCGATTCCGGTAGTGCTCTGGAGTGTGTTCGCATTATCGACATCTGTCATCGAGGTTATGATGACGTCCGCCCCGGTCTCCATGATCGCCTTGGTGCTCTCCTCGCTCCCGACATCAGTCTTGCTCTCGACGTCGTAAGCAATCCTGTAGGTCGCTTTGTAATAATTCGCCGGGAATGCTTTGTTCTTTGCATCGTAAGAATCGATGCCGACAATCTTATCTACCGCATCCTGGCCGAAGTAGGACACCAGGCGTGCAGAACCGGCGGAGAGGGTGACGACCTTGTCAACATCTTCAGGGACGGCCACGCTCCTCCCGCGGACATCCGTGACCGTGATCGTTCCGGGGCCTCCGTCCTCATCATCGCTGTCCGCTGCAATGTAGACTGCGGCCGCGGCGACCGCGATTACGGCCGCGGCGATTATCGCTGCCGTTTTGTATGTGAATGAAACCATGTTAGCACCTTTTTCAAAATCCGTAACAAGAAGCAGGTTTTATATTTTGTTACAAAATTAGAAAAAAGTATTACTTAAGTATCGAACGGGGCTAGGCAATCATTAATACGGAATCTGCGTTGAAGGTGGCAATTGGATATATATTCCATTGGAGGGGTTCCCGCGGAGATCAAAATCGACGGACTGTCATTCTCGTATTCCAGCACCCCGGTGCTGAAGGACATCACTCTCGATCTGACCGGACCTAAGTTCGTATCGATCCTGGGTCCGAACGGAGTCGGGAAATCCACTCTGATCCACTGCATCAACAAGATCCTGTCCCCGACGGGCGGGACTGTGATGCTCGACGGCAAGGACGTCAAGGACATCACGATAAAGGAGATGGCCAAGCAGGTAGGGTATGTCCCCTACTCCGCCAACGACACGTTCCCCCTCACGGTCGTCGACACCGTCCTCATGGGGAGGCACCCCCACAGCAAATGGGGCTCCCTCGATAAGGACCTGGACATCGTGTACGACACCCTCAAGATGCTCGGGATCTCCCATCTGGCCATGAGGAACTTCAACGAGCTCTCCGCCGGCCAGCACCAGAAGGTCATGCTGGCGCGCGGACTCGTCCAGGAGCCGAAGGTGCTCCTGCTGGACGAGCCGACGTCCAACCTGGACATCAGGCACCAGCTCGACGTCACGAAGATGCTGAAGAGGCTGTCCGAGGAGAAGGGCATCCTGGTCATCATGATAAGCCACGACATCAGCATCGCGGCGAAGTTCTCCGACGAGATCATCATGCTCAGGGACGGGGCGATCTACGCGGCCGGCACTCCAAACGAGGTCATCACCGAGCCCAACCTTGAGGCGGTGTACGGGGTGAAGTCCCGCATCGTCGACGACAACGGCCGCCCGCACGTGATCCTGAAGGATGCGCTGCCGATGGACGATCTCATCGAGAGCGGCGATACCCCGTATCCGGCCATGAACCGCGCCATAAGGTCCAAGAAGGGCACGGGGGGATGCGGGTGCGGCAGGCGGCCAGGTGGCCGCCGACGGTTCGGACAGCGACTGATACCGGCCGAGGCACCGAAACCTTTTACCGACGATATAGGAGAATGAGTAATGAGAGGCAAGCTCTACGGAGTGGGCGTGGGGCCGGGAGACCCGGACCTCATGACCCTCAGGGCGAAGGATGTTCTGGAAAAATGCAGTGTTATCGCCTATCCGGTCAGGAAGCTCGGCGAGGGAGGCGTCGCGCTGAACATCATCAAGCAGCGCGTGGACATCAGCGGCAAGGAGATCGCCGAACTGCTCTTCAGCATGGACCCTGACGACGAGGTCAGGAAAAAGTGCAGGGCGGAGGCCATGGCCAAGATGTGCCAGATGCTCGACGAGGGCAGAGACATAGCTATGGTCACCCTCGGCGACGTCGCCGTCTACAGCACCTACATGTACATCGATAGGGAGATCCGGGAGCGCGGCTATGAGACCGAGGTCATCCCCGGGATACCGTCGTTCTGCCACGGGGCCGCCCTCGCGCGCCTGCCCCTCATGATCGGGGAGGAGAGCCTCGCCGTCGTCTCGATGGCCAAGCACAACCTCGCCAAGGCGGAGAAGGCGCTGGATTCCTCGGACAACATCGTCCTCATGAAGGCGTTCTCGTCCATCCCTGATATCGCGGCGATGATGCGCGCCCGCGGCATCCCCCTGGACCGGGCGACGGTCATGAGCAACGTCGGCATGGCCGACGAGTACATCGGACCCCTCGATCCCGAACGTTCTTACGGTTATTTCACGACCGTCCTCATCAAGAAAGGCGATTAAAATGGAGAAAGTGCATTTCATCGGAGCCGGTCCCGGAGACCCCGAACTCATCACGATAAAAGGTAAGAAGCTGATCGACCAGGCGGACGTCATTATCTACGCCGGCTCCCTCGTCAACCCCGCGGTCCTTGCCGGGAGGAAGAAGGACGCGGAGGTCCACGACAGCGCCTACATGAACCTCGACGAGGTCATGGACGTGATGATCTCGGCGGCCAAGGCCGGGAAGAAGGTCGTCAGGGTCCACACCGGGGACCCCTCGATCTACGGCGCCATCCGCGAGCAGATGGTCAGGCTCGACGCCGAAGGGATAGATTACGATGTCATCCCGGGCGTCTCCTCGTTCTGCGCCTCGGCCGCGGCCGTGAAGAAGGAGTTCACCCTCCCGTCGGTGTCCCAGACGGTCATCATCACGAGGATGGAGGGCAGGACCCCCATGCCGGACGGCGAGAAGCTGAAGGACCTCGCCAAACATCATGCCTCCATGTGCATCTTCCTCTCCGTGGGCTTCATGGACGAGCTCACGAAGACGCTGCTCGAGGCCGGCTACGCCCCCGACTGCCCCATGGCGGTCGTCTACAAGGCCAGCTGGCCGGAGCAGAAGATCCTCTACGGCACCGTGTCCGACATGGCCGAGAAGGTGAAGGAGAACAAGATCGAGAAGACCGCCATGACCATGGTCGGCGGGTTCCTCGGGGACAAGTTCGAGCTCTCCAAGCTCTACGACAGCCACTTCACCACCGGCTACCGCAAGGGGACCGACTGAGATGGCCGGCAAGCTCACCGTCGTCGGATTCGGCCCCGGCGGCAAAGAGGACATGACCCTGCGCGCCGTCCATGCCATCGAAGACGCGGACATCGTCACCGGGTACACCGCGTACGTCGATCTGCTGAAGGAGTTCTTCCCGGACAAGACGTACAAGGCCACCGGCATGATGAAGGAGGTCGACCGCTGCCGGTCGGCCATCGAGGACGCCGCGTCCGGGAAGAAGGTGGCCATCGTCAGCTCCGGCGACTCCGGCATCTACGGCATGACCGGGCTGGTCTACGAGCTCGCCGAGGAGATGAAGGCCGGGATCGAGATTGAGTCCGTCCCCGGCGTGACCGCCGCCTCGTCGAGCGCTTCCGTGCTGGGAGCGCCCCTGATGCACGACACCGCCCTCATCAGCCTGTCCGACCTCATGACCTCCATCGAGAAGATTATGGACAGGGTCGACGCGGCCGGCAGGGCGGATTTCGTCATCGCGCTGTACAACCCCAAGAGCCGCAACAGGACGGAGTACCTGGGGCAGGCGGCCGATATCCTGCTGAAATACCGTTCCCCGGAGACCCCCGTGGGCATCGTGAGGGACGCCGGCAGGAAGGACCAGAGCAAGACCCTGACGACGCTCGGGAAGCTGAAGGATGCCGATGTCGACATGTTCTGCACCGTCGTCATCGGGAACTCCCAGACCTACGTCAGGGACGGGCTGATGATCACCCCCCGCGGATACCGCGGGAAGAGGTTCTGAGAAACCGTTTAGATGATATGAGGAGTGAGAAAGCATGACATTCGAGATAATGACCCCGCGCGAGATCGAGGCCAAGAGCATGGAGACCATAACCAAGGAGCTCAACGGACGCACCTGGCCGGAGCCCGAGTTCTCCATCGTCAAGAGATGCATACACACGTCCGCCGACTTCGACTATGCAGACAACCTCTGCTTCAGCAAGGATGCGGCGAAGATCGGCGTAGAGGCGCTGAAGAACGGGGCGGACATCGTCACCGACACCAAGATGGCGTACTCCGGCATCAACAAGAACCGCCTCTCCGCCTTCGGAGGGAGCGTCCACTGCTTCATCTCGGACCCGGACGTCATCGAGGAGGCGAAGGCCAGGGGATGCACCCGCTCCACCGTCTGCATGGAGAAGGGGGCCAAGCTCGGCAAGCCCACCATCTTCGTCATCGGGAACGCGCCGACCGCGCTCATCGAGCTGCACAGGCTCATCAACGAGGAGGGGCTCAGGCCCGCCCTCATCGTCGGCGTCCCTGTCGGCTTCGTGAACGTCGTCGAGGCCAAGGAGCTCATCATGACCGATGACGTCCCGTACATCGTCGCCAAGGGCCGGAAGGGCGGCTCCAACATCGGAGCGGCCATCATCAACGCGATGCTGTACACCATGGGGCGCTGAACGGCGCCCCGGCATTTCCGGGACGGCGAGCAAGTGCCAGACAGCGGATGCAACGCCATAGAGGCCCGCGGGATAACAGTCAGGTTCGGGGACTTCACCGCGGTGGACCATATCGACATAACCGTCCGGCGCGGGGAGATCTTCGGATTTTTGGGACCTAACGGCGCGGGGAAGACGACCACGGTCAAGGTCCTCACGACCATGATGAGGCCCACCGAGGGGGAGCTGTCCATCGAGGGCGTGAGCACGGCGGAGGACCCGAGGGCGATCCGCTCGGAGATCGGCGTCGTCCAGCAGCACATCGCGCTGGACAAGGATCTCTCGGTCCGCGAGAACATCGTCTCGAGGGCAGTGCTCCACAAGATGTCCAGGAAGGACATCGGCCCCCGCCTGGAGGAGCTCTCGGACATGATCGGCATGACTCCGTACCTCGACAAGAAGATCTCCGACCTATCGGGCGGATGGAAGAGGAAGGCCGCCATCATCGGCGCGCTCATGCATTCCCCGAAGATCCTGTTCCTCGACGAGCCCACGGCCGGGCTCGACACGCAGTCCCGGCACATGCTCTGGGACATGATCCAGATGCTCAACCGCGCCGGGGTGACGGTGTTCGTGACCACCCATTACATGGACGAGGCCGAGTCCCTGTGCGATCGCGTGAGCATCATCAGGAAAGGGCGCATCATGGAGACCGGGACCCCGAAGGAGCTCTGCGACCGCCTCGGCAGGTTCACCGTCGAGTACGACGGGGACAGTGGCAGGAGGGAGTACAGGTTCTTCTCCTCCAGAGAGGAGGCCAAGGATTTCTTCGGGGAGCAGGAGAGCAGGAACCCAGTCATCAGGGGAACGCATCTTGAGGATGTGTTCCTCGAGGACACCGGGAGGGACAACATGAAAGTCATAGAGAAGGCGCTGCGCATATGACCCTGATCGGCGACATATTCCGCGTTGCGCTTCCGGACATGTACTATCTCAGGCGGAACATCCTCGTCCTGCTGGCCACCTCCATAGTCACTCCGCTGCTGTACCTGGTGGCGTTCGGGTACGGACTGGGGAACGGCATAACAATGGACGCGGACGGGAAGACCTTCGAGTACATCGCCTACATGGTGCCCGGTGTCGTGGCCCTTACCACTGTGACCTCGTCGTTCACGACGGTATCGAACAAGCTGATGATCCAGAAGCGGTTCTACGAGAGCTTCGACGAGATGCTCCTCTGCCCCATAACCAAGACCTCGCTGGTGCTCGGGAAATCCGTCCTGGGTATCGTGAAGTCCGCGCTCTGCGGGAGCATCATGCTGGTCCTCGGGTCCTGCCTGAGCGGGGACATGCACATCACCGCCGGCCTGATAGGCTGCATGCTCCTCTCCTGCATGACGTTCTCGCTCCTCGGCGTCGCCGCCGGGATGATCATCCCGGACCTGCCGTCGATGAACCTGTTCAACAGCTTCGTCATCCTGCCGATGACCTTCCTGTGCGGCACGATGTTCAGCATCGATTCCCTCCCGGACACCGCCGCGGACATAATCTGGTGCCTCCCGCTGACCCACACCTCCGAGTGCCTCAGGGCCTGCGCGCTCGGCCTCGATTTCCCGTGGGTATCGCTGGCAGTCCTGATCGCCTACGCTGTTGCGTTCTACCTCCTCGGGATGTTCGCCCTCAGGAAGTCGGAATGATACGGCCCGGGCCCTTCGGGAACGGCATGCCGATATACGGACGCGCCCATACTGCAGACGGGGATCCGCTGATCGCCGGTGAACAGGCATGAACAGGATGAGAGCAGACGATGACGTGATGTCCGATGCCGTCAGGCTGCAGAAGGTGAACGAGGTCCTGGACAGGCTGAAGGCCCTCTCCGTGGACCATGTGCTGCTCATCGAGGGCCTGAAGGACAGGCGCGCCCTCACGCCGTGGGCATATACGGGGATATGTTCCAGATACAGTCGTCGGGAGGCCCGGCCGCCGCCGCGCAGTACGTGCAGGAGCATGGAGGGAAAGCCGTCATCCTGACTGACTGGGACAGGCGCGGAGGCTCGCTGGCGTCCGGTCTCAGGGATCTGCTGGGGCCGGATGCGGACACGGACATCCGCGCGGACCTGGCAGCCCTCTCCCGCCATTACATAAAGGACGTGGAGTCTTTGGACTCCTTCATCGAGCGTCTTTCGGCCTCAGATGAGCGACGGAGCTCAGTCTGCCTTCTTCCTCCGCCTCATCTTCAGGTCTGGGACGGGGAGCCCCAGCTCCGAGAGCCTGACGGCGCGTCCGCGTTGCCTTTGGAGGCGGCCTCGGAGTACAGCTTGACCGCCGTTTCCCGGTCCGTCTCCTCGATCATGCGGGCATACCTGGCCTGGGCCTTGGTGTACCCGGCCTTGGCCGAAGCCTCCAGGTACGCCGTGCCCTTCTTCTTATCCTTGGCCTCGGTGTCCAGGAATATCTCCGCCAGGCGGTACAGCGCCCTGGGGCTGCCGGACCTCTCCAGCCAGACGGCGGCGAGCTTCAGGTTCCTGTCCGTTCCCTTGCCGAGCATGTAGAACTCGCCCAGGTTGGTCATCCCGCGCTTGTTCCCGGCCTGCGCGGACCTCACGTACCAGGCGAAGGCCGCGGTGCGGTCCTGAATGACGCCGTTCCCGTAGTCGTACATCACCCCGATGTTGCACATGGCCCGGGCGTTCCCCATCTCTCCGGCGGCGATGTACAGCTTGGCCGCTTCGGCCTTGTCCTTGGCGACGTTCAGCCCGATCGCGTAACAGTAGGCTAAGTTGCGGGTACCGGAAGCATCGCCCAGGCGCGATGCCTCCCTGAAGAGCTCTACCGACCTCGATCTCTGTTCGGAGCCGCCGTCTGAGAAAACGTCCCCCAGCAGGACCATGGATGCAGGGTCCCGGCGGAGATGTTGGCCTCGAGAAGGGCCACAATCTCAGGGTCCCCGGGGGATGATGAGGAAAGTTCGAGAGCTTTGGAGAAACGGCCGCGGATCAGCGGGTCGCCAGATCCGGACTGCAGGGGAATGTCTAGCATAATTTCTGCTATGCTGTCCGATAAGATAATCGGAACCCATTATTGGATTCGATGCCTGTCCATCTCGGCGTTCAGGAGGGCGTCCGCGCGGGGGATCATGCGCTCGGAGCGGCGGACGTTGGTGAACGTGTGGTGCGGGATGAGCGAGACCAGGTTCTGCGCATCGTCGTGAAGCGCCTTCATATCGGGGGATTTGACGGCGTACTGCCCGGTCATCTGGCGGATCACCAGCTGGGAATCCATAACGAACTCGACATCGTCGAACCCGAGCTCAAGGCATTTGGAGATCCCGGCGATGAGCCCGCGGTATTCGGCATAGTTGTTGGTGTGCACGCCCAGAAATTCTGCGTGCTCATGCACGACCTTCCCGTCGACGGTGATGACGATGGCATAGGCGGATTTGCCGGGGTTGCCGCGGGAACCGCCGTCGGAATAGGAGCAGACCTTCGGCATCGGTAATTCAGCTCTTTAGCGACCCTGTTGTGCGAGTCGACGAGGATGACCTTGGCGGAGATCGGGGCATCGGTGAGCTCGTATCCCATGATGATGACCTTGTCGCCGACGGAGGCCAGCCTGGCCGCCGCGCCGTTGAGGGCGATGATGCCGGAACCCCTCTCCCCCGGGAGGATGTAGGTCTCGAAGCGGGCGCCCGTCTCGATGACGGCGACGGTGACCTTCTCTCCGACAAGCATGCCGCTGCGGTCGATGAGGTCGGCGTCGATGGTGATGCTCCCCTCGTAATCGAGCCTGGCCTCCGTGACGGTGGCCCTATGGATCTTGCTCCTGAGCATCCAACGCATGGATGTACCATTCCTGTCCTTTCTTTAAAGTTTCCTGTTCATGTCCGTATCGGTACATTAGTAACACGAATGAAATATTATTTATACACAATATGCTGATAACATTCTCACGAAGAAACGTATTACCTGAGACCGTCAGGCATTCGGGCCCCTGTGCCGCCTCCTTTCAGGGGCCCGTTCCCGGTTTCTGAACGCTTCTGTTTTGGAATCATTCAATTAATAATCATTCATTTATGAATACATATTTTGTGCATAATTAGTTCCTATAAAGTAATATTTATATCAGGTTCCGTATGTAATCCCCCGATGAACAGCAAAATCCTGGTCATGGTCCTGGCCGCCGTCCTCGCCGTTCCGGCGTTCGCCCTGACGGAGTCAGACGGTTCTTCGGCGGAGTCCTCGGACGGGACAGACAGTTCCGGTTTCGAGATAACTTACACCCTTTCGGGCACCGAATACACGGTATCGTACGACGGGCCGGACGATAATGCCGTCATATTCGGATATGCCATCGGCAAGACCGTGGACCAGGCGGGGATGCACTCTAAGGTCTATGCCGCTGACAAATATGCCAACAATGCATTCTCCGAGGACGGGAACGACAAGGTCGCGGAGCTCCCGACCCTGTACAGCTCGGGAAACATCGATCAGATATACGCGACCCTGGTGCAGGCAGCCGATGATGGATATCTGGACAAGGAGAACACGACGGTCATCCTGACCACGTACGTCGCCAATTCCCAGAGTCTCAGGGACAAGCTCGCAGATGCGGGCTTCACACACGTTCTGTTCTACGGCAGCATCGAGACCTATGGCCAGGTGGTCTCATGCGTGTCCGACATCGAGAAGGCGCTCGGTTCATCCAACGGTCTTGCAGACGCGATGACCCAGACGGAAGAAGACGTGACCGCCGCCCTGAGCGGTGCCGAAGAGAAGGATTTCATCTATCTCTGGTACAGCAGCACCAACGGCTGGGGCGCGAAGCAGTCCGGCCTCGCCGTCACCCTGGGCGAGACCGCGGCCGGGAACAACGCCGGATACACCTCTGATTCTACTTCAGGCACCTACTACAACGAGAACTTCATCATCCAGTGCCTGTCGTCGCATCCCGACTGCGTGATCGTCCTCGACAGCGGCTATGTCCGCAATTACGGAGGTTCTGCGGAGAAGTTCGTGGACGAGTTCATGGGCGGTTCGATCGGGGATCACACCCTCTTCGTCTGCGAGCAGGAGTGGAACAACTATGACCCGCAGTTCGCAGACGGCCTGAAGGCGTTCGCCGCCGCGCTCCACCCGGACCTCTACTCTGAGAGCGATGTGAAGGTCTACAGCAGCTCGGATTTCGAAGACGGCAGCAGCGGCAGCGGGATCGGCGCTGCAGTCTACGCCGGCGCCGCTGCCGCCGCCATAGTCCTGGTGGGGGCCGTACTCTGGCTCCGCTCCAGGCACTGAGGCATCCCCTTGGCCGAGGAATGGGGAAGGCGCACCAAGGCGCTGGCATGCGCCGCCGTCCTGGCGGCCCTGCTGGTGCTGGCGGTGTTCCTGGACCTGTCGTATGCTCCGGACCCGATACCCTTCAGGAGGGTATGGGACGTCATCTGCGGGAACGGGACCTGGGCCGACAGCTTAATCGTCCCGATGAACGCCGAGCGCGTATGCATCGGAGCGGTGGTGGGCTCCGGCCTCGCGGTCGCAGGCGCGGCAATGCAGGCCATGTTCCGCAACCCGATGGCCTCGCCGTACATACTGGGTCTTTCCTCCGGGGCCTCCCTGGGGGCCGCTTTGGGCATACTCTTCGCGGTACCGTTCATCCCTGCGGTCGTCAGCACCCCCGTCCTCGCCTTCGTTTTCTGCCTCCTGACCATGTTCCTGGTCTACGGGGTATCCAGGATCGGCGGGGTCACCCATACGGAGACGCTGATCCTGACCGGGATCGCCGTCTCCTCCCTGATGTCAGCCGTCGTCTCGTTCCTCACGTTCATATCGGGCGACAAGATGGAGGACATCGTGTTCTGGACCATGGGCAGCCTGTCCCGCGCGGACTTCGGCGAGACCGCGGCGGTCGCTATCCCCGCGGCCGCGGGATGATCGTCATCTACTCCTACGCCAAGGACCTCAATGCCATGATGATCGGCGACTCCCACGCCATGGACCTGGGGATAGATGTGGCGAAGACCAGGCTGATCGTGCTGGTCGCCTCCACGCTCGTCACCGCTTCCGCAGTCGCCTTCGCCGGCTCCATCGGCTTCGTCGGGCTCATAATCCCGCATATCTTCCGCATCCTCCTGGGCCCGGACAACAGGATCCTCATCCCCATAAGCGCCCTCGGAGGCGCAGCGTTCCTGATCTTCTGCGATTGGCTGGCCCACGTCATCGCCGAGCAGTACGGGGTGCTGCCCATAGGCATACTCACCGCGCTGGTGGGCGCCCCGTACTTCATCTACCTGCTGAGGGTCAGGAGGAACGAGGTGGGATGGTGAGGGACCTGTGCGCCGAGGGGCTGCATTTCAGGTACCGCGAGAAGCCCGTCCTGGACGGAGCGGACCTGGATATTCGCGAAGGAGAGGTGTTCGGGATCCTGGGGCCGAACGGGTGCGGGAAGACCACTCTCCTGAAGAACCTGAACAGGAACCTATCGCCTGAATCCGGGAGGGTGCTGATCGGGGACGACGACATCGCCGATATGGCCAAGAAGGACATAGCCAGGGAGATCGCCGCCGTGCCGCAGGGGAACGAGATCAGGTTCTCATTCACTGTCAGGGACATCGTGGCCATGGGGAGGATGCCGTTCCAGAGGCAGTTCGAGGGGGAGAGCAGCTCGGACGGGGAGATCATCGATCAGGCGATGCGCGATGTCGGCATCTGGAACATGCGCAGCAGGCATATCAACGAGATGAGCGGGGGAGAACGGCAGAGGGTCATCATCGCCCGCGCGCTGGCACAGACCCCGAGGTACCTCCTCATGGACGAGCCCACGAACCACCTGGACATCAACATGCAGTTCGAGGTCCTCGATCTGGTGCACAGGCTGTCGAGGGAGAAGGGCCTGACCGTGGTGATCGTGTCCCACGACCTGCCGATGGCCGCCCGCTACTGCGACAGGGCCGCGCTCATCGCAGACCACAGAGTAATGTGCTGCGGGACCCCGGAGGAAGTGCTGACGCCGGAGAACATGAGGCTGGTGTTCGGCATCGATGCGGAGCTCACGAAGGACAGCAAGACCGGGATGAACAGCGTCATCCTGCACGGATCGGTCCGCAGAAACTGATGCCGCGGCCGTTCGGATGCGGCAGAGGCCGATGCGCATCAAGCGATTGGATGAATGAGAGTGCTCAGAGGAGAGCATAGTGGAGAAAATTGGCGTCCCGGATGGAATTCGAATCCATGTCGGGGCCTCGACAGGGCCCCATGATAGGCCACTACACTACCGGGACGGCTGAAATGACCTATTGATATGTGCTATTTAATGGTTGCTGAATCGGAGGGTCTCGGTACAGGGGGATCAGCTGGCCTGCAGATTCCGAAGGGCTGATGCTGGCAGACGATGCGGATCTTCCAATTCCATTCAGAGCCGAATTCTGCCGGGGAATGCTGCGATATGCAGGCCTTCCGGGATGTTTGTTCCCTGAGCGATGGCTGCGCAGTTCTCTGTTCAGAATGCAGAATATGGACAGGCCAGTATCATCGTGATGGCAGACGTGCCGCCTTTGCGACGTGCTTCTGCACCAGCGATTTCCGATTACGTTGGATTAATAATCCAAATGCATTAAATAAGGATTGGATATAGCATCCAACACTTCATTGGTGATATGAATGAATACCAAATTGATCGCGGTCGCGGTCGTGGCCATTGTAGTGGTCGCTGCGGTGGCAGTCGTGATAGTCGCCAGCGGCAACGACGATGACGATGGCGTAGAGATTACCGCTCAACTCAGAGTCTTCGGAAATGCTGACGGCGATTATGATATCGACAATGATGACCTGGAGATCATCCAGGACATCGCTGACGGAAAGACATCTTGGGATGCCAGCGCGAATCCGCTCGCCGATGCGGACTGCAGCGGTTCCGTTGATTCGGCGGATGTCGAGCTTGTTCAGAAGATCATTAACGGCGAATCCTGCACGATACACAATTACAACACCTGCAGCACCGGGGATTACATCGTTGAAACTGCATGGCCGTGCACTTCAGCGCTTGCAACCGGGTCTTCCAACATGCTCTGGCTCATGACCATGGCAGGGATGGACGATAAGGTACATGGAATTTCTTACAGTTCGAGCAGTCCCCCGGATTCAACCCTCTTTCCGGCGTTCTCCAAGATGACCTCGATCGGGAGCAGTAGCACCACCATGCCCTATGAGAGTGCATCCAATTACATCACAGATTACAATGTCGACGTCATCATCGTCGAGCGTACCGCATCGACTGTCAACAAGACCACTGTCGAGCCCGTTTACGAAGATGCCGGCGTCGATGTAGTGAGGGTCAATCCTTCCTGCGTCGAGGCGGATGATTTCCTCACTGAGCTCTTCATGCTCGGTTTCCTTTTCCAGACGATGGATAAATGCGTCGACATCGCCGAGTGGTGGATCCAGATGCAGGAATACGTTGACAGCGAGCTCTCTTCCGTGGAAGCTGTCAAGGCCATAGCCTGCAATGGGACCTACGACTCTGCGAAAGACAGGATCTGGATCTCTGCCGGAAACTCCGATTACAAGGACCTTCTGGTCCATGCAGGGGCCACATATGCCTTCGGGGACAGCGTCCCGGCCGGAACATATTCCAGCGGATGCTACTTCTCCTCCACCGATACCTGGCTTTACAACTATGATATTGACTACATAATCAACATCAAGACCAACGACTGGTACAGCGGTACGGTGGATATCGTATCGAAGTACGAGTCATGCGTCGGTATCTTCAATCAGACCGAAGCGTACCAGGCCCAGCACGCAACTGTCATCGTCGGAGATGCACCGATACCGATCAGACTGGCGTATGCCGCCGCGACCATGTATCCGGAAGTATTCAGCGAGGAATGGGCTGACGAGCTCAATCAGGAGTTCTTCGAGAAGTTCACAGACCTGTCCATCGACTTCACGAACCTCTTCTTCACCATAACCTATGCGGATTACGTTGCGGCCGGCGGAACAGCATATCTGATTGCCTCGTGAACTCCGGAGTAAAGCAGGTGGCGGATTGAACAGCAATGCAACCGAAATGGCCGAGTACGGCCGTTTCATCAGAAGGAAAGTTGCATTCGTTACAGTCTGCCTCCTGTTAGTGGTGCTCCTTTTCGGGATATCGATAACGATTGGCACCAGGGACATCTCGTTCGCGGATGTGTACTCCTATCTGTGGAGGCACATCTGCGGCGAGACCTACGATGTGGGCACCTACGAGTACTGGGACGATTACATCATCTGGGAAGTGCGCCTTCCCAGGGCGGCATTCTGCATCATAGCGGGAGCCGGATTGGCCGTCGGCGGGGCCGTCATGCAGAATGTCATGAACAATCCGCTGGCCGATCCGTACAGCACAGGCATCTCATCGGGAGCGGTGTTCGGGGTCGCCGTATCGGTCATCCTGGGGATCTCGGTCTCGGCGATCTCTTCCCAGCTCTCCAATTTCGGCGTCATCCTCAACGCCTTCATCTTCGCGATGATCCCGATGGCGTTCATAATCCTCATCTCGCCGAGGACCAATACATCCCCGGCCACGCTGATCCTGGCGGGCGTAGCGATATCGTACCTGTTCAATGCCCTCACCACTCTGCTGATGATGTCCACCGACAGCGAGACGCTGGCAACGGTATATAGATGGCAGGTCGGTTCCGTGGCCGAGATCACTTGGCCCTCGGTCCCCCTGATGGCCGCGATAAACATCGCAGGCATAGCCGCGGCGATAATCCTTTCCAAGAAGCTTAACATCCTCGCGCTGGGCGACGATAGCGCGAAGAGTCTGGGCCTGAACGCTCAGAACATGCGTCTCGTGTGCCTCATGATCGTCACGTTCATGGCGGCATCTGTCATTGCCTATGCGGGGATCATCTCGTTCATCGGACTGATATCGGCGCATATCGTCCGCACCGTCCTCGACTCGGACAGCCGCTTCGTCATACCGGCATCAGCTGGCTTCGGAGCTCTTTTCATGCTGTTCGCCGACATATGTGCCAGGCTGATATCGGATAACGATGCTGTCCCAATAGGCGTCATGCTTTCGTTCATCGGCGCCCCGATCTTCCTCATCCTGATCATAAGACAGAAGAGGGCGGTATGGTGAACGCTGGGGTCGCGGAATACCGTCGCAGGACACGCATCAGGGTCCTGGCCACCGTTATGATCGCCGCTGCGGCCGTTATAATCGGGGCATATTCCATCTGCATCTCGCAGTACGCTGTAAGCTTCAGCGAGGCCTTGGACGTCATCGCGAAGAATCTCAGCGGCGGGACGTTCGACACTTACCACGACAGGCTCGTCAACCACATCGTATGGGAGGGATATCTCCCCATAGGGATCGCAGGACTCCTCATCGGGGCCATCCTCGCCCTCGGCGGGGCTGTGATGCAGACCATCGTCCGTAATCCGGTCGCAGACGCGTATACGACCGGCATATCGTCGGGGGCCCTGTTCGGGGTAACGCTATTCATTGTACTGGACTTCCAGATTGCTGGGTCATCCAAGGACGCCGGTATGATCCTGACGGCTTTCGTGTTCTCCATGATCCCCGTGGCTATCATCGTCCTCTTCGCCTTCTTCAAGAAGGTGATATCGACGGTCATGGTCCTCATCGGGATCGCCGTCATGTACATTTTCGTCGATGTCCACGCTGCTCCGCTATACTGCGAGCGAGGAGGACATCGCATCCATCTATTCATGGACTGTCGGCACGCTCGCAGGGATCGGCTGGAACGCCATACCTTGGCTTTTAGCGGCCTTTGTATCCGCTTTCGCGGTGCTGATGGTGATATCGCCTAAGATCAACGTCCTCGAATCCGGGGACAGGATGTGCACGGCATTAGGGGAGAATCCGTTCCGCATCCGCATAATTTGCCTGGTCGTGACCTCCATCGCCACATCGGTCGCTGTCTGCTATTCGGGAACGATCGGATTCGTAGGCCTCGTCTGTCCCCATATAGCGAGGGCCATAACAGGGTCGAACAATCGCCTGCTGATCCCCTGCTCCGCAGCCATAGGGGCGCTTGTCCTCATCGCAGCAGAGACGGCATCCAGGATGGTAGGGTCCACAGGAGTATCCGTCGGTGTCATAACATCGCTCATCGGCGGGCCGCTGTTCCTGTATTTCCTGCTCAGGCAGAGAAAATCGGAGTGGTGAAATGAGCCAGATACGTATCGGCCGCGGGTGTATCTTCGAGGCTGTCCTGATTGCAGTATGCTTTGTCGTCCTGCTGGTCTCCGTCCGTATCAACGATGCCGGAGGGATCTCGGACAATCAGCTCACGGTCGTATCGTCGATTCTGGGGATAATCGTCTCCACGAGCATCCTCGTCCTGGGGGCCCTGGCCCTCACCGAGTCTCCATCGGAACGCTACCGCAGGAGGCACGGCGGGGACGAATGAGAGGCCGTCGCTTGAAAAGCATGTTCGACGAACGGCCTGTTCAGACGGTTTCCCAATGTCTCTGATCGCATTGCCGAATACTCACTCGGAAACCGTGCTTTTGGAATCAATTTACCATTTTTGACAATATTTAGGACATAATAATCGATTTATACAAAATCAATTCAAACTTTCGATTGCGTCTGTAATCGTATTTTGTGCTGTAACATTCGTAACAAACTTTTGTTGGATTATTATTCCAACTATTTATAGGAGAAATGGATTTACCATCCAATCCCAGCCCAACTGCACAATCTGGGTCGGAGTGCATTAGAATGAATTCGAAAATCATGGCGATAACTGCCGTCATAGTGGTCGTCGTCGTTGTAGCCGCCGGAGCGATCGTCGTCCTCAATGACGATGACAGCGACAGCAGCGATGCTGCGATTGCATCTCAGCTCCAGCTTTACGGAAACGCCAACGATGACAGCACCATCGACAGCCAAGATGCGGAGATCATCGAGAACATCATCAACCAAGAAGAGGGATACACCCTTGAGAAGTATCCCCTTGCCGATGCAAACAACGATGGTGCCGTCGATCAGGAAGATCTCGACCTCGTCAACAAGATGATCAACAGGGAAACCGGGACGGTCGTCAACGTCATTTCCCTCGATACCTCCGGAAACACCACCGTCGTTTCCGTGACCTACCCCCTCAGGAATATTGTCACTTACGCTACCAACGTCCAGATGCCTGTCCTGTATGCCGGAGGCGCCCAATATGTTGCAGGGTTCTTCTCCTCCACATACGACGTTGCTGAGAAGGCGCTCATTGACAATGCGAAGAACTTCGGAGCAAGCGGAAGGACCATCGACGATGCCGCATGGAACAGCTTCACTTCCTACGCCTCCACCCTGGACGGCGGAGTAGGCGCTCTGATCGCAGATTACAGCGGGATCAAGCAGATCACCTCGGCCCGTGTGTCCGATCTCGATGCCGCCGACATCCCCCTCCTCATCTTCTCTTCGGCCGATACCACAGATGAGATCACCACTGTCCTCACTCTCGGATATCTCTTCGGAACAGACTGCGAGCAGACTGCGGTCAAATATGCCCAGACCAGTTGGAACGTCATCTCCCAGGTCAATGATGCCATCGCGGGCATCTCCGACGATGACAGGCAGACGTACATCGCTCTGACCATGTTCATCTACATATGCCAGAACGATTCTACCTTCAACACGACCGCGGCCACTGCGGGAGGAATACCCTACTACAAGGTGAATTCCACTTTCGCTTCGGCGTATGAAGGGACTGGATCCCTCAAGATGGGAAGCACTGAGGCTCTCTCCAACTACAGCGATGTCGACATCCTCCTCAACTGCCGTTCCATGGACTGGGGACTGAGCGACTCATCGGAAGTGAACGCCCTTATCATCGACACCTGGGACCATTATTCCAAGTCCACCTCCTATCTCGCGTACTTCGCAGGGTTCGAGGACAAGCTCGTCTACATCAACAACCTCCTCCCGGGAGCGGTCAAGGTCGCGTACATGGCCCACTTCATGTACGGGGACAAGCTCTCCCTCGATTGGGCAGACGGAGTCCTCCAGGACTTCATCGACATGGGCCTCGATCCGCTCGAGGGACAGACAACCAGCTCGATCCTGAGTTACGTCACCCAGGATACCTACAACGCGGCCAAGGCGGCCACATTCAGCTGAAACCTTTTCAAAAAGGGGGGAAACCCCCTGCCGTATCATGAACGACAACGATCCTCTGACGAAAGAAGAGCTGACGGTCGAGTACCACCATCTGCTGGCCAGAAAGGTCCTCCTGCTGGCAGTGTGCATCATCGGGATCGTATTGGTGGTCGGCCTGCTGTCGTTCGATACTTATCCGGGCATAAGCCTGCGCGAGAGCTACGAGATCATATGGAACCACATCGTCGGCAACAGCTATCCCAAAGGCTCCCTGTACTGGTGGGCCGACCGGCAGATCTGGAACAGTGCGATCCCCCACGCCATCGTAGCCATAATCGCCGGCTGTTCCCTCGCTGTCTGCGGTGCGCTCATGCAGTCTCTGATGACGAATCCTCTTGCCGATCCCTACAGCACCGGGATATCCTCCGGGGCCTGCTTCGGAGCGGTGGCGGCGATCATCATGGGGATCACGATGAACGGCGTCGTAGGGGAGGCAGGCACGATCCTCAACGCATTCGTCGGGGCGATGATCCCAGCCCTGCTCATCATCCTCATCTCCCAAAAGGTCCGCATGACCCCTGCGACGCTGATCCTTCTGGGGACCGCCATCTCGTACTTCTTCAACTCCCTGATCACCTACATGATGATCACCACCGACGCAGATACGCTGAAGAGCGCGTACCTGTGGCAGGTAGGAAGCCTCGACGGGATGACCTGGGACTACGTCCCGATAATGTTAATCATCACGGTCATAGGGTCGGTTTTCGTGATGTACGCCGCCCACACCCTGAACGTCATGTCCCTCGGCGAGAACAGCGCGATAAGCCTCGGGGTCGATGTGGAGAAGTTCAGGATGCTGTGCCTGATGCTCATGTCGGTCATGACCGCGGCGATAGTCGCGTTCACCGGGATCCTGGGATTCGTCGGCCTGGTCGCGCCCCATATCGTCAGGCTCGTGATCGGTTCGGACAACAAGTACGTCATCCCGATCTCCATGGCCGTCGGCGCTCTCCTCCTGCTGATAGCCGATTACATAGCCAGCCGCCTTTCGGGCATACCTGTCGGCGTGGTCCTCAGCGTCATCGGCAGCCCGGTATTCTTCATCCTGATCGTTTGGCAGGGAAAACGCACAGGGGCGGTCTATTGAGCGACAGCTGCCCGAAGAATCAGTACCTCAGATTCAACCGCAGGAACCTGATCTTCATCCTCTTCTTCATCGTCCTGGCGGCGGCATCGTTCTTCCTCACCCTCGGGTTCGGGACCTACAATATCTCGGTGGGCGATGCGATAGGCTGTTTCATCGACCATCTGTCCGGAAATGTGAAGGACCCGACCGGGGACCATTATATCTGGGACGTCCGCCTTCCCAGGGCCATAGCGGCGCTTGCCTGCGGCGTTGCCCTTTCAGTTGCAGGAGCGGTCATGCAGAACGATTTCAGGAATCCTCTTGCAGAGCCGTACACCATGGGCATTGCATCCGGAGCATTCCTCGGAGCGGTCCTGAGCATCATACTCGGAATCTCCATAGTGCCGTTCCTCACGAACCAATATTCCATCATAGCCAATGCCGCCATATTCTCCCTGATCCCTACTTTCATCATCGTGCTGGTCGCGAAGATCAGGAAGACGACGCCGTCGGGGGATGATCCTCACGGGAATAGCGGTCATGTTCCTCTTCAGTTCTATCAGCCAGATAATCATGGTCACTTCTCCCTCGGAATCCATGGCGGAAGCATATGCCTGGAGGGTCGGGGACCTCGGGACCGTGGGGTGGGCGGACCTTCCCTACATGGTCGTTTCGACGTTCGTCATCACTGCCATCATCATGCTTCTCGCCGGCAAGATGAACGTCATGTATGCCGGGGACGATTATGCTAAGACGATGGGCGAGAACGCGGAGAATCTGAGGATAGTGACCCTGGTCCTCGTCTCCGTCATGACCGCCGCGGTCGTGAGCTTCACTGGCACAATAGGTTTCATCGGTCTTGTCGGGCCCCATGTGGCCAGGATCTTCGTCGGTTCCAACAACAGGTACCTCATCCCCGCATCGGCCGCGTTCGGCGCCGCATTCATCCTGCTGGCCGATTCCTTGGCAAAGGTCACCGGCGTGAGCGGCCTGCCCGTAGGCGTCATCAGCTCGATGGTCGGAGGTCCTCTCTTCATCTGGATCCTCGTCCGCCAGCGCAGGAGCGCCTGGGCCTGATCCCCGCGAAAATCGATATAAGCCCAAGGCCATGACCCATACGTCATGGCAGCGACTGTCGGCGATTACATGGTTCGCGACGTTCAGTACGTCGCGCCGAACATGACCGTTGAAGAAGTGAAGGACAGGCTCATCAACTCGAATTTCCACGGTTTCCCCGTGGTCGAGAACGGCTACCTTCTGGGATATGTCACCGCCAAGGAGCTGCTCCGCTACATGGACACTCCCAAGGCGAAGCTCCGCTCCGTCATGTCCCGCGGAACCCTCTGCGTCATACCCTCGATGAGCATCGACGATGCCACCCGCGTCCTCTTCCGCTACGGTCTGCGGAACCTCCCTGTCGTGGACGAGGAGAAACGCCTGGTCGGCATCATCTCGAACATCGACATCGTGAGGTCCCAGATCGAGAAATCCCGCCCCGGGAAGGTCATGAACGTCAAGAACTTCATGGAGCAGCAGAACGGCATCACCATGAGGATCCACAACGAGGAGATCCCCATCGACCAGATGATCCCAACCCAGAAAGAGGTGTATATGGATGAGCTCGTCGGCCGCCAGTACGAGATCAAGAGAGGCCTGAACGAGCCCCTTATCGTCATCAAGAGGCACAACGGCTACCTGGTCGTGGACGGGCACCACCGCGTGATGGCCGCCAAGCGCCTGGGCATGAAGACCTTCAAATGCATCGTCCTCGAGCCCAACAACCTCGACATCCCGCTGGGCCTGGAGACCACCGCCGAGAGATGGGGCCTCCATACTCTCGACGATGTGAAGATCATCGAGGGATCCAGGCATCCGTTCATGGAGATCACCACTATGCTCCTGCCCAAGGAGCAGGCCGACAACATCAATCAGATCCTCATGGAGAGGATGGAGGAGGATCCCGGGCCAGGGGTCCCCTCGCCCCTTTCCCCCAGGGTCATGAAGAGACAGTCCCAGAGGAAGGATGGGAAGGCCGCTCCCAAGAAAACCGCCGGCGGCAGGAAAAGTGCTGCCGCAAAGCCTGCCGGCAAGACGGAGAAACCTCGGAAGGCCCCGAAATCCGCATCTAAGGAGAAGAAGGCGGCCCCCAAGAAGAAGGCCGCCGCGAAGACCGCGGAGTGAAATCTCCGAGGCTTTCGGTTTTTTATCAGCCAAAACGGCCGGGGCCTGCGGACGGCTCCTTCCGGAGTGTCCGGCGGGCGTGCCGGCCGGTCCGCTCTCAGTCCTTGCCGTCCCAGGCGGTTATCCCGGTCCGGTCCGATAGGCATGAGGGGTCGAATACCGGCTCTTCCTTCCCCTCCTTCTTCTGCCTCCGGTAATCCCGGAAGGCCTCTGCGCCGCGGCGGTACAGCTTCAGGATCAGGTAGGCGTTGAAGAACGCGCAGACCGCCATCATCACGTCGAGCGCGATGAACGCGTAATCCGAGGAGATCCAGCTGAAGACGAAGACGACGATGATCACCAGCAGCTTGAGCCCCAGCTTGGCCGCCTTATGGTCCCCGAACATGAGCAGGTTGCCCTCGGCCACCACTATGTCGGACATGAGGCAGGTGAACGCGAAGACGAACATGAACACGGTCAGCAGCGCCGGCGCGAGACCGCTTCCGATGGTGTCCTTGAAGACCTCCTGGAGGCAATCGATGGAGTCTCCGTCCCCGCCGATGAACGCTCCCACGTCCGCATAGGACAGGAAGACAAGGGCGGTCAGGGTGCTGACCAGGGTGTCGACCAGGACGCCGAACGCCTGGGTGTAGCCCTGCTGGGCAGGGTGCTTGACATCGGCGATGGAGGACAGGTTGGTGATGGTGCCGATACCTGCTTCGTTGGACCACACTCCCCTCCTGAGGCCCCACATGATCGCTGTTCCGATCCCTCCGCCGATGACTGACGGCGGGGAGAGGGCGTCGCCGAAGATGCTGCCGAACGCGTCGAGTATGCCGTCGCCGCTGAGGGCGATGGACACGATGCACATGACGAACCAGCCGAGCGCCATGGCCGGGACGATCCATACCGACATGTCGGCCACGCGGTACACGCCGAGGAACACGATCACCGCGGCCAGGGAGGTGATGAAGATCGCAGTGAACCACTGTCCGTCGATGTCGTGCTCGTCGAAGAGGCCGTTGAGCGCCTCGGCCATGGACACGGCCTCGCCGGAGACGTACCCTACGAGGTACATCAGGATCATGATGAACGCCAGGGCCAGGCCGAGCTTCTTCATGCCGAGCCCGTGGAACATGGTGTAGGCCGGGCCTCCGCGGAATCCTCCGTCCTCTTTCGGCGTCTTGTAGATCTGGCCGATGGTGGTCTCCAGGAAGCTCGTGGCCATGCCGATGGCGGCGAACACCCACATCCAGAAGATCGCTCCGGCCCCGCCGGCGATGATGGCCGTCACCGGCCCGGCAATATTGCCGACGCCGATGCGCGAGCCCATGCTCATGCAGAAGACATGGAACGAGGAGATCTTCCCCGGGCGGGGTGTTTTGTTCAGGTCGAAGGTTGTGCGCACCATCTCCCCGAGCCCGCGGAACTGGACCCCTCTGAGGAGGACAGTGGCGAGGACCCCGATGGCGGCTATTACAGCAAAGGCGACGTACCAGATGTAATCGTCGATCGAATAAAGCGAATCCACTAACGACATGGGATGCCTGGTGCGGATAGCATGACGTATTAATCACCCTTGTCATTAAAATGTTAGAATAATGCGGAATCCGAAGACACAATTGCGGAAACGCGATAAAATCTATACGATAATCGCAGATGAGCCGGGACGTCCGCGGATGCCGCAGAGCGACCGGTCAGGAACAGAAGGAGACCGGCCCTAAGGGCCGGGGAAAAGGTTTCAGGGCCTGCTCACTGGGTCCTTTCCCTTACGGCCCTGAGGAGCATCCTCTGCTCGGCAGAGGCGATGATCCTCTTGGTCCTGACGAAGGTGTCGGGGTTCAGGGAGATGCAGTCGATCCCCTGCTCCACGAGGAACTCGCAGAACTCAGGGTAGACGGAGGGGGCCTGCCCGCAGATGCTGACGTGGTTGCCGTTGGCGTGGGCGACCTTGATGAGGTGGCTGATGGCGGCCTTCACGCCGGGGTTCCTCTCGTCGAAGTAGCCCATCTTCCCGAGGATATCGGAGTCCCTGTCGCAGCCCATGGTGAGCTGGGTGAGGTCGTTCGAGCCGATGGAGAACCAGTCGCAGTACTTGCAGAACTCCTCGGCCATGAAGATGTTCACAGGCACCTCGGCCATGAAGTAGAGCTTGAAATCGGGGCCGCGGTAGAGGCCGACGGACTCCATCATGGCGGTGATCTGCTTGACCTCGCCGACGGTCCTGACGAAGGGCAGCATGACGTTGACGTTCTTCATGCCCATGTCGTCCCTGACCTTCTTGATGGCCTTCAGCTCGCACATGAACGCCTCGCGGTAGTTCTCGGAGACGTACCTGGAGCATCCCCTCCATCCGATCATGGGGTTGTCCTCGTTGGGCTCGAACTCGGCGCCGCCCCTCATGTCGCGGTACTCGTTGGTCTTGAAGTCGCTGGTCCTCAGCGTGACCGGCCTGGGGTAGAACGCCCTGGCGACCTTGGAGATGCCGTCCGCGAGCTTGTCGATGAGCTCCTGGGCCCTGCCCTCCTTGATGACGGCGAGGGGGTGCTCCCCGATGTAGTTGGTGAAGAGGAACTCGGACCTGAGCAGGCCGACTCCGTCGCAGGGCAGCTGCGCGACCTCCTCCGCCTTCGAGGGCATGGACATGTTGACCATGACCTTGGTCCCGGTGATCGGGACGGGCTCGGTGAAGACGGCGGGCGCGGCCGCGGACGGAGCGGACGCCTCCGGGGCGGCCTTCTTCTTTATCTCGCCGCGGTAGACGGTCCCGGTGGAGCCGTCGACGGTCACGACCTCGCCGTTCTTCAGGGTCTCGGTGGCCTCGCCGGTCCCGACGACGCAGGGGGTGCCGAGCTCGCGGGAGATGATGGCCGCATGGCAGGTCATCCCGCCCTCGTCGGTGACGATGGCGACGGACCTGCTCATGGCGGGGACCATGTCGGGCATGGTCATCTTGGTCACCAGGACGTCGCCGTCCTTGATGACGTCCAGGGACATGCCCACGCTGTAGATGCAGACCTTCCCGGTGGCCATGCCGGGGCTGGCTCCGAGGCCGGTGAGGACGACGTCGCCGCCGGCGATCTCCGCTTCGGTGGACTTCTCCTCGCTTCCTCTCCCGATGGCGGTGATGGGCCTCGCCTGGACCAGGTAGACCTTGTCGTCCTCGATGCACCACTCCATGTCCATGGGCCTGTTGTAGTGGATCTCGACCTGCCTGCCGATCTCGGCGACCTCGAGGATCTTGGCATCGGTGATCTTCTGGACCTTCTGGAGGTCCTGGGGGATGTCCTCCTTGACCGCGCCGCCCTGAGGCCCGCGGACGTACTTCCAGGTCTGCTTGGAGATCCTCTTCTTCGTGATGGCCATCTTGGACTTGTCGATCTGGAAGGTGTCGGGGGTGACCTCGCCGCCGACAACCGCCTCTCCGAGCCCGTAGATGCCCTCGACGATGATGTTCTTCGCTCCGTTGTGGGGGTCCACGGTGAACATGATCCCGGAGTATTCGGAGTTGACCATCTTCTGGACGACGACGGCCAGCTTGACGTCCTCGTGCGAGTAGCCCTGCTTCTCCCTGTAGGATATGGCGCGGGCGTTGAAGAGGGAGGCCCAGCATTTCCTGATCTTGTCGAAGAGGTCCTTCTCGTCCTTGACGTTCAGATAGGTGTCCTGCTGCCCGGCGAAGGACGCATCGGGGAGGTCCTCGGCGGTCGCGGAGGACCTGACCGCAACGAACCCTTTCTTCCCGTCCAGGAGCAGCTTGTAGTTCTCCTTGATCTGCTTCTTGAGGTCGGCGGGGATCTCGTGCTGGGCGAAGAGGTCCTGGATCTTCTTGGATGCCGCTACAAGGGTGTCGTCGGAGTCGGGATCGACCTCCTTGATGGCCTCCATGATCTTCGGCATGATCTTGCTGGATTTTATGAAATAATCATAAGCAACAGTGGTCAGCACGAAGGCGTGGGGCACCGGGAACCCGGAGGAGGTGAGCTCTCCGAGGTTAGCTCCTTTCCCTCCGACGACGGGGACGTCGCCGACGCGGAGCTCGTTCGAATCAATGATCATCCTTTTCTCGATATTAGAGTCGACCATGGAAATCGCCATTCTGGAACCAGTTTCGCGGCACTCGCCGCACTGAATGAGAAATCCTGTTCAGGCGCTTATAAAGCTGATGGGGGACGCACGTTCTTAGGTGGTCTCAGGAGGGCGCTCGGCAGCTGTTTTCCATCTTTCCGAAGGGCGTTCGGGGGGTTTCCGCGGTGTTTCCCGAAAATATAATTATTAATATAATAATACAAATTATATAAATCTCGGTCCCGGAGGCCCGTCATGCCCGAAGCTCTTGTCGGAAGGAGGAAGGAGATGCTGATCCTGGAGAACCAGTTCCGTTCCGAGGGGTCGTCGCTGGTAGCGGTCACCGGCAGGAGGCACTCCGGGAAGACCGCGCTCCTCACATATTTCGCGTCCAGGCACCCCAACACCCTCTATTTCCCAGCCAGGGAGGAACCGGCATCCAGGAACCTCGCGTATTTCAGGCGCGCTGCCGGAGAGTTCCTCAATGATCCTTCGGCGGCCGCCGATGCCGACTGGAACCGCACGTTCAGGGCGCTGGTGGGCGGGAGGAGGTCGCAGAAGGTCGTGGTCATCATCGATGACTTCGACAGGATAGGCAGGAAGGACCCTTCGTTCCCGCCTCTGGTCCGCTACATCTGGGACACCGTCCTGAGGAATTCGCGCACCATGCTGGTCCTGAGCGGTTCGTCCTTCGCGGAGATGGACCGCCAGGTGACCGATTACGATGCGCCTCTCTTCGCTGCCATGACCGCCCGCATAGACGTGCGCCCGCTCGCATACGAGGCATGCCGCGAGCTCCTGGGCGGAGAAAAGGCGGGGAACGCGCTGGAATACTACGCGGCCGCCGGCGGGATCCCGCTCTTCCTGAAGCGTCTGGCTCTGCACCAATCCGTCTCCGAAGGCATCTCGGAGGAGCTGCTGGTGCCCGGGGGCTCTCTCTGCAGGGAGCCGATGGAGGTCCTCCGCGCGGAAGTGGCCGATCCAGGCGTCTACGTATCCGTCATGACCTCGATAGCCACCGGGCACCGCCGCCTCCTGGACATCTCAGAGGACCTGGGGGTCCCGCAGACAGGGCTGACCAGCTACCTTGCCAACCTGGTCTCTGCGGGGATCGCCGAGAGGGAGGTCCCGGTCCCGGGCGGAGGGAAGAAGGGGAGATACTGCCTCTCCGACCCCCTGTCGGAGATATGGTTCGGCTGCGTCAATCCGAACCTGGCGCTGCTGGAGACCGGGCGCAGGTCCGCGCTCACGGCGCTGATAAGCGCCAAAATGAGGGACGACATGGTGCCGAGGGCGTACCGCCGGGCATGCACCGAGAGGCTGTGGGATATGTCGTCCTCCGGCGCCTGGAACTTCGCGCTCACCGAGGCGGGCGGATGGTGGGACCGCGAGGCGGAGATCGGGGTCTGCGGCTATGATGCGTCGGGGAGGAACCTGGTCGCAGGCGACTGCTCCCTGCGGGGGCGCCCAAAGGGGCTGCAGGACCTTGAGGAACTGGAGGCGGCATCGGAGAGGGCGGCGCGCCAGCTCCGTGCCGGGGCGGTGTACTGGGTGATGTTCTCGCCGGACGGCTTCGATCGGGAGCTGGAGGCCAGGGCCGCCTCGGACCAGCGTATCCGCCTGGTGCCTCTGGAATGATATTAGGGGAGCCTAAGAATATTGGTGTTTTACGTAATCAGTTCTACGGAAAACGTAAACTTGAACATTCCATCCGTCAGAAATGGGCATTTTTTCTGCGAAATCCTACGAAAAACACAGCATTCCATATACAAGGGTTTAAATGATATGGCATAATCTTCGGTCAAGGTTGTTCTAAATGGACACAGAGATTTGCTGGCACGGAAGAGGCGGTCAGGGTGTCGTCACCGCGAACGAGATCCTCGCCGAATCTGTCATTTATTCCGGAAAGTACGTCAAGGCGTTTCCCGAGTTCGGGCCGGAGAGGATGGGCGCACCCATCAGGGCCTTCGCCCGCATCTCCGACCAGCCTGTCAGGGTCCATACTCAGGTCTACGAGCCTGATATCGTCATAGTCATCGACCCCACCCTGATCGGCAAGGTCGATGTGGCTAAGGGTCTTAAGAAGGGGGGTTTCATCCTCGCCAACTTCGAGGGGACCCCCGCCGAGCTCCAGAAGGCCATCGGCACCTCTGCCGAATGCCACACGGTGAACGCATCCAAGATCGCCCTGGAGGAGATCGGGAAGAACCTCGTCAACACCGCGATGCTCGGGGCCCTCATCAAGATCAGGCCCATCATCCCCTACAGCGAGATGGAGGACCACATCACGGACAAGTTCACCGGGAAACTCTCGGACAAGCTGATCGTGAAGAACCTCGCCGCCCTCAAAAGGGCATACGAGGAGGTGCAGTAAATGGTCAACCTAGCAGGATACAAGGATCTCATCATTGGCAGCAGGGTGATCGAGCCCGGGAACTCCGAGAAGTTCCACACCGGAGACTGGCGGTCCATGGTACCCGTCATCGACCCCGACAAGTGCATCGACTGCCTCACCTGCTGGATCTACTGCCCTGACAACTGTATCCTCACCCAGGACAACAGGGTCACCGGCATCAAGCTGACCCACTGCAAGGGATGCGGCATCTGCGCCAAGGCATGCCCCAGGCAGGCCATCGTCATGAAGGAGGACATCGAATGAGCAGCAAGGTCGGAAAGGACATCGCCATCAACGGCGACGGCGCCGTCGCCCTCGCCTGGAAGCAGATCAACCCCGACGTGTGCGCGGCCTACCCCATCACCCCGCAGACCATCATCGTCGAGGATTTCGCCAAGTACGTGGCCAATGCCGAGGTGGACACCGAGTTCGTGGACGTCGAGTCCGAGCACTCCGCGCTCACCCTCTGCACCACCTCCTGCGCCGCCGGCGCCAGGACCTTCACCGCCACCGCGTCCCAGGGACTCGCCTACATGTGGGAGATGCTCCCGATCACCGCGGCCATGAGGACCCCGGTCATGATGGCCGTCGCCAACAGGACCGTCAGCGGACCCATCAACATCAACAACGACCACGGCGACGTCATGTCCGCCAGGGACACCGGATGGCTCTCCATCTTCGCGGAGAACGTCCAGGAGGCCTACGACATGAGCGTCATCGGCCCCAAGATCGCCGAGAACCCCGAGGTCCAGCTCCCTATCCTCGTGAACCTCGACGGTTTCATTCTGACCCACGCCATCGAGAGGATGACCCCCATCGAGACCGACCAGGTGAGGGCTTTCGTCGGCCCGTTCAAGCCGTTCCACCCGCTGCTGGACACCGACCACCCCACCACCCACGACCTGATGGACGGACCTCTGTTCTACTTCCCGCACAAGTACCAGATGGTCATGGCCATGGAGAAGGCCAAGTCCGTCGCCCAGGACGCCTTCGACGAGTTCGCGGAGATCTCCGGAAGGCAGTACCACCTCGTCGAGCAGTACATGTGCGACGACGCCGACACCGTGGCCATCGTCCTCGGTTCCTCCTTCGGCACCATGAAGGAGGCCGTCGACAGGCTCAGGGGCGAGGGCATGAAGGTCGGAGTGGCCATGCCCAGGGTCTTCAGGCCCTGGCCTGCCGAGCAGATCGCCAAGCTCATCGACGGCAAGAAGAACATTATAGTCATGGACAGGCACCTGAGCATCGGAGCCTACGGCCCGATGTTCCCCCGAGGTCTGCGCCGCGGCGACGTGAATTCCAAGGTCCCGAAGATGTACAACTTCATCTACGGCCTCGGAGGGGCCGACACGCAGGTATCCGACTTCATGGGCGTCTTCAAGGAGGCGTCCGAAGGAAGGGCTGCCAAGGTCAACTATGTGGGGGTGCACGAATGAGCGGACTTTCGCTGAAGGAGCTCAACAACATACCCGAGAGGCTGGCCTCCGGGCACAGGCTCTGCGCCGGGTGCGCGGAGTCGATAATCGCCAGGCAGGTCCTCATGGGGACCGAGAAGGACGTCGCGGTATCGGTCTCGACCGGATGCTTCGAGGTCTCGACCACCATCTTCCCGTACACATCCTGGAAGGTCCCGATGGTCCACACCGCCTTCGGTAACGGGGCCGCCGCCTGCGCGGGCCTCGAGACCGCCTACAAGTCCCTGAAGAGGCAGGGGAAGACGGACAAGGACATCAAGTTCGTCAACTTCGCCGGAGACGGCGCCACCTACGATATCGGACTGCAGTCCCTGTCCGGAGCCATGGAGAGGGGGCACGAGATGGTGTACGTCTGCTTCAACAACGAAGCGTATATGAACACCGGTATCCAGAGGTCCTCTGCCACCGAGAGGGGAGCATCCACCACCACCTCGTGGAACGGATCAGTCTCCTACGGAAAGAAGGAGTACCCCAAGGACATGACCGCGGTCATGGTCGCGCACGGCATCCCGTACGCCGCTCAGGCGCCCCGCATGCCTGGAGGGACATGGTCACCAAGGCCAACAAGGCGTTCGAGTGCGGAGGCCCTGCCTTCATCAACGCCCTGTCGCCCTGCCCCAGGGGATGGAGGTTCGCTCCCAGCGACACCATCGCCATCTCCAAGCTGTCCGTCGAGTGCTGCATCTGGCCCCTCTATGAGGTCGTCGACGGCGAGTACTCGATGTCCGCCGAGTCCAGGAGGATCGCCGAGAACCCCGACCTGAAGAAGCCCATGTCCGACTGGTTCGCGAGCCAGGGCAGGTTCAGGCACCTCAAGGACGAGAGGTGGGCGCCCGTCGTGGAGGAGATCCAGAAGGACGTCGACAGGAAGTGGGCGAAGCTCCAGAAGCTCTGCGGGCTCTGAGCCCTTATTGAAACATCTTCGGGCCCCGGGCATCCGGGGCCCTCATGGTTATGTCTGAAATGGGACGCTTTACGAAGGATCCGACAGACAGCGCTTTTCCAGAATACCGTTTCCCGACTATTAATGCATATTGAACAGCCGTTTTCCGATAGGACATCTGAAAAATCGATAAATACGCAGCATGCGGGTTCGCCGTTTCGGAATCAGTTCGTTTTTGTTTATGTAAAATTAAGTTAACAGGCCCCCCGTTTCCCGACCGGTACTTAAAGATGACTGAGCCCATCGATCCTCGTGAAAACCTTATATATAGCCCAGAAGGCCGTTCATCAGCCATGGTTGGCAAAGCCCGTTCCGGAAAGAGCCGTGCAATCGAACAGAAGAAGACTGCTCAGAAGAGGAGCGGGTCAGGAGGCCGCGGATCCCGCCGCGGCCCCTGGGAGGCCCAGCCCCGCACCGCGGACGGGAGGTTCGCCCCGTTCCCGAGGAAGCACTCCAGGGCCGCGAAGAAGCTGGCCGCCGAGGGGAGGCCGAAGCGCTTTCCGGGCGCGTGGATCCTCGGCGACAACGCCGAGCCGGCGGACATCAGGTTCAGGAAGGCCCTGCTCGAAAGGACTGTGGACATCCGGTGCAAGGGGGAGCAGAGGAGGAAGGTCGAGGACGCCGTCGCCAGGAACTTCTCGGCCATGGACATAGCGACTTTCGACGACCATGGAAGGCCTGTTGTGAGACCTTTTTCCAAGGCAGAGGAATCTGACCGTAGGTATGGCAAAGGCAACTACAGAAGGAAAACCAAGAACGATAAAGGCAAAGTTGATGGGCCTGAAATCGCGCTTCGCAAGAACGCCAGCGAGTACACGATTACACACGAGTTCGTCCACCATGAGAGAACCGTGGACTGGCGCCGTTTCGGATTCTCCAAGACCGCTTATCCCATAGATAGAAAAGGAACATATCACACGAACACCAAAACCATAGAGGACATAAGGAAAGTGAATGTGGCTGAAGAATCAGCAACGACAGCTGAAACCGCCATGCGCTGCGGGAAGGCTCAGAAGTCCTATCCGTTCAGTTACTACAAAAATCTTGAGGATCAGGTGAAGAAGGACGTTGCGGCACATCCGGAGAAAGAGGAGAGCATCAAGAAGAAGTACGGAGTGGACAGCCTGAACGGCCTCAGCAGGAAGATGTACGAAAGGGACCGTGAGATGCTCAGAAACGTTGCTGGTGCCGATGAGGGCGAGCCGGTAACAGGCTACAATGCAATCAAAACGATAAACGGCAATTTCAAAAAGACCAACATCTCCGATTTGAAGATGGGTGATGAGACTGCAAGGAGCATATTCGAAAGAATAAAGAGCCTCAGGAGGAAAAGGAGATATGACTACCTTGACGAATGAATGCGAACGCATCGGCGTAGGGACGTCGGCTTCGGAGGCGGTATGATGGTCTTCAGATGCACAATGGACCGTCCGGGCAGGAGATTGGGAACTGTCGAGCAGATACAGAACATGTACGCCGCTGAACTGTACATCCTCCAGGACAGGTTCGGGTTCACGTTCTAGGAAGCGTGCTTCTATCTCTCCTGGGACAGGATGGAGAGCGAAGACGAGATCGAGCGCAAGTACGGCATCGTAAGCAAGGACTATTTCAGCATTCTTCACAATCTCAGAAGGCGTCTTCCCAGAAACATATTCGACACATTCGGCCCCTATACCCCGCTAGTGGTAAACATCGATTTCGAAGGTGAGGTTCCTCCGAGTCTATTCTGAAAGGTGATTTGTGGTGCCAGACACACACGAAGATGGGACTGACAAGCCGAAAGAAGACTCTAGGTCAGAAGCCTTCTACGATGAGAGCTTCTTCAGGCAGCCGTCGTTCAACAGGCAGGGGCAGACCACCGAGAGGGAGTTCCGCTTCATACGCTACTCCACCCGCGTCTGGCTCCTGCAGGAGAGGGCGGGCCTGTCCTTCGCGGACGCCCGCATCTACACGCACCGCGAGAAGCCCGAGTCGTTCGCCGACATAGACGAGAAGTTCAGCTTCGAGCCCGGCGAATCCGAGCGCAGGTACCCTCAGGTCTGCGCGGAGGTGGAGGAGAAGCTGAAGACCGTCGACGTCTTCTGCGGGTTCGATCCCGTCTACCCCGAGGACGTCCTCCAGTGCATCAAGATCAAGAACCGGTGAGAATCCGGAAGGGGAGCAAGAGAGAGGAATACCCGGCAGGGGAAATGAGCCAGGCGTCAGCGTTCATGAGATAAGGAAGTACAGCAGATATCCGACGATCCCGCCTGCCAATGCGGTTATGAAGTTGTTGCCGTACTTGGATATTATGCCCTTGTTCTCAAGGACGGCCCCAACGATGCTGTCGAGGAGGTTCCCGATGATTCCGCAAACCGCCGGGATGAGGAACAGGGCATCGATCTCCCCGAAGATCAGGATCCATCCGATGAGCGCATAGGCGAACGACATGACGGTGGACGACGCAAGACCCAGGCGGGAGATCCCTCCGTTGATGCCCGGCTCGGTGCGCTTCATGGTGGTGATCATCCACACCTTGCCGTCGAGCACCCCGATTTCGCTGGAGATCGTGTCGGCCACGGAGACTGCCACTGCCGAGATGAAAGCGCAGGCCAGCAGATCGGACGCATCGCCCCCGCCGAAAGCGCTGTCGGCGAAGTTGGCCAAGGAGATGACCGCGGGCGCCAGGCCCACGCCGAGGATGTTCAGGGCCGAGCGTTCGCCCTTCTTCCCTTCCTGGAGTCCTTTCTCCTCCTTCTTGCTTATGTCCATCAGGGTCGCGGCGAAGGCGATGGCAGGGAACACCAGATATGCCAGCAGCCACCAGAACGAGCCGCAGAGCCCTATGATGCATGCTGAAACGAAGGCTGCGGCGGCGCCGTCCTTGGTCAGGAAGCCCTTGTGGAAGGCCACTGCTGACATGACAGCAGATAAAGCCAATATTGCCAGGGCCTCGAGCGCATCCATGGCTGGAGATTACAGTCATCGTATATAATTGGGCACTGGCTCGTATGCCGTTATTCACTGGCACATCGGACTCGGCGGACCTTCTCGAGGATCTCGGTGGCGTCGGATATGCATTTGGCGCGGTCGGTCTGCGGGAGGAACATGACCTTTCCCTGGGAATAAAGGGTGACTTCCATCCCGTTCCAGTCGAAGACGAGCATCATCTCATCCTTCTCCTTGATCGTGCAGCCCTCTTCCTCCAGTATCTTAGCGGCCCTGTCCATATCAATGTCCAGAAGGTCGGCGGAGATCGCCATGAGCGCCTTGCCCCCGCAGAGCCTCGCCGTGGTGAACCTCATAGCAGGGACCCCAGCAGCTGCGCGGACCTGGCGCGGAAATCCTCAAGGGAGGACATGTTCTCTATAGTGAGGTCGGAAAGGGCTATGACCTCGGCCGATCCCCACGATATCTCGCGGGCGTCGCGGGCATCGAACTCAGCGATGCTCCGGGGGGCATCCTCTCTGGCCCGCTTCACCAGCTGGCATATCTGGTCTGCGGGGAGGCGTGGACGGAGACCACGGTGACCTCTCCGTGCTTCCGGAAGGCTCTGACCTCATCCATGCTGCGGCATCCGTCGATCATGAAGACGTCTCCCTCAGTTTTTTCGACGGCCCTCTTTGCCCAGATATCGGTCCCGTGGGCATCGCGTTCGGCTCCTGCGAACTCGCCCATGCCGATGCCGCGGCTTCCGCCCCGGACGCTGCATAGAACTCCCTGACCAGGTCGCCCATGCGTACGAAGGGGATGCCGGCCGCCCGGCCGGCGGAGAGGAACTCCTCTTTCCCGGCCCCGGGCATGCCGGCGACGACTATCATCTTCATAGAAGGTTTTCCGAGATGTTGTTGAGGGTGCGGTCGCAGTAAACGCACCTCAGCTTCGGCGGGTTCCTGCACTCGACCCAGAACTTGGGGGTGACCGGTTCGCCCTTGTTGGTGATGCAGTTCGGGTTGCTGCATCTGACGAGCCCCTCGACCTTGTCGCCGAGCTTGACATCGTATTTCTCTGCGACGTAATAGTCGCGGATGATGGAGATGGTGGCCTCGGGGGCGAGGAGGGCGATCTTGCTCACCTGGGTCTCGTCGAGCTCGATGTCCTCGATCTTCACGATGTCCTTCCATTTCTTCCCAGACTTCTCGGTCCTGACATGCATGCCGATGCTGATCCCGGAATCGATGTTGTTCTCGTTCACGCCGAGGATCTTCAGGACGTTGAGCGCCTGTCCGTTCTCGATATGGTCTATGACGGTCCCGTTCCTGATCGGCGGGATCTTGATCTCCATATCCTCTGCACCGTTCAAATCTCTCCCCCCAGTATGGAGCACAGGATGGCCATCCTCACCGGCACGCCGTTGAACGCCTGCTGGAAGTAGCGGGCGTGCGGGGTGCTGTCGACCTCCGTCGCGATCTCGTTCACCCTCGGGAGAGGGTGCATGACGATCATGTCGTCCTTGGCGTTCCTGAGCATAGCGTTATCGATCCTGTACGTCCCGGCCACCTTCTGGTACTCAGCAGGGTCGGGGAACCTCTCCCTCTGGATCCTGGTGACATAGAGGACATCGGCGTCGCCGATGACGTCCTCCAGCCTGTCGGTCCTGCGGGGGTTGCAGCCGTGGCTCTTGATCCTCTCGACGATGTCGGCAGGCATCTGCAGGCTGTCGGGGGCGACCAGGGTGAGGTGGACGCCGAAGTTGGTGAGCGCCTGCGCCAGGGTGTGCACGGTCCGCCCGTACTTCAGGTCCCCGACCATGGTGACGTTGAGCCCCTCGAGGGAGCCCTTGGCCTCCTTCATGGTGAAGAGGTCGAGCAGCATCTGGGTCGGATGCGAGCCGGCGCCGTCGCGCGTTTATGACCGGGTTCTCGGAGCGTCCGCGGCCAGCCTGGCAGCTCCTTCGTAAGGATGCCTGAGCACGATGACATCGCAGTAGGCGTCGACCATCCTGATGGTGTCCGCCAGCGTCTCGCCTTTGGCAATGGAAGTCATTGACATCTCGGACACATCGATGACGTCGCACCCGAGGCGGTAGGCCGCGCTCTCGAAGGACAGCTTGGTCCTGGTGGACGGCTCGAAGAAAAGGTTGCCGAGGATCTTCCCGTCCAGGGCGCGTTTGACCTTCTCCCCTCTCGCATAGGGGACCATCTTCTTCGACAGGTCGAGGATGTACTCTATCTGGTCCTTGCTCAGGTCCCGGATGGAGACGAGGTCCTTGTCATAAAGCGATTCCATGCGTGCTTGATGGACGACTGGCGTATTAACCCTTTACCTGCGGCGGCCGGGGCGCTGCAGCCTCGGGCTCATTTTCTTATAAATGCGAGCGATAGCACAGCGTATGTTGGATGTCATCTGCAGGTCCCAGAGGGGCAGGGCCTGCGATTACGGCAGGGAGGGCGCGGCCCTCAGGACGCCCCTCCTGCTGAAGACCGGAGCAGAGGGCGGCACCGGCGTGGAGACGGACGGGAAGGGCCGCACGGTGCGCATCCTGGGCGCAGAGATCTCCGTAGACCCGAAATGCAAGACCTCTGCGAACTCTGGTGTCTCGGCGGAGGCTCGGACCAAGGACGGCATCTCCGTCCTGAGGTTCCCGCTGCGGGGCGACGAGGTCCTCCCGGAAGATTCCGAGATTCTCATCATCCCCAACGGATTCGATTTGAAGGAGGATTTCCGTGCCCTCTGCGACCAGGTTATGAAAGCGCGCAATGTGGCCGGCTTCGGCCGCCTGCTCGGCATCCTGGGCCTCGCCGAGCCCGCAGACCTGGCGCTCCTCGTCTACATGGGCGTCGATATCGTCGATGACGGCTGGTGCAGGGCGGCCGGGTCATGCGGCATGAAACTCATACCGGAAGGCAGGATCGAGGGCAAGGGGGACTTCTCGGAGGAGAACGTCCGTGCCATGGAGGAGGAGCTTTCCAAGGTCAGGGCGTTCCTCGGAGCCGGCAGGCTCAGGGAGCTCGTCGACCAGAGGTCGTTCTCCTCCCCGGTGGAGGTGGCTGCTCTCCGTGTCTTCGACGCCGACGGCTACGCCTACCAGGAGGAGTGCTTCCCCACGGTCGGGACCAGGTTCTCCTGCAACACCGTCCAGTCCCTGAGGAGGCCGGACATCGTCAGGTACGAGAGGATGATGGCCGAGCGCTACGTCCCGCCCGAGCACAAGAGGATACTGCTCCTGCTCCCGTGCTCCGCGAAGAAACCGTACCACACCTCGAAGACCCACAAACTCTTCGCATCGGCGATCCACACCGCCCCGCACGACACCCTGGTCCACGAGGTCATAGTCACCTCCCCGCTGGGCGCGGTGCCGAGGGAGCTCGATGCCATGTGCCCGGCGAACTCCTATGACATCCCGGTCACCGGCGAGTGGAAGCCGGAGGAGAAGGAGAGGATACGCCGGATGCTGAAGGACCTGATTTCCAAAGGGCATTACGAGAAGGTCGTCTGCCACCTCGGCGAGGACAGGGAGCTGGTGGAAGGGCTGTTCGGCGATACCGAGGTCATCGACACCGTCGTCGGGGACCCAGTGTCCCCCAAGTCCCTGGAGAACCTTGACAAGCGCTCAGGTCCGCGGCCGCTGACATGGAGCCTGTAGATTACATGATCGACAGGAAGGAGACCATACGCTCCGCGCTCGGGTTCCAGTTCGGGAGGGACGTTGCCGATGCCATAATGGACGGCAGCACCTACGGCGTCGGAAGGTTCCCCTATTGGAAGATCTTCAGGGACATGCCGAACGGCGGAGGCAGGATCCAGCTGGGCATGATGTCTCCGGAGAGGGGGATGTTCTCCCTCACGATGGACGGAGCGCGCATCCTGGCCGGTATGGGCAGGAACACCGTTCAGATCCAGGACTTCCCTCTGAAGGGCAGCCTTTTCGCCGTCGGAGTGGAGAAGGCCGACCCGTCGCTGCGCATCGGCGATGAAGCAGTCATCGTCTGCAACGGGGATGTCCGCGGGGTCGGGGTCGCTGCCATGTGCGGGCGCGAGATGGAGCAGCTGAAGCGCGGGATCGCTGTGAAGACCCGCCACAAGCTGGAGGGCTGAACGGCCCGGTCTGTCAGAATCGGTCAGAATCGGCGACCCCTCCCGATTCCGCTTATATACACCGCATGCGTGAAGAGGTATAGAGGAAAAGGGAGCGGTTCCCCATACCTGCTCTTTCCCTCGGCCCGCACAAAATTCCATCCATCCTATCCCTAAATATCCCGTGCGGGCCATTCTTTTTCTCTGCGGACATCCGGGCATGATGCTCGGACCGTTCCGCCAGAGCTGTTCATTGTGCTCCGATGAGACGTCGGAATGCACCGAATGAGATGCCGTCGGCATCCTGCTGCCGATTCATGAGTCCCAGATATCAGATCTTATCCGGATCCGGGTCGGGCATGTTCATATTCTGGAGGTCGCCCTTCCTGAGGAACCAGATGCTGACAGCGAGCCCGATGATTAACGCCCCGGCCCCTCCGACTGCATGGATCCATCCGTCGATGTCGGCGATCGTGGAGAAAGCGACGGTCACGAGCGATCCAGCCGTGAGGCCGAAGATGAGGCATCCGGTGAGGCGGTGGTGCTTGGTAAGGGCGTACTGCACGACCTTCGAGAATCCCAGCACCCCGATGATGGCTCCGAGCGCCAGGGGCAGCAGGAGGACTGCGTCCATGTTGCTGATGCTGTCGGTGAAGGCGGTGAAGAGGCCGAACACGACCAGGACGGTAGAGTGGCTGATGCCGGGCATGAGCGCCGAGACTGCCACTACGAGCCCCACCGCGAACATGATCGCCATATCTGCCGCGGAATGGCCCAGCTCGGTGTCTCTGCCGTTCCCTATGAGGTCGGCGGCCAGCATGGAGCCCATGATGATGAAGCCGACGGCGGTCGCGATCCATTCGCCGCGGCCGAACCCGCCTTTATCGGGCTCGGTCATCTTCCAGACAGCTGGCAGCTGCCCGGCGATGAGGCCGGCGAACAGGAACAGGGATTCCGTGGGGTAGCGGTCCATAGCGCCGCTGAGGATCTTGGCGGCGATGAAGGTCCCGATAAGGACCCCGGCCACCAGGTAGAGGATGAACCAGAAATCCTTCTTCAGGTACACGCGCAGAAGGGCCAGGTCGCGGACGATGCGCTCATAGATGCCGAAGCATACGCAGATGACCGCGCCGCTGATGCCGGGGAGCATGGCCGTGATGCCGACCAGTATCCCGACCACGATCTCCTTGAATCCGCGGAAACGTTCTGCCATTGCGCCTTGTCATCCGGTCTTTTTATATAAACGAGTGAGGTCGCAGAGCAATTCGTCTCTATATGGGTATAAATGGAACGTATATCAACTCTCATCAGTGCCAGACATCTTCAGTGCTTCGCATCGTAATGCCGTCCGGCACTGAGTCCTCTTTGCGGGACAGAGGCCTGCGATACGGTATCGGGATCGGCGTTCGATTAATTCGGGACAGCAATAAAGGATCTCAGCGATGAAGAAGAAAAGCATCTTCCGACTTGTTTCAAAGAAGCTCTGAAACGAGTGTATCCGGAAACGAATCCCGGGCCTGCTGAAGTCCGAATGAAGCGAGGCCGCGGCCAGGCCTAAGTTTGGGGCCGGGGGCAGATCCCGGGAGTATCCCGATCAGTCCCAGATGTCCACGGTGTCCTCTTTCTTCTCCAGGTCGTCCAGGAGGAAGAATCTTCCGCGAAGGGCCCTGGCGAGGTCCTTCGGAGCATCGTTCTTGGTGAACCCGAGTCCGGTGTCGATGACGATCCAGTCGGCGTTGGGGATGCGGATCTGCTCCGCGATCTCGATGCTCTCCTTGATGGGGTCCTTGGAGGAGTCGAGGGCCAGCGTGGACTTCCCGTCGGTTATGAGGACTATATGGCACCTCTCGTCGCTGTGCTTGATGGTGTACGGCATCATGTACTCGTACACCTTGACCAGCGCTTCCGAGAGCGGGGTCCCCTGCCCGACGGCGATGTTGTTGATGATCGGCTCCAGCTGCTCGATGGCCCTGGTCGGAGCGAGGACGAGCTCGATCTGCTCCTCGTTGAAGGTCATCAGCCCGACGCGGTCCCTCTTGACGTAATGGGTCTCCAGCATCGAGATGATGGACGCTTTGACCTTGGACATCCTATTGCGGATGATCAGCGATCCGCTGGTGTCCAGCAGGAACAGGAAGGTGGACGAGACCTGCTTCTGCCTCACCTTCTCCCTGAGGTCCTGCTTCTCCAGCTTCACGCCGGGCGTCGGGTCGGCCTCGTGCCTGCTCTTCTGGTACGGCGCGGCGGCGCGGACGGTGGCGTCGAAGGCGATGTCGGTGCAGGTGCCTCTCGGGATCCTGGACTTGATGTACTTGCCGTTCCTGTCCTCGGTCTCTACATACTTCCTCTTGGCGGCATCGTCGCCGGCGCGGAACCCCTCGGAATCCTCGGCCTCCAGGAGATCGATGGCCTCGAAGGTCTCGCCGACCTCGGACACCACATCCTCCAGGTCCTCGGATTTCATGAACCCGACGTCCACGCTGGTCTTGGAGACGGCCTCGGACTGCTCGTTCATCTTCTTGACGATCTTGGCCTCCTCGGTCTCCCCCTTCTCGTCCTTGATGAACCTGCGGATGCCGCCGAGCGGGTTGTAGCCGGTCTCGAGCGGATTGTACTCCTTCTTCTCCTTCTTCTTCGGCTTCACGGTGCGGCGGTGGCCCAGGCAGAGCACGGCCGCGCGGGCGGTGTCCTTCTTGCTGACCATTCTCCTGCCGTCGAGCGCGCAGAGGGCGGCAGCGGCGTAGGCGGTGGAGAGGGCGCCCCGGCAGCCTTTGACGCCGAGTGCGGTGCATATGCGCGCGATGCTGCGCATCTGGGTCTTCGGGATGCGCACCTCGGGGAGCCGGCGCCTCGCCTCGGCGACCTCTTTCGAGATCTTCTCGTCATCGCCGGCGAACAGCTCTTCCAGCTTGCTGTCCCCGTCCCCGAGGCCGAGAGCGCGGCGTATTATCTCCTCCGCCCTGCTCTCATCCTTCTGCCTGCGCATGGAGACGCTGATGTCGAACATGTCGAGGACGTGCCTGTCCAGGTACCTCCTGGTGGAGTTCATGCTCGCGAGGAGCTTCGTCCGGCAGCCGTACTCGGCCGAGATATTCTCCCTCTCGACACGGACCCGCCCGGAATGCACCGAGTCCAGCATCTGGATCAGCAGGCTGGTGTCGAAGAGGTCGGCGTCGTCCATGTAGACATAGTTCCCGTCGGCGCGGTTCAGGAGGCTCTCGGCCATCTCGACCCTGCCGGTGGCGATGGCTGCCTCCATGTCGATGGCTCCGAAGATCTGCTCCCCGGTGGCGTTCAGGGGGACGTTGACTACCTTCTTCCCCGGGTCGATGCAGGGGACCGAGCGGGCGATGGCCGTCTTCCCGGTGCCGGAGAGCCCCCTGATGAGGACCGCCTTTATGCCGGGGCTGACGGCCGCGCAGAGGACAGCGGTCTTCGCCATCTCATTGCCGACAATGGCCGAGAAGGGGAACGCGCCGGCGTCACATCGAGGCCAGGCATTTGCGTACCCCGGCCTCGTCGAACCCGGACTTGTCGAAGGCCCTCTTCTTTACCCTGTGGGCGAGCACGAGCGCCGCAACGGCCTCCATGTCCTCCTTGGCGATCTTATCCCTGCCTTCGAGGGCGGCGTTGGCCCTGGCGGCGCGGATGAGCGTGATGTCCGCCCTGTGCCCTTCCATGTTGTAGTTCATCGAGATCTTGGCTGCCATGCGGACAGCATCATCGTCGGCCGGGATTTTCTTCACAAGTTTCCTGGCATCCTCGATCTTCCGGGTGAGTTTCTCCAGCTCGTCCTTCTCTGCGGCAACGTATGCCTCGGGATCGGCATCGAACGCGATCCTGCGCTTGATGACCTCCATCCTGGTCTCGATGCTGTCCTCGGCCTCCACTTCAACGGAGAGCCCGAACCTGTCAAGCAGCTGAGGTCTCAGGTTGCCCTCTTCGGGGTTCATCGTTCCGACGAGAACGAACCTCGCCGGGTGGGAGAAGGAGACCCCCTCCCTCTCCACGTAGTTCACGCCCATGGCCGCGGAGTCCAGGAGCAGGTCGATGATATGGTCGTCGAGAAGGTTGATCTCATCGACATAGAGTATGTTGCCGTTGGCGCTCGCGAGGATGCCGGGCTCGAACTTCTTCTTCCCGGTCTTCAGGATGTACTCGATGTCAAGGGTCCCGGACACCCTGTCCTCGGTGGCGTTCAGGGGCAGCTCGACGACCTTCATGGGGACGTTCACGGTCTCGAGCTTCTCGCCGGCGGCGATCCTCGCCTTGCAGTCGGCGCACAGCCTCTTGGGGAAGCGGGGGTCGCAGCGGTAAGCGCACCCTTTGACGGCGGGCCTGGAGGGCAGGAACTGCTCCATGGACCTCACCGCAGTGGACTTCGCGGTCCCTTTCTCCCCTTTGATCAGCACTCCGCCGATCGTGGGGTCGATGACGTTCAGAAGGAGCGCCCTCTTCATTTTCTCCTGCTTTACGATCTTCGTGAACGGGAACAGCGTTGCTTCGGTTTCTTCCATTTTGACATTCTCCGCCGCGCCTGCAGGGGCGCATCTGCATCGATGAACTATCCAACAGTATATACCATATCCGTTAACTAGACGCTTGGCCCGCAGCCGCCGGAGGCCCGCGCACGCCGATATCCGTATTAACGCCGTGCAGATGCATGCTCTCAGGAGAAGGTTGAGCATGAACACGCAGAACAGCAATGATGCACCGGTTCAGAAGATGGACAAGGCTGAGAGGAAAGAGATGAAGGCCAGGAACAAGGCCGCCAAGCTCGACAAGGCCTCGAAGAGCCTCTACAAGAACAAGACGTTCGTCAACAAGCACTGAGATGCCGCACGGCACGTGGCCCCTGCATTCTGTCGGGCCCGTGTCCGTTCGGGCAGGCGGGAGCCCCGTCTGCCCGGTCCTTTAAACTTCTGACATTTTCCAGGTCTTCTTCGATAATGTATAAGTAATCGGGTCCGTCATTACTCCACAGCATTGGCTAATAAATCCAATCTATGACTGGGGCCGCCGGCCGGTCCTGTGTCCGCGCAGTCAGGGCGCGGGAACAGGAGGTAAATGTCTGCACATAATGGAAGGTTACCTCCCGCTGGAATGGTGCATCATCTGGTATCTCGTGATGATCCCGTTCGTGGCGCTGGGGTTCAGGAAGATCGTCGGGATCGTGCGCTCGCATCCGGAGCAGAGGATGCTGGTGGCCCTTTCGGGGGCGTTCATATTCCTGCTCTCATCGCTTAAGCTGCCGTCCGTCACCGGATCGAGCTCCCATCCGACCGGAACAGGGCTCTCCGTCGTCCTTTACGGAGTGTTTGTTTGTTCTTCGCTCTCTATGATCGTCCTGATATTCCAGGCCCTGCTCCTCGCCCACGGAGGGATAACCACCCTGGGCGCGAACTGCGTCTCCATGGGCATCATCGGGCCGGCCGCCGGCCTCCTGGCATGGAGGCTGCTCAGAGGGCTCCGCGTCAGAGTCGTTCCCTCGATGTTCGCGGCGGCGTTCTTCGCAGACCTCACGACATATGTGGTCACAGCGGTGCAGCTGACCATCTGCTACCACAGCAGCGGATGGGGGGAGGCGTTCGCCGACTTCATGACCACGTACGCAGTGACCCAGATCCCCCTTTCCTTCGTCGAGGGCATACTGTTCGCCATGTTCGCGAAGTACCTGCTCATCACGCGCCCCGACATATTCGGCCAGGACAAGCCGGACAAGCCGGTCAACTGGAAGGCGTATGCGGCCGGGTTCGCGGTCATCGCCGTCGCTCTGGTGGCGATCCTCGCCTACGGAGATTCCCAGGGCATGGACTTCGGCGGGTCCGACGATGCCGGTTCCGGCGATATCGCAGACAACAACGGCGGCAGCTACGAACCGTGGACCTCCGGTATCTGGGGCGATTATGAGCTTCCCGGCGAGACGGAATCGATGCTCTTCGCCCTGCAGGCGGCCATCGGCGCCCTGATCATCGGCTACTTCATCGGGATACAGCACGCCAAGAAGAAATCCTCCGTGCCTCCTCCCGGTCCGGCCGTTACGGATTCCGACCGCAGCGAGAAGAAGGACGAAGAGGAGATCCTCGAGAGGATCTACGAGTTCCGAGGCGGGGCAGGATGGCGCGCGGGCTTATAAGCGACCAGGTGGAGATGGACGAGCTGGCATACAGCTCGCGCATGGCCGACTGGTCCCCCCTCGGGAAGCTCCTCTTCACCGTTCTCCTGCTGATAACCGGGCTCCTGACCCAGAGCATAGCCGTCCCGATGGCCGCGTTCTGCATCGGCCTGGGCCTGATGGCCTACTCCACCAATATGAAGCTCCCGCCGGTGATAGCGCTGGCCATCGCCGAGGCGGTGCTCATAATGGTCATCGGCTGCGGGATGATCTCCATCCTCGGGGACAAGTCCCAGCCTGCCCTGATGGAAGGGAAGCTGCTGTGGTTCGACATGTACATGACCGAGGACAGCTTCAACCAGGCCTGGCTGGTCTTCTTCAGGGCGATAGCCGGCGTGACTCTCATGCTGGCCTTCGCCAGCTCCACGCCGATACCCCATCTGACGCAGGCATGCAGGAAACTGCATCTTCCCAGGGAGATTATCGAGATCGTGGTGCTGATCTACCGCTACGCCTTCCTCCTGCTGGAGAGGATGCTGGTGCTCATCAAGGCCGCCCAATGCCGCCTCGGGTACAACGGGGGCCTGCGCACGATCAGAGCATATGCTGGGGCCATGGTGGGGACGTTCCTGTTCTCCATGGAGATAGCCGAGAAATCGGACGCCGCCCTGGCGAGCAGGAACTACCTGGGAGTGTTCCCGGTCTACCGTCGCCCCAAGGGGATCTCGGCCGCCTGGGTCATCGCATCGCTGGCATGCGCGGCCTGCCTCTGGTGCTTCGGAGAGTACGCAGTCGACTGGAACGGGATGGCGGAGCTCTTCTCGCCGCTCTTCGGGTGGGGCCTGTGAGTGGCAGCGTGTTCAGGCTGGAAGGCGTGTCCTACAGCTACGGCAGCTCCGGCCGCAAGGCGCTCGACAGCGTCACTCTCGATATAGAGGAAGGGTCCCGCACCGCGATCCTGGGGGCCAACGGGTCCGGGAAGTCCACCATGTTCTACTCCATGGACGGCGTGTACAGGCCGTCGGAGGGGCAGGTGCTCCACCGCGGGAAGCCGATATCATACACGGTCCCGGGGCTCACATGCCTGCGCGCGGACGTTTCCGTGGTCCTGCAGAACCCGGACGAGCAGATGTTCTCCTCCACAGTGGAGGACGATGTCGCCTTCGGGGCTGTGAACACCGGCGCCACCAGGAAGGACATCGACAGGAGGATCGACGGGGCGCTGCGCCTGGTCCGCATGACGGAGTACCGCCGCACTCCTCTGCACCAGCTTTCCGGAGGGCAGAGGAAGAGGGTATCGATCGCCGGCGCCCTCGCTGTCCGTCCGCGGGTGCTGATAATGGACGAGCCCACCGCCGGGCTGGACCCGCAGGCGTACATGGAGGTCATGGAGCTCGCAGAAAGGCTCCGCCTGATGGGAGTCACCTTGATAATCTCCACCCACGACGTGGACCTGGCATATTCATAGGCGGACAAGGTTCATGTGATGAACGCCGGGAAGCATGTCTACGAGGGCAGTTCCGAAGGGTTCTACAGGGACCCGGCTGCCGTCCGCGCCTGCGGGCTGTTCAGGCCGGCGGTCTACGAGATGAACGATGCCCTGTCAAGGATGTCCGGGTCCGCCCCGGACCCATACCCGAGGACGGTCGGGGAATATCTGGCCAAATTCGGGGGCTCGGGAAAGGCCGGCACCGTATATTGCGTGAGCTGCCCGTCTGACGGGGAGGGCGTGGCCGAGAGGTACGCCGAAGAGGTAAGCAGGGCGGGGGAGGATTCCCGCCGCGGGATAACCGGCATGGATTCCAGGGATGCAGTGTCTGCCGCCCGCCTGAAGGCTGACTTCTATTTCGGCGGGATAGACTCGTGCCTCGCCGAGGCCGTCCTCGGCAGGGATTCCGTGCTGATATTCGATAAGGTCTACGCTCCGCTTGTAAAGGAGAGGGCGGAGAGGATCAGGAGCTTCGGCTCCGATGTGGAGCTGGAGGGGGACATATGACGGACACGCCGATAATGGAGCTCAGGGACGTCGCCTTCAGCTACGGCCGCGGTAAAGGGAAGGCGCTGGACGGCCTCAGCCTGAAGGTCCGCAGGGGGTCCAGGACAGCGGTCATCGGGGCGAACGGCGCCGGGAAGTCCACGATGTTCTGGAACATGAACGGGATCTACCGTCCCGATTCGGGCGAGGTGCTGTATGATGGCATCCCGCTGAAATACGGCCGCCGTGCGCTCACCAGGCTCCGTTCCGACGTAGCGGTCCTCTTCCAGAACCCCGATGAGATGCTCTTCCGCCCCATCGTGGGGCAGGATGTTGCCTTCGGCCCGGAGAACATGAAGCTTCCGAAGAGAGAGGTGGAGTCGCGCGTTTCCGAGGCCCTCCGTATGGTCGGCATGGAGGAGTACCGCGACAGTCCCGTCATGAAGCTCTCCTACGGCCAGAGGAAGAGGGTCGCCATCGCAGGCATCATCGCGATGATGCCCCGCCTTCTGATCATGGACGAGCCCACCGCCGGCCTGGACCCGCAGATGGCCTCCGAGGTCATGGAGATAGCCAGGCAGCTGAACGAAGAGGGCGTGACCGTGGTGATGGCGTCTCATGACACCGATCTGATCTATTCATGGGCGCAGGAGATCCATGTCATGAGGCACGGGAAGTGCGTTTACTCGGGGGACCCGGACGGTTTCTTCTCGGACGGGACCGCTGTGTACCTGGCGGGGCTGATGCCTCCGCGCATATTCCTGATGAACAGGGGGCTCTGCGAGCTGCGCGGGAAGGACCCCGCGCCCTATCCGAGGACCTATGCCCAGCTGATCTGCAAGACAGCGGAGCGCGGGGGTAACGCCGGGAAGGTAAGCATCCTGCCCGTTTCCAACGGCTGCGATGTCCTCGATGTGAAGGAATCCCTCTCCGCAGCGGGGCTGCTGGATGTTCCCAAAGGGGTCTGCGGCAGAAGTGCCAGATGCGCCGAGGGACTCCTGACCAGGGCACGCATAGACTATGTATGCGGAGCAGCGGAGGCCTCCATGGCCAGGGCGATGGAGGGCACCGACACGGCGCTCATCTGCGATCCTGCGATGGTGGACTCCGTGCTGTCGTCGCTTGAGTTCTCCGAGCGCTGCGGATGGGGGACGATACCCCATGAGGTCCTTCCCGAGTGCGTGCACAGGGACAGAGGAACCGGGAACTGACTGATCCGGGACATCAACGCATGCTTTTCGAAAGCGTCTCCGCCGAATCAGGAGCAGGACAAGAACTGGATGAGTGCATTCGTCGGGATTCGAACCCGAGTAGCAAGCTTGGAAGGCTTGAATCCTAACCAACTAGATTACGAATGCGCTTAGAAGTCGGATATTTTGAATCCGTATATAACACTTTTCGACAGATGCTGAAGTCCAGCCAGAACGGGACGGGCTGGAATGAAAATCAAGGGTTAGGGGACGGGTCTCCCCCGTCCCCGGGGTTTACTGCTCAGGCTTCCTGCATAGGGTCGCAGAGGACGTACTTCCAGACGGCCCAGGCGATCGCAGCGCCGATGAGGGGCGCGATGATGAACACCCAGACGTCTCCGGCATTGCCGACATCGGCGATGGCGTCGACGATAGCGGGGCCGATGGACCTGGCGGGGTTGACGGAGGTTCCGGTCAGGTTGATCCCGATGAAGTGGACCATGGTCAGGGTGAGGCCGATGAAGAGTCCGGCGTACTTGTCCATGCCGTTCTTGGCGGTGGCCGCCAGGGCGACGAGGACGAAGACGAAGGTCAGGACGACCTCGATCAGGATGGAGTATGCGACGTCGTCATGGACGAGGTGGTTGGACCCGACGCTGGTGAGATCGTCGAGAGCACAGTCGTTCATTCCCATGGCGAACAGGGCGACGACGAAGGCACCGATGATGGCGCCGATGACCTGGAAGATGAAGTAGAACACGAACTCGGTCCAGGTGATCCTCTTGTCGAGGGCCATGCCGAGCGAGACAGCGGGGTTGAGGTGGCAGCCCGAGATCTGTCCGACAGTAACCGACATGACGACTACAGACAGACCGAAAGCGAAGGCAGTGGCCACGAGATCGCCGGTCAGGACAGCGGTCCCGACACCGGCGAGCACGAGGACGAAAGTGCCGACCAGCTCAGCCATGTATTTCCTTATTTCAATTGCATCCATTTTATGCCCCCTCTGCCTGAGCAGAGAGTATCCTGCCAACCTCTCAGACCATATTAACGCTTTTTCATCGTACGGATACTGGAAATCACTCTCTCTAATATCTGGCACATTATGTAAGCCCGAGACTTCCATGCCGGCGTAAAATAACGCTCCCGCCTGCTGGCACATCATAAACGGATGCGTCCGCACTCTCAGCGGACCTTTTCCCATACCTACAAATATTAATTATAAGGCAAACCTTAGCCCCAGGCATGAACGGAAGGCCGGTCTTCGGCAATAAGACCGAGACCGAGGAATGGGAAGCCGTCCAGAGGATCGACCGTGCTAAGGACAAGGTCAAAGCCCTGTCCGACATCATCGTCAAGATCACCCTCTCGGACGGGCCGGTGCACTCAGCCATTCTCACAGATGTCATCAACAGGGTTGCGGAGCACAATGACGTCGATGACTGGGAGAACATTCTGAAAGACATGGTGGCCAAGAAGCGCCCGCAGGACACCCGTCCGGTGCTGGCGGCGGCCGAATACTGCGTCAAGATGGGCAGGGCGGACCTTGCCAAGGAATATCTGGATACAGTCAAGGAGACCTCGGACGTGCCCATGGCCTGCGTGGCGTGGGCGAAGTACCTGGACCTCATCGGGGACGCCAAGGGCGCCGTAAGGCAGCTCTACACTGCGATATCCAGCGACCCCTGCTGCAGGGAAGCGTACCTGATGCTCGAGAAGCTCGACCCGGAGAACGACTGGGAAGACCTGATGGCCTGCGAGTGCATATGGGCGAAGGAGCCGTTCGACGAGCCCCCGGAGAAGAACACTCCCGAGCACGATCTTTACGGGATATACCGCGAGTGGTTCGTGGACGGCGGGGAGAAGGCAACCCATGCCCAGACCCTGCTCACCAACCACAAGCTGTTCAACGAGGGCGAGAGCATGTTCCTCACCGTCCGCGCCAGAATGGCAGTGTCCGAGCGCGACTGGACCGTCGCCGAGAAGATGTACAGCGCCGCCACCGCCGGCAGGCGCGTCGGCCCTGCCATGCTCTGCGAGATCGCCGAGATGTACGCCGCCCAGGGCGATTACGGGAAGGCCCTCTCCAAATACCGCGATGCCGAGGCCAGCGATCCCGGGTCGGCCAGGGTGGCCATGGGCCTCATTGACTCCTACACCGGTCTCGGGAAGGTCAACGAGGCCGTAGAGGTCACCAAGGAGTTCCTGCCCTCCGAGACCTCCGGGTACGATGCCTATCTGCACGTGGCAGATATCCTGCTGAAGAAAGGGTACCTTGACGAGGCGTACTCCAACGCCGAGAGCGTGTTCACCACATATCCCAACGACTGCAGGACATCAGTTCTCCTCTCGAGGATATCCATGGCCCGCGGCGACACTGTGTCCGCCAGGAACCAGGCCAAGGATGCTGTCCATGCCGATCCCAAGGACCCGGAGGCCCTCGCCCACATGTCGAAGGTCTGCCTGGCCGGAGGGGACATAAAATCGGCCGTCAAGTACGGCAGGAAGGCCGTCAAGTACGGCCCATCCAATGTCAATGCCCACATCTCGCTGATGGAGGCGTACCGCCAGTCCGGTGACAGCGGCAAGACCATCTCGGAGTGCCAGGCGGTCCTGGCGCTCGACGGGAGCAACACTGAGGCGTCAGACACCCTGGCGAGCCTTCAGTTCGAGGCGTCTCAGCGCACCCGCACCGAAGACCTCTCGTCCAAGATCGAAGGCGAGGATGCGTTCGTCCAGAAGCTCAGCGACCTGATCGCCGCCGGGGATTACGACGAGGCGCTCACCCTATGCTCGACCCATGAGTCCCAGTTCGGGGGCCTCGCCATCGTCCGCAGGCTCAGGGGCAACGCTGAGTACGCGCTCGGGCAGTACGCCAAGGCGTCCGCGTCATATGCGAGCGCCGTCGCCGTCCAGCAGGATGCCGAGACCTGGTATTCCAAAGGTATGGCCGACGAGGCCCTCGGGGACCTGGAATCGGCCGAGTCGTCCTATGACAGGGCGATCATGATGGATATCAAGAACGACAAGTACTGGATATCCAAAGGCTGCGTCCAGGAGAAGAAGGGAGACCGCGCCGAGGCCGTCAAGTCCTTCAACCGCGCCATCGAGTTGAACCCTGTGTCCTCGTACGCCCTGGCGAGGAAGGCGGCCATATTTGCCGAGGAAGGCCGTTACGAGGATGCGCTGCACTATCTGTCCATGGCGGGCATGGTGGAGCCCAACAACGATGCCATCTACGCCCTGCGCATGAAGATCTGCCTGAAGGCCAGCAGGTACCGCGAGGTCATCGACATCGGCACCAAGCTCCTCAGGAGCAAGAGCGAGCCCGACGACACCATCGTGTACTGCATCGTGCAGGCGTACATCGGCTCCGGCGATACTTCCGGAGCTGAGAAGGTCCTGGAGAAGCCGCTCAGGAACAACCCCGAGTCGGAGATCCTCATGCGCGCATCGAGGGACCTCTATGTCGCCATGAGCAGGAACGATGAGATCATCCAGGTCTGCCGCGCGCTCCTCAGGGTGGCGCCGCATGATAGGGTGACCAAGAAGGACCTCGCAGACGCTCTCTTCCGCACCGGGAAGGGGGAGGAGGCGGCGTCCATCTACGCATCTCTCAGCGAGTCCGCCTCGTCCGAGAAGATCGATGACGCCGGTTCCATGAAGGACCCGGAGGCCAACATGGCGGTCGCCAGGTCGCTGATGGAGGCGAGGGACTACGTCGGGGCCGGGAAGATGGCCGACCGTGCGCTCAACGCGGACCCCAACAACACCGACTACATCCTCTTCAGGGCCTCGCTGTACCGCGTCAGCGACAGTGCCAGGATAGCAGAGGCATACCTCTCGCAGAACATCCAGAGGACCCTGCGGCCGCCCCGCTGTACGTTTACGCAGGCGACCTGCGCGTAGAGGAAGAGGATTACGAGGGGGCCATCGAGGCCTACAACAAAGCGATGGAGAAGGGGATCAAATCCGCTTCCCTGTACGATAAGCTCGGAGCAGTCCAGAAGACCATGGGCAGGACCGATGCCGCCATGCAGAGCTATGAGGCGGCCCTCAGGCTCGACCCGAAGGACGATTCCGCCGGGAAGGAGCTCGCGAAGCTGCAGATCTCCAAGAAGATGTACGACAAGGCGCTCATGACGATAGACAACGCCCTCGCCGTCCACCCCAGCTCAGACGGGTTCGCCATCAAGGCGGCCGCCTGCCGCGGGCTGAAGGACCGTGAAGGCGTGAAGGACGCCTACTCCAAGTTCATCGCCTATCCCAACCCGGCCGAGGAGGACGTCAGGGCGGTCATCGCCGCGCTGAACAGCGTCAATCTCAGGTCCGAGGCGGACAGCATGAAGGACGGCATCTCGCAGGAGGCCGTCAAGGAGACCCACCTAGTCCCGCAGAGCGTCATGAGGACCGCGGAGCGCATCATGCGCCGCGCCTACATGATGGGGCTGGCCATCGACGACCAGGATGTCCTCGACGCCATCGATAACGAAGAGAGCGAGGCCGCGGTGGCTATCTGAAGAACATCCCTGAGTACGGCGAGGTCGTCTACGGGGCCGCCGGCTACGAGAGGATGGAGGCCCTGTCCCGCAACGCGCTGGTCAGGTCCAAGGCCGAGAAGATGTCCGACATCACCGTCGAGAAGGCCTACATGGCCGGCGGCGCGAGGGATGCGGAGGAGGCCAAGCTCCTGGTAGCCTACATCCGCAGCTGCCCCGAGTCCAAGCTCCCCAGGGAGATGCCCGACGAGTATGCCTCGATCGTACCGAGCGTGACCAAGAAGGACACGCCGGAGCAGGTCATGAGGGACATGGGCGTCGGCTACTTCGGCGCGAGGATAATCCTCTCGGCCGTGGAATGAGGGAGCCTCTCCCCGGCCTTTCTTCTCCGGCCGGGGAGCTCTCCTGATGATCTCAATAATCCGTTATCTCGGATTTCATGAACTCGCGCATGAGGCATGTCGCGTAGTTCCCTTTGGGCAGGAAGAACTTCAGGGAGTAAGAGTTCCCGGAGACCTCGTAGGAAAGGTTCCTGACTGGGCAGAGGATCTCCCTCCTGCCGCCTTCCGAGCTGCAGTGCGGCAGACCGGGTATGATGAAGTTGTCGGGCTCGAGGCCCTGTTCCTCCACCACTTTCCTCTCGATCTCACCCATCTCGCCGTCCGCGAACTCGCTTGCCGAGCCGAAAAGGCACCCGGTGACGAACGCTTTGCCGAGCCTGATCTGCCTGTCCACCAGGTCGATGTTGGCATCCGTGGCCTTCACAGTCCTCTCGTGCATCGGTATGCCGTCGGAATCCAGCGGGATGACGATATCCCCGACGCAGGTCTGTTGATGGGCATGCCGGCGGCGATGCGCCTGCTGAGCATGATGTTGAACAGGTACGACTGGTACGCATGGACGAACATCATCTGCAGGTTCACGGGCATCTCCGCGATGGCGCCGACCCAATCGCCCGGGCGGTCCACCATGTGCATGACCATGGTATTCTCGAAGCTCATGGCCTCGGGGATCTCCCCGACCAGCGGCGCCCAGTCATCGGCGGCCGCGAGCTTCTCCCTCATGCCGAAGGCGGAATCGTCCTTGGATGCGTTCGTCGCCGGGTCGCAGACGTAGCATCTGACCGCTCCCTCGATGTCCCCGCGGACGAGATGCTCGCCGACGAGGTGCGTTATGGGCCTGACGATGCCGAACCTCTGCACCCCGTAATAGTTCGGGAAGCCTCCGACAGCGCCTATCTCCGCCGCGACGCTGCCCACGGCATCCCCGATCTCCGCTTCCGGCATATCGCAGCCGGTCACCCTGATTTCGAAATCATTCCCGGAGAGGTCTCCGAGCTTCAGCCCGTGATTGGAGGTGTATACATCGGAGATCTCGATGTCCTTGAGGGAAATCCTGTCCAGAAGCTCCGGGGGGCCCAGGATGGACATCAGCTGGGTGGTGACGGCGCGCTTGTCCTTGGTGCCGGCGAAGCTATCCTGTCGCGGGATATGCCGAGCTGGCGGGACATCAGGCGGATCATGCGGTTGGTCTCCCAGTTGCGGGCCCTCACTGTGGCTATGGTAAAGCGTCCGTTGCCGGCAGGCTCCGGCTTGGAAGAGACCTCCGTGACGATGAAATCCTCGGGGGCGGCCTTGATGCGGCCGCCGGTGCCCGCGCCGCCCGTGAGGTAGTAGAGTATGCCGACATCCGCTTCGGCGGTGCGGCATTCCCTGAAGGACATGTTCACTCTTCGATCTTGCTGAAATAGGCCGCGACCGCCTCGGCCGCCCTCTTCAGGGCCGCTTCGGGAGTGCCGGAGGAGACCTTGATCTCGAGGTAGGGGTCGTCAAGGTCGGGGTGGTCCTCGATGTACCTGCTGTAAACGACGTCCTTGTCGGCGTTGAGCTCCTGGATCAGGGGCTCCACAAGGGTTGTGCTTGAATCTTTGAGCCCGATCCTGAGGGTCTTGCCCTCGTCGGACCTGGTCACAACGTACATCTGCATATTTGGTCCATCGCGCGTATTGTTATAAAGGTTTGTCACTCGTCCGCGGGGCCGTCCTCCGATGCCCTCTCGGCCTCTTCCACGCTCTCCACGTCCCTCTCGTCCTGCATCTCGTAGAATTCGACGATCTCGGCGGCGGTGGTGCACTGCTCGGGGGTCTTGTCGTCCCTCACCCTGCCGGTGAACCTGGGGAACCTGAGCCCCAGCCCCGCGCCTTCCTTGACCGCGCCGCAGGCGATGGTGTGGATGGGGCTGATGCTGATGTCCGCCGCCGTCACCTCGAGGACCAGGCCGGGGACGAACCACACGTCCGGGACCATCTCGGCGTCCACCGATGACGGTTTCTTATCAGTCTTGTACTTCTCCAGCATCCCCGGCAGGGCCGCCAGGAACGCATCGTCGAACCCTGTGCCCAGCTTGCAGGCGGTGCCCCACCTTCCGGTGTCTGGGTCATATGCCGCCATCAGCAGGGCGCCGTAGACTCCGGCGCGTTTGCCCATGCCGTAGAACGCGCCCACGACGGTGAGGTCGAAGCTGTCGACGAGGGCCTGGGTGTAATCCTTCTTGTACTTGATCCAGAGGAACCCCCTGGAGCCGGCGCGGTACACGGAGTCCTGGCCCAGGGACTTGGCCATGATCCCCTCGCATTTCGACCCGATGGCGGTATCGAAGAACTTCCGGGCCTCCTCCTCGGACCCGATGACCGCCCTCTCCGAATATCCAAGGCGGTCGTACCCTTCATTCTCCGACTCCGAGAACGAGGACTCGAGCAGCATCCTCCTGTAAGGGTACGGCTTGAGGGTCAGGTCCTCTCCGTCGCGGTAGAGCATATCGAACATGAATATGCGCACGGGGACATCCTCGACTGCCTTGGACATGCCGTGCTTCTTCCTCCTGTGGGTCACGTTCTGGAACGGGAGCAGGCTGTCTTCGGCGGGATCGTAGGCAACGCACTCGCCCTCGATTATGGCCTCCTTCCCCCTCAGCTGGGCGGCGAGCGCCTCCCCGATGTCCGGGAAGTTGGACGTCAGGTCCTCCAGCCGGCGGGAGTAGAGCTTCACGAAGCCGTCCGGGCCCTTCCTGATGTGGGCCTGCACGCGGATGCCGTCGTACTTGTACTCGAAGGCGCACTTCCCGCCCATCCTCGCCATGATGTCAGGGAGGGACCTGAGCCTTTCAGCGAGCATAACCTTCACCGGGCTCCCGACGGCCACTTTTATGGCGCGGACGCCGTCCATCCCATTCTCCGCGAGGGTCTCGGCCACCAGGCCCATGTCGCAGGTGATGTTGAACGCTCTCTCGATGTCCGGGCGGTCGTCCTTCGATGCGAACGCCTGTGACAGCGCGTCCATGACGGTCATGGTGCCTGCGCCCACCCTCATCCTGCCGGTGACTATCCTGCAGAGGTAGCGGGCCTCCAGCGGGCCGGAGTCCGACAGCATCCTGGAGAGTATCTTTGTCTTCCGGTCCTGGGAGTCCTTCCCGGAGGCAGATTCTATCTTCAGCAGGGAATCGACCACCCCCTCGAAGGTCAGCGGCTCGGAGAACAGCGTCATCTGCTTCTTGCTCTGGGTCAGGACCTCGGCGACCTCTCCAGGGTCCCCGGTCTTCACCCACATGTCCTCGACCTCGGAGAGGCTCCTCCCCGAGACCGTGGAGATCGCCCTCAGGACCAGCTTGTCCGCCATGCCGAGCTCCAGGGGGACGAAGTCCGGGTGCAGCCTGCCCACGGACAGGTAGATCGTCTGCCTGATGTACTTCGGGTCGATCCCCGAGAAGTACTCTGCCAGTATATCCGTCATCTCCAGTCTGCTCGATGTCGATTCGAGCCTGTCGAACATCTCCGCAAGTTCGCTGAAAAGCATGTTTCTCTCCCATCCTCAGTCTTGATATTCCGATCTGCGCCGGGACGTCAGAAGTACGTCTGGCCCGAACCCACCCTCGGCCCCTTGGACAGGGACCTGCTGAGGGACTCCAGCCTCTGGCGCATCATCTCCTCCTTCTTCTTGCTGGCCTTCTCGACGGCCTCGTCCATCGTGTCCTTGGCCACCAGCACATAGACCTCGCCGTCGCTCTTCCTTCCGGTCCTCCCGCGCCTCTGTATGGTGCGTATCTCCGAGGACACCGGCTCGTAGAATATCACGGCATTGGTGCTGGCTATGTCGAGCCCCTCCTCGCCGACGGAGGTGGAGACCACCACATTGAAGTCGCCGCGGCGGAAGCGGTCCAGCATCTCGATCTGCTCGCTCTGCCTCAGGCCGCCGTTGGCCTGCCCGATGAGCTTGGCGACCCTCGCCCCGTTCACCAGGGCGAGCTTCTCGCTCAGGATATCGCATGTCTCCCTGTACTGCGCGAAGACCAGTACCCTGGGGCTCTCGCCCGAGGAGATGACGCGCGACACCAGGCCCATCACCTGGGAGATCTTCGGGTGCCGACGTTGCTGCTCTCTGCCATGTGCAGGCGTGCAGGTATCCTTTGTCGGCGGTCAGCTCGCGGTCGGCCTTGGACGCTCCGGGCGCCTCGGCGTCGGCGTTCACCTTGGACAGGAACTTCCTGAGCTGGGGGATCCCCTGCGTCTCCGCGAGCTCGATGGCGTAGAGGAGCTTGATGCAGACCGAGGTTAGGACCAGGCCGCGGAAGACGGTGTAGGTCTTCTCGCCCCTGCCCAGGCGCATCTGGAGGGACGATTGGATCGAGAGCATGTGCTTCTTGGACGCCGGCCATCCGGGATCGGTGAGCTTGAGGGCCACCAGGTCCCCGAAGTATCCGTCGAGGACCTTCTTCAGCTCGGCTGAGATGTCCGTGATCTCATGCGGCAGGGTGACCTCGATCCTGTTCACGTAGGTGTCATGCACGTACGGGGAGACGTCAGGGTCGTCCTCGGTGCGCATCTCTATCCTCTCCAGGCCCAGGTTCCTGCAGACCTCCTCGATCCTGGAGGCATCGCTCCCGGGGGGAGGCGGTCATGCCGAGGGTGCGGCAGCCGGTCGGGATGTAGCGGGCGACGTTCACGTAATCGTAATTGCCGGTGGCGCGGTGGGCCTCGTCGAATATGACCATGCCGAACCCGGACAGGTCGTAGACCCCGTTGTCGAGGTCGTTGGAGACAGATTGGGGGGTGGAGACCGTGAACCTGCTTCCGGCGATGACAGCGGCCCTCTTCGGCGGGCGCATCTGCCCGTTGAGCATCCCCACGGAGATGCCGTCCAGCATCGATGAGAAGTACTCGCTGTGCTGGTCCACTAGCGGCTTGGTGGGCGCCAGCATGAGCACCTTCTTCCCTTCCGAGAGCACCCTGGCCGCCGCCAGCAGGGCGACTGCGGTCTTCCCCAGGCCCGTTGGGAGGATGACGAGGGTGTTCTGCCTGAGGCATTCCGCGGCGATCTCCGACTGGTAGCGCCTGTCCTCCAGTCTGCCTTCGGCAATGCCCGGCATGCGGACATACTGCATATACCCAGGTTATCGGCGGTTTATTAATAATGATTATCGGGCCGGCCCCGCCGGGGGCGCGGCCCGGTGAACAGTTTCAGTAGGAACCGCATCCGCCGCCGCAGGAGGCGCAGCCGTTGAAGTTGGGGTTGCGGATCGAGAGGCCGGTGCCGAAGTTCGGGTCGTCGACGAACTCGATGACGCACTCGTCGAGGGCCTTGGCGGTCTCATCGTCGTAGAACATGTCGAAGCTCTTCGCGGTCTTGTCGACCTGCTCCCCCTCGGAGGGCTTCTCCTGGAAGGACATCCCGAACTGCGGGCCGGAGCATGCGTACCCGGAGAGGTATACCTTGATACCCCATCCGGTCTTCTGGTTCTTCTCGAGGAGCTCGTCGATGAACTTCTCCGCTTCAGGGGTTATTGTAACCATGTTCTATGATTAGTCAGGACTGCTATAAAAATGTTAGGTGGTACCTAAATCAGCTCCTGCGATTCATTCCACATCCATGCCGTAAGCGTCCGCGAAGACACGGAAAGCGTACGACTGGCTCCTGGTCATGCACATGTAACCGGCTATCTCGAGGGCCTCGAGGATCTCATCCTTGGTGGCGCCGAGGGCGGCCGCGTTCCTGATGTGCTCCTTCATGCAGTACTGCCCTCCGAGGGCGGCGGCCGCGGCGAGCGCAACCAATTCCCTGGTTTTCTTGTCCAGGCTTCCCTCGCCCTCGAACAGCTTCATGCTCAGTTCGGCGTTGGGGACGAACAGGTCCGGGCGTTCCGAAAGGACCCGGTTCACTACCGGGACTTTCCCGCGCATGCTCTCAATCGCGTTCAGGATTTCATCGGCCCTCTGCCTGAGTTTCTCTTCGTTCTCCATGCCTGATGATGGGGGAGCATGAAATCATTCTTTTCCCTGCGATGGATGCCTTATCCAATTTGGATTGATAATTTATACCGTACAGGGGATACTTCGGCAGGGAAATCGAATGCTGAAGACCACCAAGATTTTCATCGGCATCATCGTCGTCGCCGCGGTTATCGCGGCGGCCTGCTTCCTCGTTTTCTATGAATGAGGGGGCCGGCCCGTTCTGTCCGGGCCGGAAACGCTTTCTCTAATATCTCCCGCTGGACCCCGCGCTCTGCATCCATTTACGGAATCTTCGCAAGCTATATATGGCAGATATGTCCAATCGTTTTTATAATCTGATTAAGTTATCGCATCTGGCAAAGTGTGGTAATCATGCTGAAAACAACGAAATTGTTCATTTCGATCATCGTCGTTTCCGCAGTCATCGCCGCGGCAGCCGGAGCAGTCTTCTACGACGATTCCGACGGGGCGCATGACTACGACGGTTCCGTGCTCATCGAGGATCAGTACGGCGTCTACTTCTGGGTCCACGGCGACGGCGACAACTACGGAGAGGTCATCAAATCGGTCGACGGCACCCGCGGACTCGACATCGATTACACCGACGGGAGCTACGGTGTCATGGTCAACGGTATCAACGGGCTGTCCCAGACATCTGATTATTCGGGATACTGGGCCCTGTACCAGTACGAGGACGGCAAGTGGGTCTACAGCATTGTGGGCCTCAGCAGCGTTTCAACTGACGACTGCGATTATGTCGGCCTGTTCTATGTGAACTGCGACACCTCCACCTACGCGGTGACCGCCGGCGGACCTGACAACGTCGAAGTTCCCGAGGTCTGGAAGGCGGCCTACTTCACCGGCTCCCACAACGATGTCGTGTTCACCATCCAGTCGCAGTCCGGGATGTACCTGTACGCCAACGGCCACGGTGACAATGTGTTCGACGCCTTCGTCGATGCGACCGAGACCTACAATATCCCCTTCGTGGCCAGCCATGCATCGTACGGGGACGGAATCTCGTCCCTGTTCGGCATGTCGACGTCCTCGACGGCTTCCGGATGGATATACTGGGCGCAGTTCACCTCGAACAACAACGGCCCCTGGGCGTATGCGAACCAGACGATGGAGAAGCTCAGCACTTCGGTGTTCACCCAGGTCGGCATCTCCTACGGCGACGGTTCCGAGATCACCGCCCCGCTTTATTCCCAGTCGTCCGAGAATGCGTCCTCGCTGATCCTCATCGAGGACCAGTACGGCGTCTACACCTGGCTTTCCGCCGACAGCAGCGAGTATTCGACCTATGCCGACATGCTCGTCGGCCTCAACGGGAAGAACGGGCTGAGCATCGACTACTCGGACAGCGGCACCTACTTCAGCATCAATTCGATCAACGGGCTGGCGTGCGACTATTCGAAGGCCAGCGAGAACATCTACTACTACTGGTCCACCTACGTCTATGAGAACGGGACGTGGACCTACAGCGACAAGGCCGTCGACGGCCTCAGCACATCCATGCACAGCGTCATCGGCCTGTTCTACATCAAAGGAACCATGACAGGGGCAGAGGAAGGAGGACCTGAGAACCTCACCGTCCCGAGCGTCGCCGATGCGGCCGCCTGGAACGGATCCACCGACGGCACCGTCTTCGCGGTCCAGTCCGAATCCGGGTACTACTTCTACATCAACGGCACCGGAAGCACGGTCTTCGATGCGTTCAGCAATGCTGCGGAGACTTACAACATCCCCTTCGTGGCCAGCCATTCATCCTACGGCGACGGCATCTCGTCCCTGTTCGGCCTGTCCATGTCCTCCAAGACGGACGGCGACAAGACCGTATGGACATACTGGGCGCAGATGGTGCTCAATGACGGAGGCACCGGCTGGACCTACTCCAACTCCACGATGGACAAGATCAGCTCCTCCGGATGCGCGCAGATGGCGGTCATCTACGGCGACGGCGGCATGGGAGAGGGAGGGACGGCCACCGTCCCCGTGTACAGCGCCTGAGACTGAAACTTCACAGTTCTGAAAGGAACGGGCCCGGGACCGGTCAAGGCCTCCGGGCCCCATATGCTGTGATATCATGGAGGGGACCCTATGGAAGACCGTTCTGACCGTTGCGCTCCTTCTGACGGGGTGCGCTGTCGGAGTCGCGGCCGTCCCGCACTCCTCCGCGTCGTACGCCGCGGGGATCATCCTGGATTTCGGCGGCTACGACATAGATTACATGGGTCTCGAGGATCCCAGGGAGGATGCGGTCTCGGCATTGGACGGCATCTGCGCCGACAGGGGCTACGAGGTCGTCTATCCCGAAGGCTCGTCCGTGCCGTCATCGGTCGACTCCCTGCCGGCATCCGGGTCATCCGGGTCATGGTCGCTGTACGTCACGTACACGGGCGATACCGAATGGACCAGATGGACCGGGGATCCTTCCGATGTCTCCGTAGGAGACTATGCCGCCGTCTGCTGGGGCCTCTGCGGCGACGGGGAATATCCGACGCCCGGCGTCGATGCGACCGGCGTATGCTACTACGGCTACGGACAGAGCATGCGCATTGTATCCATGTCGCCGTCATGCACCGAGACCATCGCCGCCGCCGGCGCGGGAGGCGCGATAGTGGCCACGGACAGCTACAGCAATTATCCTGCATCCGTGGTTGAAGGGAAGAAGAACGGCTCCATATCGGAGATCGGAGGGTACACCAACCCGAGTTTCGAGACGGTCGCCGCTCAGAACCCCGATCTCGTGGTAGGCATGGGGGACCAGTCCGTGCATCTGTCGATCATCGGCAAGATGCGCGCCCAGGGTGTGGACTGCCTCGCTGTCTACGATGCGTCCACTGTCAGGGAAATCGAGGTCAACACCTACATGATCGGCGTCGCCTGCGGTTACGAGATGCATTCTGTCCAGACCATCGGTCAGATACAGGATGCCCTCGATGAGCTCGCCTCTCTGGTATCCTCCGGTTCCGAGGATTCCGGCGTCATGGTCGCCCTTTCATCGGCCAAATCGCCCTGGGTGGCGGGAGGGAGCACGTACGTGTCGGACGTCATCTCCCGCGCCGCGTGCAGCAATGTCTACTCGGGGCTCAGTGGCTGGGTCCAGGTCAACAGCGAGACGGTGGCCGAACACAACCCGAAGTGCATAATCGTGGTGTCCTCGGACTACGAATGCTCCGAGAGCGGCTACAGCAGGATGCTGAGCTCCCTGAGCGCGGAATGGCGGAGCACCGACGCCTATGTGGACGGGAACATCTACCTGCTGACCGACGGGGCAACGGACCTGGCCTCCAGGCCCTCCACGCGCATAGCGCAGTTCGAGGAGCTCATGTGCAGGATACTGCAGCCCAGTATTTTCACGGACATAGAGGTCCCGCATTGGATTGGGGATGATTACACGGACTATCTGACATACACAGCAGAGCTGGGATTCGCATCATGAACTGCCGGCGCCTGGCCGCAGTCATTGCGGTCCTGGCGGTCATACTGTCGGGCATTGCCGTGCAGGCATCGCAGGGCTCCGATGCGGACTCGGGCCCCTGGGTCCTCATCGACGAGGGAGACGGCGACACATATTGGGCCGCCGCCGATCAGACCCAGACGACGGTCGGGGGAGTGCTGCGGTCTGCGGCCGAGAGCCTCGGCCTGGAATATTCGGAAAACGGCGGCACCGTCACCGTAGACGGCATGAGCGAGGTGACGGTGGGCGGATCGGAGCATTCCGAGACCTGTTCGTGGAGATATTATGTCTGGGGCTCGTCCGGCGAATGGACGGACTCGACGTCCGCGTCGTTCCTTTCAGAGGCCCCTGCCGCGTCCAGCATCGCCCTGGGGTTCTACCCTGACGGCACAGTCCCCACCGAGACCCCCGACGATATGGCCTCATGGACCATGATCCGCGGGAACTCATCCCTCACCAAGGTCCAGGAAGGGGACGACACCTCCGGGTCCGGCCCGGCCACCGTGATGTCCAAATCATTGGGGCAGAACTTCGTCGATGCTAACCCTCTCATAGCCCGCGGATGCGTCTACGCGGTCTATGGCGGCTATTACAGTGGGGACAGCGTGCCCACGCTCTACTGTTTCGACAGGTACACCGGCGCTGAGAAATGGCATGTGTCCTCGCCCGAGCGTCGGATACGAGACCCAGACGGGCGCCATCGCCGGGAACTATTATTATTGGCCGGTCACCAACGGCCACATCCTGAAGGTCCCTCTGTCCGGGCCCGGCACCGAATCCTATACAGTGGAGATATCCTCGGTGCTGGCCTCGGCGTCATCAGGATCTCTGACGGTGAGCGCTGTCGAATACAAGCTGAGCTCCGAATCCTCGTATGTATCCGCGGAGAAGGAGGAAAGGGACACCGACGTGTTCATCATACCTGCGGAGATCGGGTCCTCCTATGACATCAATGTGACATCCGACGGCACTGTATATTCGGGAACCGTGACGGTGGATTCTGCATCCAAGGGCGGTGTCTCGGTATCCTTCGACGGAGACTCGCTCAAATCATACACGGACAGCACCGTCACCGCCTACAGCGATGTCGACAGCGTCTATGTGATGAAGAAGTTCGCCGCCTTCGACAGTTCCCGCACCATCGAAGGGCGCTCGACGTATGCCACCGGCGTCGCATCGATGACCGTATGGGGAGGCGCCCTGTTCTTCGGCACCTCCAGCGGCTACACCTATGCCATGGACTTCGACCTGAACGTCCTGTGGAGGACCGACACCGAGGGCCAGAACTACTATGACTGTCCCTCGGTATCCGGAGGGAACGTCTATCTTGGGAACTACAACGGGCAGCTGTATGTCCTGGACGCAGCCACCGGCGATGTGAAGGCCAGCGCCGATATCGCATCGTATCCATCCAAGGTCTACGGCGAAGGCGGGAGGGTATGCTCTCCCCTCGCTGTAGGGGACCTGATCTTCATGAGCATCTCCGACGGGTTGGGAATGAACAGTACCCAGGGAGGGCTGCGCGTGTACAGGTTCGGCGGTTCGTCCCTAACCGAGGTCCTCAGCGACGACTCCGTCGGCCTGTCGTCAACCTTCATGACTTATGTCGATTCCGAGGACGGATCCTGGGTCTATTTCCTGTGCGACAAGGGGCTCTGCAGGGTCTCCGCCGACGGGAGCGGAGGCACGGAGACCGCGGACTCCGATGTCAGCGGGATCCGCGGTTCGCCTGTGAACGTCGGCGGGAAATACCTGGTGTACCAGGACTATGCTTTCAGCAGGAACGGGAGCGGAGGCATCATCCACGTCGTCTCATTGGACGGGAAGGAGGTCGGGAGCATATCCCGCCCGTCCGACATCGACCAGTGGACGATGACCTCGGTGCTGGTGTGCGGGAGCATGATCTACATCGGCACCGACGGAGGGTTCGCCGTCCTGAAGTCCGATCTCACCGTGGGGGTATCGCCGGGAGGGGACAGCGGAGGCCTGCCGGGATGGGTCATCTGGGCCGCCGTCGCATGCATCGCACTGGCGGCGCTGGCCGCGGCGGCCATCCTGCTGGCCCGCAGGGCCGGGAAGCCCCCGGGGAAGTATCTGTCCGAGAAATTGGGAGCGATGAGCGGGTTCCGCAACGAAGCGCTCTCCAAGACCGCGGCGAACAAGCGCCGCCTGCTCTTCGTCCTCGTCCTGGGCACGGCCCTGGCCGCCGCCGCGTTCCTCTGCTGCCTGGCCTTCGGTCCGTCGCACAGCATGTCGCTGTCGGAGGCTGCCGGCAATCTGATCTCTGCTATAGACAAAGGCGGGAAAGGGCTGACCAATGACGAGCTCTACGTCTACGAGTCCCGCCTGCCCAGGGCGATCGCCGCCATGGCGGTGGGCATGGGCCTCTCGGTCGCAGGGTGCATGTACCAGGCGGTCATAAGGAACCCTCTCGTGGACCCGTACATCATGGGCGTGTCGTCCGGGGCCGGGACCTTCGCGGTGGCCTCCATCGCCAGCGGGTTCACCCTCTGGGGGCTCCTCGGGAACTCCGACTTCATGGTGCCGGTCCTCGCCGTGATCGGCGGCCTTCTGGCCTTCGGCCTCACGATGCTCATCGCCGTACTGGCCGGGAGGACCTCGACATCGTACGTCCTGGCCGGAGTGGTGATCGGTCTCGCCTTCTCGTCGATCCAGACGGTCATACTGACCACATCCGATTCCGAGGACCTGCAGAACGCGGTCTCCTGGCTGTACGGGAGCTTCACATCCGTCGACTGGGACAATGTCTGGCTCATATTCTTCCCGACGGTCTTCATGTGCGCCGCGTCGCTCCTCTGGGCGAAGGAGCTCAACCTGGTCCTCCTGGGGGACGACAACGCTCAGCAGATGGGGCTCAACGTCAGGAGGTTCGATGCGGGGATGCTGATCCTGGCTTCGGTGCTGACCTCGGTCTGCGTGGCCTTCGTCGGCATCATAGGGTTCGTCGGGATGGTCGTGCCCCACATCTGCAGGATGATCCTGGGGAGCGACCACCGCCTGGTTCTGCCGGCGTCCATCGTGCTGGGGGCGGCCATGATGCTCCTGGCCGACCTTCTCGCCAGGATGATCATGATCCCGCAGGAGCTGCCGGTGGGGGCCATCACCACGGTGATCGGCGTCCCGCTGTTCGCCTACCTGCTCATCAAAAGGGGGAAGATGTACAGTGGATGAGGTAAAGGCCCCGTTGCTGGAGGTCAGGGACCTGTGCAAGACGTACGAGAACGGCTACAGGGCGGTGGACGGAGTGTCGTTCAGCCTGCCGGAGGGGCGCCTGGTCGGGCTCATCGGGCCCAACGGGTGCGGGAAGTCCACCATGATGAAGTGCATCAACAAGATGCACCAGATCACCTCCGGGGACGTCCTCATCGACGGGGTATCCGTGAAGGGCCAGACCCCGAAGCAGATATCGAAGCAGGTGGCGAACGTCCCTGCCGAGCTTAAGAACAGCTTCGGCCTCTCGGTGTCAGATACGGTCATGCTCGGGCGCTATCCCTACCTGAGGAACCTGTGGTGGGAGACCGACGAGGATGAGACTGAGGCGGTCGACGCCATGAAGAAGTTCGGCGTCTACGGCCTCCGCGACCGCAGGATCGACATGCTGTCCTCCGGCGAGAGGCAGAGGGTGCTCATCGCGAAGGCCTATGTGCAGAAGCCGAGGCTTATGCTTGTCGACGAGCCCACGTCGCACCTCGACATGAAGTACAAGCTCAATGTGATGGAGTACCTCAAGGGACTCACGGGCGGCAACATGACCGTCCTCGTCGCCGAGCACGACATCTCCCTCATGGCGAGGTACTGCGACATATGCCTCATAATGAAGAAAGGGCATCTGGTGGCCTCCGGCGATCCCAAGAAGGTCATCACCGAGGACCTGATCCGCGACGTCTACGACGTGGAGGCGACCGTCGGCCTCGACCGCGAGGGCGAGATCTACGTGCTGCCGAAGAGGTACGTCGGGAAGGACTTCTGACCGTTGCCGCTGACTGCCGCATCCCCCCGTTCATAAACCGTCCTGAACACTCCTCTTCCGCGCCCTGAGCGGTGCGGAGAGAGCCAATGAACGACAATGAAGAGCTGACCGCGGTCTTCGCGGAGGTCGGTAAGAAGTACGGGTTCGAGACGGTGAAGGCGGAGTTCATGTCCTGCCGCGATTTCAAGGTCAGGTGGCAGATGAGCTACCGCTGGGCCGATTTCAAGGTGTCGGACTACATGCGCAATGCCCCGCGCGAGGCAGTTGAGAGCCTGGCCAACACCATCTTCGGGAAGATGGTGAGCGGTGAGGACAGCGTCTACGAGAAGATCATAATCGATTACGTCTCGTCCCCGAAGTTCGTCGAGACGTACCAGCGCTGTACCTCAGGAGGAACAGGGACCTGACGCATTCGCCCCTGGGGAAGAACAGGGACCTCGGGGAAGCGTACGAGCGCCTGATCGGGCTCGGGCTGGTCGAGCGCGACCCTGCGGTGTGCCTGACGTGGACCAAGGAGCCGATACCGACGGGGAGGGCCGCCAGGTGCTCGGTGCTGATGAAGGTCGTGGCGGTCTCCTCCCTGCTCGACGACCCGAACATCCCGGAGGAGTGCCTTGATTACGCACTCTACACGGAACTATGCAGGATCTCCATCGGCTTCGACCCGAACGGGGACAGGAACCGCCTGCTGATGCCGAAGCTCACCGAGAAGTACGGCAGGGAGAGGTCGAAGGAGGCATCTGACGGGCTGAAAGCGGTCCAGATGTACGTATGACGGTGCCGGGCCGCAGATGCACGGATGCCGGAGACGCCCGGGACGGGCAGAAGTGTCCCCCGGGCGCTAACACGCCTTTTCACGGCCCGCTGTAACGGCGGTCTCCGGGCACTGACGTACGCCGGGGGTATGTGTCGGACCCTGCGTTGGCCTCCGGTCATCGTCCGCGGCGTCACGCCGCAACTACCGCAGGAGCCCAATACGAGATTGGGACAGGGCCTCTGTCGGCCGCCCCGTACGCGTTGCGTTCACTGATCGCGCACCCCGGTCAGGGCGGTACAGTATTCCATCCGCAGGCGCGTATAATACCGTATCCTACGACGATGGACGTACAAAAGGTTCGTCGATAATGCCTGCAATACGTCAAATGTCCGAATTCGAAAATTTAACCGCCCAATTATTACGAAAAACGTGGAAACACTGCAGAAATAAGGCTTATTTTTTCGAATTTCACAGTCTAATTGATTAGCCTTATTAATGAGAAGTTTATACTGCCGATTTATGATAGAATTCCTCAACCCAGAAGGAGTTGCCGTCATAGGCGCATCCGACAACCCCTCCAAACTAGGGGGGATGCTCGTCAAGAACATGCTGAACGCGGGTTACGACCCAGAGAAGCTCTACCCCATAAATCCCAAGGGAGGCATGATCCAGGGAGTAAAGGCGTACGCTTCCCTTGCCGACGTGCCGGCCGACAGGAAGATCGACCTGGCCGTGGTCGCGGTGAAGAACACCTTCGTTCTCCAGGCCCTCAGGGACTGCGCGGCGCGCGGCGTGCACAGCATGAGCATCCTCACCGCGGGATTCAAGGAGGATTCCCCCGAGGGAGCGAAGCTGGAGAAAGAGCTCCTGGCCGAGGCCAAGGCAAACGGCATCCGCATCTGCGGCCCCAACTGCTTCGGCGGCATGAACATCAGGAACCACGTCAACTACACGTTCTCGCACCTCCTCCCCCAGCCCGGGAACATATCCATCATGTCCCAGTCCGGGGCCGTCGGGTCGTCCATCCTCGACTGGTCCTGCGCCAACGGGGTGGGTCTTGCCAACTTCGTGACCTTCGGGAACAAATGCGACCTCGACGAGGCCGACTTCCTGAAGTACTTCTCGGAGGACCCCAACACCAAGGTCATCGGGATCTACGCCGAGGGCATCGCGAACGGCGAGAAGTTCATCTCCGCCGTCGAGAACATGCCGATCAAGAAGCCCATCGTCATCTTCAAATCGGGCAAGACCGCGGCCGGGTCCAAGGCCGCCTCGTCGCACACGGGTTCCATCGCGGGCTCGGACGCCGTCAACAACGTCGTCTTCAAGAAGCTCAACATCCACAGGGCGTTCGACCTCGACGAGCTGTTCGACGCTCTCCTCGTGTTCTCCTGCTGCAGTCCCATGAAGCAGGACGGCATAGGCATCATCACCAACGCCGGCGGGCTGGGCGTCATGTCCGCCGACGCAGCCTACAGCGCCAAGTGCGTCAGGGCCGCCAAGCTCTCCGACGAGACCATCGCGGAGCTCCACAAGGCCCTCCCCAAGCTCGCCGGCGTCACCAACCCCATCGACATCAGGGGAGATGCGCAGCCCGGGGACTTCGAGATCGCAATCAACACCGTCATGCAGGACAAGGATGTCGGCGGGCTCGTCATCATGGGTTCCCCGCTCGACACCGCCGACCTCGTCTCCGTCGCCAAGCTCCTCGTCAGGATCATGGACGACATCCCCTACCCGACGACCGTCTGCTTCGCCGGAGGGTCGAAGTGCGAGGAGGCCGACGCCATCCTCAGGAAGGGCAAGTTCCCGTGCTACCCCACTCCCGACAGGGCTGTCCGCGCCCTCGACATCCTCAGGCAGTACAACATCGGCCTGGACCAGGACAACGATGCCCTCCAGGTGCCTAAGGTCAACGGCCGCGCGAAGGTCAAGGAGGTCATCGACAGGGCCTACGCCGACGGAAGGCACTCGCTAACCGAGGCGGAAGGCAAGGAGATCTTCAGCGCCTACGGCATCCCGACCCCCGGAGAGGCCACCGTCAAGTCCGAGCAGGAGGCCGCCGACGCCTGCAACAGGATCGGCTACCCGACCGTCATGAAGATCGTATCTCCCGACATCCAGCACAAGACCGATGTCGGAGGCGTCGTCGTCGGCGTCGCCGACGAGGCCGCCGCCCGCGCAGCCTACAACAGGATCATGTCCTCCTGCAGGAAGAACGCCCCCAAGGCCCGCCTCGACGGCGTCTCCGTGCAGCAGATGGTCTCCGGGCAGGAGGTCATCCTGTCCATGATGAGGGACCCGCAGTTCGGCCCCGTCGTGTCCTTCGGCCTCGGCGGGATCTACGTCGAGATCCTCAGGGAGATATCCCAGATGCACGTCCCGATGTCCGAGCAGCAGCTCGAGGAGATGATCACCTCCACCAAGGCGTACAAGCTGCTCTCCGGAGCCAGGGGAATGCCTGTAGCGGACATCGACTCCATCAAGGATGTCATCAAGAGGCTCGTCCTCATCGCTCAGGAGAACCCCGAGATCACCGAGCTCGAGATCAACCCCGTGCTCGTGGGCCTCAAGGGCAAGGGCTGCTGGGCGGTCGACTGCCTCTGCAACCTGAAGCACTGAAACGAAACATTTTGGCCGGGGTCATCCCCCCGGCGATTTTCACATACTCAGACCGCCTTCGGGCCGCGTCTGCTGTCCCTGTTGCGTGCCGGAAGCACGTTCGATGCAGGACTGTACAGGCAAAATGGTCTGTATCTTGCTCTCGGTCTGCAGGAACCGATCGATATCGATGTCTCTGAATACTTATTGCTGCCCGGCAGTTAATTCATAATGTGCCAGCATGCAGAAATCATGTCAGAATCGTTCAGTGCAGAATGCTGCTCTGCAGTCTCAGGGCCAGCGACTCTTCAGGCGGAGGAAAGAGACGTCCAGGATGCCATTAGGTGGATGGTCAGCCCGCTGGTCGAAAGCAGGTCTGAGACAGTCTGGCCGCTGCTGGTGCCTCCGCTGCTGATCACGGTCACGCCGTCGGTTCCGGTGAAAACATCATAGCAGCCTACCTCGTAGCCGCTGATAGCCAGAACCCATTGGTTCACAGAGTTTGAATCGCTGATGCTGTTGGTCAGTTCGTATTGCAGTTTGGGTGCATCCCTGTAGAGGACGATATCGCTGCTGTAGTTGCTGAATTTGAGCGTGACGGATTTTATCCCTGCGCCGCTGTTGGCATTATCTGACTCATGGTCTATGGTGAAATATCCGTACAGGTAGGCACCCGGGTCTTCTCCGGTGTCCTTGTTAGATTCTATGCTTATCGAATATCCGCCGTTCGCAGGTATGAGCTGGAATGATGTCGGCGTGGAATCAACGGCGCTCCAGTAATTTTCATTGAACGTCAGGCTTGAAGCTGTTGATGCATCGCCGCTCCCGGAGATCTCCAGAAAACTCAGGCCGATATAATCCGAGTTCACAGAGTTGCTGTTGTTGGTGACGCTGGATGTCAGGGCGTAAGCGGAGGGTATAGCTACAGCTGCCGCCAATACGATTGCAGCAACTGCAAGCAAACCCGTTGTCCTCCTGTTCATTATTAACGCTCCTTTTCCGAATCCGCAAGAATCCTTACTCTGAGTAAAAGCGATTACTGCATTTCGATTTAAATTAGTATGATGGCTCAGCCGGTTCGATGGATTCTTTCCTCAGTTTGCGCTATCCGCATAGAAAGGGCAGGATGGATTTTCTTGATGAGCCGTACCTGATGCCTGCATATGCTTCGTTCATGTCTCTTCTTTATTGTGTTGCCCACGTTCAGGTGTTTGTATCAGGTTAATAATTTTTATAAAAAGAAAAGAACAACTTCTTCGTTCAACAGACGAGAGCAATCGCATATCTGGCACGGAATGTTCATTATGTCCAATTACAGTCGCAAGGCAACAGGAGTCGGAAGGATTGACCGTAAGAAGACGCTGTTCGCGCTTTTCGCTGTCATCATAATGCTGCTGTCATCCGCAGCGATCCTCGGCGGGAGCTCTGCTTCCGATGAAAGCTCCGGAAGCAGCAGTTCGGTGCATTCCATAACCTACTACGAAGATGAAGCGAGCCTCAACAGCAACACTAACGGAGTGACGGTGGAATACGACGGCATCGCATCCACCGAGTACAACCCGGCTTACAGCGATGTGTTCAAGAACTCAGGCTGGAGCAAGCTTAGCGAAACGACGCGCGTCGGTAGCATAACGTCCGAAACCGTTTCGAGTTACAAAATCAATGTTACTGTGCCTCTGAGTGAAGGTATAACACTGGATCTTTCCGACTGTTCCGACTGGAATATTTCCGGAACAATTTCTGCTGCTAAAGCAGAGTTGTATAGCCGGTACCCGGGTTATTGTACTTCAAGTCCAACTGTTAGTAGTGACAATGTTATCACATATTCACCAGCTACTTACTATGATGGTAGCAAATACAGCGGAAACGCTACAGCCACTGCTACTATCACAATATCGCGCTTAACCACGCCCTCGTCAATATCTGTGCCTTACGTTTTCTGCGGCTGGACTTCCAACGGTTCGGATCTCATATATCCGGGAGATGTCGTTGACGGAAGCATAGACAAACTTTATGCGAAATGGGCCACGCCTGATGTATTCCTGCTTTCCTCTCTGACTCCGGCTTCGGGAAGCACGCTCAGCGGCAAACCCGCATCGCCTGCGTATGCCACGTATATGCTCCCGATTACAAGCAACGGCAGCTACACAAGTTACCGTTCTATTCAATATTCGGACGGCCGCACTGCGTCCACGATGTTCACCACGATCTACGAGATCAACGGAGCGTTTCCGACCGATCTTCGTACCGGAACATACCGTTCCAGCGATCCGGATGCTACGGTCAATTGGAACAAAACTGTGTATTGCAGCGGAGATGTTATCATCGACAGCGTGCACCTCAACTGTTCCAACGGCGGAGACCACGGAGATTCGGGCGGCTATCCGCTGTTCGCCAACGGGCACCGCCTCATTCTCGGTACAGGCCTTGATGCCACCAGCGGATACCAGATGCAGGTCTTCGGAGGATCCAGCAGCGGGACGCTGACATCAGCCATCGAATCAGGGAAATCCATTGTTTCATACGATTCTCAGCTGAACGGGAAAACCTTCGACATCGGCACGTTCCTGATCGTTCACAGCGGGACATATGATAACATCGGGGCTGTAGGGTGGTGCACTCTCGGCACTTTCACCAGCCCGCTCTCATCATACATGGTGCTGAAAGGAGGAACCATAACCGATACCGTCGTCGGAGGCGGTTCGAGCGTCATATGGGGCGCTTCTAACGGCACGATCACAGACAGCAACAAGGACCAGCTCCTGGGAGGCACGTTCACTTATGTCACCGGTGCCAAGATGACCGGAGACACCTGGGAGGAGAGCCAGCTGGGCTACGGCAGCGTCGGCAGCGGCAGGACAGAATCATCGATCCTCGAGGGAGGGCCCGGAGGTTCAGGCGGCAGAGGCTCTGTGTATGGCGCGGCCCACACGTTCATCACCGACAAGGCCAAACTGTGGGATGCCCAGGCGGGAGGAAGAAGAGGAGATTCCACCACTCAGTTCGCATACATGGAGATCAGCGGATCAGCGGTCATCAGCCATATCGCATGCGGTACAATCACCGACGGTAACAGCAGTTCCGGGAACCGTGATTCGGTCGGCAATGTCAAGATCTCCACCTACGACAACTGCAAAGTAGGAATGCTCTTCGGAGCAGGTTATGACACATGGGCGTACCCTAACTACACCAGTATGCTGAGCGGAACCATCGATGTTGAGATCAACGGCGGGACGATCGGCTATGTGTACGGCGGAGGCTACAGAGGTTCCGTAGGTACTTCATCCAGCAATGTGGCCATCAAGGTCGCCGTCAACGGCGGGACGGTCCTCAAGGATGTCTACGGGGGCGGGAGGGGAGGAGTGGACAAGATCCTCCACAACGCAAGTACCGGGGCCAGGGAGGGCAGTTCCTCATATTGGAACTCCATGGGAAAATCCTATGTGTACGGCACGGTCAGCGTCCTCATCGCCGGCGGGACCGTCGGAGGCAATGTGTACGGCGGCGGGGAATCGCTTCCCAGGCTGTCCGGTTACAACGCCGAGGGTGGCATCAATGTTGCATCGGTCATAGGCAGCACGAGCGTGACCGTCACCGGAGGGGAGATCAAAGGGAGCGTTTACGGAGCCGGAAAGGGAGTGACTATCGACAGTTTCTCCGCTCAATCTAATTCCGGCACTGTGACCTACTCTGGCACAGTTCCGGGGACGACCGACGGAGGGAACTATTCCCAATCATATGTCGTCAACAGTTCCGGGAATTACATTTGGCTCGACTGGTTCTCTGGATTCACTCCCACATACGACACCAGCATCATTGAGAGGTACCTAGAGTTCGCCAAGGTCGAGGGGAGCTCCAGCGTCAACGTGTCCGGCGGGACCATAGGAGGAAGCGTCTACGGCGGCGGCGCATACGGAAGGATCACCGGAGATGCCAGGGTAGCGATCTCTGGAGGTCCATCGGAGGAAGCGTCTACGGCGGCGCCATCGGCCACAGCGGGATCACCGCGGTGGAAGGAGACAGGTACATCGACGTCAGCGGGACCGCGACGATCACGGACAACATCTACGGCGGGACTGCGTACGGGAATGACGGGGTCAGCGAAAAATTCGACGAATCCGATGCGACGATCTGCATTCAATCCGGCTCCATCGGGGGCTCCCTGTTCGGAGGAGGCTTCCAGGGAACCACTTACGGTGATGTCAAGATATACATCGGATACAGGGTCAGCGATCATTTCAGGCTGGAAAGCACCGATGACAGGACAACCATAACCATAGGGGGATCTGTCTACATCGGGGGAGATGTAGGAGAGATCGGCGAGAACGATACTCCGTATACCCAGTACCTCGTCATGGGAGGAGGGAACCTCAGCATCTTCGGTGCATATTCCGACATCTCCATAAGCGGAAGCCTAATGGGCAGCGGGAACGCCTGCCTCACCAAGGGAAATACTGTCATCTACTGCGACCGTTTCATCAATCTCAGCGAGATGCATGCGATCCACCGTGCCACCACTGTCACCCTGTCCGGAACGATGATCACGCTGAAGGGAAGGGGGACTGTCGACGCTAATTCGGCGGATTCGCTCTATTCTCTGTTCATGATCGTCACGCTGCAGCTGAGGGATTCCTCGGTCATCACGCTCGACAGTGCGGTGGACGCCGTGACGGACTATTACAGCCAGAACAAGGACGGCAATCCGACCACTCCCTCGTCCCCTTCCAACAAGATCATCATCGGAAGCGGCAACTCGTTGACCATAAGGGGGGCCGGCAGCTACGGCTCCTCGTACGGCACCGTGTCCGGATACACCGTCCTGTCTGTCAGCAGCAGCGACGGCGGTTACGGGGTCTACGTCCTCGGGAGCACCGCCTCCTCAGGAGGTTTCGTGGCCACCAGGAACGGTACCTATGTGCAGGCCGACTTCATGGACGTCTCGGATTACTGCAGATGCTGGTTCATCTCCGGTACCATCACGAGCGCCCAGTCGGTCAGGCTCAGCTACACGTCCGGAACGGCATCCGAATCCGTGGACTTCTCCATCATCAAACTGCGCTCCGATACCGTCCTCAGGTACATGGGAGGCTCCTTCGTAACGGCGAACACCGCTTACAGCCTGGTGGAGACCCCGTCGGAAACGAACCAGTTCGGTGTATCCATCGTCAGCAGCACCAGCTCCGAATCAGAAAGCGTGAATGTTGTGCCTCACGCATCCGATTCCAAAATCGGAACGATACTCCCGACTGATTCGCAGAACCCAACCCTCAGCGTCACCGTGAGCGGGATCTTCGGGGACGAATCGCACCACATCGGATACTGCACGATATACCTCCAGGAAGCGAGCGCCATCTCGTACGTCGGGGACGACGGCAGCGAATCTACCAGCTACGTGCTCACCAACAGCATCCAGCTGACGGTCGAGATATACACCGAGGGCAGCGGGACCAATCTTGAGAATGATTCTGTCACCATCGGGGCCGTCCACGGTTCCGGTTCCGGGGACATCATGATACCCAGCAAGCTGAACGGCTACACTGTCGCCGTCGAAAGCGTCAGCTCCCCCGACGGATCGGGCTCGACGCTCACCATCGCGGCCGAGATGAACCTCGACAACACCTCCGGATGGAGCAGCACGAGCAGAGCCTTCCAGATCAGCCCGTCTCTCGAAGGGAGCACCCTCGGGGAGCTCAACGGAGGATACACAGCCAGGCTGGTCTTCTCGGTCACAGGGTTCGACAGCACCGAGAGCGAGGTCTACACCGTGGTCCTGTCGCTGAGCTACGAGGGCACCGTGAGAACGGTCACCGTCACGGTCACCGTCCAGGCGCTCGCCGATATCAACGTCACCTTCGTCGATATGAGGCAGGATTCCGAGGTCATCTACGCGTTCCCGTACGGAACGGTGATAACCGAGGCCGACTGCCCTCCGACACTTAGCAATTTCATCGGCTGGTACTATGAGTCGTCCTTCGAGAGCGTCTACAGCTACAGCACTCCCCTGACCGCGGATACGACGCTGTACGCCAGGTACATGCTCACCGTCACCTTCGACAGCCAGGACGGGACCGTCGCGCAGATGTACGTGGCGGACAGCGAAGGAGGGACCCTCATCACCGCTCCTTCCGATCCTTCCAGGGAGGGATACACCTTCAGCGGATGGTACACCGAGAAGGACTGCATCAACAAGTGGGATTTCACCCTCGACAAGGTCGTCCGCAGCATGACCCTGTACGCAGGATGGGTCGGCCAGGACATCACCGTCACGTTCACGTACAACGGCACCCAGATCACAGACTCAGGCACTGCTTACACGGCCACCGTTCAGTACGGTTCCGTGTTCGGAGTCCTGGACGAGGCCAAGTCCTCCGCAGAGCACAAGGACGTCACGATACTGGCCGCCGCCGAGAGCATCCTCAGGACGAACTACCTCAACAACGGCGAGATGTTCATCCGCTGGCAGGCGGAGGTCTCGGACAGCGTGACCATACCCATCTATGATGATACAACGGTCGACGTGAACGTCATCCCCAGGGTCGACGGCGCCATATCGTCGACGGTCAACCTCATCGCCGTCACCTCGGACGTCGCCCTGCAGGTCACCATGGACGGCAACTCCAGCGATCTCACCACGAATGTCTCCGCCCCGGTATCGTTCCTGGTGTACCCCGACAGCGATTCCTTGCTGTCAGACTCCTCAGGTTCCTATTGGGAGTTCGTTTTCAACCTCAACGATGCGACCCGCTCGGGATGGCTCCTCGCAGGCTGGTCCGAGTCGAAGGATGCTCAGCCCGACGATGATGACACCTATGGGAACGGAACCTCCGTGACCGTCAAGGTCTATGTCACGGACGCGAGCGGCAACGCGATCGACAGCCCGAACTACGAGAGGACCTACTATGCCGTGTGGGACCACATCCCGTACACGGTGACGATCATGGAGAGCTCCCACGGGACCATCGACGCTTATTACAACGGCGTGTCTGGGAGCACTTTCACCGCATACTACGGCGACCGCATCTCCCTGAGGTTCACCCCGTACAGCGGCCAGGAGCTCGCCAGATGGGTCATCAGCGGAGAGGGGACGATCCCCGATGACCAGATAAGCTCGTCCAGCGCGACTCTGATCGTCACCGGAGACTGCGCCGTGTACGCCAACACCGTAGGGCCCCAGATCGTGCAGCTGTACGTGTCGTTCAACGGCGGAGAGCAGATCGACAGCCCGCCCCGCGCCATGCTCAGCACCGACGGCGTGACCGCCGCGGATAACGTCCAGGACGGCTTCTGGAACACGAGCAGGAACTGCTACCAGTACCAGATAATCGCCGGCACCGGCGACTACTACATCTGCCTCGAGGGAAAGAACGGGACGCTGTACAGCTTCGGCCAGATCACCGTCGGCGTCAACGGGAACTCCCAATCGCTGGACGTCCTCACCGTCACCGACAATATCACGGATGCGGACGGGGGGGCACAGCTCCGTCAGCGAGTACATCTCGCCCGGATCGGATGTCAACCTGACGGTCCTCGCAGGGTACGGGTACAGCATCAGCTATGCCATCGGCAGCGGGGATGCCGTCGTGCTGGGGACCGGCTCGCCGGCCTCTACCGACACCCACCTGTCGTTCAACGTTCCCTCCGATACCGCAGCAGGCATCGTCCTGACCGGCACAGTGAAGGCTGCGTCTTACACCCTGAACCTGCATCTCGTCTATGACGGGACCTTCAGGGACAGCAAGGCCTACTCTGTGCCCCAGGCGACGTACACGTCCTTCAAGTTCGGGACCTCCTTCTCCACAGTGATCCCGGCGGACAGCGAGATAACCAGCAGCTCCGGGACCACCCTGACCGATGACAGCTATGCGGTCGTCGCGTGGTACCTGACCCGCACGGTATCCGGTTCCACCGTCACCTATTCGGACCCCATCGCGGCCACCAGGACCTTCGACGCCGCCCTGCTCAACAGCACCGGCGTCATCGACCTGTGGTCCAGGATCATCGACATCACGAACGAGTACCAGGTCACGGTGGAAGAGAAGGTGATGAACGTCAACGGCGTTTACGAGTCTGTTTCCGGCTCTGTCGTCGCCCATGCAGTGACCGAGGACACCTCGGGCACCGACTACAAGGATAAGATCTACTCCGGGACCTACGTCATCGGGGATTACAGCACCTTCAGCATGAACATCAGCATCTACGCCAAGGAAGCTGACCACGGATATGGAACCCCCAGTTACACCATAAGCGGTAACGAGATGACGTTCACCCTGCCGTGGGGATATGCCATCCTCATCGAATACGTAAGACCCAGCATCGCCGTGTCGTTCGATTTCGGCACCGGAACCGGGACCTCCGACATAACCGAAGCGTACTATGAACAGGAGATCTCTCTCCCCGATGCGACCCCGCCGGACAATTACACGTTCAGCGGATGGAGCGTTACCGTCGGCAGCAGGCAGTTCACGCTGAGCGCGGACGCCGGCACCTACACCGTCACATCGGAGGATGTCGAATCGTCCTCGATGGTGTTCACAGCCGTATACGAGCCTCAGACCGCATACACCCTGACGCTCGTCACCGAGATCGGGGCCTTCAGCAACGGATACTCCAGGATCTCGTTCACGGTCGGAGTGGGCGAGGATATACAGGGATACCTCAGCAGCACGCCCACGGTCGAGAGCGGCAGCCCGTACACGTTCAGCAGATGGTCTCCGGCGACCGTCGCGGTGATGCCCGAGAACGACCTGACCTATACCGCCGTCTGGACCATCAGGACCTACACCCTCACCTTCGCAGGTGTGCCGGTGGATGAGAACGGGACTTCCGTGGACCGCGTCAGCATCAGCGCCGCGGCCGACAAGGACACCTTCGTGAGCGGGAACTCCCTGCCCTACAACACCCACGTGACCCTCACGATCAAGTTCGACACGAACTACACGCTGGGCTCCTTCTCTCCCTCTGCCTCGGTCATCGGGAGCGCGCCCTCCGAAACCGGGACGAGGACATTCACCTGGTCGTTCTTCCTGACCCAGGACACAGATATCAAGATAACACCGGAATGGGCCGGCCTGGAGCTGCAGTTCTTCCTCGTGGGCACCGACGGGACCGTCACCCACGACACCTCGCTGGACATAGCCGTCCAGAGGTACGGGGATGCCAGCTTCTCGAAGTTCACCAGGGCCGGGTACACCGACGGGAACGGGAACCTCGAGATCAAGTGGTACACCGACCGCGCATGCACCACCGAAGCGAACTGGGACGAGGCCTCCGGGAAATACATCGTGACAGGGGTCATGAGCTCGATGGCGTTCTACGCCAAGCCCGTGCCCAACACCTACACCGTGAAATACATCGATTCCGACGGAACCGAATACGGGACCCAGACGATGACCTATGATGTGCCGGCGCAGCTCTCCGGGTTCACGTATCCCGCTAAGGACGGTTACATCTTCATCGGATGGGAATACGGCTCCAAGTTCTACATCATCTACGATGTCAAGGTGCTCAATCTGACTGACACGAACGGCGGCACGGCCGAGTTCGTCGCCGTATGGGCGGAGATACCCAGCGTGGACGTCAAATACGACGGCACTGCGCATTCCGGATCGATCTCCGCGGACCACGGCACCGTCTACTACGGCACCGTCAACCTCACCGCCAGCAACTACGGGACCAGCGGGAGCACCACGCCCGTGGGCTATACCCAGGCAGGCACCTACACTACCTATTACTTCATCCTGTTGACCAGCGAGAACAGCGGCGGCGTCGATAACCTCCACGGTTCCTTCGAAGTGAAGATCGAGAAGAGGGACGTCACCTTCACCTCCGGCAGCTCCGAGAAGAGCTGGGACGGCGAAGCTCTAACCGACCATACCGTCACGGTCTCAGGGGACGGCCTCGCTTCCGGCGATACCGTCACCTATGATTGGACCGGGACGATAACCGATGTCGGGACTGCGGAGAACACCTTTACCGTGGTATGGAGCGGGGCATCCCAGGACAACTACAACGTCACCGTGGCCTACGGGACGCTCGAAGTGCTGACCGCGTCCGGAGGCATCACGGTAAGCCCCACGTCGTACACCAAGACCTATGGGGATGCGTCGTTCAGCCTGAACGCCAAGCCCACGCAGGAAGACTCTTCCGCGACCCTTACCTATGCGTCCGGCAACGAATCCGTCGTCACCGTGGACAGCAGCGGCAACGTGACCATTGTCGGTGTCGGTTCCGCCAGGATAACCATCAACCTGAAATCAGATAATGTGACAGCAGACCCCGCCAACGTCAGCATCACCGTCAACCCGAAGGAGCTCACCGTCACCTACGATGAAAGCTACAGCAGCGGCATCTCCAAGGTTTACGACGGCAGCACTGCGGTGACCCAGGCCCTCGAGTTCGCGCTCAGCGGCATCGTGAGCGGCGATGAAGGCAATGTGTCCCTCACGGCCTCCTACGCATACACGTCCGCGAACGCGTCCGCTTCGGTGCCTGTGCGCGTGGCGCTGTCACTGACCGGCGACCGTGCAGGCAATTACACCGTCAGCGACATAACCCTCCCGGGATCGATCTCCGCGAAGACCGTCACGCTGACCTCGTCCTCCGCCAGCAAGGTGTTCGACAACACCGCCCTGACCGACAGCACCGTCACCGTCTCGCCTTCGGCGGACAGCAGCCTGTTCAGCAGCCTCAGGGCCACCGGTTCGATCACCAATGCGGGCACAGCGTCCAACACGATCGTCTACACGCTCGCTTCGGGCGTCACTGCGTCCAACTACAGCATCGTGTCCGTGCCGGGGACCCTGACGGTCACCGTCAGGTACATCGACGTCCCTGCCGCCAGCGCGGTCGAGTACACCGGGAGCGCCATCTCCGCTTCCAACGCGTTCGCCGTGAGCCCGTACTACCGCGTCAGCGGCACAGGCACCGCTGTCGGAGAATACGATGCGACCCTCTCCCTGACATATGCCGGCAACACCCTCTGGAACACCGATCCGGCGACCGGGGACAACCAGACAGTGAAGTGGACCATCGCCCAGGGAACCATCAAGGCATCCGATTTCACCGTGAACACCGATGCCGAGACATACAGCGGAGCGGACATCACCAAGGAGATCTCCAGCAGCCTTACCCTCGGGACCGATTACCGTGTGGCCTACAGCGACAACCGCAATGCCGGAAGGGCCACCATCACCATCACCGGGATCGGAGGCTATGCGGGGACCGTAACCTTCAACTTCACCATCCAGCCCAAGGAGCTGACGATCGTCCTGCAGGATACGGAAGTGCCGTACGACGGGCAGGCCCATAACATCAGCTACGAGATGGCCGGGCTTGCCGACGGCGATACGGAAGACGGGGCCGGCATGATCTTCGAGAACAACGGCCAGACGCAGCCTGGGACATGCACAGTCACCCTGACAGGGCTCAGCAACACGAACTACAAGATCAGCGATAACAGCCTGAGGTCCGCGACCCTCACCATCGAGAAGTACCGCCTTATCGTGATCGCCGCCAGCGCTTTCACCAGCGTGAACGTGACCGACACGCTGAGCACCGATGCTTACACTGTGATAGGGTACAGGGGAAGCAGCCTTGCCGAAGACTTCAAGATCACCGTGAGCGGGACCCAGAGCGGATGCGGGATCTCCGAGAACACGGTGACGGTGGAGGCGCTGACCGACAGCGCGGGGCTCTACGAGATAGAAACGCACAACGGGATCCTGGCGATCTTCAAGACCGGGTACAGCTCGGTCCATATCGTCACAGCATGAGGGCAGAAGATGAGGTATGCGATCGCGGCCGTAATTGCATTGGCAGCGCTGGCGGCGGCCTTGGCCGCCCCGGCCGCGGATGCGGATGATGCAACGAGCTGTGACATCGGGGATTTCACCTATACCCTCAACACGGACAGCGGCACCGCCGAGATAACCACCTACATAGGGGAAGGCGGCGCCGTCACGTTCCCAGCGACGGCGGAATGCGGCGGGAATACCTTCACTGTCAGCTCCATAGCCGAGGGGGTCCTCGGAGAGAAGGCCTCCGCGGTCACGAGCGCGGCCATCGAATCCGAGGTTCAGTACCTCCCGGCCGGGATCTTCAGGAACTGCACCGCCCTGGAAACTGTAACCTTCCCGTCGACGGTGGCCCTGGTCCCGATCCAATGCTTCGACGGATGCACCTCCCTCAGGTCCGTGAGCCTGGGGAACATCACGATCATCAGCGATGCCGCGTTCAGAGGATGCACCGCCCTTGAATTCAGTATCCCAGAGACCGTCACTCAGATCGGCAGCGAGTCGTTCAGCGGATGCTCGGCGTTGGATGCCCAGCTCCCGTCGGGACTGGAATACCTCGGCCCCGACGCCTTCAGCGGATGCGTTTCCCTGAGCGCTGTGTTCGTCCCTGGTACAGTGAGAATCGTGGGCGCGGAGGCGTTCTACGGATGCACCGGGATAACGGATCTGACTCTGGGCGGCGGGGTCGCCAATATCCGCGACAGAGCGTTCTACGGATGCACGGGCATAGCGTCCGTGACGCTTCCGTCCACCCTTACAGCGCTGGGCAGCCAGGCGTTCGGAGGATGCTCGTCCGTGACCGGTTTTGAGTCAGACAGCTCAGCGTTCACTGTCGCGGACGGAGTGCTGTTCGATTCGGACGGAACAACGCTGATCGCCTACCCTGCGGGGAAGGATGCGGACTCCTATGCCATCCCGTCCGGCGTGGACTCCATCGAGGGGTATGCGTTCAGAATGCCGTCCTCGGCATCGCTGAAGACCATCGATGCAAGCACGCTCGCCTCCGTTCCGAGCTATTCCTTCGCAGAATGCGCATCCGCTGTCTCGATAATCCTGAACTCCTCTGTCAGCAGCATCGGCAACGGCGCCTTCTCTGGATGTGCCAGCATGACAGGCATCGACCTGGGGGACTCGCTTGCCAGGATCCCTGTCAGATGCTTCGAGGGATGCACGTCCCTCACCGAAGTGACCGTCCCGGCATCGGTCACCGAGATAAGGAGCATAGCTTTCAGCGGCACCTCGGGCCTGCGCCTCGATATCCTCTCCTCCAGGCTGAACGTCTACTCCGACGCGTTCAGCGGGGCCGAGGGGCTCAGGGTGAACACGGTCCTGGACACCTCCTCATGGGGCTCGGGGATCACCGTGAACCAGGACCTGTTCACGATGACCGTGGTCCTGACCGACGATTCCTCGTACGAGGTGCAGTTCCATGCCGGTGACGCGACCGACCTGGAGACCCCTGTCCGTGCCGGGTACGGGTTCGTGGGTTGGATCGGCAAACCGGCCGTCATGCCTGCGCAGGACATAAGCGTCTCCGCGGACTGGACTCGGAACATCTACTATCTGGCATTCGATGCCAACGGCGGCACCGGGAGCATGGAGGCCCAGACCGTCCTCTACGGGATCAACACCCCTCTGAAACCGTGCGCTTTCGACAAAAGCGACGGTGTGTTCGCCGGATGGTCTCTCACCGCCGACGGTTCAGTCGTGTACACCGACGAGGAAATGGTGACCGATGTCGCTTCCCAGCAGGGCGAGACCGTCATCCTGTACGCGGTATGGGCGGAGCCGGATTACATCATCGTCTTCAACGCGAACGGCGGAGAGGGCGAGATGGCCAACCAGAGCTTCGCCGAAGGAGTAGGGCGTATCCTCAGGCCCAACACCTTCCAGCGCGAAGGATTCACCTTCGAAGGGTGGGCCCTCACCGCCGACGGCTCCGTCGTGTACACCGACGGCCAGTTCGTGACCCCGACCTCCGACATGGTCCTGTACGCCGTATGGGGCGGCGGGGAGCCCGCGGACGGGGATTCATCGGAGTCCGCAGCCGCCATCCTCGCCGTCTTCGCCGGGACATTGATATCCGCCGCCGTGGCGGCCGTTGCATACGTGCGCCCGAGGATGTGACGGTATCCGGGCACCCAGGCACGGCCCGGTCCGGACCGTGCCGGCCTGCATCCGCCGTCCCTTTCTTCCCTTTATTTATAGATGTGAAAGTTACATGTCACGATTATGACACCCGAGCTCGATTTCGTAGGTCTCGGCCTGAGCGGCGTGGACGGCATGACCGTGAAGGCGTTCAACGCTCTGAAGGAATGCGACAGGATATTCGCGGAGTTCTACACCTCCAATCTCATCGGCGCCTCCGCGGAAGATCTCGAGAAGGCCCTGGGGAAGAAGATCGAGATCGTCTACCGTTCCGAGGTCGAGGAGGGCCACAGGATCATCGACAGCGCCAAAGAGTGCAGGACCGCCTTCGTGACCGCCGGCGACACGATGCTCGCGACCACCCACGTGGACCTCATGATCCAGGCGAAGTACGAGAACATCCCCGTGAAGGTGTTCAACGGGGTCTCGATCTTCAGCGCCTGCCCTACATGCTTCGGCCTCCAGCCTACAAGTTCGGGAGGGCGGTCACCCTGCCGTTCCTCGAGAAGGGTGGCAGCCCAAGTCCCCCTACGACCACATCATGGAGAACAAGAAGCGCGGTCTCCACACCATGATCCTCCTGGACATCCGCGCCGAGGAGCTGCGCTACATGACCGCCAAGGACGCCATCGAGTGGCTCCTGGCCGGGGAGGAGAAGTGGGGTGAGGGACTCATAGACGACAAGACCCTCCTCTGCGTGGTCTCCCATGCGGGAGCGCCGGACCAGAAGGTTTCCGCCGGCTACCCGAAGGACCTCCTGAAGATGGACCTCGGGTCTCCCCTGCAGACCCTCGTCCTGCCGGGCGAGCTCCATTTCATGGAAGCGGAGGCCCTGGTGGACTTCGCCGGAGCTCCCAAAGAGATCATCAAGGACGATGAATGATGGCCAGGTGCATTCGTGTCCCGAAGAAGGGCGCCGAGCCTCTGAGGGAGGCCCTTATGGAGCAGGGCCTCCTGGACCTGGACCACAGGATCCGCCGTGACGGGGACTTCATCCTCATCCCGGTGCTGGCCGATTCCTTCGGCGGCTATGAGGCCGAGGAGGCCGACCTCGAGGTCCAGGAGCACGGCGAGACCGATTACCGGAACCTCTCCGGGGTCCCCGAGGGTCTCAGGGATCTCCTGCCGTCCTCGTTCGATGTCGTCGGCGACATCGCGATTATGAAGCTTCCCGATGAATTGCTTCCTTACAAGGCGGGCATCGGGGAGGCCTTGCTCAAAACGGAGCATGGGGTTCGGGCGGTGTTCCTCGACGGGGGTGTCAAGGGCGAGTTCAGGATCCGCGACCTCGAGAAGATCGCCGGCGAAGGCACTTCCGAGACGGTCCACCGCGAGTGCGGCACCAGGATGATGACCGACCCGTCCAAGGTCTACTTCAACCCCCGCCTGGCCACCGAGAGGGCAAGGGTCGCCTCGCTCGTAAGGGACGGCGAGGTCATCATCGACATGTTCGCGGGAGTGGCGCCTTTCGGCACCGTGATCGCGCGCCATGCGCATCCCGCGAAGATATATTCCATCGACCTGAACCCAGAATGCGAGAGGTTCATGCGCGAGAACATCCGCATGAACGGGATAACCTGCATGGAGGCCATCATCGGGGACTCGACGCAGGTCATAAAGGGCCTGCCGAAGGCGGACCGCATAATCATGAACCTCCCGCAGATGGCCGACCGGTTCCTGGACTCCGCTCTCCGTGCCGCGAAGCCGTCCGGTACGATCCACATGCACCGGGTGATGGAGCGCTCCGCGTTGGAGGATTTCGAGCGGGACCTCGTATCCCGGATGGCCTCCGAGGGCCTGGGGATGAGGATCGTCCGCGTTCAGGAGCTGAAGACGTACTCGCCAACCATGAGCGTGTACGTCTTCGACATCATGCCTGAGGCTGCTGATTCTTCGGAGTGAGCGTGACCCCGGTCTGGCCCTGGTAATGCCCCGAGCGCTTCTCGTAGCTCTTCTCAGAAGGGGAGCTCATCGTCTGGAAGACCAGCTGGCAGTAGCGCTCCCCGATGGGGATCTCGAGCTCGCTGTCCGAGGTGTTGTAGGATCCGAGGGTCAGGGTGCCTTCGAACCCTGCATCGACCATACCGAAGGCGGCCACCGTGCCCTTCCTGATCCAGGTGGTCCTCAGCCAGAGGTTGCCGCAGATATCGTCGGCCATCTTAACCCTCTCAACGGTGGATACGAAGAACATGGTCTTCGGGGGGATCCTGACGGTCCCTTCCTTCACGATGCTGCCGTTGACCGAGATCTCCGCGACGCGGAGGTCGTAGCCGTTGGGGGTCAGGCTCTTCTCGCTGTAATCGGAGATGCCGATGCGGCCGGTCTTCATGCAGTGCAGGATATCTCTGTCGGAGAGTATCGTCATGCTCAGCACATGCTCCAACGGACTATTATCGGTATCGGAAGGCGGATCCCGGGGCAGCGATGGACGGATTGCGCCTTCCTTTTCACTTTATTTAAATATTGTTCTTATGGGATGCTCAATCCAAGCCGTTCTGTCCGACGGATTCCGCATCCTGCGGATGCTGGCACATTTCCATTCCGGCGGAAACCGGGCGGGGTCGAATGGATGGGATGTCCGACATATTATTATCGTACCCGCCTATATGCGGGCAGATAAGATGAGGTTCGAGCCGAGGAAGGAGATAGCGGACCTCCCCGCGACCGTTCACGGGGGCCAGGGATGGCGCTATGCCGGCGTGGAGGACTACAGTCAGAACCTGAACCCGTTCGGTCCTCCCCCGGAACTTGCTGATGCGATAGTCGGCGCCATGTCCCAGATGGGCCACTATCCCGACGCTTCGAACGCCGAGCCCCGCCGCGCCCTCGCAGAGGCGTACGGCGTCCCTGCCGAATGCATCTCCATGGGCGCCGGGTCCTCGGAGATCATCAGGGACTTCCCGAACGTCTTCTGCGCGAAAGGCGACAGGGTCCTTCTCATGCATCCGTCCTTCGCCGAGTACGCCCAGCAGTGCCGCATCGCGGGCGCCGAGGTGTCCTACATGGAGCTGGAGCCGGAGAACGGCTTCAGAATAGATGAGGTGGCCCTCTCCGCCAGGCTCAGGGAGGAGCCCTATAAGGCGGTCTACATCTGCAACCCCAACAACCCCACCGGGGTCATCGAGGACAGGGCCAAGCTGGAGCGCACCATCTCAGAGGCTTCGGACCTGGGCACCCTGGTGTTCCTCGACGAGACCCTGCTCGCCCTCTCGGACCCCGACGGCACTAGGACCATGATCCCGCGCATCGGCAGGTACGATAACCTCGTCATCGCCGATTCCTATACCAAGAGCTTCGCGGTCCCCGGATTGAGGATCGGGTTCTGCATATCCTCGCCCGAGATCGCGGAGCAGATGGCCAAGGTCCAGCTCCCGTGGAACCTCGGCGTCGCCGAGCAGGCGGCCGCCGTCTATCTGGCGGGAAGGCTGGATTATGTGAGGTCGGCGGCCTGCGAGCTCCGCAGGGAGTCCGAGCGCATGGAACGCGAGCTGTCCGGCATAGGCTTCCCGTGCGTGCATACCGACTCGTTCTTCAGGTTCGCGCCTGTCGGGACCGCCGCCCGCGACGGCCGCGGCCTGCAGGAGAAGATGCTCCGCCATGGGATCATGATCAGGGACTGCGCTTCCTTCGGCGGCAGGTTCGCCGGATACGTGAGGTACTGCGCCAAGGACAGCGAGCGCGACGGCCGCTTCATCGAGGCGGCGGAAGCCGTGATGAAGGAAACGGAAGGCCTTTGAATGGAACTGTGGGCCGACGGTATACTGATCGCTGTCGCCGCGCTGCTGATCGACCGCTACATCGGCGACGTCCCGAACAAGTACCATCCCCTGAGGTGGATGGGGAACCTGCTGGACGCCATGGACCGCAGGATACATGACCGGAAGTCCAAGATGTGCGTCCTCTACGGGTTCCTGGGATATGTCATCATCCTCCTGATCTTCGGCGGCGCGGCGCTGACTATCACGGCAGTCCTCCGCAGGGGCCTGGAGGGCGTGATGGAGTTCAGCATCTTCGGGATCGAGGGAGACCTGGGGGAGGTCCTGTGGATCATCGTCTCCGGGCTGTTCCTCAAGGTAACCTTCGCGCTCTTCGCGTTCAGGAGGTTCTGCTCTCCGATACAGGACGACCTCAGGGAGGGCCGCCTGGACGATGCAGCCGACAAGACCCAGATGATGGTCAACCGCAGGACCAGGGGCATGGACGAGGCGCACATCGCCTCGTCGTGCTGCGAGACGGTGTCCGAGAACCTCGTGGACAGCGTGGTGTCCCCCCTCTTCTACTACGGCCTCCTGGGGCTCCCCGGGGCCATCGCTTTCAGGTGCTCCAATATGATGGATGCCATGTGGGGCCACGTGAACGAGAAATACTATGTCCTGGGCCATTTCCCGGCGAGGCTCGACGACGTCCTGGGGTTCATCCCCTCCAGGCTCGCCCCGTTCTTCGAGCAGCTGGCCGCCTGGCTCATGCGGCTAAAGGGCAGGAAGTCTGCGGTGAGGGCCGCCGTCCGCGAGCACAGGAAGACGCCCAGCCCCAACAGCGGATGGCCGATGACGGCCGCTGCCGCCGCCCTGGGGATCTCGTTCGAGAAGGAAGGGGTCTACGTCATGGGCGAGGGCCCCCTTCCGTCGGTAGACGATATATCCAGATGCTGCCGCCTGATAGAGGTCACGTCCCTGCTCTTCGCTGTCATAGCGGTGTTCTCCCTGTCGGCGCTGCTGGGCGTGCATGTGCAGGTTTTCGCAGAGGACTTCATCCTCGATCTGCTAGGGGTGTTCTGAAATGAAGTATGTGCGCGGTTGCGAGGTGATCGACGAGGGCGGCGGGAATGCCACCGCCGTCATCCGCCTCACAGAGAAGATGGAGGTGCTCAGCAGCGCCCCCATGAACGGAGGGGAGGCCCTCACCGATACGGTGTTCATCATGCAGGTCCCCCACGACTATGACAGCGTGGATTACCTGGCCGACCTGGAGGCCGTCAGGCGCAGGCATTCCCTGCCGGAGGACTCCGTGGGGTTCATGACGGCTGCCGAGGTGAAGCACGTGTTCTCCGTCTCGGAGGACAGCTTCGGCGACGCGAGCTCGTTCGTGGCCGCCACGGCCGGGGCCACCAACGCGGTGGAGGCCGGGCAGGAGCTGGACCGCTGGGAGGAGAGGAAGGCCAGGTCGGAGGAGATCTCGCGGAGGCTGGCCGGCACCATCAACATCGTGGCGGTCTCGTCCGTGCCCCTCGATACCGCCGGCAAGGCGAACCTCTTCATCCCGATCGTGGAGGCCAAGGCCCTGGCGATGCGCGACCTCGGGTACAGGGAGACCGGCACCACCTCCGATGCGATGGCCGTCATCTCCCCTGTCTCGGCGAGGAGGTTCGGCTTCGCCGGCACGGGCACCGACATCGGCATATCCGTGGCCAGGGGGGTGAGGAAGGCCGTCGCGGAGTGCCTGCGCAAGCGCGGGGAATCTCCGGAGCCGGAGAACGCCCTCAGGATGCTCTCCCGCCACAAGGTCACTCCCGGCATGCTCTGGGACTGTGCTTCCGCCCTCGGCCTCGATGAAGGGGTCCGCGGGAAGTTCGAGGAGACCGCGGAGGCCATGGCCTCGGACCCGGACATATGCGCCGTGGTATGGGGCATCCTGTCGGCCGGCTCTGCATCCGACAAGGGGCTCCTGTGCGGGCAGGACCCGGATTATCCGGTAGAGGTCCTCTCGGACGGGACCTGGGGGATATTCCTGGCAGGGAAGATATCTGAGGACAGGGGAGGCGATTCCACCATCGATCTGATGAGGATGCGCCCTCTCAAAGACACTATGATCAAAGAATACGCCGAGGTCGCCGCCTACGGGCTGGTGGGCGGGGTCGTCGGTTACATGACGGGGTTCTCCGATGAGCGACGGCAGCGCTGAATCAGGAAAGGGAGGCATCGCCGCCGCCCTGAAGGCGATGATCTCGTTCTTCACCATCATCCGCCTCGATGTCGGGCAGACGGAGTTCGAGTCTATGGAGCGCAGGTTCTGGCTGGCGCCGGTCATCGGCCTGCTCAACGGCCTTGTCGCCGGGTTCATCGTGTTGCTCCTCATCGAATGCGGGGTCTCCTCGACGGTCGCGGCGGTGTTCGTGCTCGTCACTCCGTTCCTGTTCTCCAAGTTCCTGCACTTCGACGGGCTGACCGACTTCGGGGACGGGATGGTTGTTTCTTCTGGTAAGCGCGAGGACCACATACGCGCCCTCAAGGACACCCTGGTCGGCGCCGGAGGCATCGGGACGGCCATAACCGTATGCCTGATATCCTTCGCCTGCTACTGCGGGCTCTCGATATACTGGCTCATCTTCCCGGCCGTCATGATCGCCGAGACCGCCGCCAAGAACGCCCAGGTGTTCGCGGCGGCCTGGGGGGAGCCCGGGAACGGCATGGCCTCCCGCCAGGTGGGGTTCACGAACAAATCCTCCGCTGTGCGTTCCCTGATCCTCTCGGCCGTTCTTTTCATCCTCGTGTGGCTGGCCTACATCATCATCGCAGGCAACCTTGGATGGCACAAAGAAGGCCAGCTGGTCGCGTACTTCGCCGTGCTGGCACTTATCATATCGTCCGTCTCGGGCTGGATCATGGCGCGCAACGCCAACCGGGTCTTCGGGTTCGTGAACGGCGATATCCTCGGGGCATCGAACGAGATCTGCCGCGCGGCCGTGCTGACGGCCTTCTGCATCATAGCCGGGCTGTGGTTCTGAATGGAAGCGCTCATCACGCCGGCGGCAAGGGCACCCGCATGGGCCCGATGGGGATCGAGAAGCCCATGCAGCCCATCGGCGGCGCGCCGGTGGTGTGGAGGGCGGTGAGCGCCATGCTGTCGGCGGACGGCATCTCCCGCGTGGTGGTGTCGGTGAGCCACAACACTCCCGAGACCGAACGCTACCTGAACGGCATGGGGATAGAGACCATCAGGACCTCCGGCGAGGACTTCATGATGGACCTGCATGACGCCTTCAGCGTTCTTGACGGGGATTACGTCATGACCTGCCCTTCCGACATGCCCCTGATAACCGACATCGCCGTCGAGGAGGCTCTGAGGGCCTTCCGCCCGGAGATGGAGTCCATGATCGTGATGGTGGATGCCGGCCTGGTCCGCAGGATGGGCATAACCCCGTCGTACACCAGGGAGATAGACGGGAAGGAATGGGTGGTGTCCGGCCTCTCGGTGATGGACAGGAAGGGCACGCTCGAGGGCAGGTACCTCAGGGAGCACTGCCTCCTGACCGATTGGCGCGAGCTCGCGGTGAACGTCAACACGCCTGCCGAGCTCGAGCTCGCGAGAAGCATAATCGGATGACCGGGGGCGGCCGACGGCCGCCGGGCCGGTCACTCTTCACCGGTGTCCTCGAGCGCGGGGCTCTCGGACTTCTTGGACCTGCGCGCCTGGGTCTTCTTGGCGGACGCGGAGCCCTTCGCCGTGGGGGACTTCCGGACCCTCTTCTTCTTGTCCGGGAGGACGACGGTGATGACCTTCCCCACCTTGCCGTCCGCGGCCTCGCTCTCATCCTTGTCCTTGGACGAGGCGCGCTTCTTCTTGCGGGTGGGGCAGTCCATGTTGATGCACTCTTTCACGTTCCCCATCTGGATGATGGGCGCTCCGCACTCGGGGCAGGCCTCGCCGGTGGGGGTTATGGTCCCCCTGGGCCTCAGCGGGTAGGTCTGTGTGCAGTTCGGCCACTCGGAGCATCCCGCGAACCTCTTGCCGGCGCGGGAGTAGGTGATCCTTATGGTGCCCTTCTTGCAGGTGGGGCAGAGACCCAGGTTGTTCTTCTCCGTGTTGGAGGGGCATTTCGGGTCGATGCACTGGAGGGAGGGGGGCATGCCCCTCCTTATCACCTTGATCTGCGCCAGGCCGCACACCGGGCAGACCGAATCGGTCATCTGGATCATCGCGCCCTTGGGGAGCGGATAGGCCCTCTTGCACTCGGGGTACCCGTTGCAGCCTATGAAGTTCCCGTTCTTCGACTTCTTGACGGTCATGCTGTTGCCGCAGGACGGGCAGATGCCGACGAACTGCTGCTTCTTCAGGGCGGCCTTTATCTCGTCCCCGATGGCCTCGGACTCGGACTCGATCTTCACCGCCACCCCGTGGAGCATGTTCTGGGACTCGGAGACGACATCCCCGAGCTCCCTCTCGCCGCTGGCGATGGAGATCATGTCCCTCTCGAGCTTGGCGGTCATCTCGGGCTCGGTGATGCCTCCTCCGTGGCGCTCCAGAGCCTTGGTGAGGGCGATCCCGGAGGCGGTGGGCACCAGGTAGTTACCCTGGACGTAGTTCCTGGAGAACAGCTTCCCGATGATGTCGTGGCGGGTGGACTTGGTGCCGAGCTGCAGGCGGTCCATCTCCTGGATGAGCGAACCCTGGTTGTACCTGTACGGGGGCTTGGTCTGGGACTCGTCGTTGGTTATGCCCCTGACGTCCACGGTGTCGCCCACAGCGAGCTCGGGGACCCTGGACTCGGCGGCCCTGAGGTACTTCCCGTAGTACTTCTTCCAGCCCTTCTCCTTCTGCACGTACCCCTCGGCCACGAACGGCTCCCCTCCGACGTCGAGCTTCAGCTTGGTGACCTCTGCCTGCGCGTTGGGCGCCAGGGTCGCGAGGAAGCGCCTGACGATCAGCTCGTAGAGCTTCCACTTGTCCCCCTTCATCTTCTTGGAGGAGGCGGCCGCTGTCGGGTAGATAGGCGGATGGTCCGTGGTCCTCCTCTTTCCGCGGGACGGGGAGATCTTCTCCTGCGCGAGGATCTCGGACGCTTCCTCCTTGAAATCGTCCGATTCCTTCAGCCTCTCGAGGACGCCCCTGAGGCCGAGGGTCCTGGGGTACTCGGTGTTCTCGGTACGGGGATAGGATATGTAACCGCCGGTGTAGAGGTCCTCGGCGAGCTTCATGGCCGCAGAGGGCGGGATGCCGATCTTGTTGGCCTCGACCTGCATCATGGTGGTGTCGAACGGAGGGGGCCTGTACTCGTCCTTGAGCCCTTTCTCGTAGCTCGAGACGGTCGCCTCCTTGGCCGCGCTCGCCTTGGCGAAGATGGCGTCGGCCTCGTCCTTGTCGAAGATCTTGCCCTTCTCATGCTGCCCCTTGAAGGCCAGCATGCCGAAGCGCCCGTTGATCTCCCAGTAGGGCTGGGGGACGAAGTTCTCGATCTCCTCGTTCCTGTCGACGAGGAGCTTGAGCGTCGGGCTCTGGACGCGGCCGACGGACATGAAGTTCTTCCCTACCTGCCCCGCGGAGAGGGAGATGAGGCGGGTGAGGACCGCTCCCCAGGACAGGTCGACGATCTGCCTCGCCTCGGCCGCGTCAGCGAGCTTGGCGTCGGGGTCCACCAGGTTCGAGAACGCCTGCGTGATCTCCCCCTTGGTCAGGGCGCTGAACTTGGCGCGCCTGACCTTGCTCATATCGCGCGGCGGCCTTGACGGTCTCCATGCCGATGAGCTCTCCTTCGCGGTCGTAGTCGGTCGCGATGATGATCTCGTCCGCCCCGGCGGACAGTTCGACGATCTTGCTGAGGATGGATTTCACGCGCACGGTCTTGACCTGAGGCGCGCTGACGAGGTCCACCGGGGAAGTGGCCCTCCAATCGGAGTACTGCTCGGGGTAGTCTAGCTCCATGATGTGCCCGCGGAGGGACACGACGTTGTAGTCGTCGCCGCCGGCGGTGAAGGTCAGGGAAGTGACCCCTCCGGCCGAAGCGGATTTCTGGGTGCCGTCCGAGAGAATCGAGGCTATCCTGCGTGCCGCGTCTGCCTTCTCGGTGATGATCAGCTTCTTCATCGGACCCCCGACAGAAGGGTCCGTATTTATGATGTGCGATTATTATTATAAATTTAAAATAAAACCAGCAATGGCGGAACAGAGCACCTCGGAAGCATATTTGCCGAATCCATCAACAGTTTGCTTTATAATCGGAATCATGGTTCCCATTATGGATGGATGTAACATCCATATTAGAACGGATCAGGCGCCTCCCGGGAGTAAGGGAAGCGTTCGTCATGACCATGGACCTAAGGCTGCGCATCGAGGCCGAGGAAGGCAGGATACGCGCGACAGGTGGCATGCTGTACGTCAACCGCGGGATGGAGGCCTGCCGCGATGCCGAGGTGCAGATCTGCGTGCTCTCGGACGGCTTCATAACCAACCCGGGGCCGTTCAGGATGGCGATGGAGGACGAGTACGGGAACGTATGCGGGCATGACGCCTGCAGGTCGAACCCAGTCTACCTGCACGAGAACCCGATGTGGGTGGACGACGATTTCGTGATGTACCCCGATGTGATGCTGAAGAGCGAGCCGCGGATATCGATCATGCCGCAGAAGGTCGATCTTCTGGAGGAGGACGGGTTCCGCTGCACAGCCTATCTGCCGGCGCTCACCGCGGACCACATCCTCAAAGAGGTCTCGGGCGGGGACCCCGATTCAGGTTTCGTGAGCACGGTCATCGGCCTGTTCCCGGTCACCGAAAAATACAGGCACTTCGCTATTCCCTCCTCATGAACGAGGAAACGGTCCTCGCAGAGCTCCGCGCCCTGCCCAACATGATCAAATGCCTTGTCCCGGACAGGGAGGACCTCGAGCGGGTCTTCGGCGAGGAGGCCGAGTCCAAGACGTCGTCCGGCATGCCCCTCGACAACCGCGCCCTGACCGAATGCATGGACAGGGGCAGCCACATCTTCGCCGTCTTCAGGGGCGAATTCGACCCCATCCCCTACGTATCAGTTCAGATGGAGGATCCAGACGGGAACATCGTCGGTCAGCAGATACCCATCTCCGAGAGGCCGAGGTACGAAGGCAGGGAAGACCTGGTATGGCTGTCGGACGACTTCTGGATGTCCCCGACGGCGATGGGAGGCGAGATAAAAGTGGTCCTCGTCCCCCAGCACCTCACGGTCATCGGCGGAGGCGACGGCGCCTCCGACCCGGTGGCCATGTACCCATCTCCTCCGGCGGACCGCATTGTGAGGGAGGTCCTCGGCGTCGGGGACGACCCGTCGACGGCCACGGCGGTCATAGGGTACAATTGAAAATCCCGGACGGCCTCTCGGACCGGCCCGGCAGGGTATGCGCCGGCCGGTCAGTCCTTCCTGAGGCCGATGTAATGCATGTGGCCGGTGGTCTTGGAGGCCATCGTGAGCTTGCACCTCTGCACGCCTTTGATGGACCCGATATCGTCGCTCAGGTGCTTGAGGTCCCCGAGCTTCCCCTCGACCGCTATGATCTCCATGCAGATCTCGGGGTTCAGATGCATGTGTATGGTGGTGTAGATGTTTTGGTTCGCGCCGTGCTCCAGCTCGGTGAGCTTCTCGGTGAGCCCGGTGACCTCATGGTCGTACACCATGGTGATGACCCCGCAGACGAGCTCGTTCTCGTTCTTCCAATCGGTCTCTGCGAGGGAATCCCTTACCAGGTCGCGGATGGCCTCGGACCTGCTGACATATCCTTCTTCGCGATGATCTTGTCGAACTCCGCCAGGAGGTCCGGCTCCAGGGAAACGCCGATGCGCGTAACACCTTCCATGCTACGCCATCTTTTTGCGGCTTAATAAAAGTTGCATTTATGCATACTAACAGGATACGAATATGTTTATTTAGTATCACTAAACGCATAACCAACTATAAAGGCGACAGGCCGATTACCTGGGTGATGAGCGAATTATCCAAGCGCACTGCGGAACTCCTCGACGCTTCGGCCGCCAGGCTCTTCGAGGGCCGCGATGTCGCCGTGGCCTTCTCCGGCGGCATAGACTCCGGCATCGTCGCCGCCCTGGCGGTCAGGCATGCCTCCTCCGTCCGCCTGTACACCGCCGGTACCGAAGGGTCGCACGACATCGCGGCCGCCCGCGAGATCGCCCCGCAGATCGGCGCGGAGCTCTCGGAGATCGCCGTACGCGAATCTGACATCCCGGACATCCTGAGGGAGGTCATGCGCCTGACGGGCAGCGATTCCCCCATGATGCTCTCCTTCGAGCTCCCCCTGTTCTGCGTCCTCAGGTCATGCGGCGAGGGTTTCGTCGCCGGAGGGCAGGGGTCCGACGAGCAGTTCGGCGGATACAGCAAGTACGCCGGCAAAGGGGCCGCCGCCATGCGCGAGGAGATGGCCGCGGACATGGGGAGGCTCTTCAGGGAGACCCGCCCCGCCGAGGCGAGGATGGCGCAGGGGTTCGGGAAGGAGATACTGTACCCGTACCTCGACAGGGACCTGGTGGCGTTCATGAGAAGCGCCCCGGACAGCGAGATACTGCCGACGGCCGAGGGGGAGAGAAAGATGCTCCTCTCCGCCGCCGCCCGCGACCTCGGCCTGCCGTTCCTGGCCGACCGCCCCAAGAAGGCCGCCCAGTACGGGTCCGGCACCATGGACGCCGTCAGGCGCATCTGCAAGAAGCGCGGCATAACGTTCAGCCAGCTGGTGTCGCAGCTGAGGAAAGACCTGGACGGATGAGGCGGCGCGATGAGATTCATGACTCCGGAGGAGAGGAAGGAGCTCGACCTGAAGTGGCTGGCCGGGCTGCAGATGCACGGCATAAAGCTGGGCCTGGAGAACATAACGGAGCTGCTGAGGAAGCTCGGCAATCCGCAGAGGACCTATCCATGCATCCACGTGGCCGGATCGGACGGCAAGGGCTCGACATGCGAGATCATCGCCTCGGTGCTGGAGAAGTCCGGGTTCCGCGTCGGCCTCTACACCTCCCCGGAGGTGCTGGATTTCCGGGAGAGGATCGCCGTGAACGGCGAGCCCATCTCCGAGGACAGGGAGGCGCGCCTGTGCGGCCGCCTGAAGCACGAATGCGACGACATGGCGGAGAGCGGCCGGCAGTGCACGTTCTTCGAGGTCACCACGGCCATGGCCATGATGCATTTCCGCGATGAGAAGGTCGATATCGCCGTGTTCGAGGTGGGGATGGGCGGCAGGTTCGACGCCACCAACGTCGTCACTCCCTTGGTCTCGGTCATAAGCAACATCAGTCTGGAGCACACCGAGTATCTCGGGGACACCATAGAGAAGATCGCCTCGAGAAGGCCGGCATAATAAAGGAGGGCGTGCCCTGCGTCACCATCAATCCGGAGCCTGCCCTCGGCGTGATCAGGAAGAGGGCGGAGGAGATGCACGCTCCCCTGACGGCCGTCGATCCGGAGGAGATCCGCGTGACCAAGAGCACGGAGAAAGGGCCGGAGTTCTCCTATGAAGGGAAGGATTGCTTTGTCTCGATCCCGGGGAGGAACGAGGCCAGGAACGCCTGCCTGGCACTTGAGGCCCTGAAGCTCCTGCCCAGATACCGGGAGAGGATAGAGCCGCATGTTTCGGAGGGCATGGCGTCCGCCCGCTGGCCGTGCCGCCTGGAGCGCAGGGGCAGGTACATCATCGACGTCACCCACACGCGCGCCGGCGCCGACGGGCTCGCCAGGGATGTGTCGGAGATCTACGGCAGGGTCGTCACCGTGTTCGGGATCCTGAAGGACAAGGACGCTCCGGACATCGCGGCCGACATAGCGTCGTTCTCGTCGGCCATCGTGGCGACGCAGCCTGAGGGCCCCCGCGCAAGGCCCGCGGAGGACACCTGGCACATTGTCAAAAAGGTCTTCCCGGCGGCCGAGATGAGGCCCACTGTGGAGGAGGCAGTTGCAAGGGCGGAGGAGATCGCCGGGGAGGGTGTCCCGATCCTTATCACCGGCTCGTTCCGGATGGCGGAGGCGTTCCTGAGATGCAGGAAAATGCAGTTGTGACTACCCTCGACCGCATGGCCGAGGTCTACACCGGGGGCGCCTATCCCGGGAGGAACTCCGAGGGGCTCAATCCCGAATGGCCTCCGGACCCGTTCCACGTGCTCATCGCCACCATACTGTCCCAGAGGACCAAGGACGACAACACGAGGAAGGCCTCCGACGCCCTGTTCTCGAAATACCCTACGCTTGACGATGTCGCTTCCGCCGACCCGGGCGACGTCGCTGCGCTCATCCGCCCGGCAGGGTTCCCCAACCAGAAGTCGAAGGCGATCGTGGAGTGCTGCAGGGAGATCCGCAGCAGGTACGGCGGGAAGGTGCCGGAGTCCACCGAGGAGCTGTGCTCCCTGCCGATGGTCGGGAGGAAGACGGCCGCCTGCGTCCAAAGCTACGCCATGGGCATCCCGGCGGTGTGCGTGGACACCCATGTGCACAGGATTTCCAACCTGATGGGCCTGGTGCACACCAAGACGCCGGAGGAGACCGAGTACGCCCTCATGGGGATCACCCCGAAGGAGAGGTGGGCGGACATCAACAGGTACTTCGTCCGCCACGGCCAGGTGGTCTGCCTGCCGAACCATCCGCACTGCGAAAGGTGCATGGTCCGCGACCTGTGCGAGTTCGGCTCAGGACAGGGGAAGCAGGGCGGCAGGCGGCCGTGACGGGCCGGGATCGCGGCCCCCGCCATGCATCATCCTGGCTCCGCGGCGCGGACAGATGCGCACGCGCGTGCGTTATCGTTTTTAATCCAATCCGCCATCCGCATAAGAATGCACGAGGCCACAGTCATCGCGAACATCGTCGACGCCGTCCTGGAGGAGCTGGGGAAGCACAAGGTCAAGAAGGTCAACTCGGTGACCATGGTCGTGGGCGACCTCACCGAGCTGGGCTACGAGCAGATGGAGTTCGCCTGGGGGGTCCTCACCGAGAACAACATCCTGAAGGGCTCCAAGATAATTTTCGAGCCTGAGAAGATCGTCGTCAGGTGCAAGGACCCGGCCTGCGGGTTCGAGGGGCCGTGCAAGGAGATCGACATGGGGGAGGACACCTACGAGCACAACATCCCCGTCCTGAGCTGCCCGGTCTGCGGCGGCGGGGTCGAGGTCGTGCAGGGCATGGCCTGCCGCATCAAGAGCCTCGATGTCGATCTGGAAGAGGAGGAAAACCGATGTTCAATTACAGGGACGCAGCGACGGCCAGGAAGATCGTCGAGAAGACGAAGGAGCTAGGCGTGAAGGGCAGGTTCATGCACATCTGCGGGACCCACCAGGACACCATCGTCCGCTTCGGCCTCAAGTCCATGATGGATGAGGCTGGGGTGGAGGTCCACCAGGGGCCGGGCTGCCCGGTGTGCGTGACCACCAGCCAGGAGATCGCCGACGCCATCACGCTGGCCAGGAACGGCATCACCGTCACCGCGTTCGGGGACATGATGAGGGTCCCGACCACCATTGGCTCCCTGTTCGACGCCCGTGCGGACGGCTGCGACGTGAGGATCGTCTATTCCGTCGAGGACGCCGTCGCCATGGCGAGGAGGGAGCCCAAGAAGCCCTTCGTCTTCGTCGGCGTCGGGTTCGAGACCACCGCGCCCTCCACCGGCGTCCCCCTGCAGAAAGGGGATGTCCCGGAGAACTTCACGATCTACAGCTGCCACCGCTACACCGCACCCTGCGTCGAGACCATACTGAACATGGGCGAGTCGAAGATCGACGGCCTGGTCATGCCCGGCCATGTCGCCGTGGTCACCGGGACCAAGGCGTTCGAGTACTTCTCAACGAAATACGGAGTGCCCCAGGTGGTCTGCGGGTTCGAGCCGCTTGACATGCTGATGTCCTGTTACATGCTCTGCCGCCAGCTGAAGGAGGGCAGGGCGGAGATCGAGAACGAGTACACTAGGCTGGTGAAGCCCGAGGGCAACGTGAAGGCCCGCAAGATCATGGACGACACTTTCGTACCGGTCGACCGCAAATGGCGCGGGTTCCCGGTCATACCCAAGTCCGGGATGGCCCTGAAGCCCAAGTTCGCCAAATACGATGCCACCAAGGTGTGGGAGGACATCCTTGCCAAGACCCCGCAGGTTGACGAGGAGCCCAAGGGATGCAACTGCGGCCAGGTCCTCCGCGGCCTGATCGATTCAGAGCAGTGCCCCATGTTCGGGAAGGCATGCAAGCCCACCTCGCCGATGGGTCCCTGCATGGTGTCCGCCGAAGGGAACTGCAACATCGCCTACCGCTTCCGGGGGGAAGCTCTGAATGAGGGACAAGGCGTATCCGAAGGCCCCAACCCTCGTTCTCGTGATAACCAACGATTCGACCGTGATGCTGAAGGACGGGATCTGCAGCGCCTTCGAGCTCTTCGGAGGCCGCGCCCAGGAGGTCAAGAACCTGGTCGCGAGGCTGGACCTTGCCAAGAAGCGCGACGGGAGCAAGCTCTGCGAAGTGTCCTTCGGGATCGTCACGAGCCATTTCGGGTATGTGCCGGCCGACTACACGGTGATGAAGTATCCCGTGTCCGAGGTCATGTCGAAGCCCGAGGATTACGAGAGGGTGCAGAAGGAGAAGGACTTCCTGGGCAAGATCGATTACACCTCCACGCTCTTCGACCGCGTCATCGTCTGCGTGCCCAAACACATGATGGAGATGATTATGGCGAGCAACTGCCTGCCGGAAGGCAGGGTCATCGCTGTCACCAGCCCCGACCTGAAAGAAGAGTGCCAGCAGCGCGATTGGATGTTCCTCCCAAGGAACGGCCCGCGCGTAGGCGCAGAGAACGCGGCGCTCATAATGCAGGAGATCGTCAGGATCTCCGACCCCTGACCGCCTCAGCGCTTCCCGGGCCTGTTCCCGGAACGCGTCGGTGCGAATTCTTCCCTGATGCGGGCCTTGTCCGCGGGGGAGACGGCGCGCGACTCGCAGATCTTCTTAACGGCCAGCCTCAGGACCTCAGGGTCGGCGCATCCCGATCTCAATGCTTCTTCGGTCATCTCCGGGTAAGCGATATAGCAGAATGAGAGGCACCAGCCGGCGCCCATGCTGCAGTAGTATCCGGGGCTGGAGATCCGGCGCATCCGCTCCACCACCTCTCCGATGTGCTCATCATCGATGAAATGGAACAGCATCATGACCGTTCCGACGCGCATCATGAACTCGCTGCCTGTCCCGAGCATCCTCACGGACATGTCCCAAAGCATGTCAGCGGATTGTTTCGAGTCGATCTTCCACGAGCCGCAGAGGGTGTCGCACGTTCCCCAGTCCGATATGCTGCGGGAGAACTCCTCGGTCAGGCGGATCCTCTCCTGCGCATCCATCTCTGCCTCCGCGATGACCAGGGCCTTCAGGACCTTCTGCTCGTAATAATGGGGTTCGAGCTCCAGGAACGAACGCCAGTCGCCCTTCATCATCCTCCCGGCGAACTTCCGCAGCAGGGGCATGCGCACCCCTGCCATCGGGCCCGCTCCGGGTATGATCCTCTCGTTGAACCTGCGGTAGGCCGGGTCGGCGTTCGCCTCGAGGAACGCATCGACCTCCTCTTGGTTCACGACTGCTCCTTCTCGATGGCCAGCAGGCGGGATTTCAGCTCGCTCCGCCGAGGTAGCTTCCGACCCCGCCGTCAGACGGCACCACGCGGTGGCACGGCACGATGATCGGGATCCTGTTCGCAGCGCATGCCGAGCCTGCGGCACGGGCCGCCCCGGGATGCCCGGATGCTTCGGCCAGTTCCGCGTACGTCACGGTCTTCCCGTAAGGTATCTCCGAGAGAGCGCGCCAGACATCAAGGCGGAAAGACGTTCCCTCCTGCAGGTACTGGACATCGAACTTCTTCCTGCCGCCGGCGAGGTATTCTCCTATCTCGGCGGCGGCCTCCT
>NZ_LOPS01000002.1 GCF_001481295.1 Candidatus Methanomethylophilus sp. 1R26
GATTATCCGATAAAACTAATATAAAAACCTTTATACGAATGCTCACTCAAGGTTAAATACATCCAAGTGAGTGCTTAGCCCAACGGTTGAATCTCAACCGACTAGAGGAGAGAAAATGGCAGATTTTGAAAACGAGAAGAAAGCCCTGCATGACGCAATGGTCGCATACAAGGTTCCCGGGATCCTTGACGCGGTCGAGAAGGCCCGCGCCGCCGGGATGAACGCCAACGACATCATCAACGCCATGGGAGACGGCATGACCGACGTCGGAGTCCTCTTCGAGAGGGGGAAGCTCTTCCTCCCGCACGTCCTGTCCGCCGCGGCCGGAATGACCAAGGCCATGGAGACCCTCAACAAGGACCTCGAGGCCCAGGGCGGTGTCGAGACCAAGAAGAAAGGCGTCGCCGTCATGGGGACCGTCGAGGGAGATGTCCACGACATCGGCAAGTCGATCTGCTCCACCATGCTCCAGTGCGCAGGGTTCGAGGTGCACGACCTCGGCCGCGACGTCCCGAAGCAGAAGTTCGTCGACGAGGTCGCCGCCGGAGCCGGCTACTGCGGGATGTCCGCCCTCATGACCACCACCATGACCGTCATGAAGGACGTCATCGGCATGCTCAAGGACGCAGGCCTCCGCGACAAGACGATTGTCATGGTAGGAGGCGCTCCGGTGACCCAGGCGTATTGCGACAAGATCGGTGCAGATATCTACGGAGAGTCGGCATCGGAAACGACCGAGAAGGTCAAGGCTGCAACGGAGGTCTGAATATGCCGGCAAGCGTTTTCACCAGGATGGGAGACGGCCGCGTCGTCTACATGACCAAAGAGCAGGTCATGGACGATATCCAGGCCGGGATGGCGGACGGAGCGGATGCCGCTTCCGCCGCCGAGCTGACCGACGATGAGATGCAGAGGATCTGCGACATCGTCTGCGACCCCAGCAAGATCGTCGGCATCGAGCCCGGCGAAGAGGTCATCATGACCAAGGACGCCGGAGAGATCAAGTTCTCCCAGGACAGCGGAGGAAGCGGGATAGGGATAACGAGCATCCCCCGCGCGGCAGGCGCCCTCATGTACGAGAGAGCCTTCGCCTTCGATACCCTCGAGCTCGCATGGATGGATTACAGCATCAAACCTGTGAAGCAGGTCATCTCCGAGGAGATGATCACCTACGAGCAGATCTCCCAGGAGACAACCTTCCCCTACATGTACGGCGCGATGCCCAACATGGGACTCTACTACGCCCCTGACGGGCCCTACGGGAACCCCACGGACCTGATGAGAGAGTTCAAGATCGAAGAGGCCCAGGACCAGGCAGAGAAGTCCGCCGATCTGCTCACGAAGGATATCGGGTATGTTACTGAGCGCCTGCACTCGGTAGGATTGGAAGGGTTCGATTTCGACACCACCGCGTCCGCCGGAGATGCTGAGTTCGTCGCCACCCTCAGGGGAGCGGAGAACTACCGCAAACTGGATCCCAACGCGTACATCGTCATCGGAATGTCTGCCGAGAACGTGCTGGGTATCCACGGGTCCATAGAGTACAAGGGCACTCCTGTGGCCGGAATCTACCCTGCCGAGCAGGCGAAGCTCTGCGAGCAGGCAGGAGCCAATGTGTTCGGCGCAGTGGTCAATACCAACACCTCCAAGAGTTTCGCTTGGAACGTCGCACGCTCGGCTGCCATCATAAAGAAGTGCACAGATGAGTCGAACATACCTGTGCATGCGAACCTCGGAATGGGCGTCGGAGGCATACCCATGTGCGAGCTCGTCCCCACCGACACCGTCGGCAGGGCCGGGAAGATCCTCATCGAAATCGCCCACATCGACGGCATATAGGTCGGCGCCGGGGACCCGAACGCGATGGCCGTCGCTCACAGCCTGTGCTCCGGAATGGGCGGGATCAGGACCTCTGGAGACCTAGTCGGCAGGATGCAGCTCGGTAAGAGCATGAAGATCAACGCCGCCAAGGATTATGTGGCCAAGAAACTCGGCGTCGACCGTGCCGACCTCGCTGTCGAGGGCGTCATGAGGGACGTCAGGGAAGAGTTCGGGATCGGGACGATCACTGCTGTTCCCGGGACCCCCAAGGGGATCGCGGCCAAGATGAACATCGAGAAGCTGCTCGGCATCAAGATCAACAGCTGCGAGCACTTCCGTGAGCAGGCCAGAATCTGAGGGGCGGTATAATGGACACGGGAGCACTGGTGCTCAACATCGGCATCGTGATAATATCTATCACGGCCGTTGCCTTCATGATCCGGGACTTCAAGATCCACAGGGACCAGTTCAAGGCAGAAATGAAGGTCGGCGGCACCGGCAAAACACTGAAGGCGGCAGCGATCTTCAACGTCTGCCTGTTCTTCGATGTTCTGGGTATCGGCTCGTACGGGCCGATAACGGCATGCCTGAAGACATTCAAGGTCACCCGCGACAAATACATACCCGGAACCCTGCAGGTGGCATGCGTCGTATACCAGATGATCGTCGGCGTCTACTTCATCACCAACGTCGACATGGACCTCCTGACGCTGGCGGCATGCATCATCGCATCTGCCATCGGCGCATACCTAGGAAGCGGCCTGGTATCCAAGCTCAACCTCAACAAGATCCGCCTGGCGATGGGCATCGCCCTGCTGGTCGTGGCCGCAGTCCTCGTGCTCGGACTGGCAGGACTGACCAGTTTCGACGGCACCGAGACGGGATTGGACGGGTGGAAGCTCATCCTCATCACGGTGATCAGCTTCTTCCTCGGAGCGCTCATGACCATCGGGATCGGATGCTACGCCCCTCTCATGGCATGCGTTTCCCTGCTGGGGATGGACCCCATCATCGCATTCCCTGTCATGATGGGAAGCTGCGCTTACATCATCCCGGCGGCGGCCATCCGCTTCTGCCAGGAGAGCGCACGCTCGGAGAAGCCGACCTATGACCGCAAGGTCGCGGTCATAGGAAGCACGATAGGCCTCTTCGGACCGCTCGTCGCCATGTTCTTCGTCACCAGCCTGCCTCTGTTCTGGCTCAAGATCCTGGTCATCGTCGTCCTGCTCTACGTGAGCGGTATGATGCTCTACCAGGTCATGCACAAGACGGAGGACAAGGTCGCGATGGAGGAGGATGCCGAACTGGAAAGACAGGAGGGCGGTACAGAGAGCTGACCGGAACATATCTGCAGCGCCGGTATCCCCGGCGCTCCTCTAGTATTGCCACACAGCCCGGCGGCCAGTTCAGGCCGCCGGGCATCCTATCGAACCATTATTAGAAGAGTCGTGACTGGATATGGCTGAATGTGAAGGGACCGGTGATTCCGGATTCCGGCGGGTCCTGCACAGGAAAGATGTCGTCGTCCTTGCTTTCGGAGCGATGATCGGCTGGGGCTGGGTCATTTCAACGGGAGATTGGATCTCCGATGGCGGCGTCATCGGGGCATCGATCGGGTTCATCCTCGGCGGCCTGATGATATTCTTCGTGGGGATGACCTATGCGGAACTGGTCTCCGCCATGCCCAAATGCGGCGGCGAGAAGATCTACTGCCAGCGTGCTTTCAACAGCACTGTCTCTTTCATATGCACCTGGGCTCTGATACTGGGTTACGTCAGCGTGGTGTGCTTCGAATCCTGCACCATACCGATGATATTCTCGTACATCTACCCGGAATTCCTCCAGGGATATCTCTACACTGTCGAAGGCTACGACATCTACACCACCTGGGTCATATCGGCGGTAGCGATTGCGGCGGCCATCACATACATCAACTGCCGCGGGGTGCGCACCGCGGCCCGCCTCCAAACATTGTTCACTTTGATCATCTGCGCTTCAGGCGTGCTTCTGGCCGCCGCCTCACTGTTTTCCGGAGACCCTGCCAACATCTCCGAGAATGCATTCTCCGGTTCAGGGGGAGATGCCGTCATAGGCGTGATCTCCGTCATGATCGTCACCCCGTTCTTCCTCATAGGGTTCGATGTGATCCCCCAGGCGGCGGAAGAGATCGACCTTCCGTTCGCCACAGTCGGGCGCGTCATCATCCTCTCGATAATCTTGGCCGTCGCCTTCTACGGGATGATAATCCTGAGCGTCGGATCGGTGATGGATGAATCGCAGATACAGGCCTCTATGACCGGGAACGGGCTTGTTACCGCAGACGCGATGGCGATCGCTTTAGGGAACCAGGCCATGTCCAAGATCATTCTGGTCGGAGGCCTGTGCGGGGTCGTGACCTCTTGGAACTCTTTCCTCATCGGAGGAAGCCGCGCCCTCTGCGCCATGTCCGAGTCAGGGATGATGCCTGCGGTGTTCGGAAAGATCCACAGCCGTCACGGCACTCCCGCGGCCGCCATCGCATTCGTGGGAGCGATATCCATGATTGCACCGTTCTTCGGCCGCGTGACGATCTCCTGGGTCGTCGACGCCGGCACATTGGGGTGCTGCCTCGCATATTTCCTCGTGGCCGCCTCGTTCATGCGCCTCAGAACGAAAGAGCCAGACATGCCGAGACCTTTCAAGGTCCGCCATCCGACATTCATAGGCGCATCTGCCGCCTTCATGTCCGGGCTTATGGTGGCCCTTTACGTCATCCCCGGGACCGGTGTATCGCTCAGCGGCATCGAGTGGGCGATCGTCACAGCATGGACGGCTGTCGGAATCATCTTCTGGCTGATATCACGGAGGAGAAGGTCCGCTCAGCGCAGGCAGGAAGAATGATCTTACACGCAGAGGAAATGCCGTGAGGAGGACATCGCAGACTGAAACGATATTAAACCGTCTTCACTTAACCTATCTTAATTGGTTGATGGCATCTATGAAGAACACAGCCTCCGATAAGGAGATAGGTACGGACGAGAAGAACCGCAAGTACCTCAAGAAAATGTTCGAGAAGGACCCGTCGGACGACATCGAGTACCTTCCGGCAGGGGTCATCATACGCGGGCAGGAGGATGAGGACAATGCCTATTGGAATTCATTCCTCCCGATATTCTTCGACCGTGTCAACCATCTTATGAAAAAGGCCATGTTCGATGATGTTTCCGAGTTCGGACTGACCAGCGCGCATGCGTCCTATCTTATCGCTCTCGACCTCCAGAACGGTCAGACGATCATGGAGCTCACCCATTTCTTGGATATGGACAAGGCCAACACGGTCCGTGTGATCAACGTCCTCCGCGAGAAGGGCCTGGTCTACGACGATCGGAAAACCCCCAGCGGCAAGAAATATTCCATTTTCCTGACTGACGAAGGGAAGAGGATCGCCGACAGGGTGATGAAAAAGGTTCAGGACCGCGTCAACCACTATTTCGACGACTTCTCCGTGGACGAGATCGCTTCTCTGAGAGGGATGCTCGTCAGGATCCTCGAGAAAGTGGACCCGGATTTCATGGATTATGTGGACTCTCCGTATGTCCATCCGTTCTACGTCTATCTCCAGTCTCACCCGCCCGGAGAGAAGACGAATCCGCGCATACCCTGATATCAACCGTATTTTGACAGGTCTGCCTTTACAACTGCGGCGGACTCTGCTTGAACGGAATAAGAGCCAGCATAGGAAAAAGGAGGAAGAAGTTTGCGGGCCCGCCTCCTTCCGAAGACGGGCCCGGCGGGATCAGTTGCCGAAGACCTTCTTGAATCCGGCGTCGAGGTCCGCGATGAGGTCCTTGACGTTCTCGGCCCCGATGGAGATCCTGACGGTCGTCGGGTAGATGTGGATCTTCGCGAGCTCCTCCTCGGTCAGCTCCGAGTGGGTGGTCGAAGAGGGGTGGATGATGAGGGACTTCTCATCCGCGACGTTGGCCAGGAGGCTGAAGAGAGTGAGGCTCTCGGTCAGCTTCTGCGCCTGCTCGCCGGTTCCGTTGACCTCGAAGGTGAAAATCGACGCGGCGCCGTTGGGGAAGTACTTCTCATACAGCGCGTGGGTCGGGGTGTTCGGGAGGGAGGGGTGGCTGACGTACTTGACGTGCGGGTTCTGGGACAGCCACTTGGCGATTATGAGCGAGTTCTCGACCTGCCTGTCGACACGGAGCGAGAGAGACTCGAGGGACACCAGCAGAGCGAAGGCGGTCACAGGCGAGATGGTCGAGCCGGTATCGCGGAGGAGGATGGCCCTTATCCAGGTGACGAACGCGCCGGGACCGAGGTCGGCGAAGACCAGGCCATGGTAGGACGGGTTGGGCTGGGTGAGGTTGGAGTACCTGCCGTACGCTTTCCAGTCGGTCTTCCCGCTCTCGATGATGACGCCGGCGATGACGGTACCGTGGCCGGAGATGAACTTGGTCGCGGACTCGACGACGATGTCGGCACCGTGCTCCAGGGGCCTGAACAGGTAGGGGGTGGCGAAGGTGTTGTCGACGACGAACGCGATCTTGTGCTTGTGGGCGATCTCGGCGATGGCGTCGACATCGGTCACATCGGAGTTGGGGTTCCCGAAGGTCTCGGCATAGATGACCTTGGTCTTGTCGTTGATCTTGGACTCCAGGTCGGCGAGGTCGGTCGGGTCGAAGTACTGGGTGGTGATCCCGTAGTTGTCCTTCAGGGTGTAGGTGAACAGGTTGATGGTCCCGCCGTAGAGGTTGTCGGCGGCCAGGATCTCATCGCCGGAAAGTGCCAGAGCAGTGACGGCGTAGGTCACGGCGGCTGCTCCGGATGCGACGGCGAGGGCGGCGGCGCCTCCCTCGAGGGCGGCGATCCTGTCCTCGAAGACGGACTGGGTCGTGTTGGTGAGCCTGCCGTAGATGTTTCCGCCTTCCTTGAGCGCGAACCTGTTGTACGCCTGCTTCGAGTCCTTGAAGACGTACGAGGAGGTCAGGTATATCGGGACGGCCCTGGAGGAGTCCTCGGCGGGCTTCTCCTGGCCTTTGTGGATCTGGATGGTCTCGAACCTGTATCCCTGGGGGTTCAGGGGTCCGGCCGGGACATCATGGGCGTCATCTACGCGGAAGGGTTTGCTTTCAATCTCTTTCTCATCTTTCTTTCCGAACAGTGCCATATTCATGTCTCCTTTCAGGCAGCCTCTTGCTGCTTCTGATGGATATTATGATATTCCTAACTACTTATTATCTATTGTTAATATAATTCGATTAAGAATAAAACGTGATTTTATTCTTATCATGCCCGTTTATTTCTTCGGATGAAGGTCGAAAAGAATATCGTCGTCCTCTGTGATCTCGAAGCCGATTCCGGCCTTGGAGAGGATCTGGGACGTCCCCTCCTTGATCTTCGAGAGGTCCACTGCCTTGGGGTTGTAGCTCTGGAAATAGAACTCCTTGCGGTCGATCGGGAAAATCATCCTGATCCTCGCTTTCCTGATGTAGCCTTCCGGTTTGCGGTTCTCGGACAGATCGGACACGTTCATGTTCACGATCATCTGGAGCTCCTCGGCATCCGGGACCTGGTCGGCCACGGTGAGCGCGGATACCAGCAGCTCCTCGAAAATCGGAGCGAGGTCCTTGTAATCGCTCTTGTCGTTCAGAATGAAGTGCACGCTGGTCTTTCCCATGCCCCGCCAATCCAGATTTAGATATTTATCCGCGATTGTAGACGTTTTCTTATAATAATAAAAGACACGCAAGCACATGCACTAAATGAATATCAGAATGCCCGCGCCGGCCGGGCCCACTGTTTAACTATATAAGAGGCGAGCGGATAGGGCCGGATATTATGAGAACAGCCTTATCGGTGGCAGGTTCGGACTCTGTGGGAGGCGCCGGCATCCAGGCCGATGTCAAGGCCATGGCCTCCGTCGGGGTCCACGCCGCCACAGTCATCACCGCGGTCACAGCGCAGAACACCAGGGAGGTCACCAAGATCATGCCCGTCCCCGCATCGATGGTACAGGCGCAGCTCGATGCCGTCCTGAGCGACTGCGATGTGCGCGCGGTCAAGACCGGGATGCTATTCAGCGCCGAGATCGTGGACACGGTGGCCGATGCCCTCGAGGACCACGATGTGCCGCTCATAGTGGACCCCGTCATGGTCGCCACGGTCGGCGCCAGCCTGCATGACGGTTCGTTCGTCAAAGCGATGAAAGAGAGGCTCCTCCCCATCGCCGAGCTCGTTACCCCCAACAGGCACGAGGCCGAGGTCCTCGCCGGCATGAGGATCGAGAACGAGGACGATGCCACCTACGCATGCGAGATCATCGGCAAGGAAGCTCCGCCGTGCTCCTCAAGGGAGGGCACATGAACGATGCGAACGTCACGGATTACCTGTACGTCTCCTCCAGGATCAACAGAATAAGGAACCCCAGGCTCCCGTACCCTGCCGGCCACGGCTCCGGATGCGTGCTGTCATCCTACATCACCGCCCATATGGCGAACGGCCTCGACCTCATGGCCTCCGTCCTGGAATCCAGGAAGATGATCCAGAAGTCCCTGGAGACCCAGTACTCCATAGGGAAGGGGGTCCCCATCGTGAACGCCGCCGGCATACCGGAAGGCCCCTGCGGGGACGGCACCGATGTGCTGAAGGCCCTCGACGAGGCCGCCGCCGGGATCGCCTCCGAACTGCCGGCAGGCTCCTTCCCGGAAGGGCTGAACATCGCCTATGCGAAGAAGGGCGCGGCAGGCCCCGAGGACATAGCCGCCTTCGACGGAGGGATCGTCCCCGGCAGCGGGAAGCCGTCCGATGCCCGCTACGGAGCGGCAGAGCACATCTCGTTCGTGATCGCCGAGGCCATGAAGGCCGATCCTTCGGTCCGCTGCGCCGCCTGGTTCCGCTGCGATGAGGAGTTCGTCGAGAAGATGGAGGATGCCGGCCTGGAAGTCTCCCTGGTCAGGAAGAGGCACAGGAGCATCGCGGAGACGGTCAGGGAGGCCATCTCGGAGCACTCCCGCGGGTTCCCGGACGCCGTCGCCGACATCTCCGGAGACAGCGTGAAAGTGGACGTGCTCGGCAGGGACCCTGCGGACGTCCTCTCTAAGCTCTCCAAGATCTCGAACTGAAAACCCCTTACGGCCGGGATGCCCTGCCGCATTTTCCATCATCTGAAAATCGACGATGCGGGAATGGCTCCCGATCCCCCGTTCTGACAGGGTTTCATTCAAGGAATGGAAAAAAGACCCGTCCGGCCGATGCCGGGACGGGATAGGCCCGGAACGTTCCGGGCCGTAAGGTTTCAGCTGACCGATTTGACGTTGATGACGTAGTACAGGACAGTGTTGTAGTTCTCTGCCAGGGTCCTGTAGCTGAACTCGCCACTGCTGTTAGTGCCGTTGATGTAAATGGTCCCGGGCATCTCAGTACCGTCGGCGGTCACCTTGTAGAGGTTGAGCTTGATCATCTTAATCTCATTGAAATTATTGAGATCGTCAGAGTACTGGCCGGACACGGCCTGAGTATCGGAGATCTCGAGGTCGAAGGTGATGGTCCCGCTGTCGATGGTGCTGACCTTTGCCTTCACGGTGCCGAAGCTGCCTTCCTCGATGGTATACTCCTCTCCCGCAGTGGGCAGGTATGTTACGGTGACGGTGCCGTTGCTGTTGGCAGTGGCGATGCCTCCCCATCCGAGGACGGTCTTCTCGATAGTGACCGCAGCCCCGTTGGAGGGGACGGTGACGCCTGAGTACATGTTGGTGAACTCGGATGCAGACATCGTGACGCTTGTCGGGGTCGTGAGGCCGCTCGTAGACGCAGATTTAGTCGTGCTGGCAGCAGAATATCCGTCGCCGAGCTTGATGGTCAGGCGGATCTCGTCCCCTTCCTTCGCGCCGTAGAGGGCATCGTTGAACGCCTGGAGGACGCTCCCGGACCCGAGGGTCACCGAGAACGTGCTGTAGGAGGTCGACTCAGTGTAACCGGCGGAGTGGACCCATTTGGCGGAGTCCGCTATGCTCTCCACCGTGGTCTGGTAGATCGCGCCGCCGTTGTCGTAGCAGTCGTACAGCGACAGAGTGTAGTCCATGACCACAGTGCTGCCGGTGTCGGCCTCCGTATCGTCCCCATCGTTGATCATGTGGTCGTTGACGTATGCGCCGACGACCGCGACAGTCGCAACTACAATGATTATCAGGCAGACCAGGGAGATGGGCTCGCGCTCTCTCCTCGGTTTCACGTCCTCTTCATCGGCCATTTTTACCGAGTGGCTATTCTGAAGACCATATTTAACTATTGGCTGATGCCCGCACCTGCGTCCCCGGGCGGTTGTTTTTACGTAGAACGTGCATGCTCCCTGCATGTCCTTCCAACCCGGAGAGATGATGGGCAGGGTCAGGGCAGCTTGCCCTCTGGTCCACCACATCACCAATTATGTCACGGTCAACGACTGCGCCAACGCCACAATCTGCGCCGGAGGGTCCCCCGTCATGACGGACGAGGCCCTGGACCTCCCCGGGATGGTCCCGCTGGCCTCGGCGGTGGTCCTCAACATGGGCACGCTGAACGTCCGCACCGTCGAGTCCATGGTCCAGGCGGGGAAGATCGCCAACGCGCACGGCATACCGGTGCTCTTCGATCCGGTCGGAGCGGGGGCGACCCCCTACAGGACCCAGACCGCCGAGAGGATCCTCAGGGAGGTGAAGGTCTCCGTCATCAAGGGCAACGCGGGCGAGATCGGGGTCCTCGCCGGCACCGGAGGAGAGGTGAAGGGCGTCGACTCGCACGGAGGGACCGACACGGCCGCCGCCGTCAGGACGCTGGCACAGCGCACCGGAGCAGTTACAGCGGCCACGGGGGAGACCGATTACGTATCGGACGGGAAGACGGCCTACACCCTGCGCAACGGAGACGCCCTGCTGGGGAAGATCTCCGGCACGGGCTGCATGGTCTCCTCGGTCGCCGGCTGCTACATCGGGGCCTGCGGAGTATCCGCTGAGAGCGTCGCCGCCGGCATAACGGCGTTCAACACCGCCGCGGAGCTGGCCGTGAAGGGCGGGAAGGTCTTCGGGCCCGCCTCCTTCAAGACGAAGGTCCTGGACACCCTGTACTCCATGGACCCCGAGAACGCCGATTCGCTGGCGAGGTTCGATTGAATGGGACTGATGGACCTCTACGCGATAACCGACCGCGCCATGCTGGGCAAGACAACGGAAGCGGAGGCCGCCAGGCTCTGCTACGAGGCCGGGGCCGACGTCGTCCAGCTCCGGGGGAAGTCCATGGACGGAGGGCTCCAGCTGGAGCAGGCCCGCCTGATGCAGAAGGAGGCCGACCGCCTCAACAAGATCTTCATCGTGGACGACAGGGTCGACGTGGCCGTGCTGGCACATGCCGACGGAGTGCACCTGGGCCAGACCGACATCCCGGTGAGGGAGGCCCGCAGGCTGACCGGTGACGACATGATCATCGGCGCCAGCGTCTCCACCGTGGAAGAGGCGAGGAAAGCCATCGAGGACGGCGCGGACTACCTGGGCGTCGGGTCGATATTCACGACCAAGACCAAGCCCGACGCTAAGCAGGCGCTGGGCCTCGACATCATATACGATATCAAGAAAGAGCTCGGGGATGTGCCGCTGGTCGCCATCGGGGGCATCAACCGCGGGAACATCCTCGACGTCATCCATGCCGGCGCCGACGGCGCGTGCGTGGTGTCTGCAATCATGGCCGCGCCGATATCGGGAAGGCGGCCCATGAGCTCAAGACCATGATCCTCAACGACAGGCGCAGAGCATGAAGGTCAACGGGGAGGAAGCGGGGGATCCGGCAGGGAAGACCGTCTCCGGATGGCTCAGGGAACGCGGCTACGACCCTCTGCGCTCGGCCGTCCTGCTCAACGGAGAGGTCGTCCCGAGGGCCGAGATGGATAAGAGGAAGCTCTCGGACGGGGACGAGATGGAGATCGTCAGCTTCGTGGGCGGAGGATGATGCGGCCGGAAGACAAGAACGGCCCTGAAGGGGAGATGTTCGCCAGGAACCCTCCGGGCATGACCGAGGCGCTCTCGGGAGCGACCGCCGGCATCGCCGGCCTCGGAGGGCTGGGCTCCAACATCGCCGCCATGCTGGCACGTTCGGGGATCGGCCGCATCGTCACCGCCGACTTCGACAGGGTGGAGCCGAGCAACCTCAACCGCCAGAACTACGGAATCGATGATCTGGGACTCCTCAAGACCGAGGCCACCGAAAGGGCCCTGAGGCGCATACGCCCCGGGATCGGATTCGAAGGGCATGCCGTCCGCCTCAGCCCTGAGAACATCCCGGAGATAATGCGCGGGTGCGACGTCGTCATCGAGGCCCTGGACGGCCCGGAGGACAAGGCCATGCTCGTATCGGCGGTCCTCGAGAAGATGCCCGGGACGCCAGTGATATGCGGGAACGGGATGAGCGGGTTCGGAGATGCCGACCGCATCGTCAGGAGGTACCTTGGAAAGCTCGTCACGGTCTGCGGCGACATGAGGGACGGCGGCGTCTCCCCTCCCAGGGTCGCGGCCCCCAAGGTGACCGCCTGCGCCGCGCTGATGGCGGACGCCGCGTCGATGCCATCGTATCCAAATACAGGGCATCCGATAGCAGGCGGGAAAAGGAGGGGTTCTGACGGAAGACGATCTGGTCATCGGCAAGAGGCATTTCAAATCCAGGTTCATCCTCGGCTCGGGGAAGTTCTCGCTGGACATGACGGACAGGGTCATCAGGGAGGGCGGCGTGGAGATCGCCACGCTGGCCGTCCGCAGGGTGAACAGCGGGGGCAGGGAGAACGTCCTCGACTACATGCCGGAAGGCGTCACCCTGCTGCCGAACACCTCAGGTGCCAGGAACGCGGAGGAGGCCCTCACCATCGCCCGCCTGGCCAGGGAGCTCGGGTGCGGGGACATGATCAAGATCGAGATCGTCCGCGACACCCGCTACCTGCTGCCGGACAATGCGGAGACCGCGAGGGCCGTCAAGCTCCTGGCCGACGACGGCTTCGTGCCGCTCCCGTACATGATGCCCGACCTGGAGGCAGCAAGGACCATGGCCGCCAACGGAGCGGCGGCCGTGATGCCCCTCGCCGCCCCCATCGGGAGCAACCGCGGCCTCCTGGCCAAGGATTTCATAAAGATGATGGTCGAGGAGATCGACCTGCCGGTGATCGTCGATGCCGGAATCGGGCGCCGTCCCAGGCCTGCGAGGCCATGGAGATGGGATGCGCCGCGGTCATGGCGAACACCGCTGTGGCCACCGCCTCGGACGTTCCTGCCATGGCCAGGGCGTTCAGGCTGGCCATCGAGGCCGGGCGTCTGGCATATCTCTCCGGGCCGGGACGCGTCCTCTCCGACAGGGGCGAGGCATCGAGCCCGCTGACCGGGTTCCTGAGGCAGCGAGATGGCCTACCGCACCGAGTACGATGCATGCGCCTACATGCCGCACATGGAGGCCATCCCCAACGGCATCATGGACGAGGTCATGGATGAGCAGTCCGCGTACGATCCGGGATCGTTCGGCGAGAGGGACGTCAGGCGTGCGCTGGCATCCGACAGGCTCGGCCCGGAGGACTTCGGCGCGCTCCTCTCCCCCGCGGCCGTCCCCTTCATGGAGGACATCGCGGCCAAGGCGAGGGCGGTCACGCGCAGCCATTTCGGGAACTCGGTCTGCATGTTCACCCCCCTGTACGCCTCCAACTACTGCGATAACCGCTGCCTTTACTGCGGGTTCAACCATGACAACGACATCCGGCGCGCCCGTCTGACCCCGGAAGAGGTGGAGATCGAGATGTCCAACATCGCCGCCACCGGGCTGACGGAGATACTCATCCTCACCGGAGAATCCAGGGAATACTCCGATCCCGCGTACATCGAGATGTGCGTGAAGGCAGCGAAAGAGCATTTCTCCAGCATCGGGCTGGAGGTCTATCCCCTGAACTCGGACGAGTACGGAAGGCTGCATGCCTGCGGCGCCGATTACGTCACGGTGTTCCAGGAGACCTACGACCCGGAGACCTACAGGAAGTTCCACACCGGAGGGGCGAAGAGGATCATGTCCTACCGTTTCACGCCCAGGAGAGGGCGCTCATGGGCGGGATGAGGGGCGTTGCCTTCGGCGCGCTCCTGGGTCTCAGGCCCGACTGGAGGAAGGACGCGTTCGCCTGCGGGCTCCACGGGTACCTCCTGCAGAGGAAGTACCCCTGGGCGGAGATCTCCTATTCCCTGCCCAGGCTGAGGCCGTGCAGCAGCCACCCGACCGACGACACCGCCGTCACCGAGAGGGACCTCCTGCAGACGGCGATGGCGTACAGGCTGTTCATGCCGTTCGCCGGAGAGACCATCTCCACCAGGGAGCTGCCGAGGTTCCGCGACGGGATCGTGAACATCTGCGCCACCAAGATCTCCGCCGGGTCGTCCGTCAGGATCGGAGGGCACAGCACGGTGAAGGACCAGGGCGACGGTCAGTTCGACCTCTCCGACAGAAGAGGCGTGGAGGAGGTCGTCCGCGACCTGAGGGCCGAAGGGCTGCAGCCGGTTTTCAACGATTACGTGAGGTCCGACCGATGCTGATCGTCTCCGTCACCGACCGGAAACACTGCGTCCGGCCCCTGGCGGAGCAGATCGAGCTTATCTGCCGCGGCGGGGCCGACGCCGTCGTTCTGCGCGAACGGGACCTGGGACGTGCAGAGTACATGGAGCTGGCACATCGGACCATGGACATCTGCCGGAGCTTCGGGACGGAGTTCATAGCCCACGGCGGGGCGGACCGCGCCGAGGAGCTGGGGGCTGACGGGGCGTGGATGACCTTCGCGGAACTGGAAGAGAAAGGAAGGCCGGCGCATATGAAGGCGGTCGTCTCGGTCCATTCGCTCCTGGAGGCCGCCGATGCCTGCAGACTCGGCGCGGACATGCTCGTCTTCGGCAATGTCTGCGAGACCTCCTGCAAACCCGGGAAGCCTGCCGCCGGGTTCGGGGCTCTGAGGGAAGTATGCGCCTCATCAAGCGTCCCGGTCCTGGCCATAGGCGGGATGGACGCCCCTGCCGCCCGCCTTGCGGCGGAAGCGGGCGCCGCCGGCGTCTGCCTGATGTCCGGGCTCATGTCCGCAGATGACCCAGAGACAATCGTGGCCGGGATCAGAGCATCTTCAGGTCGCCGGTGAACCTGTCGAGCTCGGACTGCTTCTTCGGCCCCAGCCCGAGACAGGTGTACGTCCCGGGCTCCACTTCCGTCCTGCCGGCGTCGCACACCAGGGAGCACGGGATGCCGTTGGCCTTGGCGATCTCCTTGAACTCGAAGAGAGTCCGCTCATCCGGGACCTTCAGAACGGAGATCTTCGCCCCGCCCGAGTCCCAGGCACGGTAATCGGCAGGCGATCTCTTCTCGGCCTGGAGGGCGCAGGAGACGGCCGCATGGCACGCCTGCGCGGCCGTCTTCCCCTTGGACATCTTGATGTCCTGCCTGACGAGGATCACGACCTTGTACTCCCCGCCCCTGTCGAAAAGGATGGACATGAACGCAAGGACGCAGCGACGGCATTATAAAACTGGCGATTGAGGATGCCGGCGCCATTACCCCCCGAACAGGCAACGCGGCCGCCGGCTGCAATCAGTTTATATCCATGTCACAATTGATGAGTGCTTATGATTTCCTCTGGGAAGCGCCGTCCGAAATCTGCCTCCGAGATGATCCGCCAGGCGGACCTTTGGCGCATCGGCGCGACGGGGACCAGAACTACGTGCAGGCGTTCCAGTTCTACAAGAAAGCGGCCTCCCGCGGCACGTCCGCGCCATGTTCCTCCTGGGCACGATGTTCGAGAGCGGGCACGGCACGAAGCAGTCGTACCGCGAGGCCGCCAATGGTACGACCGCGGCTGCGAAGAGGGCGACATAGACTGCGCCGCGGCCATCGCGTTCCTGAGCGAGGCGGGGCTGGGAGTGAAACGGTCCCGTTCGTACGCCATCGAGATGAACGAGCGCGCCGCCACCGCCGGCAACGTGAGGGCGGAGAACAACCTCGGCCTGATCTACCTCGACCCGGACGGAGGCGACCTCAACCTCCACGCCGCCATGACCTGGTTCCAGAAGGGGAACATCTCGGGCTTCGCGCCCGCACAGGTCAACCTGGGGAGGATGTACCAGAGAGGGATGAACGTCAACCGCTCCTGCGGGACGGCCGCCGTCCTTTTCAAAAGGGCGGCGAGGCAGGGGAACACGGGCTCCAAGATCCACCTCGCGAGGCTCTACCGCCTGGGCCTCGGCGTCGACAGGTCCGAGACGGTCGCCAGGCACCTCTTCCTGGAGGCGGCCAGGTGGGGCAGCTCCGGCGCAGGAAGGAGCTGGAGGAGGACGAAGGAGAGCCGGAGGGCCCGAAGTACTGCGCGGCGCTGAAGAGGGCGGAGGACCCGCAGTCCCAGCTCGAGATCGGGCTGGCGTACCTGGACGGCATCTGCACCGGCCAGTCGGTGTACACTGCCGTCTACTGGCTGGAGCAGGCCGCTAAAGGCGGCTCCGAGACCGCCATGTACGTGCTCGGGCAGATCTACGAGAACGGGATCTGCCTCGAGAAGTCCCCGGCGTCGGCCGCCAAGTGGTACAGATGGGGAGCGGACAGGGGCCACGGCCCGTGCGCCTACAATCTGGCCTACATGTACGAGAACGGGATCGGAGGGCCCAAGGACCCGGAGAAAGCCTTCGCCCTCTACAGGAAGGCGTCGGAGGACTCATCATCGGACGAGGATGCGCTTTCGGATGCCCTGTTCGCCGTAGGCTCCATGATGCTCCGCGGGAACGGGACGGAGAAAGACCCGGCAGGCGCAGCCGAGGTCCTGTCGAGGTCCGCCGAGCTGGGACATGCCGGCGCCCAGCTGCTGGCGGGGAAGATCCTCCTGGCATCCGACCGCGGGAAGGCGGTGTCCTTCCTTGAGAAGGCCGCCGAGCAGGGCGACGAAGAGGCCGCCAAGATCCTCTCGGAACTGGAATGACCGGCCGCCGCACCTTTATGCGCAACGTACCCCATAGAAGCAGGATGTGTGGAGCGGGCACCGTCTTAAACATCCTGCTCCGCATTGTTTTTATGCAGGATGACCGCGATACAGTGGCGCAATGGCACTAGTGAACATCGTGTATCATCACTCCGGGGACCCCAAGGCGCCGGAGGGGAAGGACATCAGAAGGAAGTCCGTCAAGGAGATGGACGAGTACATGAACCGTCTCGTCGTCGAGATGAAGTTCGCCGGCGTCTCCACCAAGTACGAGAGCGTGGAGCAGGAGGGCCCCAACGACATCGTCATCAACGGCCGCAGGGTGGAGGATATCCTCGACGGCCTCGAGATCCGCCGCCCGGAGGTCAACGACGAGAACTCCGTTCGCTCGCAGGTCATCGTGGTCACCGAGAGGTCCCCGGACGAATGGAACACCGGGATAATCGAGGACATCTCGGACATCCTGATGAAGAACGCCCTCTCCAAGCGTACGCCGACGCCGATAGCTCCGCATCAAAGAGCTCAGGAACAGCTCCGACTGAAACATCAAGCGGCCGCCGTCCTGGCGGCCACCTTCCCTTTTTTATAAATCCCGTCCAATCCCGAATGCATGTTCGAGATCTCCAAAAGGGACGGCATGGCCCGCATCGGGAAGTTCACCACGACGTCCGGCCGCAGCTGCGAGACGCCTGCTCTGCTCCCGGTGATCAACCCCAAGATAAAGACGGTCCTCCCCCGCGAGCTCTATGACGAGTTCGGTTTCAGGGCGATGATCACCAACTCCTACATCATCCGGAACACCCCGGACCTGAAGGAGAAGGCGCAGTCTGTCGGCCTGCACGAGATGCTGGACTTCCCCGGGATCATCATGACCGACTCCGGAACGTTCCAGAGCCACATGTACGGGGAAGTGGAGCTCACCAACAGGGAGATCGTGGAGTTCCAGAAGTCCATCGGCACCGACATCGGCACCGTGCTCGACATCTTCACCGAGCCTTATTGGACCAAGGAGGAGACGGCGGAATCGATAAAGGAGACCCTGAAGAGGACCGAGGAGGCCGTCTCGCTCAAAGGGGACATGATGATCAACGGCGTCGTCCAGGGATCGGTGTACCCCGACCTCAGGGAGGACTGCGCCCGGAAGATGGCAGCCATGGACATCGACGTCCATCCCATCGGCGGAGTGGTGCCGCTGATGGAGCAGTACCGCTACTCGGAGCTGGTCGACGTCATCATCTCCTCGAAGATGGGGCTCAACCCGAACCGCCCCGTCCACCTGTTCGGCGCGGGCCACCCGATGATCCTCGCCTTCGCGGCGCTCATGGGATGCGACCTTTTCGACTCGGCATCCTATGCGAAATACGCCAAGGACGACAGGATGATGTTCATCGACGGGACGTTCAGGCTGCAGGACATGCAGTCACTGGACTGCGACTGCCCCGCCTGCCGCGGGACCACCCTCCAGGCCCTCAGGGCCATGGGGAAGAACGAGAGGATCCGCCTCATCGCCAAGCACAACCTCTACCAGATCGTCCGCGAGCTGGCACTCGTCAAGAGGTACATCCTCGAGGGCAGGCTCTGGGAACTGGCGGAGGTCAGGTGCAGGGTCCATCCCGCCCTGCTGTGCGGCCTCAGGAGGCTCAGGGAGTACCAGGACTATCTGGAGAAGTTCGACCCGGTCTCCAGGGAGGGCGCCGTGTTCTACACCGGGGTGGAGACCCGCGGCCGGCCGGTGTTCCTGAGGTACGAGAAGAGGATAATGTCCCGCTATGTGCCGAGGACCAAGAAGGCCGCCGTGTTCTACGGGACCGAGGGAAAGCCCTACTCGAGGGTGTTCGTGTCGGATTTCGTCAACGCCAGGAGGCAGGGCTACACCCCGGTGGTGCTCTCCCCCTTCGGCCCGGTGCCGGCGGAGCTCGATGAGCTGTACCCCATCGCCCAGTCGGTGTTCCCGGAGATCGAGGACACGGATACCCAGAACGAGTCCGAAGAGCTCACCATGCAGTTCCTCTCCTCGTTCTTCGAGGAGACTGTGTCGTTCACCGACCTCGAGAAGAAGTTCGGCGGGGAGCCCTCCGAAGAAGAGGTCAGGGAGAACGACATCGAGAGGATCAGGGCCGTCGCGCGCTATCAGTTCGGAACCGATGCCGCCGACGCCCTGCTTGACGGGAAGATAGACTACATCCGCAGCCGCAAGACCGGGAAGATAAGGAACGTCATCGTCGACGGGGAGCATGTGCTCTCCATGCGCGCCGGTGACGGCATGTTCACCTTGAGGATCGAGGGCGCCAAGAAGATCGCCGCGAAAGTCCCGAAGCCGGCCATGCGCGTGCAGGTGGCCGATGATGCGGTGCCTTTCGTCGCCAAAGGGAGGAACGTCTTCGCCCAGTTCGTCCTCGATGCCGACGAGGGCCTGGTACCTCAGGACGAGGCGATAATAACCGACAGCAGGGACAATGTCGTCGGGACGGGCAGGATGCTCCTCGTAAAGAGCGAGATCCAGGCGATGAAGAAAGGCGTCGCCGTCAAGACCAGGACAGGGAAGGAAGAGGGGAAGGACGGCGAGGAGTGAGCCGGCGCTCCGATCCCCTGCCTTCCGCAGAGGAACGGCTGCCCGGCATCTCCCGGCCCTTCCTCAGACGATCTCCTTGCCGGCCATGTAGCTCTGCTGGAACGCGGCGCATTCCATGGCGGCCCCGGGCTCGGCCGCGCCGGCGGCGCAGATGACCTTGGCGAGGCGGACGCCGGGCAGGCACTCGATCCAGCCCTGAAGGCATTTCACCGCGCCTTCGGAGGCATGGTCGGCATCCCTGTCCTCGGACGCCAGGAGAAGGTATACGTCCTTTATGCTGTACTCCGCGCCGTAGAGCGGGTTGGCCCTGTCGATGAGGGTCTTCATCTGCCCGCTGACGCTGTAATAGTAGACCGGGGTGGCCCAGACTATGACGTCGGACCCGCGCATGGCGCTGACGATCTCGGCGGCATCGTCCTTTATGACGCATTTGCCGGTCTGGTTGCAGACGAGGCACCCGTTGCAGAACCCGATCTTCTTACCTTTGAGCGAGACCATCGAGACCTCGTTCCCCGATTCCAGCGCGCCCTTCGCGAACGACTCGGCGAGCTCGTCGGTATTGCTGTTCTTCCTAAGACTGCATTCGATGATCAATATCTTCTTCGGCAACAGGCCATCCCTCCCGGAGCATTGCTAGACCGTACGATATGAAAAACTTATTCGGGGCCGCCGCCGGCGGACCCGGACGGTATCCCGGCGGCCCCCTCGGCCGCCTTGATGCAGGCCAGGAGGTCGTCGGCCGTGTTCCGGAGGGCCCCGGGGGAATCCGAGGCCATGCGGAACGTCACCGTGCTCCCCTCGATGCCCGCTTCGACGTAACCGGCGTTCTCCGGCGACACCGCCGACAGCACCGCCTCGGCGGTCCTGCGGTCCGGATAGGGGAAGCGGATCTCAAGGGAGAGCTTCATGCTCTCACTTCTTCTGGTTGAGGATGAAGTCGCACATCGCCTTCCCGACCTCGGCCGTCTTGAGCTTGCCTCCGAGGTCGGGGGTCACCTGCATGGTGTCGAGGCAGTGCCTGACGGCGGCATGCAGCATCTTCCCTTCCTCGGGGAATCCCTGGTTCTTGAGGAGGAGCTCGGCGGCGAGCACGGCGGCTATGGGGTTGGCCTTGCCCTGGCCCGCGATGTCAGGCGCGGAGCCGTGGATGGGCTCGAACATGCTGAGCCCCTCGGGGTTGATGTTCCCGGACCCGCCCATGCCGAGGCCGCCCTGGAGCTGGGCGCCGAGGTCGGTGAGGATGTCGCCGAACAGGTTGGGGACAGCGACGGTGCCGAAGGTCTCCGGGCGGACGATCATGGCCATGCTCATCGCGTCGACGAACATGTACTCGAGGTCCAGGCCGTACTCCTTGGCCTTCTCGGCGAATATCTCCCTCTGCATCCCGTAGTTGTTGGTGATGACGTTGGCCTTGTCCACCAGGGTGACCTTCTTCTCGCCCCTCTCCTTGGCGTACCTGCAGCAGTAGTCGGCGAAGCGGGTCACTCCCCTGCGGGAGAGCATGCCGATCTCGATGCTGTACTCGTCATCCGCGGACGGGCGGGCCCTGACGTCGAAGTCCATGTCGTAGGATTCCCTCTTGACGCCGATCTTCGCCTCATAGCCGTTGTCCTTCCTGAGCTTCGCTCCGAGGCCCATGTAGAAGTCCTCGGTGTTCTCCCTCAGGAAGTGGATGTCGAAGGGGACCTCCCTCTTGAGCGGGACGTACGGGAACCACGAGGTGACCGGGCGGAGGTTGATGTACTGGTCGAAGACGGCCCTCATCTTCAGGAGGATACCGCCCTCGAGGACTCCGGGCTTGATCCTCGGGTCGCCGATAGCGCCGAAGTAGATGGCGTCCTTCTTCCTGAGGTCGGAGATGTCCTGGTCGGTCAGGAGCTCCTTGGTCCTCAGGTAGCGCTCGCCGCCTATGTCGAATACCTCTCCGTCGAAATCGAACGACGATATCTGGCACAGTGCCTCGAGGCAGTCCGTGCCCACCCTTATCACCTCGGGGCCGATGCCGTCCCCGGGAACTATCGCGAAATGCTTCATCAGAACTTCCCCTCCTTCACCAGGTTGACCAGCCCGCCGGCGTCGATCAGCTTCTGGATGAACTCCGGGTACTTCTCGAAGCTCCATTCTTTGCCGCTGGTCTCGTCGGTGACCTTCCCCTCGGAGATGGACACCTTCACGGTGTCCCCCTCCTTAGCGTCCGCCTTGCATTCCACCAGCAGGAGCCCGATGTTCATCGAGTTGCGGTAGAATATGCGCGCGAACGACTCGGCGATGATGCAGCTGAACCCTGCCTCCATGAGCGACAGGGGAGCATGCTCCCTGGACGACCCGCAGCCGAAGTTCTTCCCGGCCACCAGGATGTCCCCTTTGCCGACCTTCTCCGCGAAGCCCGGCCTCACCTTCTCGAAGATGAAGTCGTTCAGGTGGTCGAGGTTGGTGACGACCAGCCTCTCGGCGGGGATGATCTGGTCGGTATCGACGTTGTCGCCGAACCTCCAAACCTTCCCCTCAACGATTTTAGAAGTCATTGCGAAGCCTCCAGCTGATCGGGGGTGACGATCTTCCCGGCCACGGCCGAGGCCGCGACCACTTCAGGCCCGGCCAGGTACACTTCCGATGCCTTGTCGCCCATCCTGCCGATGAAGTTCCTGTTGGTGCTGGACACCGCCCTCTCGCCGGGCGCGAGGATGCCCATGTAACCTCCGAGGCAGGCCCCGCAGGTGGGGCCGGAGACGTACGCCCCGGCATCGATGAAGACCTCGGTCAGGTGCTCCTCCAGCATCTGCCTGTAGACGCGCTGGGTGGCCGGGACGACGATCATGCGGACGCCTTTCGCCACGTGCCTGCCCCTGAGGATCTCCGCCGCGGCGCGCATGTCCTCGATCCTGCCGTTGGTGCAGCTCCCGAGGTAGGCCTGGTCGATCTTCACGTCGACGTCCTTCACCAGGTGCCCGTTCTCGGGCAGGTGCGGGAAGGCCACCATGCTCTCCAGCTCGGAGAGGTCGTACTTCAGGGTGCGGCAGTAGACCGCGTCCGGATCTGCATCGACGGCCTCGTAGGTCCCGCGCACATCGTTCTTGATGTACTCGCGGGTGCGGTCATCGCAGGGGAAGATCCCGGCCTTCCCGCCGGCCTCGATGGCCATGTTGGAGACGGCCAGCCTGTCGGGCACGCTCATCTCGGCGACCCCGGGGCCGCAGAACTCGAGCGCCTTGTAGGCGGCGCCGTCCACGCCGATATCGGAGATGATCTTGAGGATCAGGTCCTTGCCGCCGACGTTCTTCCTGAACTTGCCGGTAAGCTCCACTTTGATGGACTCCGGCACCTTGAACCACAGCTTGCCGGTGGCGAAGACCACGCCGCCTCGGTAGACCCGATGCCGGTGGACAGGGCGTTGACCGCCCCGTAGGTGCAGGTATGGGAATCGGCGCCGACGATCAGCCTGCCGGGGGCCGCGAAGCCCTTCTCGACCATCAGCTGGTGGCAGATGCCGCCCTCGCAGATCTCGAAGTAGTTGGGGAGGTCGTACTTGGCCGCGAAGTCCCTCATCTCCTTCGCCTGGATGGCGGAGGGGATGTCCTTGTTGGGGACGTAGTGGTCGGGGATGAGGACCATGCGGTCCTTGAACATCTTCTTCTCCGACGGCGCCCTGGCGGCGTCTATCTCCTCGAACTTCCTGAAAGCTATGGGGCCGGTGACGTCGTTCACCATCACGTAATCGACGTCGGCCACCACGATCTGCCCGGCCTTCGCGTCCGTATGGGCGTGGGCGGACAGGATCTTCTCTGCGATTGTCTTTCCCATTCAGCATTCCTTCTTGCGTTTGACGCGGGAGAAGTCGCGGTTGATGGCCGCCATGGTGGCGTCCACCGAGGTCTCCACGATGTCCGTCCCGACGGCCCTCCCGAACGACATCTCCCCGTCGTTCTGGACGTTCTTCATGGTCACCGCCACCTGGCACATCGAGTCCGACTTGCCGGTGATGGCGGAGAGCTTGTACTCCTCCATCGTCATCTTGGGGTTGATGGCCTTCCTGATGGCGTTGACGGCCGCGTTGACGGGGCCGACGCCGGTCTCGGCCACGGTCACCGATTTCCCGTCGGTGCGGGTGATCTTCACGGTGGCGGTGGGGGTGGTGGTCCTGCCGGTGACCACGGTCAGCTCGTCGAGGACACACTCGCGCTTCTCGACCGATTTCTTCCACATGATGTCCTCGGCGATGGCCTCCAGCTCCGCGTCGGTGACGATCTTGCCGGTCATCGACATGCGCTTGACGGCCTCCATCAGCTCGGGCATGTGCTCCTGGGGGAACTTTATGTTCATCTCCTCCAGCTTGCCCTCCACCGCATGCGAGCCGGACAGCTTGCCGACGATTATGTGCCTCTTCGCGCCCACGACCTCGGGCTTGAAGGGCTCGTAGGTCAGGGAGTTGGCCATGACGCCGTGCACATGGATGCCGGACTCGTGCGCGAACGCGTTGTAGCCGACGATCGGCTTGTTGGCGGCCAGGCTGAACCCGGTGATCCTCTCCACCAGGGCGCAGGTGGACGCGATCTTGGAAAGGTCGTAGGTCTTCACGCCGTAATTGGCGTACAGGTTGACGGCGACCTCCTCGAGGGCGACGTTCCCGGTCCTCTCGCCGATCCCGTTCAGGCAGCCCTGGACGATGGTGGCGCCGTTCTCCACGGCGGCCAGGGAGTTGGCCAGGGCCAGGCCCATGTCGTTGTGGCAGTGCACGGAGATGGGGATCTTCAGGGCCGAGTGCAGCTCCTTGATCATGGCCCCGTACGCCTTCGGTATGATGACGCCGACGGTGTCGGGTATGTTCGCGCTCTCCGCCCCGGCATCCTGGACGGCCAGCAGGATGTCCTTCATGAAGTCCATCCTGGTGCGGGTCGCATCCTCGCAGGAGAACATGACGTCCAGTCCGTGCTCCCGGGCGTATTCCACGGTCTCGACGGCCTTGGCCTTGACCTCCTCGGGGGTCATCTTGAGCTTGTACTTCATGTGCAGGTCCGAGGTGGCTATGAACGTGTGGACATAGTCCAGGTCGGAATCGATGACCGCGTCGATGTCCTTCTTCACGCAGCGGGCCAGGCTGCAGACGCGGGCGTTCAGGCCCAGCTTCCCGATCTGCTTCAGGATGTCCCTCTCGATGTCCGAGGAGGCGGCGAAGCCCGCCTCGATGATATCCGTCCCGAGGTCGTCGAGGGCCTGCGCGATGCGCACTTTGTCGTCCGGGTTCAGAGCGATGCCCGGAGCCTGCTCGCCGTCCCTCAGCGTGGTATCGAAGATCTTCACATCTTTGATGGGCCCCACACCAGAGAGCGCAAGCTGGTTGTACTGGCTGACCGCGAACATGTCTTCCGATACCACAGCGCTTTCACTGGTTTGTTGAGTCATTTAAAACCACCGATCCGTCATCATCGACCCGTCAGCGGCGCCGAGATAATTTGGCGCTCCCTGCGGGCGGTCGCGAGGCCGTTCTCACGTGCCTCCGACGGCGATACGGCCCATTTTATAACTCTATAAAATACATCGAAGCCCGCGCGCGGATGCCCGCGCGCAGGCACATAAATTAAAGGGCGTCAGGACGCCCCGGAAGGGATCAGTCCTTCTTCTCTTCCGTTCCCCCGGCGCCGCTGTCCGAGGAGGCTCCCTTCTGCCCGTCCCTGTCCTTCTGGGTCTTCTCCTCTTTCTGCCCGCTGCGGTCGGCGGACCTGAGGCCGAGCTCCTCCTTCTTCTTGGCGTCCCTGTCGGCCTTCAGCTCGCGGGCCGCCTCCTTGTACTCGGCGCGGTATTTCGAGATGAGCTCTTTCCTCTTGGCGATCTCGGCCTTGGTCTTCTCCTTCTCCTCGGCCTTGCGTTCCTTCGGGACCTTCTTCATCTGCTCCTTGCGGTCATCCTTGTAAGCGCGGAGCGCGCTCTTCTCGTTCTCGAATCTCTTCTTCTTGGACTCGACATCGTTCTCGCGGGCCTTCGCCAGCGATTTGTGCCTAGCCGCCGCCTTCTGCTGCTCTGCCATCTGCGGACCTTCGCCTGGGAGATGCACATTTGGCGATATATACCAGACGCTGGAGATTCCGGAGAAACCTCCGATGCATGGGGGAAAATGTAAAGGAAAGAGGTTTTCGCCGCCGGTCCCGCCGGCGGCAGGATCACTCCTTATAGGTCCAGAGGCCGTGCTTGTTGCAGTACTCGTACGCGACGACGTCCTTGGCATCGGTCGGGAAGAACGCCTCGGGCTTGTCCCCGGGCTTGAGGTTCTTCCTCATGTAGATGCCGTCGGCCTCGATAGCGATGAACACGATGTAGTGGTCCTCTTCCATGGGGTGGGCGGCGGATTTGCCGACCTTGACGAGGATCCCTCCGTCCTGCCTGACGATGTAGGGGACGTGCTTGTTCTCATCGGGATCGGCCGTCTGGGCGGTGAGCTTCGCAGTCGCCTGCCCGCAACAGACGGGCGTGCAGTTGCATTTGCCTGTGTACGCCTTCTCGAAGACCTCTCCGCATTTCTCGCATTTGTAGTATTGGATTGCCGTGGTTGCTACCTCCGCGCTCGGAATCTCCTAAGGCGCTTTTAATAACATCACCCGGACCGTTCCCCGGGATGGCCTATGTACAAAGAATGCGCATAACCGGCTGCGCACCGTTTAAGTAAGAACGGCGCCGTCTGTGCCGCAGGTGAACGAGCACGGCAGAGAGCATCATGTCCAAGAACCTGGCCTTCGCGGCCGCCGCCGGGGCGCTGGTGATGGCGGCCTCGGCATTCCTCACATGGATAAACGGTCTGGACGCAACAGGATGGAAGCTGTTCTCTGACTCGCCCGACCTGTACGTCCTCTCCGGCGGGACCATGGCCAAGGCGGGCAGCTTCTGCATGCAGATCCCTGTGTTCATGCTCGCTTTCGGGCTCGCCGCGTTCGTCCTGGAGCTCATCAAGGCCGCCTATCCAGACATACCGCGCGCAGCGGACTCCGTCATCACGTCGACGGCAGCCTTCCTCGGGGCCGCCGGGATCGTATTGGCCCTCCTCTTCGCGTTCTGGGACGTCCTGGGCGGGACCGTGTACATGCTGGACGGGAGCATGTTCTACGGGACGTCCGGATGCACCGCGGGCATCGGCGTATGGCTGGCGCTCATCGGCTCGGCGGCGACGGCCGCCGTCGGGATCTGGCAGGCGGTAACGGCGTTCAGGAGGCCCGCCGACCCTGCGCGGAAGAGGCCAGAGGACCGCGAGGAATGAGGGCCGGAGAGTGATACCGCGGACTACCCCATACTCTTCGGGAAGATCGCCGGGCATGAGGTCTGCGCCGGGAGGCCGTCCTTCGGCGGCGCCTTGGCTGTATCGGACCCGGTCAGCCTGAAGTCCATAGATGCCATCAAGCCCCGCCAGCGCCGCGGAACCGTCGTCCTCGCCGATGCGGGAAGCATATCGTCCCGCAGGTTCGACCCGACGTTCGTGGAGCTATGCAAGGTCCCCGGGAACGATGTCTGGCTCATCGAGTGCATCGAGACCGCGGACGACATCCTGGACGCGTTCCTGCCGGGCCTGGCGAAGCTCGTCATCCCCGTGTCGGGAATCCGCGGGCGCGGGGTCCTGGAGGAGGCGCTGAGCCTCTCCGACCAGTGCGTTCCGCTGGTGTCCGTCCGGAACGGCAGGGCGGACTGGGGCCGCGGAGGCCCGCTGGAAGCGGTGAAGGACCTGGCCGATACCGGATACGGCAAGATCATGGTCTGGGACATCGGCGGGGAGCTCCCCACCGGGATTCTGGGAGTCCGCTTCCCGCGATGCCTCGATAATCTCTTATGTCCCGGGTTCCAGGAGGCTCACGGACGACGTCCTCACCGACGTCCTCCCGCCCGTTCCAGAAGCTCTTGGGTGAACTCCCCCGAGCGTCTGCGGAAGTACTCCCTGTCCCCGCGGTCGGTGCCCCCGAGGCACAGGTCGCCGGCCCATTCCGAGCCGGCCGCGGCGGCGAACGACCTGAACACCGACAGCACGCATCTGAACGACGGGACGTCGGATCCGCCGCAAACCAGCCCGGCGGCGAGGGCCGGATGGCGGAACCCGTGCATGTGCCAGATCCAGTCGAAGCGGTCCAATGCTATTTTAATGGCCGAGGACGGGCCGCTGAAATGCACCGGGGACGACAGGATCAGGAGGTCCGCCTCCGAGAAGGCTTCGTAGACGGCGTCCATGCCGTCCCTCTTCGTGCATCCCTCTCCGCCGAAGCACCCGCCGCATGAATCGCAGTGGGATATCGCCAGCTCGGACGGGCGGATGACCTCGGCCTCCCACCCGGCCTCCCTGAGCACATCCTCTGCCCCGGAGCACATGGCGGAGGTGAAACCGTCCCTTCTGCCGCTTCCGCAGAGCACGAGCGCGCGCATGGCCGCTGTATCCGATGGACGGCTTTTATAGTTTCATACCTTAGCGTCGGAAGGCGATATCACGGAGGAATTCACGAAGGCCAAGTCGATGAACTTCCCCAGGACGACCGTCTTCGGCCACGGGGTCCTCAAACAGACTGCTGAGATCTGCGATTCCCTTCTCTTCGGGGAGGACGGCATCATCATCACCGGCAGGAAGACCTACGAGGCGGCCGGGAAGATGGTGGAGGACATCGTCTCCGAGAAGTACAACGCCATCCCCGTCTTCACCGGCGGATGCGACAGGGAGAGCGTAGATGCCGCAGAGAAGGCCGCCAAGGAGGCCAGGGCATCGTTCATCCTCGCGGTCGGCGGCGGCAGCAAGATCGACACCGCCAAGATGATCTCGAAGGACCTCGGCATACCGTTCGTGAGCATACCTACATCGATAGCCCATGACGGCGTGTGCTCGGACCGCGCATCCATGAAGGACGAGACCGGGAACCCTCTCACCGTGAGGGCGGAGCCCCCGATGGCGGTCATTGCCGACACCGAGGTCCTGGTGAAGGCCCCCTACAGGTACCTGGCATCCGGGTGCGCGGACGTGATATCCAACAAGACCGCGCTGAACGACTGGAACCTCGCCAGGAAGATAAAGGACGAGGAGTTCAGCAATTCCGCGTACACCATCGCGGACTACGCGGCGGAATCCATAATCCGGGATTCGGACAGGATAAAACCGGGGCTGGAGGAGAGCGTCTGGCTCGTCCTCAAGCCCATCATCGCCTCCGGGGTGTCCATGTGCATAGCCGGGACGTCCCGGCCGACTAGCGGCTCGGAGCACATGTTCTCGCATGCGGTGGACCTCCTCTTCCCGGGGAGGGCGCTCCACGGGGAGCAGACCGGCGTCGGCTGCATAATGATGACCTACCTCCAGGGAGGGGACTGGAAGCGCATCAGGGACGCCCTGGCCAACATCGGAGCCCCCACCACCGCCGCCGGCATCGGGCTGACGCCCGAGGAGTGCGTGGAAGCGCTGGTGAAGGCCAACAAGGTGAGGAAGGACAGGTACACCATACTGGGCGAGAACGGACTTACGCGCAACGCCGCCTACAACCTGGCCAAATCGACCGGAGTGATCTGAGGCTGACATCATGATACTGTTGACGCTGATCGGCAAGGAGAGGGCAGAGGCCGGCAGGCGCTTCGTCTACATCGGCCCCGAACCTGAGTGCAGCGAATGCAAGGTCAGGGACATCTGCCTTAACCTGGAGAAAGGCTCCGAGTACATGGTCAGGAAGCCCAGCGCCCGGTGCACGAATGCGCCCTCACCGGGGAGCAGATGCAGGTCGTAGAGGTGGAGAAGGTCTCCAGGGAAGGGTCCGTGGACACCAAGCTGGCACTCGAAGGCGCCACCGTCCAGTTCAAGGCCGCCGCCTGCGGGCAGACCGGATGCCCGCATTACCTCCAATGCAACCCGCCCGGGATCGAGGACGGGACCAAGGTGACCATTGAAAGGACGGAGGGCAAGGCAGACTGCCCTGTCGGTCTGAACCGCACGTTCGCCGTCCTGAAATGAGCGCGGAACGCGACCGTCCGGCGCAACCGCTGCTCCGATCATATGACCCAGATTGCAGAGGAATACTATGGAACTTCAGCATGACAAGCCGATGAGAAGGGCCGACAGGGAGGTCCCGGCGGCCGATGCCGAGAGAATCCTGGCCGGAGCCTCCTTCGGGGTACTGTCGGTGGCGACCCCGGACGGCTGGCCGTACAGCACCGCCGTCAACCACGTTTACAGGGACGGCAGGATATACTTCCATCATACAAACTCGGAGGACAGCCTCCTCAACGCCTGCCTCAGGGACGGGGCCAGGGTCTGCTTCACTGTTGTATCGAGGTCGCATGTGGTCCCTGAGAAGTACACTGACCGCTACGAGAGCGCGGTGGCGTTCGGCACCGTCCGCAGATGCCCCGACCAGCACGAAGGATGGATGGCCATCTGCAAAGGGCTGTCCCCCGGGTGCGGGGACACGTGGGAACGGCAGGCAGAATCTGGGAGCAGACGCGCCTGGGTCTGGGAGATCGACATCGAGCACCTGACCGGCAAGGCCAATCCCGTGAGGGAATGAACGCCTGAGTTCGCTGCAGCAGAACAGCAGAAAACGACAGAGAAAGATGATGAACGGACGGCAGGGTGATGCCCCGCCGCCCGGAAATGGTTTTCCTGAGGATCTCCCGGCGGGGCCCGCTCAGAACTTCTCGCCGGTGATGCGCTCGTACATGTCGACGTAGAGCTTGCTCACGCGGTCGATGATCTCCTGGGGGAGAGCAGGTATGTCAGGCTCCGGAAGGCCCTTCTCGCGGGCGTCGTAGAGCGCCTTGTGGTAGCCGGTCTCGCGGTAGTACTGCCTGACGAATTCCTTGGAGAGCTCGACGATGTTGCCCTTGGCGTACTCGTCGGCGTCCCACCAGCGGTCCTCGTCGAGAGTGCCGAAGGTGTCCACGACCATGAGCTTCCTGTCCTTGTCGTAGCCGTACTCTTTCTTGCCGTCGCAGTGGATGAGCCCCCTCTTGGCGGCCTCTTTCGCGATGATCTCATCGATCTTCAGGGTGGTGGCGACGATCTCGTCGTATTCGCTGTCGGTCAGGCCGGCGATCTTCTTCGCTTCGGCCGTCGTGAGGTTCCTGTCGGTGGCCTCCAGTTTGGTGGTCGCCTCCACGTAGGGCTGGGGGAGCTTCTCGCCGTACTTCACCTCATGGCCCTTGGGGAACCCGAGGTCCTCGGCCTTGATCTTCCCTGCTTTGACGCGGTCCATCAGCGAACCGGCGGCATAATGCCTGCAGATGATCTCCAGGGGGATGAGGTAGTTGGTGGTCTTGCTGTTGATCTGGGAGTAGTCCCTGATGACGCGGACGCGCTTGACATCCATCCTGTCCTTGGCAGGCTCGGAGATGTAGTGGTTGTAGATCCCGTTGTCGTTGAGGACCTTGAACCAGTACTTCGCGGTGCGGCACAGGGTCTCGCCTTTGTGGGGGACCATAGAAGGTATGATCTTATCGAAAACGGAAATGTGGTCGGTATAGGCGAACTCCAGGGTATCGTCGTCGATCTCGTAGACCTCTTTGACCTTGCCGGTCATGATCTTCTTCATGTTTCGGGCCATCTGCTACAACATATTTATTCCCAGCCGAAAGACGGGCCGCCGATGCCTGCCGGAAAGGACGGTGATCCGGCGGCCGTGTTAATAAAATTCAGATTGGCCGAAAGTACGTCATATTTTTTGTAATGATATGACATTTACAAAATATGATAGTAGTATGAAGATAATTTGAATTAAATCGGCTTTATGAAGTTAAAGATAACATCAAATTCTATTTAATAGTTCATCGCGATTACGTATCCAACCTCCAGATGGGAGGGATGGAAGTGATACCAAATGGAAACCAAGATCGATTCCCGTATCATCGGGATTATCGCGGTCATGGGCATCATGATGGTCGTCGCTGCGATTTTCATGAACTGGATTGCAGTCGACGATGCATACCTCGGATACAGCGGGCTCCAGATCGGAGACCTCGTTGACGGCGGGGACTATGACGATTGGCAGCAGAACGTTCCCCTGATCGTCTTCATCCTCGGAATCATCATGCTCATTCTTGAAATCATATCTCTGATCATGCCTGACATGTCCAAGAAGATCGAGGCGATCATGCCCTCGCTCACCTTCATTTTCGGCATCGTCATAATCATCCTCTGCGCGCTCTTCGCATGCTGGGACCTGTTCGACGAGCACACCGTTCTGCTCGTGACGACCGACCCCTACGATGCAGGCGCCGGATGCTGGACTGCCCTCGTAGGTGCGGTCATCTGCGTCATCTGCAACCTCGGACAGGTCATCGCGACCGTCAAGAAGAAGGAGGCCTGAACAATGGCGAAGCTCAACATTGAAATCAACAAGGCAACGGGGACGCTTGCGCTGATGGGCATCATACTGATGGTGTTCTCGGTCCTTATGACCTGGCTCGATGTCAATACTAACCCTGACATTTCCGCAACCGGCATAGACCTGTTCAGCAACGATGATCTCGACGACTGGCAGTCTAACATCCCCATGATAGTCACCATCCTCGGTGTCATCATGCTGATCCTCGAGTTCGTCTCCATCCTCGTGCCTAACATGTCCAAGAAGATCGAGGCCTCCATGCCCCTGATCGTCTTCGTGTTCTCGCTGATCTCCATCATCCTGTTCGTGCTCTTCGCGACCTGGGATGAGATCGACGACCCTGTACAGGTCGGCGGCGGAGCCTACGCGGTCCTCCTGGGAGCTATCATCTGCCTCTGTGCAACCGCCGGACAGGCGTTCGCCATCCTGAAGCAGAAGACCCAGTAAGTCTGAGAGCAAAACATCTTACCGGGCCTCCCGGCCCGGACGTTTTCCATAATTTTAAAATCCTGGACAGAAGAAGACTGTCTTATTTGCGGCGGCGCAGACTCCCGCAGACAGGCAGCCGGGATCGCTGCAGACGTCCAGCACCTCATAGGAAGGAACGGAAAGGTCGGAGGTAAGCATCCTCCCGATAAGTGGGTCTCCGACGCCGGTCAGAACCATGATCGCCTGCAGAGCCTCGGCCGAACCGAAATGCATCACGGCCGCTCCCATCGACGGGGTCGGTCCGTCCGCCTCCTTCACGCGCCCGTAGAGGCATTCGAGGCAAGGGGTCCTCCCGGGGACCACCACGGTCAGCTGCCCCTGCATCCCGGAGATACCGGCATGCACCAGGATTTTCCTGTTACTCACGCACCACCTGTTGAGCTCCCTGCGGGACGAGATGCTGTCGAGGCAGTCTAGCACCACGTCGCATCCCTCGAACACCATGCCGGCGCTGCTGCTGTCGATCTCCCTGACATATGCGGACACCCTGATGTGAGGATTGACAGACAGCGCCCACTCCCTCAGGAGCTCCGCCTTCGGCCGGTCCGAGTCCTCGCGGTATACGAACTGGCGGTTGAGGTTGGAGATCTCCGGCGTGTCCGGATCGGCCAGGACCAGTTCCCCCACGCCGGCGGATGCCAGGGCGGTGACAGCGGAAGTCCCGAGGCCGCCGCACCCGGCGACACCGACCTTCGAATGTGCCAGCTTCTCCTGCCCTTCCTCTCCCAGAAGGGGCAGCTGGCGGCTGTAGCGCCCGTTCATGGGCGCTTCGCAGATCTCTGAGAGCATGGTCAGGGCCGCTTCGGCGGACTGCCGGCGGACATCTTCGCGGTCCCCTTTGAAATGGAAGGTCACGGCCTTGTGCGAACTGCCGGATACGGCCGCGATGCAGACGGTGCCGACAGGCTTGGTGTCGGTAGCCCCTCCGGGGCCCGCGATGCCGGTGACCGCCACCGCGGCGTCGGACCTGTACAGTGCCAGGGAGCCGCGCGCCATGCACAATGCGGTCTGCTCGCTCACCGCCCCGAACTCGAAGAGGATCCCGCGGGGCACCTTCAGGATGTCCTCCTTGGCGGTGTTCGAGTAGACGACGGCCGAGCCAAGGAAGAACGATGAGCTCCCAGGCACGTCAGTGATCTCGGCGCCGATGAGGCCGCCGGTGCAGGATTCCGCCGCGGAGACCCTGAGCCCCTTCTCGCGGCAGACGGCCGCCAGCCTGCTGACAGCATCCTCGGCCATATCATGCCTCGTCGTCCATGCCGATGTCGCGGACCCTGCCGGCACCGTCGATCTCATCGATGACCTCGGCCACCGCACCGGGGACCAGGGACCTCCAGTCCCCTCCGGAGGCCATCCTCCTGCGGACCTCCTTCCCCGAATAATCCCTGCGGTTGTAGAGCGGCGAGCGCTCGACCCTGTACCCGCCTCCTCGAAGAGGCGGCGGGTCAGGGGATTATTGGAGTACACCGTCCTAAAGGGAGGGCACATGGAGACAACGTGAGAGACCCAGACGGAGTACCTGTTGAGGTCCTCCACCGGGACGACCGAGCAGTTGGTGATCCCCTCGGCGGCCAGGGCCCTCTCGATCATGAGGTAGCGCTCCCCTGCGGTGAAAGGGTTGTCCGGACGGTGGGAGTACTGGGCGCTGCCTATGCCGACGGTCACATGGTCGGAGACGGCGGCGACCCTGCGGATGACCTCCATATGTCCCAGGTGCAGGGGCTGGAAGCGCCCCATGACCAGCGAGTACTTCTCGAATCCGTCTGTCATCGCTCGCCGGCGCTCTGAACGCCTTCCTGCTGGGGTGCATCGGCCGCAGGGGCCTGCGGGGCATCCGCCGCAGACGGGGACGGCTCGGCCGCCGCCTGGGCATGCGCCTCGTACTGCACCGGGGGGCTGGACCTTCTCGTAGCTGGGGCCGTCCGGATTGAGGACGTCGAGCCTCTGGAGCAGCATGGTCTTGGCGGGGCAGTCGGCGAACGCCAGTTCCGCGACGTCGCGGTAGGTCCTGACGCCGAAGACCTCCATGGTCTTGTAGAACCTGCTGCGGATCATGACGTCCTTGATGTTGTCGTAGGGGATGAGCGCGGTCTTTATCCCTGCGGACGCCGCGGCCTCGAGCTTGGCGGTGACGGCGCCCACGGGCAGCACCTTGCCGCGGACGTTCAGCGATCCGGTCATGGCGAGGTCCTGCCTGATCGGGATGTTCTCCAGGGCGGAGAGTATGACGGTGGTCATGGTGATCGATGCCGAGTCGCCCTCGACGCCGTCGTAGGTCCCGATGTACTCGAGGTGGATGTCCACCTCCGAGATGTTCCTCGAGCTGAAGTTCTTGATGACCGCCGTGATGTTCTCGACAGCTTCCTTGGCTATCTCGCCGAGCTTACCGGTGGCGATGATCCTGCCGCCGTCCTTGTGGGCCGCAGGGGTAACCTCGGCCACGATCGGGAGCATGATGCCGGAGTACTCGGCCATCCCGGTCCCGGGATCAAGGGCGGCGAGGCCGTTGATCTGCCCGACGGCCGTGCCGGTGGTGTTGAAGAGCTGGTAGGCCTTCGATGCCTCGATCTGCCTGTCGGCGATCTGCTGCTCCAGGGACCTCGCGTTGATCTTGGCGGAATCGACATCGGCGAAGGTGGTGACCTCCGCTCCCCTGGCGACTGCCACATCTCCGGCGGCGCGGATCAGGCCGCCGAGCTCCCTGAACCTCAGCGTGAGCCTGCCCTTCCTGCCGGCCCTGCGCTGGGCCTCCTTTATGATCTCGCCGACGGCATACTTGTCGAAGGGCGGGATCTTCCCGTCCTTCCTGACCTCCTGGGCGACGAACCTGCAGATGTCGGTCCTGTGCTCATCGGTGTCGGGCATCGTGTTGCGCATGTAGACCTCGTAACCGTACCCGCGTATCCTGGACCTGAGCGCGGGGTGCATGCCCTTCATGGCGTCTAGGTTCCCGGCGCAGACGAGGACGAAGTCGCAGGGGACGGGCTCGGACTTGACGAGTGCTCCTGAGGACCTCTCGGACTGGCCGGTGATGGCCATCTTGTGCTCCTGCATGGCGGTGAGGAGGGACTGCTGGCTCTCCATCCTCAGGGTGTTGATCTCATCGATGAAGAGGACACCCTTGTTGGCGCGGTGGATGTCTCCGGCCTCCAGCCTGCTGTGCGCAGGGGTGCCGAGGCCTCCGGACTGGTACGGGTCGTGCAGGACATCTCCCAGAAGCGCTCCCGAATGGGTGCCGGTGGCATCCACGAAGGGGGGTTTCTCGCCGGCGTCGTGGCCCACGAGGAGCTTCGGCGCGTTGTTGATATCGTTCCTGGGCGCCATGGGGTTCCTGGCGAACAGAGGATGATCATGACCGCGAAAAGCGAGATGAAGAGGATGTAGTAGTTCGCGAACATCAGGGTCCCGAGCAGACCGAGGATGACGATCGCGGCGCATGCGTAGAGGTGCGAGGTCTTCTTCTGATTGTCGTGGGCGGATGCCGCCGCTTTCTGCTGCTGGACGATCTGCTTCCCGCGGCCGGCGGGGAACACCCTGATGCGGGGCTCGTTCTCGTCCTCCGGATTGGCGTATGCCACGATGTCCTGGAGCTCGTCCTTGGGCAGGTACTCGGTCATCGAGTTGGCCAGCATCGACTTCCCGGTGCCGGGCTCTCCGATCAGCATCATGTGCCTCTTCTGGGCGGCCGCCTTCTTCATGACCTCGACCGCCCTGTCCTGTCCGATGACCCTGTCGGCCATCTTGTCGGGGATGGGAATGTCCTTCGTGCTCGCGAAGGTCTGCTTCTCGATCCATTCCTCTACCGGGACGTCGGCCAGGACCGGATCCTTCTCGTCCCTGCTCTCGATGGCATCTCCGCCGTCTTCCGCGCGGAAGGTGCCGAATCCATCATTGTTTCTTCCAGCCATTTCACTCACCCTTCTTCGCGATTGTGATCAGCACATAGACCAGTATCAGGCATATGAGCCCCATGACTATCCACGGGGCGATGTTCATGATCGTGTCGGCAAGAGAATCCTCCGCCGGCCACGTGTAGCCGCTGTCGCTGAGCTGCAGTGCATAGAACGGGTAGTACGCTGTGTTGTAATCGCTGTAGAACGCGAACGGCTGGTGGGACTGGCTGAATGTCGCCCCGTCCACCTTGTCGTAGGCCCCGCAGCAGAGGTAAGCCTTCTTGTCGTCTCCCGTGGAATCGAAAGTGATGTCGACGCCGTACACCTTGGATCCGTCGACGATGACCTCGTTCCACGCGTGATAGCCGTTGTCGGACGACTGGGCTCCCAGTCCGATGACGTTTATGACGCTTATGCCGGAGGCCCTCGCCAGGAGTGTGAACGCGTTCGAATACCCGTCGCAGACGACCACGTACCTGTTCTCGTCCGTGTTCTTGATGAGGAACGCTCCCACGACCGTATGGTCATATGCCCACTCATTGTCCTTGTCGACGTTGGGATCGTAGCGGTAGATCGATGCCGAGGTTAGATGGAAATTGATCTTCTCGATCTTGGTCAGGGTCGTGTCCGAGGACGAGAACCCGAAGCCGTCCGATATCTCTGTGACCCTGGCCTCGATAGCGGTGATGACATCCGAATAGGAACTGTACGTGGTCCCCGATGCCGAGCTGAGAGCTGTGAGAGTATAGTCGCTGAGGGCGTTTATCGTGAACGTCAGGCTCGAAGTGCTCGTGATCTCGATGGTGCTTCCTGTGGTGCTCTGGTAACCGGCATTGACCCCCCACACCCAGAAGGCATACGGGTCATCGAGCTGCGTCGCATTGGCAGCGGTCAGGACCGCCGTGTACGCCTGGTCCTCCGAGGAATAGGACACGCCGCTCACGGTCACAGTGAACTTCCCCGACGATTCGTCATAGCCGTTGCCGCTGGCGGTCTTCAGATCCTCCATCGCCTCGTAGATCTTCTTCTCGCTGTCATTGAGCTGGCTGTAGTAATAGCTGGCCGTGTCCCCTGAATATACGGAGTCGGCATCCGAGTCGGCGGCCCAGAACGCCGCCGCGGGAGAGACCAGTACGATGGCCGCCGCGAGGATAACGACCAATACGTGTTTGTTCATCGGCAGTCCCAATCCTCTTCTCTTATTTAATAACGATAATAAATACGGGAACCGGAGGCGCCGCATGACAGCGGCGAAAACGCCTTAATGCGATTTCGGATGGGGGAACGCATGAAGTTCGGCGACCTAGACATACCGGAGGAGCTCAAGAGGCTGCTGGAGGCCCAGGGTTTCTCCGAGATGTACCCCCCGCAGGCCGAGGCCATCCCCAAGGCGCTCTCCGGGAGGAATCTGGTCGCCGCCGTTCCCACCGCCTCCGGGAAATCGCTGATCGGTTTCATACCGGCGCTGACCTCGGTCCTGCGGGACCGCTGCCGCGTCCTCTACATCGTCCCGCTGAAGGCGCTGGCCTCCGAGAAGAGGGACGACCTCGCGAAATTCTCTGATCTGGGTATCCGCACGGTGTCAGCCACCGGCGACCCCGACAGGGACGAGGACATAGGGAACGCCGACATAGTCATCGCCACCTCCGAGAAGGCGGACTCCCTCATCCGCCACGGGAACCGCTGGCTCGACGGCCTGGGTCTGCTGATCGCGGACGAGGTGCACATGATACACGACCCGGGGAGGGGGCCCACCCTGGAGGTCGCCATGACCAAGCTGATGCTCAGGAACCCCCGCCTGCAGGTCATCGCGCTGTCCGCCACCGTCTCCACGCCGAGGACCTCGCCCGCTGGCTGGATGCGACCTGGTCAAGTCCGATTGGAGGCCGACGAAGCTGAGGGAGGGGGTGTACTTCAACGGGGAGATCGTCTTCGACGACGCCTCCTCCGTCCAGGTCCCCCCGGAGAAGGACGAGATGTGGGGCCTGATCAAGCAGACCGTGCAGGAAGGCGGCCAGGCGATGGTCTTCGTGAACTCCCGCAGGTCCGCCGAATCGCTCGCCTCCAAGTACGCCAAGCGCATGCTGGCACTTACGGGATCGAGCATCACCAAGGCAGAGCGCACGGTGCTCGAGGGCGGGGCGGAGACCACCGCGGTCGGTACCAAGCTGGCGGAGTGCGTCTCCTGCGGGATAGCCTTCCACCACGCCGGCCTCGCCTACGGTCAGAGGCGGGCTGTGGAGGACGGGTTCCGCGGCAGGAGGATCAAGTGCATCGTCGCCACCCCGACACTCGCCGCCGGAATCAACCTCCCCGCCAGGAGGGTCATCGTCAGGGACACCTCCCGTTTCGAGGCCAACGCCGGCAGCGTCCTCATACCGGTGATGGAGATCAAGCAGATGTGCGGGCGCGCAGGGCGCCCGGGCTACGACCCTGGGGGGAGGCCGTGCTGATCGCCAAATCCTACGAGGACTACGAGCACCTGATGGATGATTACGTCTGCCACGACACCGAGAGGATCACTTCCAAGCTGGGGAACGAGGCGGCGCTGAGGTCCCATATCCTGGGGCTCATCGCCACAGGCGATGCCGGGTCCGAGGACAGCATAAAGATGTTCCTCGAATCCACATTCTTCGGCTCCACGAGCCAGATGTACGGAGTGGAGCAGCTGATCTCCAATGTCGTGGACTTCCTGGACGAGAACGGGATGGTGGAGACCGCAGGCGACAGCATACGCATCCTCCCGTTCGGGAAGAGGGCGTCCGATCTCTACATCGACCCCTGGACAGCGGTCATACTGAAGAAGGCGGTCCTGAAGATGGACTCCTCCGCCGACGAGCTGCGGATCATGCAGGCGATCGCCTGCACACCTGACATCATGGGGATGTACCCGAAGAAGGGCGACAGGGACATGCTCGAGTCGATCGACGCCGAATACGACGGCGACTGGCTCTGCACCATAGAAGACGAGTGCGGAACGGACGACGGGGACGTCGCCTGGGACAATCATATGTCCGACCTCAAGACGGCCGTCCTCCTGAGGGATTGGATCGAGGAGAGGCCGGAGGAGTCCATCACCGAGGGGCTCGGGGTCGGCCCCGGCGACATCCGCTCGCGCGTGGACTCGGCGGACTGGATCCTCTATGCCATGAACGAGGTGGCCATGATCTTCAACCCGGACGCTCCGGGATGATCAAGCCCCTGCTGACCAGGATGCGCTACGGAGTGAAGGAGGAGCTGATCCCCCTGGTCTCCCTGCGCGGAATCGGCAGGGCCAGGGCGAGGACCCTCTTCAATGCGGGCCTGCGGACGCGCGGCGACATAGCCAGGGCCGACGAGTCCGAGATAGCCTCGCTACCCAAGATCGGCCCGTTCCTCGCCAGGAGCCTCAAGGAACAGGTCGGTACGGAGGCCCCGGCCCTACCACCGGAGGACGCTCCGCCCCAGGATGATGAGGCCGACTATATGCTCGAGAAGATGGCTGCCGAAGAGGAGGCCAGGAACGCAGGCGGCCAGAAGAGCCTCGACAGCTACCGGTGAAGGGATGCCTCCGGCAAATTGGAGACTGCACTGCCTCCTGCCGAAGCATCCTTCGGCGCAGGCATAGTCCGATGTCCTTTCCCGGAAGGCTGGAAGGAAAGTACGGTCCGCGATCGTGCAATCCCGGCATATCTCAGCATCTGGCACAGTTGCTCATGATCGCCTTTCCCTGTTCCGGGCATCGCGGCCTGTATCGATGCCGGCCCCTTAGCGCAATGAACATGACAACTCGGGTAAGAAGGCCGCATCCTTCGAGGCTCAGGAGAAGTTCTCGGAGGCCCTCTGAGCAACGGCCGTGCGTCCGCAGACGGAACAGGCAAGCATCTCAGGGTGCCGGAAAGCATTGGGAATCTGATCTGGCACATGTCGATGATCAGCTGAATCGATTCTTCTTCCTGCCGAGTTCGGGATATTTTCTGCTCAGCGGATAAGCGCCTGCCATCACGGGCACTGCCGCCAGGCAGAACACAGCGATACACACTGCAAAACTCTGTCCTGTGTCGACGCATATGGAATATACGATGAACAGGGCCGCCATAGACGCCCATGCGTACAGAAGATAGACGTAATATCCGCGGCTCGCGGGACGGCCGGCGAACGTCACTTCCGCTTCCGGATCGCTGAAGCGCTTTCCAAGGAAATAAGCGGAGACGGCCGCCGCCGCGATGATCCCAGCGAATATCCAGTACGAGGCCGCCGCCAGTGTTCCGCCCGCCGAATTCCGGGCATTGTTGAAACTGAGAATGGCTATGATCCCGATGACAGAGAGGATCAAAAGCAGCTCATCCCCGGTGAATCCGTGCGTTACTCCGAGCGTAGGATCCTTAGGCTTCATCTTCTCACCTGTCCGTACAGTGAAAGACGATTTCTGAATATACGTGCATCGGACGGATGTGTTCTCAGAATCAGACCGCATTTCGCAATAAATCGGGATGCCTGACGGCTTTCGATATGCTGCGTTCCGAATCGATCATATCGATCCATCTGCGGACGATCTCCAGGATCTCTCCCAGGTCCCCGTGCTCTTTGTAAATCCCGCCGAGAACGCCCTCCACCGCCGTGGCGATGTGCTTATGGGAGTTGTCATCATTCCTGCTCTTCTTGCTCTTGCCCTTGGACGGCTCTTTCGGGGACCAGACATAATCGGTCGCTATGTTCCTGTCGTTCCTGTCGTAGAGCATGTAGTCTGCGATGCGGTAATGCTTCCCGATGACAGTGACCAGCACCATGTCGCTCTCGTACTCCTGCCTCGCCTTGGAAAGCTGCTCCCTGCGGTCCAGGAGCAGAGATGTCAAAGCGAACTTGAGAAGGGAGTCGCCGAAGGTTGCGAGGTTGAAGTTGTCGTCCGAATGCCCGGGGACGTTCCTGTTGACGTACTTCTTGTACGAATCGTCGGTAAGCCCGCGTTTCACCCACAAAAGACCGTCCCTGTTCTCGAGGGCTTCTGCGAAAGCATCCTCTGCCATTGCAATCACCTCATGGGCCCAGGCAGGCGAGGGGGACCACCCACACGCCGTCACCCCTCTTGTAAGCAACATTTGTTGCCGTGAGGACCATGAGGAAGGACGGGGGCCTGCCTTCGACATCGTCATTCAGTGCCAGAAGGCCTGATGCCGCAGCGTCAATGGCTTCCTTCGACGCTCCCAGTTTTATCTCTATGGCCGCCCAACTGTTGTCTCTGAGTGTAATCACTGCGTCGCATTCCCTGCCATTCTTGTCGCGATAGTGCTTGACAGTTCCGTCGATGTTCTCCGCATACACCCTGAGATCGCGGATGCAAAGGCCCTCGAAAAGGAATCCGAAAAGCCTGGAATCCGATAATATGCCTTCCGGGCCCAGCCCCAAGGCCGCGCACGTCAGGGACGGATCGACGAAATATCTGGTCGGCCCGGTCCTGATGGCCGTTTTGGATCTGATGTTCGGATTCCATGCTTCCGATTCATCTACTACATAGATGTTCTTCAGGGCCTTGATGTACGATGCCACGGTGTTCTCCGAGATTGGCCCGTCCCCCGAAGAGACATCTTCGCCCATGGTGGCGTAGCTCGCCTGGGTCCCGCAGTTCCGGGCATAGGAGCGGAGAAGCCTGTCGACTTTTGCAGGATCGCGCTTGACCCCGTCCGCCTGAGAAAGCCCCGTTTTCACCAGCATCTTGTAGTAGTTCACTGCCTGGATGAGCGCCACGTCCCTCTCTTTTCCGATCGCTTGGGGCCATCCTCCTCTCGCGACATAGAAAGCGTAATCGTCAGGGGTGGCCTTCGATTGGGCAGGCTCCGGAGACTCTCCGTTGAAGAGGGACCTGATTGATATCTCTCCTGAGCTCTCGCCGGATTCGTAGAGAGTCATAGGCCTCATCACTATGATAGTGAAACGGCCCTCGCCGCTGTGAAGTTCTTCCATTACTTTCTGGGGCGGATTTTTGGATCCGGTTATGATGAACTGGCCGAACTCGTTGCGTTTGTCAACTTCGATTTTTATCTGATTCCAGATGAATGGGATCTCCTGCCATTCGTCGATCAGGAACGGAGGCTCATTGTCAAGGAAAGCCGATGGCCCGTTCTTGGCTTTCAGAACAAGCAGATCGTGCGTATCCGCATCCTGCATGTTTACAGAAGACCTGGCGAATTGCTCCGCTGTCGTAGATTTCCCGCAAGATTTCGGACCTTTGATCCATATGGCCCCAGCAGACCTGAGATCGAACTCAAGCAATTTATCGACGATCCTGGGGATATATTTCTCATTGGTTTCCATCGATTGCTTCCTCATGCTAATATGCTTATCTGGGTATTAATCCGTTGCATCATTTGGACGGTTTTCGTTGCGCCATTTGGCTGAATTCAATTGCGCCATTTGGACGGTTTTCGTTGCGCCGTTCGGCAGCAGACCGGCCACGGCAGAACTCGCGTTATGAAAATGGAGAATGGGCCGGGGCTTCCGCCCCGGCAAAGTTTTCGGCTTCAGTCCTGGGCGAGGATGCGCTCGACATCCTCGACGGAGTTCTGGCAGGGTATGGGCTTGGGGACGTTGGCGAGGATGGTATCGGGGTCCTTCAGGCCGTTGCCGGTGCAGATGCAGGCGACGGTCTCGTCCTTCTCGATGATGCCCATCTCGCGGAGCTTCTTGAGGCCGGCCACGGACGCGGCCGAAGCGGGCTCCACGCAGATGCCCTCTTTCCTGCCGAGGAGCTTCTGGGCGGCGATGATCTCATCGTCGGTGACGGTGGCGCAGTATCCCTTGGTGTCGTAGATGGCCTTGAGCGCCTTCTGCCCGGACACGGGGTTCCCTATCCTGATGGCGGTGGCGACGGTCTCAGGGCTGCCGACGGGCACGAACTCGGTCGCACCCTCCGCGAAGGCGTTGGCCACGGGCGCGGCGCCGGCGGCCTGGATGCCGGTCAGCTTGGGGACCTTGTCGATCCATCCGAGCTCCTTGAGCTCCATGCAGGCCTTGTAGACCGCCCAGATGTTGGCGGCGTTGCCGACGGGCAGGATGACCCTGTCGGGCATCTCGAAGCCCAGCTGGTCCCAGATCTCGAACATGACGGACTTCTGGCCTTCGGGCCTGTAGGGGTTGATGGAGTTGAGGAGGTACAGTTTCCTCTCGTCGGCCATCTTCCTCGCGAGTGCCAGCGCGTCGTCGAAGTTGCCGTCGACGGACAGCACCTTGGCCCCGAAGAACAGGGCCTGCGCCAGCTTGCCCATGGCGACCTTGCCGGAGGGGAGGAACACGGCGCATTTCATGCCGGCCTTGGACGCATATGCGGAGAGGGCGGCGGAGGTGTTCCCGGTGGAAGCGCATCCGACGACCTTGGCGCCGAGCTCCTTGGCGTGGGACACGCCCACGGTCATGCCGCGGTCCTTGAAGGACCCGGTCGGGTTGAGCCCCTCGAACTTGACGTAGGCGTTGGGGACGTCGACGGCCGCCCCGAGGGCCTCGGTCTTGTACAGGGGGGTCCCGCCCTCCTGGATGGAGACCTTGTGGGCCTCGTCGACGGGCATGAAGTCGGCGTACCTCCAGACCCCCAGGGGCTTCTGCCTGAGGTCCTCGGGGTTCTTCTCCGATGCCTTGGACAGGTCGATCCTGATGGTCAGGAGGCCGCCGCACTTGGGGCACAGGTTCACATACGGGTCCTTGACCTCGTTTCCGCACTTCCAGCAAACAACTTTGTGTTCTACCATTTCAAATCCTCCTGCATCCGCTGCCGCAGACAGTTACCCAGACGTCCACTTTCATTCCCGCATCGCGGTAAACGTTCTTTATCGCATCGGCGATCCTGTCGCCGAGCTGCTTCCCTTTCTTGAGGTCGTAGAAGGCCATGATCGCGGGCCCGGAGCCTCCCATGAAGGAGACGATGGCCCCGGCGTCCGTGGCGGCCTTCTCGGCCTCGGCCAGGTGGGGCACCAGGTGCTTCCTGGCCGGTTCGAAGACAGCGTCCTTTACGGACCGTCCGATCAGGCCGAGGTCCCCTGTCATCATCGCATACACCATGGCCGCCGAGTGCCCCGTGTGGAAGACGAGGTCCTTCACCGGGACCTCCTTCGGGAGCACTTTCCTCGCATCGGCGGTGGCCACCATGACGTCGGGCAGGGCGACGACCAGTCCCAGGTCCTTCGGGGGCTCTATGCGGAGCACCTCGAAAGGCTCGTAGGAGGGGATGACCGTGAACCCTCCGAGGATGCACGGGGCCACGTTGTCGCAGTGGACGGCGCCGGAAGTGTATTTCTCCGACTGGGCCGCGCACATGATGAGCTGGTCCTTGGGCATCTTCTCCCCGGTCATGACGTAGGCGAGGTACGCCCCGCCTGCCGCCGATGCCCCGGAGGAGCCGATGCCCGAGCAGGGCCTGATGCCCTTGTGGATCTTCACCTCTATCCCGAAGTCGGCGTGCATGGCGTCGAGGACGGCCTTCGCGGCGATCGTGACGGAGTTCTTCTCCGGGTCGCGGGTGATCCCCTCGGAGCCGGGCCCGTCGATCCCGCTGATGACGAGGCCGGAAGGTATCTTCCTCCCTTCGATGATGTCCGCGGGCTCATGAATAGCGAGCCCGAATATGTCGAAGCCCGCCCCTATGTTCGAGGTCGTGGCCGGCGCGGATATCCTGATCCATTCGTCGCTGTTTTCCATCGGCGCCTCCATCGTCTTCCCTTATTAAGAAGTAACATCGTCCGGGCGCGTCCCGCGTACAGAACAGAGCATCGGGAAAGGGTTCCGTGAAGGGAATGCGGGCGATGGTTTAAAGGCAGGCCCGTGTGTTGCGGGCAGCATGGAAGTCTCGGTCATAGGGCTCAGGGGCGCATCGTTCGCCGGCGCCGCGGAGTGGTTCCGCTCCCGGGGGCTGGAGGCCGTCCTGCTTGAACCGTCTATGGTGTGCGGGAGGGACCACTGCGTCTCGGCGGCCATGCATGCCGAGCGCGCGTTCTCCGAGGGCAGGAACCGCTCGAGGACGATGGCGACCGAGACGGTCATGTACGCCGCCGCCGAGAGGCAGATCGGGAAGGCACTGGAGAAGATGAGGCCGAAGGGAAGCGACATGGTCGCCGTCGTCCTGGGCTCCCGGGACCCGGACATCTCGGGGCTCGCGCGGAGGAGGACGACTCCCTGTTCGCGCCTTCGGAGGAGAAAGCGAGGAACCTGGGGGCGGAGCTCTTCCCCGGGGTTCCGCCCGAGGACTGCGTCCTGGAGGCGGTGGCCTCGGTGGACCTCATGAAGCAATGATTCCCTTTAAATCGGCATAAACGGTAAGGATATCCGGGAAGGGATGCCGCAGATGGGCATAGGCAAGATACTGGACAGCACCAAGAAGCCTTCGACAAGGCGGTCGGCAAGGCAGTGGACGGAGTCGACGCCGTCTACAACGCGGTCGTGGACGCCGTCTCCCCCGATAACGGGAAGGGGGAGACCGCCGGGAAGGTCTCGAGAGCCTCGCACTACATGGAGACCGGGGACGACTGCTGGTACGGCCGCGGGAGGGCCGAGGACCGCTCGAAGGCGGCGGAATGGTACATCGATGCCTGCGCGCTGATCGACATGGACCGCAGGGGGCTCGCTGCCTCCGAGAGCAGTACCGGGTTCAAGGAGAGGATCGGGAGCCCCGCCTTCGTCAAGAAGGCAGGCGATATGTTCGCAGAGGGCGACGGGGTGAGGAAGGACCCCGAGGTCGCCATGGTCCTCTATGCGAAAGCGTACAGCTCGGGATGTGCGGAGGCAGGCGAGGCCGCCAGGGACCTCAAGGCGAGCATGGGCTGGGAGCAGCAGGATGCCGGCCGGGCCCCGAGCCGGCCCTAAACTAGATGGATTAATTATCCATTTGTGTTAGAACAAACAAAAATACGAACATATTCGCGATTAAAGCGAATAATTTAAATAATATCGCTCTAGTTTAGTATTGGCTTTCTTCTAAGCCATTACCACTCTGCCTCTCCTTGCCGGGAGAGGCCACACACTTGTTTGCTGTTTTATGTTCATTGCCGCGAACGCCCGTTCCGCGCATGCGCCCCTGCACATATCCTGAAGAATAACGCATCCGCAGACCGTCCGCCGAGGGCCGTCCGGGCCGATGCCGGCAGCATCGCCCTATCGCAAGAGACAGAGAAAAGTCTTGCATCGGATGGCACAAGATTATAGGGGAAAACCCGGGACCGGGCCCCGGTAAGATGTTTCAGTCGGAAGTTCACTCCTTCGCAGGCACGAACTTGTAGCCGTAGTGGATGATGCCGGCGGCGCCGTCCTCGTTGAGCTTCCTCATGACGGCGCGGACGCGCATGCCGATCTTGATATCGGCGGGATCCACGTCGACCAGCTGGGCCTCGATGAACACCCCGTCGTCGTTCTTCACCATAGCGACGGCGTAAGGCATCTGCCTCTCGTTGAACCCGGACGCCTCGTGGACGATGGAGAAGGAATAGACCTCCCCGGTCCTCTTGAGGGCGAAGGGCTGCATCTGCCCGGCGGACGCGCGCCTGCAGTAGGGGCAGAACGCCCTGGCCGGGAAGTAGATCCTCCCGCACTTGCCGCATTTGGTCCCGATCAGGTTGTACCTTCCCGGGATCTCACGCCATTCCTTGGCGGAAACCATTGCCATCAGATCGCCTCCAGTATGGAAACGGCCACAGCGGAGCCTGTTCCTCCGGCGGACTGCGCCAGGCCGTACTTCGCATCCTTCACCTGCCTCCCGTCCGCGCGTCCAGTGAGCTGCTGGTACAGCTCCACGATCTGCGAGACGCCGGCGGCGCCGATCGGGTACCCTTTGGCCTTGAGGCCTCCGGAGGTGTTGACCGCGGTCTTGCCGGAATCGAAGCGGGTGGACCCGTCGAGGAAGGCCTCCCCTCCGTTCTTGTACAGTCCCAGGTCCTGCAGGGCCATCACGCCGGCGACGGTGAAGTCGTCATGGACCTCGGCGACGTCAATGTCCGCCGCGGTTATCCCTGCAGCCTTATAGGCGTCCGCGGCCGCCACCCTAGTGGCCGCGAAGGAGGTGAAGGACTGCCTCTGGGTCATCGCGAGGGTATCGCTGGCCTGGGAGACGGCGGCCACCTTCACGTACGTGTCCGTGTACTTCCTGGCATCCTCCAGGGGGCAGAGGATGACGGCCGAGGCCCCGTCCGAGATGGGCGCCCCGTCGAAGACGGTGAGCGGGTCGCAGGTCGGGCCGGACCTGAGGACGCTCTCCAGCTTGATGGCCTTGCGGAACTGCGCATCGGGGTTGAACTCCCCGTGGAAATGCGAGTTGACGGCGCAGGCGGCGATGCCCTCGCGGGTCGCGATGCCCTCGTGGATCATCCTGCGGGCGATCATGCGTAGATCGACGCCAGGGGGACGCCCATGCCGGCCTCCCATTCCGCATCGGTGGTGGAGTTCATGACCATGTTGATGGAGTCGTCGTCCATATCGGTCATCTTCTCGGCGCCTCCGACGATGACGACGTCCTGCATCCCCGAGGCGACGGCCATGACGGCCTGCCTGAAGGCGACGGCGCCGCTGGCTCCTCCCGCCTCGGTCCTGACCGCTGGAACGTTCCTGGTGGCCATCCCGGTGTAGTCGGCGACGAGCGCATCGGTGTGCGTCTGGTTGATGAAACGGGACGCGCTCATGTTCCCGAAGTAGATCCCGTCGATCTCGCTGCCGGACAGCCCGGCGTCGGCCATGGCCTTGGCGCCGGCCTCGATCCCTATGCTCCTGAACGATTTGCCCCAGAGCTCGCCGAAGACGGTCGAGCCCGCGCCGATCACTGCAACTTCCCTCATGCTCATTCCTCCGGCATCTTGATGGTGTTCTTGAACTTGGCATACGTCGCGTAGTCTATGTAGACCGGGTCGGCGGTGATGCTGTCCAGGTCCGGCGCGGCGCTCCTCTTGTAAGAGCCGATCTCAGGCGTGACGGTGATGTCGAACGCGTCCGATCCGGCGCCCGATCCGTAGGAGGCGACGAGGATCCTGTCGCCCTCCTTCGCATGGTCGAGCACATGTGCCAGGCCGAGCGGGACGGCTCCGGAGTAGGTGTTCCCGATGACCGGAGTGAGCAGGCCGGGGGCCAGCTGCTCCGGGGTGAACCCGAGCATCTTGGCGGCCCTGGTCGGGAACTTCCCGTTGGCTGGTGGAGGACCACGTAGTCGTAGTCCCCGGGCTCCGTCCCCATGGCCTCCATCATCATCTTGGCCGCGGAGGTCACGTGCCTGAAGTAGGCCGGCTCCCCGGAGAACCTTCCTCCGTGGACCGGGTACATCATGCCCTCCCTCCTCCAGAAGTCGGGGGTGTCGGTGGTGAACGAAAGGGTCCTGTTGATCTGAGCGATGACGTGCTCGGTACCCAGCAGATATGCCGCCCCGCCTGCGGAAGCGGAATACTCGAGCGCATCCCCGGGGGCGCCCTGGGAGGTGTCGGAGCCGATGGCGACGGCATACTTCACCATGCCGGACTTCACCAGGCCCAGGCCCGCCTGGATGCCGGCGGTCCCGGCCTTGCAGGCGAACTCGAGGTCGGCCGCGGTCATGGCGGGCGTGGCCCCGATGGCCTCGGCGACGATGGACGCGGTCGGCTTGACCGCGTAGGGGTGGCTCTCGGAGCGACGTACACCGCGCCGATATCGGCGGGGTCGACCTCCGGGACGCGGTCGAGCATGTACCTCGCGGCCTCGACCGCGATGGTGACGGCGTCCTCGTCGGGGGACGGCACCGACTTCTGGGTTATCATCAGTCCTTTGCCGCGGGCGGCCCCGTCGACACCCCAGACGCGCCCGATCTCCTCGGGCCTGATCCTGTACCTGGGCACATAGGCCCCGTAGCTGACTATTCCTTCCATTCTCATTTCCCTTCCTTAAGTGCGTTCATCCTGTCGACCAGCCTGTCGACGGCCATCTCGGTGGTGACCAGCGGGATGCCCTCCTTCTCCGCCAGCTTGATGGCCAGCGGGTCCGTCCTGTCCGGTTTCAGGTATACTACCATCGCCGGGGTCAGCGGGTGGGCGCGGATGGCGACCATGGGCGAGCGCCCGTAGTGCACGTCCGTGAAGATGAGGGCCCTCTCGATGCTCCAGCCGTAGATCTTCATGTAATCCTGCGAGCTCAGGCTCAGGATGGCCTTCAGCGAGTCCACGACCGTGTAGCCGTAGATCCTCTTCTTCGGCGTCTTCACCGGGTTGATGTTGGTCCCCTGGATGGCGCGGATGAAGACCCCTTCGTCCACCCCTTCCGGGAACTCGTCCATCGCGATGATGCAGTCCAGGCGCCGGCTCGGCATGTACTTGTTCTGCACAGCGCCGCCGTTGGCGTCATCGAGGGCTATGAAGGCATCCACCATCCGGCAGATCACCTGGGCCCCCGGGGACTTCCTCCTGCCCGACTCGTAATCGCTGACGACGCTGTGGGACACCCCCATGCGTCCGCGAGCTGGTACTGGGACACGCCGAACTCCTCCCTCCATTTGCGGATGGTCTTGCCCGGTTCTGCCGCCAGAACTATCTCGCCTGCGATCTTCTCCCGAAGTTCGTCGGACATCGGATGGACTATCGTACGCTTGCTATATAACGGTGACGTACTTTTATTCCGTCGATTGACGGATGGCGAGGCGATGCTGAGTTTCTTTGATAAGAACGGTCCGCAGAGCGGACCGTAAAATGTTTCGAACCCCTCAGGCCCTGGATACGGATATTATGCCCGTGTAGGCCGTCTCCGAACCGTGCATGGTCACGTCGGCACTGCCGGAGTTCTCGTCGATCCATGTGACGACTTTGCATTGAGCGTCCAGTGTCACGTGCACAGCGGCATCGAACTGGGAGAACGTGTAACTGAACATCACGGCAATCGTACCTTTGGGATCGATGTGCCAGGATACCGATCCGACCTCACTGTCATTCACTTTGGTCCCGTTGAAGTAGAAGTTGGTGACTTTCGACTCGAACGTGGAGTTGTTGTTGAAGACATTGACCACGATGTTGGCCGTATGGGCGCCCGGATCGAGGACGAACTTCTCGCTGAACTGCCCCTTGTTCACCAGGGTCTCGGTTACGGTACCGGAGTTCACGGTCTTCCCGCCGGCGGTGCCACTGGCGAAGAGGGACATGCTCTTCGAATCCGATTTGAGCACCTCATGGACGGTCACGGTCCGCTGCCGCCGGAAGCGATGGTGTATGTTCCGTAAACAGTTCCGTCAACATACAGGGAGATGGGCGCGCTTTCATCGAAGTGGTTCACCAAGGTCACATTCACATCGGCATAGTACGGAGAATAGGACGACCTCAGGGTCACATTCTGATGCATTCCTGGAACAAATCCCCAGTCCACATTATAATATCTCAAGGACGCGTCCTTAACGAAGGATTGCGGCTCTAGTTTCTGCGTGTTGACTGTGAAGTACATTATGCCGGCAATTGTGTCATCGGCAGATGCAGAGGTATTGTGCGTATCAACGAACGTCGCCTTGTAGGAGATTATGCTGTATACGGTCTTCACAGTGATATCGGCAGTTCCCAGAGTATAGCCTGACCATGTCACATTGTAGCCGACCTTGCTCGGGACTGCAGGCTCGGAGATCGACGTACTGTAAACATTGAAGTTCCTGGTGGCCACCACCTTATCGTCCGAGGGGGAAACGGTACCCTTGGTATCGACAAAGGTGGCCGTGTAGACATTCATGACATAGGTAGTCTTCACAGTAATATCGGAGGTTCCCAAGGTATAGCTGGGCCAGGTCACGGTGAAGCCTTTCTTGGCAGGGACCGGCGGTTCGCTGACGGTCGGGTTCTCGACCGAGAAATATCTGACGGCGACCGTGGTATCGTCAGAGCTATCGGACGTCGCCTTGGTATCGACGAACGTCGCTTTATAGTAGATCAGGCTGTAGACAGCCTTCACAGTTATATCCGATGCCCCCAGAGAATATCTGGACCATTCGACCTTGTACCCGGCCTTAGCAGGCAGGGCAGGCTCGCTGATCGATCCTGAAGCAACGTTGAAGTACCTGACGGCGACAGTTGTATCATCGGATGTTCCAGCTGTCCCCTTGGTGTCGATGAACGTCGCCTTGTAAGTGATGGGTGTGTAGACCGACCGTACGGTGATATCTCCGAGTCCCAGCGTGTAGTTCTGCCATGCTGTCGTATACCCTGCTTTCGCCGATATCGCAGGCTCAGAGACTGCGGCCGTATTGACGGTGAAGTATCTGACGTAAGAGATGTCGTCGGATGTCCCAGCTGTCCCCTTGGTGTCGATGAATGTCGCCTTGTAGGTAGTGGGGACGTATTTCCCGCTGATCTCGAAAGACCTCGCCTGCACCGTGTGGCTGCTCCATTCCACATGGTATCCGTCTTTCAGCGGGGCATCGGGAACCTTTATCTCCTTGGTCTCAACAGTGAAAGGAACCTGGGCGACCTTATCATTTCCGATGGTGAAGGTGGCATAGTACGTTATAGGAGAATACACCGCATTCACGGTTACATCCCCGCCGCTGAGAGAATAACTGCTCCATCTGGAAGTGTAGCCTTCCTTCTGTGGCACGGCCGGAACTTTTGATGGCGGCAGAGAAGAGTCGTCTTTCCCGTATTCGACTTCACTTACGATTTTCCCGTCGGCAACGAATGTGACACTGGGATCGGGACTGTCGTCCCCCCCCCCCTCTGCAATCACCACGCCGGCGACGGAGACGGCCACTGCAGCCGCCACGATAATCATTATCACGGTTTTCGAAACCATAAGAATGCCCCGGTGTGAGAAAAGAAACGCTTACGCGTTTATAGCATTTATCTTAACCCAGATACAGAAAGACCTTTCTTTTCCCATCCGCGTAAAGGATGCCCCGGCCGGGATGAACCGAGAAGAACGCCGGGCGGGGGAGATGCCCCCGCCGTCCTGCGCCTCAGTACTTCAGTTCCTTCTCCAGCGCGTCGACCACGGTCTTCAGCACCGTGTACTGCGCATACTTCTTGTTGTTGGCCGGCACCGCCACCCACGGGGCGTACGGGGTGTTGGTGGACGAGATCATCCTGTCGACGTAGCCTTCGTAGATGTCCCACTTCTCGCGGTTCCTCCAATCCTCGTCGGTGAGCTTCCAGGACTTGAGAGCGTCGTCCTTCCTCTCGTTGAACCTCTCCAGCTGGGTATCCTTATCGATATCCAGCCAGAACTTGATCACGATCGCGCCGTACGAGGCGAGCATGGCCTCGAAGGTGTTGATCTCCCCGGCCGAGCGCTGGTACTCCTCCTCGGTGCAGAGGCCCTCGATGGGCTCCACCATCATCCGCCCGTACCATGTGCGGTCGTAGATGGATATCCTCCCGGGCCCCGGGAGGTTCCTGGCGAACCTCCAGAGGTAGGAGTGGGCGTAATCCTCGTCGGTGGGCTTCCCGACCCTCATCACCCTGTAGCCGCGGGGGTTGAGGGCGTGGGATATCTGCTTGATGCAGCCTCCCTTCCCGGCCGCGTCCCAGCCCTCGAAACCGAGGACCACGGTCCTGCCGGAGATCGCCAGCAGGACCTGCAGCCTCTCGAGCTTCCTGGAGAGTTTGTCGATCTTCTTCTTGAGCTCCTGCCCATCCTCCCCCTCGGGCGGGTCGAGGACCAGGCCCTCCCTGGGGTTGGGGTACTTCAGTTTCAGCTCGTGGCACCTGTCCGACTCCGGGGCCTTCCCGCCAAGTATCTCGCCGAAGCGGGCGTCCAGGACCCTGACCGCCTTGGCGACCGTCTCCGCCAGCGGTCCCACCTTCACTGTGTCCCAGGGAGCGCGCTTGGTATCGGTGGCGGCGATGAAATCGTCCATGACCGAGTAGTACTTGAAATGATCCAGATGGTCTACGGAGAGGAAGGTACCGCTGATGGCGGTCTGTGGGCGGTACTCCTCGGCATACTGCTTCATGATCTGCGGGGACACGGCCAGCCTGATCTTGACGATCCTGGTGCCGCTGTCGATCAGGTACTCCTCCAGGCGGTTGATGGCCTTCACCGCCCTGTCCAGCTGCTCCGGGCCCCCTTCGTACTTATTCACCGCCAGGGAGTACCAGGAACGGTCGAACATGCATATCTGGGACTTCGCCGGGGTCGCCTGCAGCATGCGCGCCAGCGATTTCGACGGGGAGGCATCCACATCGAAGTGCCAGTAGCTCACCCCGCGGGGCTCCATGACCCTGTCGAGCTCGTTGACGACCTTCGAGATCACCCTCCCGCTGCCGCCCTCGAAGATCACCAGGACCGGGACCTCCGAGTTTATGATGGCCAGCTGCTTCGCCACCAGCCCTTCCTTCATGCTTTTGGAAACAAGGCTCTTCATAGGTGCCGGGAAAGGATGCGCGATATTTATGTGCCCGTGCGCACGGGCGCGGAGCGCGGCCTTGGCATTGTTTTAATACCGTCCCGCGATGGAGAGCCGATGATGAACGAAGCCGGAATCGGCGACTGCACGAAGACCCTGAGCACCCCCGAGGGGGAGCTGACCATCTGGAGCCTCAGAGAGCTCGAGAAGAAGGGGGCTGCCGGGGACCTGCGCAGGCTCCCCTATTCCATCAGGGTGCTGCTCGAAGGCGTGCTCAGGCAGAGGGGCGAGACCATCTCGGACGACGATGTCAGGCGCATAGCCTCCTGGTCTCCCCGCGGCAACGACGCGGACATACCCTGGATCCCCGCCAGGGTGCTCCTGCAGGACTTCACCGGCGGGCCGGCCGTCACCGACCTCGCCTCCATGCGCGAGGCCATGGCCGCCGCCGGGAAGGACCCTGAGGCCGTCAACCCCCTCATACCCGTGGACCTGGTCATCGACCACTCGATCCAGACCGACGTCTCCGGATGCGCGGACGCCATGGAGAGGAACGAGAAGATAGACTTCTCGCGCAACAGGGAACGCTACGCCCTCTTCAAATGGGCGCAGGGCGCCTTCCGGAACTTCCGCGCCGTCCCCCCGTGGAGCGGCATCTGCCACCAGGTGAACATAGAGTTCCTCTCGCCCCTGGTGCACGTCAAAGAGGAAGGCGGCAGGAAGATCGCGTATCCCGACTCCTGCTTCGGGACCGACTCCCACACCACCCAGGTGGATGGCCTCGGCGTCGCCGGCTGGGGGGTCGGAGGGATCGAGGCGGAGGCCGTCATGGTGGGGCAGCCGTCCTACATGAGGCTGCCGGACGTGGTGGGCTTCAGGCTCACCGGGAAGCTGTCCCCGGGCGTCACCGCCACCGATCTGGTCCTCACCGCCGTCCAGATGCTCAGGCGGAAGGGCGTCGTAGGGAAGTTCGTGGAGTTCTTCGGCCCCGGGTACCAGTCCCTGGGCGTCTCCGACAGGTCCACCCTCGCCAACATGGCCCCGGAGTACGGCGCCACCATGGGCTACTGCCCCGTGGACGGGAAGACCATGGAGTACCTCCGCCTCACCGGCAGGTCCGAGGACCATGTGAGGACGGCGGAGATCTACGAGAAGGAGCAGATGCTCTGGTACGACCCGGAGCACATCCCGGAGTACTCGGACACGCTGGAGCTGGACCTCTCCGAGGTGGTCCCGTCGGCCGCCGGCCACAAGAGGCCCCAGGACAGGATCCCCATCTCGGAGATGAAGGAAAGGTTCGCGGAGACCCTGAAGGCGCTGGGAGTGGAAAATCAGAGAGCGCCCTCCGGGGATGCGATGGGCGACGGCTCGGTCGCCATCGCCTCGATCACCAGCTGCACCAACACCGCCAACCCCTCGGTGATGATCGCCGCCGGGCTCGTGGCGAAGAAGGCGTCCGAGCTGGGTCTGAGGCCGAGGCCGTATGTCAAGACCTCCCTGGCCCCCGGGTCCAAAGCGGTCACCGACTACCTGGTGCGCTCAGGGCTCCAGAAGTACCTCGACGATGAGGGATTCCAGAACTGCGGCTACGGATGCATGACCTGCATCGGCAACTCCGGGCCGCTCTCCGACAGGGTGACGGAGATGATCAAGGGCCGCGACCTCGCCGTCGCCGCCGTCGCCTCCAGCAACAGGAACTTCGAGGGCAGGATCCATCCCCTGGTGAAGGCCAACTACCTCATGTCCCCTCCCCTGGTCGTCTGCTTCGCCATCGCCGGCAGGGTCGACATCGACCTCGACCGCGAGCCGCTGGCGATGAAGGACGGGAAAGAGATATTCATGAGGGACCTCTGGCCGTCGGACAGGGAGATCGATGAGTTCATGGCGGAGTACGTCACCTCCGAAGCGTTCAGGAACGGGTACGACGGCATCTACAAAGGCTCCGACCTCTGGAACTCCATCGAGGTCCCCAAGACCCCGCTGTTCTCCTGGGACCCGAAGTCGACGTACATCAGGAACCCCCCTTACTTCGAGCTCCTCTCCGAGGAGCCGGGGATCGCATCGGTGCGCGGAGCGAGGTGCCTGATGAAACTGGGCGACAGCATAACCACCGACCATATCTCGCCCGCCGGGCAGTTCTCCGAGAACACGTCCGCCGGGAAGTACCTGATTTCCCTGGGCGTGAAGAAGGAGGACTTCAACTCCTACGGTTCGAGGAGAGCCAACCACGAGGTCATGGTGCGCGGGACGTTCGCGAACGTGAGGCTGAGGAACCAGATAGTTCCGGGGACCGAGGGAGGATACTCCGAGTACATCCCGGACGGAACGGTGGACTTCGTCTATGAGACGTCCAGGAAATACCTGCACGACGGAACGCCGCTGATCGTCATCGCCGGCAGGGACTACGGCATGGGGAGCTCCCGCGACTGGGCCGCCAAAGGACCGATGCTGCTGGGCGTCAGGGCCGTCATCGCCGAGTCGTTCGAGAGGATCCACAGGTCCAACCTCGTCGGCATGGGTATCGTCCCGCTGCAGTTCAGGGAAGGCGAGAACGCGGAGAAGCTGGGATTGGACGGGACCGAATCATACGACATCGACCTGGAAGGGTTGGCGCCCAAGAAGGCCGTAAAGGTAACGGCGGCGAAGAAGGACGGGTCGAGGATCGAGTTCGAGACCGTCTGCCGCGCCGATGTCCCCATCGAGGTGCAGTACATCGCCAACGGCGGGATACTGCAGTTCGTGATGAGAAGGATGATTGCTGAATAAACTTATTAGGTCCCGGAAGGGGCCCTTCTTTTCATAATATATAAAATAACAGGCTTTTGAGTCCGATTATCGCCCTGAAGATGCATCTTGCGGCCGATCGAACTGACTGCCTGATAGGAGGCCCTCTGGCCATTGAGACCCCCGCATTGGAAACAAAGATAGCCAGAATTAAAAATGGCTCAATTGGATTGATTTCAAAATATAACTTTAATAAGTTATATAACATAACAAACTACATATACATTATCGAATATTCTATATCATGGAGGATTGAATGCCGGCCAACATCGCTCACATAAGAGAAGACGGCGATTCGAAAGTAATCCAGACTCTGGAAGACCATCTGGAAGGGACCGCCGAGCTAGCATCCACATTCCTATCAAAAGTCGGTCTGGTGAAAACCGGCCGCCTCCTCGGCCTCCTGCATGATCTTGGAAAGGCTACGGAAGTATTCAATCAATATGTCGCAGGTAATTCGGACGCTTCCCGCGGAGAGATAGACCATTCTACTGCCGGAGCACAATACCTATTCGATTCCCATCCGGAAACGCAGAATCCGAAAACCGCCGAAGATTCGTTCAAAAAGACTTCACTGCAGATGATGGAACTGGCCATTGCATCGCATCATTCCGGTCTTATCGATTGCATAACCGAAGACGGAAGAAACCGCTATTGGGAACGCATGGTGAAAAAACGACGACGAAACACATCTGAATGAGGCCATGAACAGGGTAGGATTCCTGTCGATGGAAAAAATCAAGGTAGCAGAGAATGCCGCCTTGAATGAATTGTCAAAGGCCGTCAGAGACATCTATGAAAAATGCGACAGAAAGGCTTCGAACGTATCATTCCAGTGGGGCCTGCTGACAAGGCTGCTTCTTAGCGCCCTTGTCGATGCTGATCGCACTGACACCATGGAATTCCAGGATAATCGCACATATCGTTCGAAGAAAGCCGATTGGAAACTGCTCAAGAACAGATTCTATGATTATACTTTGAATCTGCCTGTCCGCAATTCGCTTGACGAGATAAGGCGTACAATCTCAGACCAATGCTTCGCAGCGTCGTCAATGCCCAAAGGGCTTTTCAGCCTGACTGTTCCCACCGGTGGAGGTAAGACCCTTTCAAGTCTCAGATTCGCTCTCGAGCATGCGGAACACTACGGCATGGATCACATAATCTATGTGATCCCGTACACAACCATCATTGATCAGAATGCCAAGGCGGTAAAAAGCATCTTAAACCGTTCACCCAGAGACAATAACGTGACTGAATGCCATTCCAACATCGATGTTTATGAATCCGATGACCCATCAACCGCATCGTTCGCAATGGATACATGGGATTCTCCGATAGTTTTCACGACCGTCGTTCAATTCTTGGAAGTAATCTATGCTGGTGGCACCAAACGTCTTAGAAGGATGCACAATCTGACCAATTCCGTGATTATATTCGATGAAGTTCAGAAGATTCCGGTCAAATGCCTAAGTCTGTTTAATGAGGCTTTGGGATTCCTCACCGAATTCTGCAGATCTAGCGTCGTACTGTGCACTGCAACACAACTGCCTTTCGAGGAATATGGCAGGCATCCTCTCTCCTCTTCAGTCCCCCGGGAGATCATCGGAGATGTAGGTGGCCTATTCTCTTCGATGAAACGTGTAAAGATAGAGAAGGTCGATTCCCCTCCGATGTCCGCGGAAGGCGTAGCCTCCATGGCATGTGATCTGATCAACAAATCGGGAAGCGTGCTCATCATCGTCAATACAAAGACTATGGCGAAGAACGTCCACTCTGCGCTTCAAACCATGATTCCAGACGACGTGAAATTGTATCACCTCAGCACCAATATGTGCCAGATGCACCGTTCGAAAAAACTCGACGAAATGATAGACGTCCTCGGAAAAATGAAAGTCATATGCGTGAGCACGCAACTGATAGAGGCTGGGATCGATGTCGATTTCGAGACGGTCATAAGATGCACTGCAGGATTGGATTCGATTGCACAAGCGGCTGGACGTTGCAATCGCAATGCACTGAAGGAGACTGGTAAAGTCTACGTCGTCGATACCAATGAAAACCTCGGAAGCCTGCCTGAAATAGAGAGAGGAAGGGATTTCGCAAACCAGGTCATACGTGAAACGGACGATATTCTTAAACCTGCTTCAATCATGAAATATTTTAAACTTTATTTTACAAACAGTCACAAAATATATTACGACTATCCCATAGATATGGGAAAGACAGAATTTGACCTTCTGTCTACCAACACCATCTTATGGGATAATTACAAGAGAGCCTCTGAAAAATCGGGCCGCCCGGTGAATAATATCACCTTGAAACAATCTTTCTCCGTAGCCAACTCGAGATTCAACGTCATTGACGGGACAGATTGCCTGGTCGTTCCGTATAATGATGATGCCAGAGCGGCCATTTCCGCCCTTCAGGGCAACGGCTACAGTATTGCAGAGAGGAGGAGGCTGCTCATATCTCTGCAGAAGTATGCAGTTAATGTGCATAATCTAAATAGGATGCTGACGGAACATAAGGCATATGCGATCGGGGGCGAGACCGAACTCTACTGCCTGGCTGAAGGTTACTATGACGAAGACTACGGCCTCGTGAATGAACCAGTGATGAAAACCATGCTTCTGTGAGGAAGGAAAATGAAAAATCAGATTGAATTCTCAGTATATGGGAGAAGGGCACTTTTCACAGACCCTGTTACGAAGGTCGGCGGAGAGAAGTTCAGTTATCCAGTACCGACATATGAAGCCCTCAAAGGCATCTGCGAATCTATCTATTGGAAACCGACGATCATCTGGTACGTCGATTCGGTACGCATAATGAAAAGGATACGCAACGAATCGGTCAGCATCAAGAACCTCAATTACGGTGGGGGAAACGATCTATCGATCTACTCCTACCTGTCCGGCGTGGACTATCATGTCCGGGCCCATTTCGAGTGGAATATGAATAGAGAGGACCTGGCGAAAGACCGCAACGAGAACAAGCATTACTTCCAGGCAGTCAGAGCCCTTGAGCGCGGAGGCCGGCGTGACATTTTTCTGGGAACAAGGAAGTGCCAGGCATATGTGGTGCCGTGCAGCTTCGAGGATGGAAAGGGCGACTATGATCAGACTGGTTCCGTGACTTTCGGGCTAATGTTCCATGGATTCGACTATGCCGATGAAACAGGGACGAACGGACTCGATGTACGTTTCTGGACCCCCATGATGACCGACGGCATCATAGATTACATCCGCCCTGAAATGTGCCAGATTCGCAAGCACATCTATAGTTACCATCGCGCAACATCCCTGTTAACTTGGAGGCTGAAGAATGAACTGGATGGAGGTGCTCGTCAAAACTTATGACGAATGTTCAGATAAAGAAAGCGGCGCCACCGGCGAATATCCCCTGCTCCCGTTGCATCACACGGTCCGCAACATCCATATCGAAATTAGGATCAGTGAAAAGGGCGATTTCATCAGCGCCAAAATCCTGCCTAAAGATATGCAGCCGACAGTAATCCCCTGCACCGAAGATTCGGAGAACAGGACCAGCGGGATCGCACCTCACCCCCTTTGCGATAGTATCGAATATCTTGCATCGGACATCGAAGCTTATCTGGCCAATCCCCCTGATGATGCGAAGAGCAAAAACGAAAACCGGTGCGCACGCAGAATACATCGGACTGCTTAATGATTGGTGCGACAGCAGCTGCTCCAATCCAAAGATTAAGGCCGTACGCGATTATCTCCTGAAGAACACGATAATCTCAGACCTTGTGGAAGCCGGAGTGCTGTTCACTGATGAAGCAGGCAAACTGGTCAATAAAAACCACGAAACATCCGATTACCCGATTTTCAAGATAGCTCAGACCACCGAACAGCAGAAGGCAATGGTCAGGTGGGCGGTAGAATCCAAAGATGACGTAATGACGGATACTTGGAACGATGAAGCGATTCACCAGTCGTGGATAGACTACTGCAACTCTCTGAATAAAGACGAGGGACTGGACTACATCACCGGAAAAATCGTCCCTCTGGCTTCCAAGCATCCTGCCGATATCCGGAGGAGCGGAGATAAGGCGAAGCTAATTACCTCCAATGACAAATCAGGATTCACATTCCGCGGACGTTTCACAGACAGCAACCAAGTGTGCGGAATAGGAATGGATGCCAGCCTCAAGATGCACAGTGCCCTGAGATGGCTCATCAGACGTCAGGGATACAGATGGGGGGACCTTTGCATCATTACGTGGACTCTGTCTGGTGAAAAGGTCAGCAACCCCGTAGATGATCCATTGGAATGGAACCGGGAGGATGAACCGAAAATTGCAGATACAGGCATCGAGAACGCGATACGCATAAACAGCAGGCTTAGGGGATACAATTCCAAGATTCTCAATGAAACAGTTTTCCTGATGGCCATAGATTCGGCAGTACCCGGACGCATGTCCATCCTGATGTTCCGCGATGAACTAGGAAACGATTTCGTCAGGAAATTAGAAAGATGGCAGGAGATCTGCGGATGGAAACATACTTACGCAAAAGACAAAAAAAGATCCCAAGAAGAGCATTACCTTCTATGGGGCCTCCTCGCCTGCGGCCATCGTAAAGACCGCATACGGGAACAGGAGCGATACTCAGAAGAAGATCGAAGAGAAATCAATCATGAGGATCCTCGAGTGCATAATGAACGAAGGCAACATGCCGGGAGACATTGCTGAGTGCGCAGTCAGGCGCTGCTCCAACCCGCTCTCCTTCAAAGGGATTGCGGATTGGCGTAACAACCTAAGCATCGCGTGCTCGGCATACAACGGCTACACGGGAGGAAAATACAAGATGACATTGGAAAAAGATAGAAAGACGAGAGACTACCTCTACGGGAGGCTACTGGCAATGGCCGACCTCCTTGAGAGCAGCGCACTCAGAAAAACAAATGAGGACAGACAGACGACTGCAATCAGGTACATGCAGAGATTCTCGGAGTTTCCCTACACTACGTGGGAGGATATCGAGCTCGCGCTTGTACCGTACAAGGCAAGGCTGGGAAAAATGGTCTCTTATTACGAGTCCGAGATCTCCAAGATCATGGACATGTTCGAGGGAGACGACTTCAGAAACAACAAGAAGCTTAGCGGAGAGTTCCTCCTGGCATATCACTGCCAGAGAGAGGAGCATTTCAGAGGAAAGAACACAGACAATGAAGAAGAGGAGTGACAGGAATGACCGCAATAAAGAACAAAATCGACTTCGCAATAATTATGACCGTAAACGGAGCTAACCCCAATGGAGATCCTCTCAACGGGAACCGCCCCCGGACAACCGTCGACGGTTACGGGGAGATTTCCGACGTCTGTATCAAGCGCAAGATCCGCAACAGACTTCAGGACATGGGTTTAAAGATATTCGTCCAGTCAGACGATAGGTCAGACGATGGATATAAGAGCCTCCGGGAACGTGCCGAGCCGATCGTCAAAGGAAAGAACGCAGACGACCTCGTCAAAGCAGTCTGCAACGAATGGATTGATGTCCGTTCCTTCGGACAGCTCTTCGCATTCAGCAACAAAGGCAAGTCAAAGAAAGGCGAGGAAGAGGGTCTTGAGAACAGCAAAGGGGTTTCGATAGGCATCAGAGGGCCTGTTTCTATCCGCCCGGCATTCAGCGCGGCCCCGGTTACCATCACCAGTCTGCAGATCACCAAATCCGTGAATTCCGTTGAGAGCGAAACCCGCGGAAGCGACACAATGGGAATGAAGCACCGCGTGGACCACGCTGTATATACTGTATACGGCAGCATCAACACCCAACTAGCCCAGAAGACCGGATTCTCGGATGAAGACGCTGAGGCCATTAAGAATGCCCTCATCACACTCTTTGAGAATGATTCCTCATCTGCCCGTCCGGACGGAAGCATGGATGTCGTAAGGGTCTACTGGTGGAAGCACAACTGCCCCGGCGGACAGTACTCCTCGGCAAAGGTGCACGGTTCGCTCACAGTCACGCCCAAGGTCAGCGAGCCCCACGGCATCGAGGACTATGAGATAAAGCTGTCAGAACTCGAAGGGCTTAAGCCTGAAATCTACGAATGAACAATTCATCCTTCCATGAAATACCAGGAAGAAGATTATCTCCAGATGTCTGGCATCCAGCATTTCTGCTTCTGTAGAAGGCAGTGGGCGCTGATCAACCTGGAGCAGTCATGGGAGGATGATGCCAGGACAACCGCAGGTCAGATTTTCCATGAAGTCGCCGACGATCCCACTATAAAGGAGAAAAGAGGAGATCTGATAATCGCCCGTGCTGTGCCTGTATCTTCATCTTCCTTGGGCCTGACCGGAAAATGCGATGTTGTGGAATTCCGCAGAAGTGACGACGGTGTCCCTGTAGGCATACACGAAGGAAGTTACAAAATCATCCCTGTGGAATATAAAGTGGGCCATCGGAAACAAGAGGAATGGGACGAAGTCCAATTGTGCGCCGAGGCGATTGCGCTTGAGGAGACGTTCGGAGCGAGAATAGAGTTCGGGCAACTGTTCTACGGAGAGGAAAGACGGCGCAAGACTGTAGAAATGAGCAAAGACCTGAGAAGAAAGACCGAACTCCTGGCTGAAGATATGCATTCAGCCATGTCTTATGGAAAGATTCCTGAAGCTGAGCCCTCGGCGATGTGCAGGAAATGCTCTCTTCAGAACATCTGCATGCCGGAGGCCTTAGGGCATTCTGATTCCGAAGATTATCTTCAGAGAATGGAGGAATCGAATTGAAACATCTGCTCAACACACTTTATGTGACCACTGACGGATCGTACATAAGGAAGGATGGAACCAATTTGGTCGTATCTACCAAGGAGAAAGAACTTGGACGGATACCAGTATTCAACATCCAATCTCTGGTATGTTTCGGCAATATAGGTGTTTCACCGTATGCGATGAGGCTCTGTTCTGAGAACGGTGTCTCCGTCTCCTTCATGACAGATCACGGAAGATTCATAGCATCGGTACAGGGTGAGATAAGAGGCAACGTCCTTCTGAGAAGAGAGCAGTATCGTATAGCTGATGACCCCGTCAGATCGCTGAATATCGCCAAACATATGGTGCGCGGGAAACTGGTCAACTGCAGAAAGGTACTGTCCAAAGGTTTCAGCAATCACCCCGATCGATCGATCCTGCCAAAATGAACTCATGTATCCAAACCCTGAAAAAAGCCACTGAAGACGCCATATCAGCCGAGTCCGCAGATGAACTCAGAGGTATCGAGGGATGCGCTGCCACAGCTTACTTTGAATGCCTGGATCAGCTCATTCTGAAAGATAAGGATAATTTCTTTATACGCGGACGCAACCGCAGACCTCCGCGGGACAGGTTCAATGCATTGATATCGTTTCTTTATGCCCTTCTCGCAAACGACATTGCTTCAGCTCTAGAATCCGTGGGTATTGATCCATACGTAGGATTCATGCATACCGACCGTCCTGGAAGAGCGTCGTTGGCCCTGGATATGATGGAAGAGTTCAGACCCGCAGCGGATCGTGTAGCCCTGCGCCTGATCAACCTCGGTCTGCTCGACAAGAATGGATTCATAGAAAAAGAGGGCGGGGCGGTGCTACTTGATGACGGCGGCAGAAAATCAGTACTTGAGGAATGGCAGGAATGTAAGAAAGGCAATGTCAGGCATCCTTTCCTCAATGAGAATGTCCCTATGGGAATTGTCCCCTTTGTTCAGGCAAGCCTTCTTGCAAGGAGCATCAGGGGCGAGATCGACGGATATCCCCCCTTTATACTGGTGCAGTGATATGATTGTGCTCATAACTTATGATGTCTGCACGTCGGAAGAAGACGGGGCCGGAAGACTCCGCAGAGTCGCAAGAATCTGCCTTAATTACGGCATCCGCGTTCAGAAATCAGTTTTTGAATGCAAAGTAACGCCATCCCAAAGGGTTGTCCTTGAAGACAGCCTTAGAAAGGTAATAGATCCGGAGAAAGATTCGATAAGAATTTATGACCTTGGAGATATCCCTGCAAATCGGATTATACATATGGGCACATGTCGCCCCATAGATCTTGAAGGAACACTGATTTTCTAACTATAAGCGCCCAGCAAATCCCCCATTATTTAGACTCTCCATTGCTACGAAATACATAAACAATTTTCGAAATTCGCACATTTAATTACGAATATCAAAATTGATGGATGTTTTATATCTCAATGTATTAATTCATGACTGTCGCACCCCTCGCGGGTGCGTGGATTGAAACAATTACCTTTGCATATTGCATCGTTGCCGCTTACCGTCGCACCCCTCGCGGGTGCGTGGATTGAAACCCCGATTATGCGGCTCAAATTCGACGATTGCTGAGTCGCACC
>NZ_LOPS01000003.1 GCF_001481295.1 Candidatus Methanomethylophilus sp. 1R26
TGGCGGGCATGCTCATGAGCCTGGGAGACACCTTCAGGGTGGAGGCCGACCGCGAATCCGGGGACGGGTATTCCGATATACGCATCATCAGCTCCTCTCCGGAGCATCCGAGCGTGATCATCGAGATTAAGCGCGCTAAAGACGGAGCCGATGCAGAGTCCCTGGCACAGTCGGCCCTCGAGCAGATCCGTGCCAAAAGGTACTGCGCCGGACTGAAGGGCGAGGTCCTCGCCTACGGTGCGGCATTCGCCGGGAAGGACGTCTCCATCGCATCGGAGACTGTTGCACCCGAGAACCGATCGCCCGAAGCCTGATGAGAAACAGGAGATACGGAGTTCCCGCTGACTGCCGTATCTCCTGCTGAAATACCGTCTGCCGGCACATCGTTCTGCTATGGCCTGCCACAACGGAACCGACAGAGGTACGGAAAAGAAGAGCATCGATATAAACAGCGCAATCGATTGGAAATCCATGGAAGCGGCGATCGGCAATTCCGATTTCAAGGACGTGCGCGATGTCGGCGCATATTTCGTCGATAAGTCGGAGCTCATCGACAGGATCCTGAGGATGAGAGGGGTCAAGGCCCTCCTTTTCACAAGACCCAGGCGCTTCGGGAAATCGCTCAACCTGAGCATGATCGATGCATATCTCAATCTGAAGTACAAGGGCAACACTTGGTTCGACGGGCTGAAGATCTCGGACCTGAGGCCTGATGACCCGATGAAGAACGCATCCCCGGTGATCCGCCTGGATATGAAGGACTTCGAGGCAGCGACTGCCGAGGAAACGGTAACTGTTGCGCGCACCGATATGAGCGCGGCCTCAGGAGATATCGGGAACTGGAAGATTCAGATAAGCTCAGCTCTCATCAGATAAAGCTCTACGGCAGGTACTGCGACATGGATGTGGGGAAGGCCGACGTCATGATCTCGCTCCAGCAGCTGTCCGAGATGCTGGAAGCGCATTACGGCAGGAAGGCGGTCATCCTCATCGATGAGTATGATGCGCCAATCAACAATGCGTACGGGAATCCGGAACTGCGTGAGATCACCGATTTCTTCCGCAGGTTCCTCTCGAGCGCGCTCAAAGGCAACGACTACCTCGACAGAGCGGTCCTTACCGGGGTGATGCAGCTCTCCAAGGAGAGCATCTTCAGCGGCCTGAACAACCTGTACGTCGACAACATTCTGTCGACCGGGTTCGACGATACGGTCGGGTTCACCGAAGCAGAAGTGAAGAAGATGTGCGCGGACTTCGGCGCGCCGGACAGGTTCGCCGAGGCGAAAGAGTGGTACGACGGGTACCGGTTCGGCAATACCGATGTGTACAACCCCTGGAGCGTCCTGAACTATGTCAGCAGGAAGTTCGTCCCGGACCGCTACTGGGCCGGGACCAGCAAGAACGGGATCATCGATACCCTCATCGCGAAGACGGACCGGAAAACGTATGAGGACATCATGAAATTGGGCTCCGGCGGGATGGCGGCCGAAGATCTCAGCATGTCCGTGACGTTCGATGACCTGTCACCGGATCACGGGGGGAGCAGCATATACTCGGTCATGGCCGCTTCAGGGTACCTCCGTGCCGAGAAGGTCCCGAGCGGCGGATACAGGCTGTCGATACCGAACAAGGAGATGCGTTCGGTGTACGCGGAGAAGTTCCTCAACGCCCTCGGTAAACTGGAGATCGAACACGGCCCTGTCTACGGGTTCTGCCAAGCAGTCCTGGCCAACGACAGTGCGGCGATGGAAGACTGCCTCCGCGAGATGATGGAGAGGTCCTTCAGCGTCAGGGTGTTCGATTCGGAGCACGCCTACCAGACGATGGTGGCGGGCATGCTCATGAGCCTGGGAGACACCTTCAGGGTGGAGGCCGACCGCGAATCCGGGGACG
>NZ_LOPS01000004.1 GCF_001481295.1 Candidatus Methanomethylophilus sp. 1R26
CCCGAGATGGCAGAGGAGGTCCTGAAGGCCATCAGGGCCACCCCTGAAGGAAAGGACGCCGCCATCATCGGGAAGGCGGCGGAGGGCAAGAGCAGGGTCGTGCTGAACACCGAGGTCGGCGGCAGGAGGATCCTCGAGCCTCCGTCCGGGGACCCCGTCCCGAGGATCTGCTGAAAGGAGGCATGAAGAAATGGTCGATTTCCTGCCTTTCGAAGGCTACAGGCCCAATATCGGCGCCGGCGATTCCATCGCCGACTTCGTCTCGCCGCCGTACGACGTCATCGGCCCGGAGCAGCTGAAGGCGCTCCAGTCGAAGAAGCACAACGTCACCAACCTCACCCTGGAGCCGGACGCCGACGGCCGCTACCGCGGTTCGGCGCAGAGGCTCGAGTCGTTCATCGCCGAGGGCGCGCTCCGGCAGGACGGCCCCTCCTACTACCTCTACGACCAGACCTGGGACGAGAACGGCGTGAAGACCACCCGCAGGGGGCTCGTCGGCATCCTCAGGACCGAGGACTACTCCAAGGGGAACATCATCCCCCATGAGGAGACCTTCTCCAAGGTGAAGGCGGACAGGCTGAACCTCCTGCGCGACACCGAGGCCCACCTCGAGAGCATCTTCGGCATATACGAGGGGCTCGGGAAGGACCTGGACCGGAAGGTCGATGCCGCCGCCAGGCTCCGCTACAGATACGTCGACCCGGACGGCGTGGAGCACCGCTACTCGCAGATCTCCGACCCCGAAGTCATCGGCGAGGTGAAGGAGAAGCTGAAGACCCAGAAGATGCTGATCGCCGACGGCCATCACCGCTACGAGACCGCTCTCAACTACGCCAAGGAGAACCCCGGCGACGAGGCCAAGCAGTACGTCCTCTGCACCATGGTGTCCCAGGACGACGGCGGGCTGGTCATCCGCCCCACCCACCGGCTGATCGACGCCGGGGACATCGGCGAGACCACGGCCGTCAAGAAGATCTCCAAGGCCATGAGGACGGAGGAGGCATCCTCGGTCTCCGACCTGAAGGAGAAGCTCCCGCAGCACCTCTTCGGCATGATCTTCCGCTCCGGGAAGTGCCTCCTGCTGGACAACATCTCCGAGGAGGACCCCATGATGGCGCTCGACACCTATGCGGCGCAGCAGAAGATCCTCTACGGCATCTACAAGAGCGACGAGGGGAAGTCCAAGATCTCCTACGATGCCGACATCGATTCCGTGGAGAAGTCGATGGCGGCCAAGGAGCACGATGCCGCCGTCGTCCTGAACCCGCCGAAGCTCCAGACTATCTGGGACCTCGCGGGCCGGGGCAAGAGGATGCCCAAGAAGACCACCTTCTTCTATCCCAAGATCTGGTCCGGCTGGGTCTTCTACAGGATGAAATGAGGGGAAGGGACCCCCTCGGGAAACACAAACAGTTCCGGGGCCCTGCCGGACAGGGCCCCTTCTTTTCCTTCCGCCTTCAGACCTTGAAGAACTCCTTGACGTTGGGGCGGAACAGATAGTAGAGCACCACGATGCAGATCACCAGCTCGACAACGCTGATCCCCGATGAGATGGTGACGAGGGAGCCGACGATGCAGAGCAGGTAGATGATGACGCCGATGTACCAGAACACCGTGATCCCCTTGTAAAGGCCGACAGCGATCCCCAGGATGATCAGCCCTACGACGACGGCGATCGCCCCGGCGATTTCCAGGGCGCCTTCCGCATCATCGCGGGATATGTCCGCCTGGTCCAGTATGGCGTCGGTTATCGAGTCCGCCCCGGCGACAAGAAGAGCGCCCATCGCCATCACGATCAGGGCGCTGATCATCGTCAGGACCGAGACGATGGTTATCATCAATGGTCTTTGAACCATGATTGTCATAACTCATTATCAAATATTTTAGTCAATCGTTGATGATTGTATGGTCTATATTCAGGGCGGAAGATGCGTGCGCATCGCAAAATGCCGACGGATAAAAGAGTCTCCCCAGGAGACTGGGTCATATGATGCGCGGATGACGGAACGGACAGGGCGGAAACGGGCGATAGCCAGTGCTTCCGAGAGATGTAATAATTAAAAGTGGAGCCGCTGGAGGGAATTGAACCCTCGGCCTACGCCTTACCAAGGCGTCGCTATACCCCTTAGCCACAGCGGCCTCTGCACTTCTGCCTTATCCCCCTTTCCTATTTAATGCTTGTTCGGGACGCTGTCCTAAATATCCCCCTAGGCATAGGGTGTGGCCATGAAGAAGGAGATGAGCTCGTTCGATGTCCGCTCGGTCGTCGGCGAGATGGCCGCGCTGGAGGGCGCCCACATGGACAAGATCTTCCAGTGGGGCGCGGGGAACGTCCTCTTCCGCATCAACACCAAGGACGGGAAGAAGGACCTTTTCTTCAAGGACAAGAAGTGGCTGTTCATCTCGCCCGACAGGCCCGACACACCGACCGTGCCGACATCGTTCGCCACCTTCCTGAGGAAGTACATCACGAACGCCAGGATCGGGAAGACCCGGCAGATCGGATTCGACAGGATCGCTGAGACCGAGCTCTTCAAGTCCGACGGCGAGTACCGGCTGGTCTTCGAGATGTTCGGCGGCGGGAACGTCCTCCTGCTCCAGGACGGGAAGATCGCGAACTGCCTGACCCAGAGGACCTTCAGGGACAGGGTCACCCGCCCCGGCGAGGAATATGCCATGCCGAGGGAGAGGTTCAACCCGCTGGAGTCCGCGCCCGAATCCTTCGCCGAGACGTTCCGCTCGTCGGACGCGGACACCGTGAGGACCCTTGCCACCGTCGCCAACCTCGGAGGGCAGTACGCCGAGGAGGTCGTGAAGAGGGCCGGCGTGGACAAGAAGGCGAAGGCCTCCGACGTCCCGGACGCCGACATCGCCAAGATGTACGCGGCCATGGAGGACATCGCGAATTCCGTCAAGACCTCCCCCAGCCCCACGGTCTTCAAGGAGAACGGGAAGATCGTCGACCTCGCGCCTATCGACCTCCGCATCTACGACGGCTGCGAGAAGGTCCCGGTCTCCAGCATCTCCGAGGCCATCGGGATGCTGATGGCCCAGAACTCCGAGGAGGAGACGGAGGAGGCCACCGATCCAGAGATCGAGAGGCTCAAGAAGAGGATAGCCAAGCAGAAGGAGACGGTGGACGCCTACCGGGTGGAGGCCGAGAGGCTCAAGGCCGAGGCCGATTCCCTCTATACCGAATACCAGAAGGTGGACGAGCTCCTGAACGTGCTCTCCGAGCAGTCCGCGAAACTGTCCTGGGACAGGCTCACGGAAGGCGCCCTGAAGATCCCCTGGGTCGCATGGATCGACCCGTCCAAGAACACGGTCGCCGTGAAGATCGGGATGCTGGAGCCCGAGCTTGATTACACCAAGGGCATCGACGGCAACGCCTCGGCCATCTATGCCAAGGGGAAGGAGCAGTCTGCCAAGGCGGATTCCGCCCAGAAGGCCCTGGAGGACTCCGAGGCGGAGCTGGCCAAGCTGCAGAAGGGATTCGACCGCAGGATCAGGGCCCAGGCGGAGAGGGCGAGGCCCAGCAAGCAGTTCTGGTTCGATTCGTTCAAGTGGTTCATAACATCGGGCGGCAGGCTGGCCGTCGCGGGCAGGGACACCCGCTCCAACGACCAGGTCGTCAAGAAGCACATGAAGGAGGAAGACGTCTACGCCCATGCCGACATCCACGGAGCGCCGTCCGTCATCGTCAAGGACGGCCTGAAGGCGTCCGAGGAGGAGCTCAAGGAGGCCTGCTGGTTCGCACTGGCGCAGTCGAAGGCCTGGACCGCGGGATCGCCCGAAGGAGCAGCCTTCTGGGTATATCCGGACCAGGTCAGCAAGACCCCTAACGCGGGAGAGTTCGTGCCCAGGGGCGCGTTCATCATCCGCGGGAAGAGGAACTACGAATACCACCTGCCGCTGGAGATGGGGGTGGGGGAGATCTTCTATCAGGGCGAGAGGAAGGTCATGTGCGCACCGACTCCGGTCATGGAGAAGTCCTCCGAGAAGTATTTCATCATCCGCCCCTCGAAGACGAAGGACCACCGCATGGCCGGGGAGATCGCCAAGCGCTCGAAGTCCCCGAGGAGGAGGTCTCGAGGATCCTCCCGCCCGGGAGCGTCGAGATCGCCGGGAAGGTCTGGCCCAAGGAATCCCCTGAGGAAGGGGACAGCGGAGAGGCCGCAGACCCCGGTGACGGCGGCAGCGCCGAGTGAAAACCCGGGATCTGAGTCATCGGTTCCGGAGCTTCCGGTATCGGCGATCGGATCCCGGAGACCCCCGGCATCCCCATGCCGGGGAAGGTCGCCGGGACAGGCCTTATGACTGCATCCCGAAGAAGTACCTGGAATAATCGGGATTTTCAGTCTCGAACACTTTCTTGATTAACTTACAGTGCTCAGGCAAGCGATGCAAATCATCCGCAGCCTGCATAACTCCGACATTCGAGGATGTCGCTTTGAGAAAGATGGCGGGCATATTGGGATTCGAACCCAAGTCTAGGGCTCCGCAAGCCCCTAGGATATCCAAGCTACCCCATATGCCCGTGGAAATGTGTGTGCGGATGTTCCTTGTTCGAAGGTAAGCGGTTTTGCCTTCATGCCTCGGGGTGAGACATGTAGCGGGTGATGTATCCGGCGATCTTGTTCCTCATGGGGACGGACTGGACGTCGGTCAGGGTCGCGACCATTTCCTTGTTCGCGTCGAAGTCCTTGCCGAAGGCCTGAGGGTACTTGTTGACAAGTTCGATGGATACTCTCTTGATGTAGGTGGGTCTGATTCTTCCCATATCTTTCACCGAGCGAAGCGTCCCATGGAAGTTCTGTATTTAAACCTTTACGGGACGTTTTCAGTACTGATATCGGGCCGCGGTCAGCTGTCCTTCAGCTCCGTCCTGGGGTGCCCGCAGGATTTCTTCCCCTCGGGGCACCCGGTGGGCTGTATGCAGCCGGGGCCGGCGTTCGTGAAGATGATCGGCGAGACCTGCTTGCAGAGCGCCAGCATCTGGTCCGCCATCTCCCTGATCTCCCACTGGGCGCGGTTGCAGCACCTCAGGGAGAAGAAGTGCCTCAGCTCCCTGGCGTTCATGGTGACGGTGATGTTGGTGGTGCAGGCGTTGGGCAGCACGTAGCGGGCGTCCTCCGCCGGGATCCCGAGGTCCTCCAGCTTGGCGTAGGCGCTCCAGGCGGCGTCCATGGCCTCCCTGAAGGCCTTCAGCGCCTCCGGGTCCGCCTGCACGGTCTCCGGGACCACGTAGGTCGGGTCGCGGAGGGAGACGTACCTCTGCGACTGCTGCGAGAAGGTGGCGATCCTGTGCCTGACCAGCTGGTGGGTGAGCGAGCGGGACACGCCTTCGACGGAGAAGGTGAAGACCGCATGCTCGATCACCGAATCGTGGCCCATGGAGACGACGTGCTTCAGCGTCTTCTCCGGCTGCACCTCGCCCTCCAGCACGGAGGCGGGCTTCTCAGAATAGCATGACCTGGCGGCCGCGCGCAGATCCTGTCCGCGTCCGGCGTGTATGCGAGCAATTTGACTATCATTCCCCGTTCCCTTCCCAGAAACTCGATTTCACGGCGGCCAGCCTCTGCGGGTCCGTCAGGTCGGCCAGCCTGACCGTCCTGATGTCCCCGCCGATCAGCCTCACAAGGCCGTCCACGTGGCCGTCGCCGACCACGGCGACAGTACGCTCATGGGTATCGGCTGTCCTCTTTATGACCTCTGCCATGTGCGCGTTCCTCTCGTCTATGAGCACGCGGACCAGGGTGGGGTACTTCCTGCGCATCCCCTCGATGTAGGCGGCCTGGTCCTTGGAATACTCCTCCTGGGTCTTCTCGACCTTCTTCTTCCCGAAGACCCGGTCGCCGATGCCGGAGAGCCGGTACCTCATCTTCTCCGCGGCCGCATCTCCCGCCACATGCGCATCATGGCCTCCTGGGCGTCGACGTCGGCGCAGACGATCTCCGCGCCGGCCTCCCTGCCGGCGGCTATCGCCGCCGCCATGTCGGCGCCGGCGGAGACCCCGTTCTCGGCGGACATGCGCTCCTGGTACTTCGCGGAGCTGCGGTAGATCGGAGGGGCCTTCTTCAGGCGCTCCTCCCTGTCCGCGTCGGATCGATCCCGCGGGCCTCCAGGTCCCGGCGGAGGGCCTCCTTGTCCCCGGTAAGGGCGTGGTAGCGCATCTCGTCGAGCTCCACGCACACCGCGTCCGGCCAGGAATGCTTCACCAGGAACATGACCGAGTCCCCGATGTTGAAGACGTGGCCGGTGCCGATGACCGTGAGGCTCATTTCCTGCTCTTTTCGGGCTCGCCGTCGACGAACCTGCCGCGGTAACTCGGGCGGCCGTCGGAGTACTCGGCGCTGCCGGGCCCCTGCTGCTTCCCCTCGACGAAGACGCCCTCGAAGACGTTCCCGTCCTTGTCCACCAGGGAACCGAGGCCGTTCGCCATGCCGTCGATGACGTCGCCGGTGTAGACGGAGCCGTCCGGCCAGGAGATCGTCCCCTCGCCGGTGGCCTTCCCGCGGACGATCGGGCCGCGGTAGGTGCCGTTGTCGGGGGTCTTCTGCACGCCGGAGAAGCCAGCGGCCTTCTTCTTGGGCTCCTTCTTCTCGACGTACACGATCTTCTCCTTCACGACCGGCTCGGGGACCACGTAGGGCTTCCCGCAGGAGAACTCCCCGGAGAAGACGGAGCCGTCCGCCTTCCTGAGGACCCCGCGGCCGTCGTAGCGCCCGTTCCCGAAGCCGCCTTGGTAGGAGGTGCCGTCCGCGTAGGTGATGCTGCCCTGGCCGTCGTAGCGCCCTCCGAGAAAGCCTCCGGAGTACTTGGTGCCGTCAGCGAGGCTGAGGAATCCCTGCCCTTCGTACCTCCCGTTCACGAAGGTGCCCTGATAGGAGGAGCCGTCGGGGAACGCGAAGGTCCCCATGCCCTCGAGGCGGCCGAGCCTGAAGCCGCCTGAATATTTCCTTCCGTCCTTCCAGACATACGAACCCTGTCCGTCGGGTATGTCCGCGGTGTCGAGGACCGTGCCGTCGTAGACGCCGTCGGGGTATTCGATGTGTGCCATTTTCGCCATATCGTTTTTCCCGATGGCATCCGTGGATAAATAGGATGCCAGATAGGGGCGGGGCATTTGCGACAGCGGCAGGCGGCTGACAGGGGATCGGGGGACGTCATCCCTGGGTCTGCGTCACCGGGCAGTTCTGTATCCACTCCCCGCTGTAGATGACCCTGCCGTCGCCGGAACGGAGGACCCCCATCCCCTCCATCATCCCGGAGACGAAGCCTCCTTCGTAGACGCGGCCGTCCGGCCACCTCAGGATCCCGCTGCCCTGCATGGATCCCTGGTGGAAGTCGCCCACATACTCGGTGCCGTCCTCCCAGCGCATGCGGCCGCGGCCGGTCATGCCGTCCGAGTCGAAGTCGCCCTCGTAGACCCACTTACCGGGGACGCGGAAGGTCCCGCGGCCGTGCTTCATGCCGCTGTGCCAGCGCCCTACGTATGAGTTCCCGTTGGACCAGCGGAACATGCCGAGGCCCTCCTCATCGCCGGAGGGGGAGACCTCGCCGATGTAGTAGCCGTTCTCGTAGTCGATGCGGACGTCGTCGGACATATGATGAGAAGATGGGCCGACGGTTTATATCCGATTCGGAGAGGCCGTAGCAGAGCAATCCCCCGATAGCCAGTGAAATCGCCAGTGGAATTATATTTCAATAACTATGTTATCATATGGCTAATGTTCCCGGAATCATACATGATGGATGGCGATGGCCACATCGATTCGATGACCGGGACACCCGCATTCTTCACGACTTATGTACAGACCGAGCAAAATGCAGGAAGCACATGCCACCGCAAACAGGGGGACAAGGAATCTGATCGACCCATCCTCGCTTGATATCGCCCCCTCCGAATATTCAGATTTCAAATCTTTGTGCCTCAACATCTATGATTTCGTGGCGAATAATAATCAAGCCAATCTCTTCAAACTGAAATCCAACTTCCCCGAAGACAAGTTTACGATGTTTAATGAGGCTCTTAAAGCCCTGATATCAGACTCATCTATTTCCAACGGGTTCTATGGGTTTGTTGCAGGGCCGAGACCGACATTCATAGGGCCGAACGCCGTCCGGAAGTCGACGGCCAGCATAAAGAGAAATGCACAGAACGCCTCGAACACATCAAGGCAATCGATTCTGAAACCCATGGCATTCTTTCCCGCAAGGAATTCTACAGCCCTGCATATGTGGTGGAGAAGACCATCACGTCCATGAGGAAAGGGACCCAGAAAACCATTTTGGAAAAGTTCTTCATCGAGAACCGGGGACTTGACGATATCGTCGACGAATACGGATCTAGTGCATTGGACATCATAGAAGAATTCAGCAAAATGTTCTCGAAAGATCCATTGGATGCAGGATTTTTCGATGATTGCAATGTGCCGTCCAATGTCATGATCTTCCTGTGCAATCGGTCTCCGGCATACTACAGGCTGTTCTTGGTGAATTTCGATCCGGGATTCGGCGATGCCTCGGAACGTATATTCCCGCTGGTACCGGGCACAGCATTGAAAGTGCATCTATTCCCCAATTCGGAAGAGAACATCGACCTCAGCAGTCGCGCCATATCATACCTTGAAGAATACATGAAGGCCCATGAAGGAATGGCCAATTGCTTCGTCTCGGCCCTCCTCGCATTGTTCGACAATGTGCCCATCAAGAAGACCCAGGTCAAATGGATTCTCGGCAGCATGTGCGAAAGGTTCAGGATTCCTCGTCCTGCATTCGAAGAGTGGGCGCCTTTCTTCGATGATTTCCTGGAGACAAAAAGCACAGTAAAGTTCCTCTCACATGACAACATCACATCAGCATGCTCCGTTCTGAAAGATATCAAGGAGATGAAGTACGGAGCATCTGTGGAGAAGATATACGGGAAATGCGGCAAGGACCTCCTATCGCTCAGCATCGGAAACCGGGAGGAATTTGAGGATTTCTTGTTCAAATACACCAGATTCCATGTCGATAATGGGCGCATTCTTGCCGATTGTTCCCTGAAGGAAGCAATCGAACATTTTGTCGAGGATACCAAGACATATGATTCGAAACGCCTCATGAGGCTGTACGTCCGCCGCTGCGGAGGTCCAACTGAGCTGATCGGGCCCATCATCAAGTCCATAGATATCAGCAGGTTCGATAACTGCAATGAACTGACGCCGGAAGAATACGGAAGCATAGAATCCAGACTGTCAGAGTACGAGTGGATTTCCAAGGACAATGCAAGATCCATATTCAGAGATCTGCACGATCTTGAAGATAAGTTCACTGAGATGAACATGCACAAGCTCGGTTTCACAAACGTGCAAGACGTATTTTACAGGGTCAAATACTCTTCGTTCAGCGAATGCATCCTGAAATGCGAGTTCATCGGGGACGAGATATACGTGGATGACCGTAAGTTCAGACTGAAGATGGCCAGCAGTGCGTTCAGGCTCGAAATCGAAAATATTGAAAAATACCTCCACTGGATTCCTGTTTCCAGATACAGATACATAAATCTGGATTCTCCGAAATGGTCTGGGTTCGCCAAGGTGCTGGCCAGATTCAGGGACAAGGTAGCGGAACTGTGCAGGCATCGGTTCATGACCGCGTATTCCCTAAAGAATACGAAAACCGGCATCCCCGAGATAGATGACGACGATTATGCCATCGAATTCTACGATTCGATGCTCATCGCCGCGAGAGCGAACCATCAAACACTGGCCAAACAACGTTTCTACTTCATTCCTTCCAACGCTACGGAGTTCGGATCAACCGCTCCGGAATTCATACGTTACATAATCTACAACAACAACGGAAAGGCCACTATGAGCGAGATACAGGCCATATTAGATGATGAATACGGGATAAAAGCAAGTTTGGGCGTTATCAGGACACAGGCAAAGTTTTCAACTAAACTTTCAACCTGCATATATTCGGAAGAAACGGATACTGCATACTTGGACAGCGAGATTTATAGAGAGGCGATAAGAAATGACCGACGATAACATCCTGAAGAAACCTGGCGTGATACAGACCGATAAGACCAAAACCGTGGTGATAGCCAAGAAACAGAAGACACTTCCTGTCTACCAGGTTCCTCTGAAATATCTTTACTACAACAAGGAGAACGATCGCATATCGACCGAGATTGTCCGCTATACAGAGAATAACGAATGCGACATCGACAGACTGTTCAGAGAGGACCGCGAGAAATACAACCAGATATTGGAGGACATCATAGTCAAATCCAAGGAAGATGCCATCATCAGGACGCAGAAAAGCATCTCAACCCGCGGGCAGGACAATCCTGGCGTCACTCTCAGGGACGGCCGGGTGGTCGACGGCAACAGGCGTTTCAGCTGCCTTCGGAGGATACAGAGGGAGAGGAACCAGGAACAGTTCTTCGAGACGATAGTACTCGACTACGACTACAAAGACAACTACAAGTACGTCAAATCGCTCGAGCTCGAGCTCCAGATGGGTGTGGATGAGAAGGTCAAGTACGATCCCATTGACAAACTGTACGGAGTGTACAACTCCATCCGCGTGAAGAAAGCATTCACAATAGAAGAATACGCGGCCTTATTCGATGACTATTCCGTATCCGATGTGAAGAAGGATCTAGCCCAGGCCGACCTTATGAACGAATACCTTGAATACCAGTGCACTCCGGGCAAATACTACATCGCCAAGGACATGGACCTACAGGGAACACTGGCCGAGATTCCGGCCATCCTCGAGAAAGTGAGGAGGAGGAACCCCGACCTGGTGGACGATGTGAAAATGCGCATATTCGCCAGCATCGCCGTCGGCGCCGACTCGAGGCTCAACCTGTTCATGAGGGACATAAAGGAGATTGTCGAGAGGGGGGACCTTGAAAAATACCTCGAGGACACCCAGGAAGCGGTCGAAGAGACCGAGCGGGCGCTTAGCGAGAAGCCGATAGAGAGTTACTCAGATCTGTCGGACGGCATCAGGACACGCGATGACATCAAGGACAAACTTGTGACGCCCGTCAGGATGCAGAAAAAAGCCATGGATTCGAAGAAGCTCAAGAAAGCCCCGCTGAAGATTTCCAACGATGCCCTGATGGAACTCAATACAATCCGCCTGGAATCCATATCCGAGATGGATGACGTCGATCGGAATGACCTCAAGGACGTCCTGGAAAAACTCGAGAACAGGATCGCCGATATAAGGAGCAAACTTGACACTTAAATCCATAGAACTCAAGCCGCAGTACATCTCGCTGGAAGATGATGTGGCAGAACAGTTCTACATCCCGGTGATGAGCAACTGCACCCGCTTCGACAGGATATCCTGCTACTTCACCCTGAATGCACTCGCGAAATACTGCACCGGTCTTTATTATCTCGGCAGAAACAACGGGCGCTTCCGCCTGCTGATGTCCCAGGAAGTATCAGAGGAGACGTTCGATGCGATCAGGGACGGGTACCGCCGGAGCCAATATCTGGACGGTCTGGTGAAGGAAAAGATGCGCCAGGAGCTCAGCCTGGACGATACCATAAAGCTGTCGAATCTGGCATACCTCATGGGGTGCGGCCTTGTCGAGGTTAAGTTCGCCCTGTGCCGCAACGGTCTGTTCCATGAGAAATCGGGATATGCAGAGGACTCGGAAGGCAACTGCCTCTGCTTCAACGGTTCCAACAATGAGACCAAAATGTCCTTCGACAGCAATTATGAGAAGTTCGAGGTCACCGCATCATGGCTGTCCGGTGAGTTCGACCGCAGGAAAATCTCCGGCGAGAGAGAAGAGTTCGATTCGCTGTGGAACGGCACCAATAAGCATGTGATGGTATCCAACCCGCCGGAATCATTCGACACGTACCTGAAATCGGTCAACCGGGGAAGGCTGTTCAGGAATACAGAAGAATATCTGAAGGATTCCTTCTACCTCGACGTATCCGACGGAAAAATCCGCCTGGTATTGCCAGAATCCGTCGAAAACCCCGGCAGGTTCAGGTTCAGACTGGCGATAACAAGCCTCGTCGACCGCGTCGAAGACAGGGCCCTTCTGATGAAGCCCAATCTGCCTGTCCGTTCCGTCAGGAACCTGATAGCCAGGATCAAAAGGGAAGCGGAGAAGGAAGGACTCGAGGTCTACAAGAGCAACGCGTTCATGAGATCCTGTCGGAACACACTTCCATGGATCGCCTGGCACTTCTTGGGATGTCGATAAAAAGGAGAGAGCCTGAACAGAGGGAGGGCTTCGAGATATTCAAGAGAGAAGTCACGAAGACCACAGTGAACGGCCTCCGCGATGAACAGCTCTGGGATTCCTATTTCGCATACATGCTGAGGAAGAGCGCCAACTTCTCGGTGCCCGGATCGGGCAAGACCGCCACAGCGCTGGGAATGTTCGCTTTCCTCCACAACAGAGCGAGCGTTGACAAGCTGATTGTGATAGGCCCTCTGAACTCCTTCGATTCCTGGATATCGGAGTTCAGAAGGGTTTTCGGGGATAATATCCCGCTCGAACCCGTGACGAGCACGGAACTGAAGAGCATGGGAGGAACCATCCAATACAATGTCAGATTCAATCTCGGCAGGAATAATCTGATTCTGATGAACTATGAGGCATTCGAGCACAACCAGGACCTGACCGAGGCCCTCCGGGAACGCATCGACGGCAGGACGATGCTGGTCTTCGACGAAGTGCACCGCATCAAGGCCATCGGCGGGAAACGCGCTGAGGGGGTGGCACCCATCGCGAAGAACTCGAAGTACACCATCGTCATGACTGGTACCCCAATACCCAATAATTATTCGGACGTCTACAATTTCCTGCACATTCTCTACGGGGACGATTACGATGACTATTTCGTGCTCGGTCCCAAAGAACTGTCCGAACTGAAAGGGCCAGATGCGACGGAGTTCAATAAGAAACTGCAGCCGTTCTACTGCCGCACCACCAAGAACAGGCTCAACGTTCCTCCGCCGAGGATGGATAACGTGCTGAGCTTCGCGGCTTCTGAAGAGGAGAACGACCTGTTCAGGAGGCTCCATGAAGCCAAGATGAACCCGCTGGTGCTGATGATCCGCATCCTCCAGCTGGAGTCCAACCCTGTGATGCTAGGGGAGAGCTCCCTCGAGGGAATCGAAGCCTTGTCATTCTCCGATGACGGAGAGATGCCCAGGATTAAGAGTATGAAGGCCATGGGAGATGCCGAGGACGTCCTGACATCCAAGACGAAGGGTTGCATCGATCTTGTAGAATCGCTTGCCGCATCCGGCAAGAGCGTTATAGTATGGTGCATATTCATACGGTCCATCCGCACTCTGGCACATCGGTTGGAGAATGATGGGATATCGGTCTGCACCATCTACGGCGATACCCAGGACCGGCAGGTGGCCATCGACGGATTCAAATCCGGCAGATATCGGGTGATGGTAACCAACCCGCAGACCCTGGCCGAGTCCGTATCCCTCCACGAGGTCTGCCATGATGCCGTGTACTTCGAATACAGTTACAATCTGGTCCACATGCTCCAGTCTAAGGACCGCATACACAGGCTCGGCCTTGCCCCGGGGCAGTACACCCAATATCATTTCCTGGAGACGCTGTTCGAGGACGGGGACAAGATGGTGTCTTTGGATGAGGCCATACATGACCGCCTCAACCACAAGGAGAAGGTCATGCTCGATGCCATCGAGAACGATGATTTGGAACAGTTCACCGACGGCCGTGAGGAGATAGAGGACCTCCTGCTCTAGATCGGATTCGACAGCGCCAAGTTCGAATAAGTTTCGGGCGGATTTCGACTGCCTCGGCGGATCTTGTTCTGCCCGCTGATGACCTTCGCGATGTAAGTGTTCCTGAGCCAGAAGCACTTCTTCGTTTCCTCCCCGCCCTGGGGTGTGGGGAAGGTATCTTCCTTGTTCTGACCGTGGGGCCTTACATGGACGATAGGGCTGTCATCTGTCTTGGGAAGATGCCTATAATCCCCGGCGATGATCCTCTCCTTTGCCTCTTTCCAAACCCTTTCCGCCTCCTCCAGGTCCTCCTTCGGCATATTCCAGAACAGGGCCTTTTTGAACACCAGTCCTGCATCGGTCTCCTGGAACACGATGAACAGGAACCTCTTCGTTAGATCCTCGTAGAAGTCCGATTCCTCCCACTCCTGCGACGCCACGTCGGTGTACTTAAACGCCCTGAAGGACATGCTCTCCTTAGGGACCCCGTCCTTCTTCAGACGGACGGTCTTCACAATGACCCCCGCTTTGGTCAGCTCGTCGATGCTGTCCCCGGTGACCTTGAGCATCCTTCTCACTAGGAAAGCATACCGCGATTTGCCCTCGGACCCGTCGATATCGAGGAGCTCGGAAATCTCATCCACGGTCATCTCGTAGAATCCCTCGAACCTCGCGATGACCTCCTGCTCGAATGTGCGTTCCCTGCTCCAATCGCCCAGCGAATCTTCCAACCGCGTCTCCCCCCAGTGATTGAACAAGAACGTCACGAACGACGCCTTCAGCGCGAATGCCCTGCGCTGTGCCTTCACTGGAGAGAAGGGCTGCTCTGTAAGGTCTTTTCCGTGCCCCTGCCCCTTCGGCGCGGCCTCGAGGTACATGGTCATGCCACAGGAGATATCCTCGGCCCTGCCGTTCCTGACCATGTCCGAGATCTTGTTCCAGTCCTCGTGCATGATCCTCAGGTCGCTGTCGGTGAACTCGATTATCTTGCATTTGAGGAACGTGTAATCCAGACGGTTCTTCCCTTTTTCATAAAGGTAGAACATCAGGAGCATCCTCGAATCCTTCTCCATGAAGGAACCCTCGAAACCGCTGTCCAGGAGCGTCTTGTAGTTAATCAGGTTGAGGACCAGCCTCTCTTTCGCTACCAGGCCCTTTTTCGATATCCTCTTCATCGGAGTCGTCTTCAGCTCCAGCCTCGCCTCTTCGAAATCCGGCACAGGTTCGTTGTTGCTGTCGATCCCGAAATACTCCGTCTCGACCAACTGACCCAGACCGCCCTTCCCGTGCTTGGAATCCTCTATCCCGGGAACCGCCTCCCTCAGAGTGTGGCGAATCAGCTTCTCAGCGTACCTGAGGATGGATTCCGAATCCCTGTAGTCATAATCGACGCGTCTGCTGGGCTTGGGCATAGCATAATAATATCGTATTCCAACGTAAATACTGCTTGTCCGATGCTGAAACGTATGAGGCCGTCCATTAGGGACAAACGCTCTCCTGTCCCGCTCGATGAGAACACCGTGAAATCCATGCAGGGCAACCGCAGGAAGGACACGGGACCGGAGATCGAGGTCCGGAAGATGCTCCGGGAAATGGGATATCCGGGATACCGCCTGCAATGGAAGGCCCCCGGCCACCCGGACATCGCTTACCCGGGAAGGAAGATAGCCATCCTTGTGAACGGATGCTTCTGGCACAGATGCCCCAAGTGCAATCTCCCCATGCCGGAGCACAACCGCGATTACTGGACGAAGAAGTTCGACTACAATGTCCGCCATGACCGCGAGACGCTCGAAGCGCTGCAGGCCGATGGATGGACCGTCGTCGTGATATGGGGATGCGAGGTGAAGAAGGAGCCGGACCTGGTCAGGAAGAGGATTTCCGCCGCTTTTTCCGGCCATCGATCTCCAGGATCCTCTCCCCCATCCTGGTGATGAGCGGGACCACGAGCGCATTCCCCATGCAGAAATAACGCTGGCGGTCGGTCATCCCGGTATCGGTCCATCCGGCCGGGAAGCCGTTGATCTTCTCTGCTTCCTCAGGGGTTATCATCCTGTACCTCTGGGTCTTCTCATCGAGGACTACATGGCTGGAACGGTTCTTCGTTCCCTCCGAGGTCAGCATCGTCCTAGCCGCGCGGCCGAGTATGTCCGGATAGGGTATCGCGCCTTCCGTGTACAGGTAGTGTTTTCCGTTGGAATGCTTCCGGTCAATCTTTTTGGCACCTTTCATGTATTCCCATTTCTGGAGATCGTCCTCGGCGATGTAGTACTTATCCGAAACGCCCGAATCCAGGAGTTTCCCGAGCGGCAAGCGGCACTCCTCATACATCGGCACATAGTCCCTTGTGTACACATCGTGGCCGCATCACGCCCGCGTGATAGAAGTGCCCGCTGAAGTTGTCCGATATATCAGTGAGATCCCCGTACTTCTCGCAGGAGACCGAGTAGACCTCCGTGGAATTCTCAGGGACCTTCTTCTCCATCGGGAATTTGGTCGCGAAGAAACCGGTCTTGGTGAGTATTTTCTCCAGGTCCTCGTTCAACCGATCCTGAGCGAACGCATGGTCTTTTCTGCAGCCGAAGATGAACGTCCTCCTCCTACGCTGCTGGAATCCGTAATCGGCGGCATTGATCACACGCCACTCCACATAATAGTCCTTGTCGGCCAGGCACCTGAGGATTATCGCGAAATCGCGCCCCCGCTGGTTGACAGGGGAGCGCAGAAGGCGGTCCACGTTCTCCAATAGCAGGTACTTGGGGCGGAGGGCCCCGACGATATGATCGATGTTCCACCATAGGACTCCCTTCTTCCCCTCGATACCGCGGGCCCTGGTGGACGCCACGGAATAATCCTGACAGGGGAACCCGCCGACCAGAAGGTCGTGCTCGGGGACCTGGTCCTGGACCTCGTTGATGTCGACGTTACATTGACAGACCCAGTGCCTGCGAAATGACGGTTATAGCAATCGAAGGCGAACTGGTTCTTCCTGCCAGGCTCCCACTGGTCCGCCCAGACCGTCCTGAAGCGATCGGACGCATCCTCGAGCCCCACCCGGAATCCGCCGACACCGGCGAAGAGCTCGACGACCCTGATCTCCTTTGCCATCGGAATCCCTAGATCAATTCGATCTTTTAAACCTTTGGATCGATGCCCTTATCTTCCGCGTGCAGCTCCATCAGAACCCTATTTCTAATCGTCCGCATATCATGTTCCATGCGTCCCAAGTTCGACCTCGTCTGCTTCGACATGGACGGCACCCTCACCCGCCTCCGCTCCTCCTGGGCCTGGATCCACCAGTGCCTCGGCGTGAGCAACGAGGAGGCCTACCGCGCCTTCGTCAACGGCGAGATCGACGAGCCCGAGTTCATGCGCCGGGACATAGCCAAATGGAAGTCCGCCAAACCCGACTTCTGCCGGCGGGACATGATCAAGTGCTTCCAGGAAATGCCCGTGATAGACGGCATCCAGGAGACCGTCGCCTCCCTGCAGGAGAACGGCATGAGGTGCGTCATCGTCAGCGGCGGGATAGACATCGCCGCCGAGATGCTCGCGAACGAGTACGGCTTCGACGGGTGGATGGCGGATTCCGTCCTCTGGAACCCGGACGGCACCCTCGAGGGCAACGGGAATGTGGTCGTGGACCTGAGGGACAAAGGGGTCTACGTGAAGCAGTTCATCGACCGCTTCGGCACCGATTCCGCCCACACCCTCAGCATCGGCAACAGCTTCACCGACATCGGCATGTTCAAGGTCTCGGCGGAATCGATCGCCTTCAACCCCACCGACGAGTACACCGTCGAGGCCGCCACGCACACCGTCCGCAGCGACACCATATCCGACATCCTGGACGTCATCCTGCCTGACGACAGCGATGACCCAGACGCCGGAATGATTGCAGGAATGACTGCGGAGGGCAAATCCCATCCGACCTCGGCAGTTTCATGAAGAAGAAGGAATGAATGAGTTTTCTTGAGTGAGTGGAGTGAAAAGGAAGGGCACGGAGCCCTCCCTTCCCTCACTCCTCGCCGAGGTCCATCGCGCCGTCGTCGTAGTCGGCCTCGTTGAACGGCTGCCCCTCGATATCGTCCAGGGCGGCGTCCCCGTGGAGCTTCTTGCCGTAGATCCTCACGATGTCCCTGGCCTCCGCCGATCCGCGGCGGATGAGCTTGTTGCGGGTCTTGATCGCGTGGATGACGGCGTCCCATGTATCGAAGTGCATGATCATCCCGACGGAGAACTCGTCGCCTGGCTCCGCATCGAGGTACAGCGGGATGGTGCGCCTGTTGTCGTTGACGGACACCTTCACGTGCAGGGTGCCGTACGCTTTGACCCAGAGGCCGGAGATCTCCGGGGCGGCGGCCTTCTTGACCCTCTTCCCGTCCGGCATGTCGATGAGGGTGATCTTCACGTGCCTCCCGTCATCGAGGTCGAACTCGTCCCCTACCTCGAGGATCTCGTTCTCGTACAGCACGGTGGAGGTCGTCTCGGTCCTGTCCTCGTCCGACAGCATCACCCTGACGCTGAAGGGCCTCGGCAGGCGGATGAAGCCGGAGAACACCCTCCCGCAGACGGAGCACCTGAACGTGCCCTCGACGCCGGCCTTCCCCAGCTTCCCTCTGAGGATCGCGTGCTCGGTCTCTTCCCCGCAGTCCGGGCATTCGAACATAATAGTATCAGGCATATCCTCCGCCATGTCCGTCCAATCTCCTCTCCTTGCAACAGGCGATGTCGTTAATAAAGTCTTTTTAGACCGTCGGTCCGGAAGGGAGCCTCGTGGCCCGGGACCACGATATCTGCCCACCTGACTATGCGCTCCATGGAGCGCATGGCCTCCTCCCGGGAGACGTTCAGGGCGGGGACCTTCTTCTTCTCCAGGTTCGACCGTTTCGGGACCGCATCGCCTGCGATGGCATACCTCATGCCATCCCCGGAAGAGGGCACGAAGAGGCTGGCGGAGTCCCAGGTGTGGCCGGGGGTCATGACCATCCGGACCCCCTGGATGATCTCGGTGTCCTCCGTTATGAAATGAACATCCCTCCCTGGGATTCCCGGGCCCTGCGCCATGATGATCTCCGCGTCCGGGAAGAGGCCGATGCCCCCGACATGGTCCGGGTGGTGGTGCGTCAGCACCACCGTGTCCACTTCATCCGCGGATATCCCGGCGGCCTCCAGGCCTTTTTCCAGCTCCCTGACGGTGAAGGAACTCCCCGTGTCCACCAGCACCGACCTGCCGCCTGTGCGCACGAGCGTGCAGGTGGACCACGTGCGCTCCGGGACCACATCCCCCTCCGGGCCCCTCTCCAGGTGCCCCTCCATGACGACCGCGACCGATGAGCCCTTCTCCGACATGCACCGTCCGCAGTGTTTTCTACCTTTTAATGCGTTCACCGGGGCATGGAGTACAGGGACGGCCTGGACATCGCGTCCGACCCGGAGGTGTATCCCCCCAGCGAGGACAGCGTCTTCCTGGCGGAGACGCTGGATGTCCGGCCGGGGGAGAAGGTCATCGAGATCGGGTGCGGTTCCGGGATCGTGTCCATCCAATGCGCCCTGAACGGCGCCGAGGTCTCCGCCTGCGACATCAACCCCCGGGCGGTGGAGCTCGCGCGCAGGAACGCGGAGGCGAACGGCGTCCGCATGGAGGTGTTCCTGTCTGATGTCTGGTCCGCCGTCCGCGGCAGGTTCGACACCGCCGTGTTCAACCTCCCGTACCTGCCGGTATCCGACGAGGGGGAGCTGGCGAAGGCATGGTCCGGCGGCCCGGACGCCTCGGGCCGCTGCCGAGGCTGCTCGAGGGGGCGCCGGAACATCTCGTCCCGGGAGGAAGGGTCGTGGTCGTGGTGTCCTCGCTGATGGACATCGAAGCGCTGGAAAGACTGCTGGCACATCATGACGTGAAGGTCCTGGGGGAGCTGCCGCTGTTCTTCGAGAGGCTCAGGGTCCTGGAGATAAGGTTCTGAGGCTTGCCTTTCTGCTCTAATGGAGGTTCGTGCTCCTGCGTTTATACGCGCACGGCCATGCATTCGCATGGAGGATTGGATCGCGTTCGCCTTCGGCTCGGCGGTGTTCGCCGCCCTGACCTCGATCTTCGCGAAGATCGGCATAAAGGACGTCAACTCCAACCTGGCGACGGCCCTGAGGACCGTCGTGGTCCTCACCATGGCCTGGCTGATGGTCCTCATCGTCGGCTCCTGGGACGGGATCGGAGACATCTCCGCGAAGACCCTGGTGTTCCTGGTGCTCTCCGGACTAGCCACCGGGGCCTCCTGGCTCTGTTACTTCCGCGCGGTGCAGATCGGCGACGTCAACAAGGTCGCCCCCATCGACAAGAGCTCGACCATCCTCACCATGATCCTCGCCTTCATCTTCCTGGGCGAGAGCTTCTCCTTCTGGGCCGGCATCGGCATGGCCGTGATGTTCGCCGGCACCATGCTGATGATAGAGAAGAAGGACGTCGACGCGTCGAAGGGCACCAGGGACTCCTGGCTCATCTGGGCCGTGCTGTCGGCGGTGTTCGCCGCCCTGACGTCCATCCTGGGGAAGGTCGGCATCGAGGGCGTCGAGTCCAACCTGGGGACCGCCATCCGCACCTGCGTGGTCCTCGCCATGGCCTGGCTCATCGTCTTCATGCAGGGGACCCAGAAGCAGATCGGCGGCATCTCCCGCCGGAGCGGGTCCTTCCTGGTCCTCTCGGGTCTGGCGACCGGTGCTTCCTGGCTGTGCTTCTACAAGGCCCTGCAGGACGGCCCGGCCTCGCTGGTCGTGCCCATCGACAAGCTCAGCATCCTGTTCACGGTGCTGTTCGCGGCCGCGTTCCTGCACGAGAAGATGTCTGCGAGGTCGTGGATCGGCCTCGCGATGCTCACTGCAGGAAGCTGATGCTCCTGATATGATGCGGGCATCTGCGGAAGATCGAAGGTCACGGATAGAGAAAAGGATGCAAAAGGGCCGGAGCTTGATTTGGATATGATGGAGCCCCGGCCCTTCGCATTCATTCATATGTCGCTGCACCATCATAAAGCTATGTCATTACCGGTTCGCCCCGGGCCTTTCCCCGGGGCCCGGGGGCCGTCACGCGTGAAGAGCGGGCCGGAGGCCCGCCTTCACTGACCCAGCACCCGGTCTATCTCGGCGGAGAGGAGGGCGTTCGCCCTCTTCCCGTCGATCTTCCCGCGGAGGGCCCCCATGACGGGGCCCATGAGCCCGCCGACGGCCCTCTTCCCGTTGGCCTTCACGTAGTCGGCGCGCTCGTCCACGATCTTGGCGATGACCGCCTGCGCCTCGCCTTCGTCGACTGCGGACAGCCCGAGCTTCGAGACGGCGGCGTCCAGGGCGTCCCGGCCGCCATCTCCCTGAGGAGGGCGGGGACGGCCTCCTTGGCGAACTTCCCTTCCTTCAGGGCGCGGAACACGCCGTAGAGCATCTCATGCGTGAACGCGTCGGTGTCGATGCCCTCGTGCTCCAATTCCTGGAAGGTGTTCTGGAAGGTGGTGGCCGCCACGGCGGTCAGGCCGAAGCCGTCGGCGATCTCGGCGAAGAGGTCGTCCCTCCCGCCGCGCACGATCTGCGCCGCCTGCTGGGGGCTGATCCCGTACTTGGAGACCAGCCTCTTCTCCGCCACCTCCGGGAGCTCGGGAAGGTTCGCCCTGATGCGGGCGAGCCTCTCCGGGGCGATGGGGGTCGGGGGCACATCGGTCTCGGGGTACATCCTCGCGGCCCCCGGCAGGGGCCTGGAATAGCGGGTCGTCCCGTCCGGCAGGGGGTCCCTGGTCTCCTCGGGGACGCCGTCCAAGGCCGCATTGGCCCTGCCAACCGCTAGGGAGACGGCGCGCTCCGCCTTCTTCTGGGGCGCGGCGCAGATGACGAACGCGTCGTTCGCGCCCCTGCCGTCAGGATAGAGGAAGGCGGCGAGCTTCTCCACGTACGCCGGGTCGATGCCGTAGGCGCCGCCGACGAGCTCGTCGGAATGGAATATTCCCTTCACGCCCGCGGTCCTGGCGTAGCCGGCCATCTCCGCTCCCAGGCGGAGGGTGCCGTTATCGCCGTTCATGACGCCGGCGAACCCGGGCAGCCTGGCGGCCAGGACCTTCCCGCCCGACTTCAGGGCGCCGGAGATGACCTTGGAGGCGCAGCCGTCGAACACCTTCGTGACGTCGACGATCTCGCCGGAGGCGGGGGCCGTGCCCCTCTCCCTGAGGATGCCCCTGACCCTCACGAGCATCTTCTGCCTCTTCACCTCGTTCTCCACGAACAGCGGGAGCAGCCTGAGCTCCTGCACTCCCTTGATCTCGATGCGCGCGCCTTCGGGGATGGAGATGTTCAGGTCCTCCCTGATCGTCCCCAGCCCCCTCTTGACCCTCTTGGTCGCGCGCAGGAGCGAGCCGATCCTCGAGGCGACCTCCATGACCTCCTCAGGCGTCCTCATATCCGGGGCGGTCGCCACCTCTATCAGGGGGATCCCCAGCCTGTCGGTCCTCCAGGTGACGGTGTCGGCGTCCGCCTCGATCTTCCTGCAGGCGTCCTCCTCCAGGCAGACGGAGAGGATGCCGATCCTCCTGCCGACGGCCTCCACGGAGCCGTCCACGGCGACCAGGGAGGTCCTCTGGAACCCGGAGGTGTTGGACCCGTCGACGACGATCTTCCTCATAAACTCGACCTCGTCGATGACGCTCGCCCCGATGAGCTCGCTGAAGATCAGCGCGGTCTCCATGGCCTCGGCATTGACCTCGTGGGGAGGCTCCTCGTCGAGCTCCACCAGGCAGGTCTCGCAGGGGCAGGACTGGTAGACGTACCCGTAGCCCCTCCTGAACTGGGCGAGGGCGGCGCGGTCGATCTCCCCCATCTCGGAGGTGGTGGGCCTCAGGCGGCGGTAGATCCCGCCGAAGCCCTCTTCCGAGAGCTCGCTGCGGCAGTTGCAGAACAGCTTGTGGGTGTCCAGCTGCTGGTGGATCTCGATCCCGCACATCATCTCGGGCTTCCCCTCCTTTCCGTCGGCGTTCAAAGCAGCTCCCTCCTGTCGGACATCTCGCCGCAGAGCGGCGTCCTCATCATCTCCACGGCCGCATCGCGGCCCTCCGAGTTGGCCAGGACCCACATGAGCTTGGCGTAGGCGGTCTCCGGGAGCATGTCCCAGACGGTGACCGCGCCGGCGTTCAGCATGTCCCTGCCGGTGTTGTAGACGTTGAGGTTGGTCCTCCCGTTCAGGCACTGGGAGGTGACGACCACGACCGTCCCCCTGTCGGTGGCCTCTTTGATGAGCGGGACCATGTTGGAGTTCACGTGGCCGAGCCCGGAGCCCTCGATGACCACGCCCTTGGACTTCATGAACACGTCCCTGAAGAGCGCCGGGTCCATCCCCGGGTAGAACTGCAGGAGGACCACATCGGTGCAGAGGTCGGCGGACACGCTGCACTTCCCGTCCGATACGGGGCGCCCCTCGGTGTTGAACGTTATCTTCCCGTCCCTGTCGATGTGCGCCACAGGCGGGACGTTGATCGATTTGAAGGCATCTCTGCGGGAGGTGTGCATCTTGCGGACCCTGGTCCCGAGATGCACCGCGAACGAGTCGTCCCCGGGGGTGTCGTGCATGACCACGAAGACGCCCGCACGGTTGCCGCCGACGCAGAACCTGGCGGCGGCCATGAGGTTGGAGGACGCGTCCGAGGAGGGGCGGTCGGAGGACCGCTGGGCCCCGACGAACACCACCGGCTTGGGGACGTCCCCGAGCATGAAGGACACCGCGGCAGCGGTGTAGCCCATGGTGTCGGTCCCGTGGGGCACGATGACGGCATCGGCGCCGGCGTCGATCTCATCGGCGATGGCCTTGGCCAGCTCCTGCCAGTGCTTCGGGGTCATGTTCTCCGAGAAAATGGAGAACAGCACCTTCGCCTTCAGGTTGGCGATCTCCCTGATCTCCGGCACGGCGTTCACCATATCGGCGGTCGATAATGCGGGATGGACGGCCCCCGTGCGGTAGTCGACGTAGGAGGCTATGGTGCCTCCGGTCCCCAGGAGGACGATGGTCTTCAGGCCGGGGCGGTCCGCCTCAGCGGCCTCCGGCCTCTTCCTCTCGACCGGCCGGGAGACGACCTTCACGGAGGCCCCCTCATCCACCCTGATGCCGATGTTGTAACCTGATTTCACCTTGAGGATGACGATGTCATGCCCGCTGAACTCATGGTGGGGCATGAGAACGCCGCGGTAAGACTTCCCGGAGACGGTCAGGTCGAGCATGCAGCCCTCCTCCGCCCCGGCGTCCTCCAGCATCTTCGATAGGAACTCCGCGTACATCGGCGGGACTATCCCCTCGTTCCTTTTATAATGCGCGCAGGAGGGAGACTGCCGCGGTCCGGGCGTCCTGCCGCCCTTATGCCGGCCGCCTGTGCTCCGAGAGGCCGTCCGCATGCCCGGCGAGGACCTTCACGTCCTTCCCGGCGAAGGCGACACCGTATGTTAGGACCTCGCCCTTCAGTCCGGCGCAGTACCTTCTGGCGCTTATCTGGCCGAGCGCCTTCCGGGCGGCATCTTCCGCCTGCCCGATGCCGGCCGTGCGCTTGATCTCGATGATCACGCTCGGATGCTCCGGAGAGGAGCTGATGATGCGGATGTCGGAATATCCGTCCCCGGATTCGCGGTCGGCCTCCACCCTGAAGGTGTCTCCCAGGCTCATGAGCATGCCCGCCACCATCGTCTGGTAGGCGTGCTCCGAATCGAACACCCTGACGCTGAAGGACCTCTCCATCATGTCCCTGAGGCTGCTCTCCATCGCCAGGACGTCGTTCGAAAGGACCGCTTTGCAGAGATTCTCAACAGGGCGGCTTCCGACCCTGAGCCTATCGAGGGCGTTCATGAACTTCCTCTTGTACACCGAACGCATCTCCTTGTTCGGTATCGACAGTTTATACCCGCCGCTCGGGACCTTCTCGGCGCGGAGATAGCCGGTGGCAGCCATGACCGAGTATATGCTGCTCCCGCCGTAATCCGAAGACATGTCATTGAACGTCACGGACATGCTGAGATCTTCGGCCGCCATCCCGCCGGAGCCGATCTCCATTATGTTCCTGTAGGTCTCGCTATCCGCCTTCCCGATGAGGGTGTCGATGATCCCGTTCCCGCTGGTCCCGGCCCAATAGCGGTCCGGGACGAACTTCCTGCTGACATAGTTCAGAACGCTCCAGGGGTTGTACACGTCCGTGTTCCCGAAACGGTATCCGTCGTACCATTCCTTCGCTTCCAGGAATTTCTCGGGAGCGCCGAAGTCCGCGCACATCTTCTTCACCTCTTCCTCGGTGAACCCGATCATGTCGTCGAACTCGGTCGACAGTATGTTATCGACGTACAGGTTGTTGATGCCGCTGAAGATGCTCTCCTTGGAGAGCTGCATCACGCCCGTCAGGACGGCTCTGTCCAGGGAATCGTTGCCTTTGAGCGCGTTCGACAGAAGCCTGCGGAAGAAATCGATGATGCTGCGAAGCTCCGGATTCCCGAATGCATTGTTTATGGGAGCATCGTACTCATCGATGATGATCACCGCTTTCCTGCCGTAGTGGGCCTCAAGCATCTTCGACAGGCGCTTGAGCGAGAGTTCGACTTCATCCTCCTCAACTTCTCCTTCGGAATATCTGGTGTAGAGCTTCCTCAGCGCCGGGCTGAGCCTCTCTGAGTTGTCCAGTTCCGGGTGGTCCATGAAGACGTCGGCAATGACCGCACGAGTGCTGGCTATAGCTTTATCGCATGTGTCCACCCCGATGCAGCCCAGATCCAGGCGGATCACCGGGGATGCGTTCTTCAGCGGATCGTCAGGCCTCAGGTCTGAGATCTTCAGCCCGTCGAACCAGGTGTTGCCCTTATAATTCAGGTTCAGGTACGCGTCGATCATGCTCAGGTTGAGCGATTTCCCGAAGCGCCTGGGTCTTGTGAAGAGGAAGACCTTGGCGCTCTCCATCCTCAGGATCCTGTCGATGAGCTCCGACTTATCGACGAAATATCCGCCCTTGTCACGCACGTCCTTGAAATCGGAATTGCCGATCGCCGCATCCATGGATTTCCAATCGACTGCGTTGTTTATATCGATGCTCTTCCCCTGCTCTGTGCCGATGCCTTTCCCGTCTTTGCTCATGGCGTGACAGCTTACCTGCGTACGGTATTTCAACCGGGGGTGCGGCAGTCAGCGGGAACAGGCGGGGCGAACATCTCCGGAAGGGACGGGGGCATGCGGACGATGTTCCGCAGACCGCCCTCTCAACCTTTAATTGCCATGAGTGTAATCACGCGTGCATGCATATAATACAGGCCGGGATGGAGACCGATGTCCTGAAGAAGAACAGCGACCTCGCCCACGGCATATACCACCGCTTCAAGGAGAACGGGATCAGGTCGGTGGACTTCATGGGCTCCATCGGTTCCGGGAAGACCACCCTGATCTGCGAGATGGGGAAGCGTCTCGCGGCCGCCGGGAAGAGGGTGCTCGTGATCGCCGGCGATGTGACCGGCGACGACGACTTCAAGAGGTTCAGAGCCGCCGGGCTCGATGCAATCAACTGCAACACCGGCAAGGAATGCCACCTCGAGGCCCACGACATAAACAGGGTGCTGGACGGCGTCGACCTATCGAAGTACGACATCGTCATCATCGAGACGTCGGCAACCTCGTCTGCCCCGCGGACTTCCCGCTGGGCACGGACTACCGCGCGGTGGTCATTTCGACCACCGAGGGCGACGACATGGTGAGGAAGCACCACCAGATCTTCCTCCATTCGGACATCGCCGTCCTGAACAAGATGGACATAGCTGACGCCGTCGGCGTCGACCCGCAGGTCATCATCGGGGACTACGCGAAGCTCACCGGCGGGGTCAAGAAGATAATCACTGCCTCGGCGAAGAAGGGCGAGGGCGTGGACGACGTCATCGCGGCGCTGGGGCTGCTGGAGGCATGACGATGGGAATCAAGATACTGACAGTCGGCGGAGGCGCCAGGGAGCATGCCGCCGTCGAAGCGCTCTGGCGTTCCGGAGCGGAGATCTACGCCGTGATGAAGAACACCAACCCCGGGATCGAGGCCAGGTCCAAGAAGGTCCTGAACACCGACGAGGACGATGTCGACAGCATCTGCGACTTCGCGCTCAACAACTTCGTCGAGTACGCCTTCGTCGGCCCCGAGGCCCCCCTCGGAGCGGGCGTCGTCGATGCCCTGGAGAACATGGGCATCAAATGCGCCTCGCCCACCAAGGCCGCGGCGAGAATCGAGACCTCCAAGACGTTCATGAGGAACCTCGTCGAGAAGTACGGCATCGACGGCAACCTCAGGTACGCGAGCTTCGACAGCGAGGAGGAGGCCGTGGAGTTCGTGAAGAAGGTCGATTACCCCGTGGCCATCAAGCCCGTCGGCCTCACCGGCGGGAAGGGCGTCAAGGTCCAGGGGGACCAGCTGGCCAACCTCGACGAGACCGTTGCGTACATCCGCGAGATCTTCGAGAACAACGTGGGCGGCGGGAAGGTCATAATCGAGGAGAAGGCCGAGGGCGAGGAGTTCACCCAGATGGTCTTCGTGAACGGGACCGACGTCATCCCCATGCCCCTGGTCCAAGACCACAAGAGAGCCTACGAGGCGACAAAGGGCCGAACACCGGGGGCATGGGCTCCTACTCCGACGCCGACGGCCTCCTGCCGTTCGTCACGGCCGAGGAGAGGCAGAAGGCGATCGATATCGACCTCGCCATCGTCAGGGCCCTGGACAAGGAAGGGTGCCCCTACCGCGGCGTGATGTACGGGCAGTTCATGCTCACCAAGGACGGGCCCAAGATCATCGAGATCAACGCGAGGTTCGGCGACCCCGAGGCCATGAACGTCCTCACCTCCCTGGAGACCAGCTTCTCCGACATCATCAAGTGGGAGGCCGGCAAGGGCCCCAGGCCGGACGTGCGCTTCGCCCCGAAGGCGACGGTCGTCAAGTACGTGGTCCCCGAGGGCTACGGGGTCAGCCCGGTCGCCGGGCACACCATCGCCATCGACACGGACGCCATCAACAAGGTCGGCGCCGTCGTCTACTACGGCAGCGTGTACAAGAACGACGGGAAGCTCGTCACCGGGACCTCCAGGGCCGTCGGTATCGTCGGCGTGGGGGACACCATCGCCGAGGCCGAGGAGAACTGCGAGGCCGGCCTGAAGTACATAAAGTGCGAGGCTCCTTCGTCCGCCACGACATCGGGACCCAGGCCCTCATACAGAAGCGCATAGACCACATGAAGGCCATCCGCGGCGCATGAGACGCTACCTGGTCAAGGTCGCATACCTCGGGGAGGGCTTCAGCGGATCGCAGGCCCAGCCTCCGGAGACCGGCCTGAGGACGGTCGCCGGCGAGGTCCGCTCGAAGCTGCTCCTTACCGATCATGTGCCCGAGGACAGGATAGACCTCAGGTTCGCCAGCCGCACCGACGCCGGAGTCTCGGCGCTCGGCAACGCAATAGCCTTCTACACCGAGTTCAAGGACCCGGAGACCATGCTCCGGGCGCTCAACTCCGTCTCCGACGGGGTCTACTACCTGGCATACCGCGAGGTGGACGATGCCTTCAACCCGAGGATCGCCGACAAACGCTATTACAGGTACTCCTGCCCCGCCGACCGCATGGACCTCCCGGCGTTCAGGGAGGCGGCGGAGCTGTTCGAGGGGCATCACGATTTCAAGCGTTTCGCCAAGAACGAGACCGGGAAATCCACAGTGATGGCGATAGACTCGGTGAACGTCAGGCTCCGCGGGAACATCATCGAGACCGATTTCTGCGCGAACTACTTCCTTTGGAACCAGATACGCAGGATAATGGCCGCGGTGATGCAGGTGGGCCTCGGGATGTCCTCGCTGCAGGATGTCAAGGAGATCCTTGCCGGCAGGGACGGGACGTTCGGACTGGCCAAGCCCGAGGGGCTCACGCTGCTGGACGTCACCTTCCCGGGGGAGGGCTTCACTTTCCCCGAGGAATGCCCTTATTCCCGCCGCATCGGCCGCGACCTGTTCAGGGACGGCCTGCGCTCCGGGTTCCACAGGACGCTGATGGACAGGTACAGGGAGGAAACAGGATGAACGGACTGGAGAAGGAGACGATAGAGGTCCAGAAGGCCCTTTCGGAGCTCGAGGCAGCGGAGGAGCGCGCGTTCAGCGGCTCCAGGGCGATCATCAGGAAGACCAAGACGGCGATCCATATGATCCACGTCGGCAGGAGGGACCCGGAGCTCATAGATTCCATCTCCGGGGACCTCGCCGCCCTGACGGAGAGCCTCATGGCCCACCCTCAGCTGATCTTCGGAGACATGTGCAGTCGGCGATGGCCGAGTTCGCCGAGACGGCGATTTACGACAGCGCGCTGAGGGGAGCGGAGATCCCCGGGCATGATCTGCTCGACGTCACCCCCGCCGCCTGGGCCCTGGGGCTGGGAGATGCCGTAGGAGAGCTCAGGAGGGACATGGTCCAGAACCTCGCCGACGGGAACACGGCCAAGGCCAGGGAGGTGTTCGCCTCCATGGAGATGCTCTGCGACGCGCTCATGTCGCTGGATGTGAAGGATTCCGTCGCCCCCGTGAGGAGGAAGCAGGACCTCGCGAGGCAGCTGGTGGAGCGCTCCCGTTCGGAGATCGCGACGGCGGCCGTCATGTCCGCGGCGCAGAGATGATGTCCCAGACATAATGGGTCCGGCGGCAGGGATCCTGCCGTATTTTCCAGAAATTCAGAATAATGCCGGGGAAATGCCCCCCGGGAAAAGGTTTGATTCAGCGCCTGGCCTTGGGCTTCCCGTAGTTCTTGACGGGCTTCCTGTAGATCCAGATGAAGACGATGATCAGGATGATCACTATGAGGGCCATCAGATATGACTGCCAGTTGCTGTCGTCCTGATTGTAGTAGAACGTCTTCTCGCCGGAGACGACGGTGGAGCCGTCGGCCGAAGCGACATAGTAGGTGTGCTTGCCGGAGCTCAGATCGGAGTCGTAGTAGCCGTAGGTGAGCGTCTGGGACTTGCCGGGCGCGATGCTCAGCGATGTGCTGCTGTCCTCGATCATCGTCCCGTCCACATAGAAGTAGACGTTGGTGCTGATGCTGACAGAGCCGGTGTTCTCCAGGGTCATCGAGAGAGTGATGGGCTCGTGGACCCCGATCCTGACCGAGTCGGTATAGGTGAGGGTATCATCACCTAGTTTCTCGGTCCAGGTCACGGTAAGGGTGTACTTGCCGGTCGTGGTGGGCGCAGTGACCTTCAGGGTCGCCGACCCGCCGTTGGACAGATCTCCCGAGCTGGGGCTGACCGCGCTGCTCTGGGTGGTCCCGGAGGAGTTGGTCAGCTTGGCCTCGTACGATATGGCGGACGGGTCGCCGGCAGACTCCGTGAAGGAGATCGTGAACTCCAGTTCGCCGCCGGTCTTGGTGTCTGTGCCGTCGGCCGCCGTGACCGAATGGTTGGCGACGCTCTCGGCATCGGAATCCGGGCCGCTGAGGACGGCCGCGAATGCCAGGGCGGCCATGACGGCCGCCAATACTGCGATCAACTTCACTTTCTGCGTGAGAACATCCCCCTCTTGCTTCCGCTGTAGACCATCATGAAGATGATGATCACAGCGATGACCGTCAGAGCCCAGAATGTGCTGCTGATACCGGCCTCGCTGTTGTCCGCATCGCCGCCGCTGACGCTGCCGTCAGTGGTGCTGATGCCTCCGGTCTGGTAGGCCAGGGTCGTCTCGGCGATGTCTCCGGTGACGGTCACACTGGCCGCGTTGGTTGCATCGCCCAGGGTGTTGACCAGGGTGATGTAGACAGGAGTGACGGAGTCTCCGGCCACGACGACGCTCGCCGTGTCGCCGGAGGCCAGCACCTTGCTGATGCCGCCGTACTCGATCACCATCTGCCACCCGTCAGGCAGGCTTGCCGACGGTGTGAGGCTCACGGTCTTAAGGCCCATGCAGGTGTTGGTCACCGTGACCGCGTACCTGTACGAGGCACCGGTGTACTGCGACGGCAGGGCGCTGTCGCCGGAGGTGACGATCGTCACCTCGCCGGTGTCGCCGGTGCGCGTGAAGGTGTAATCGGAGGTAGTGTCGTCGTTCCTGTACTTCTCCAGGCAGATCGCCCCGACAGGCAGGGTGTCGGCCAGGGTCCCGTCGGAACTGTAGACCGCCACCTTCAGGCTGTCAGTGAACGCACCGACGGAGTCGGCGCTGTAGATGCCTTCGACCTCGATAGCATTGCTGTCACCAGCAGAAACGAGAATGAAGTACGCCTTGTTCAGGGTGAAGCTGCCGCTTCCGATCAGGTAGTACACAACATCGTTGTCGGAGTTGTTGTAGATCCTGATCTTGACAGTGGCTTCCCCGTCTGCGAAATGCGCATAAACCACATCGGCAGGGACGGTCCCGGTGTAATCGGTGTTGAACACCTTCGAGTCCGAAGCGTAGACGGGGTTGTAGGTGATGCTGCTGTCCTCGTCCGCATCGACGTAGGTCTTGGACACCGAGCTGACTTCGGTGAGCGTCGAAACGGCCTCGATGACGGTATCGCCGGAGTTCCCTGCGTAGACCGAGAAGGCCGCATCGTCGCTCTTGGCGATGCCTGCAAATGCGAAGTACAGAGTGTACGAATCTCCGGCCTCGTCCTTGGGCAGCTCGACAGTGTACCTGCCGTCGGACGGGGACACGAATGCCAGGACAGCGAAACTCTTCACGGCCAGGGTGCCGGATCCGCTCGCGTAGAATCCTGCGGCGACGACTCCGTCGGCATCGGTGCCGAGGGACCCGGTGACTGTCACCGTGTCGTATGTCGTTGTGAGGTCGGCGGTCGTTCCGGAAGCGGAGGAGGAACCATCAACTGCGGCGGTCGCGGCCTTGCTGTTCAGCACGGCTTTGATGGTGTAGATCTCGTCGTAGGACTGCTTGGCGAAGTAGTACCAGACGGTGGTGACGCCGTCGGTTGTGCTCTCCGATCCGGTCCAGTAATTGTCGGACAGGGTGTAATCGGAGTAGCCGGGCAGGAACGAGAGGTGGGCGGACAGCGAATCCACCGTGACGGTCGCTCCCTGGGCGTACGTGACCTTCACCGGGACGATATCGACGGCTTCTCCGTCAAGGACTGCCTTGCCGGAGTAGCTGCTGCCATCGTACTCGTAAACGATGTACACGGTCGTGGAGGTGAAGTACTGCTGAGCATTGCTCTGATCGCTGTCATCACTGATGCTGATGGTGTACTGCCCGGGCATCAGCTCCGGGATGGCCCCGGAAGTGTCGTAGGACACGGTGTAGGTCCTGTCGCTGTTGGATACCAGCGTGTAGACGTTGGCAGATGTCCTGGTGGACTTCAGCTCGTACTGGACGGCGCTGCTGAGGGAGATCAGGTTGCCGTCGGAATCGTACAGCGATATAGTTCTGCCGTTAGCGGCCACAGCGTTCACGGTCTGGCTCCCCGTAGAGGACGAGGAGGTGCTGACCGAGAATGTCAGAGACTGGCTGGAGTTGGACGAGACCTCGGAGAAGGTGTGCGAGTAGTCCTCCGTCATTGTGAACATGCCTGTGTTGCGCAGATCGTCCTTGAGCACCTTCACGGTGGCATCGGATCCCTGGGGGACCCAGATAACAGCCCTTCCGGTGGAGGAGGAGCTGGTCCCGCAGTTGGTGAGGACGGTGAAGGAGTAATCGGTGCTGTCGACAGTGACGGTCGCCGAGACCCCCACGTAGGGCAGGTAGTTGTATGACGAGGTGGAGGTCCTGTTGGTGTTGGCGCTGACCGAGAGGGTAACGCTGTAGGCAGAGACCAGGCTGATGTCGCAGGTCGCATTGCCGGAGACGGCCAGAGTGCCGTAATAGACCTCGCTGCCGCCGTAGGCGTAGACAGTGTAATCTCCGTCGGGCAGGTAGGCGGTGTAGGCGCCGGTGCCTGAAACAGAGGCATAGGTGAACACAGCGCCGTCGCTCTTGATGAAGACGACGGTCGCGTTGATCTTCTGGCCGTCGGCCTCGGAGACAGTACCGGTGACGGTGCGGGCATCGTACTCGGTGAGCGCAGGGCTCGACGAGGACGCGCTGAAGACTGCGTAGGCGATCTTGCCGGCGGACAGCTGGTACGCAGTGTACGTGTTGCCGGTGACCGTCATGGGCAGGTAGGCCGTGGAGCCGTCGGTGCGGCCGGAGAACCCGACCGCCGACACGACGGCATCGCCGGAGAACCCGGAGACCGTGACCGACTCCGCCGGGTAGGCGGCGATGGTCATGGTCCTGTCGGACCCGCTCGAGGACATGGTGGTGTTGGATGAGGAGGAGCCGTAGAGGCCGTCGGAGGCGACCGATCCGGCGTAGGTGCCGGCGGTCACGTAAATGACGGCCTTGCCGTCCGCTCCGGTGGTCCCGGTGTAGGAGATGCCCGAAGTGGTCTCGGTCAGGGTGACCTCGGTGCCGGAGGCGTATCCCTGGGTCAGTCCGTTGGTGACTGTAACGGTGACCTTGCCGCCGGTGAGCGCGATCCTAAGATCGGAGCCGTCGCCGATGATGACGGTGGCGGTTCCGACGGTGGTCCCGTTCTCGGAAGTGACGGTCACAGTGTACTTGTCGGGCAGGATGCCTGAGGTCAGGCCTCTCAGGTCGAGCGTCCCGCTGCTGACAGGCACGCTGTATGTCTTGCCGCTGGCAGTGCCCTCGAGGAGGGCGGTGCCGCTGATAGATGACTCTGTGCCGCCGACAGTGATGACTGCGGAGGACGGAGTGACGGCAGTGACGGTCAGGTTCAGGCTCGTCGAAGTGCTGGAGTCGATGACCGTAGTGGACAGCGCGACGCCGTCCCTTCCGCCGGTCGATCCGGCGTACAGGACGAGGTAGGAGTCGGAGCCGGCCGGGACATGCACGGTAAAGGTGCCGTCGGAGGCGGTGTAGGCTGTGCTTCCCCTGACATATGTCCCGAGGTTGCTGTCGTAGGTGTAGACGGAGGCCCTGATGCCCTCGACGGCGCTGCCGGAGGCGGTCACGGTGCCCGTATAGGTCTCGGTCGTGGAGCTCGCATCGTCGGCGGTGTACTCCAGGAGCATGACACTGGACAGGTAGTTGATGACCCCGCCGTCGGTCTTCTGCTTGGCGATGGCCTCGTAGGCATCCATCTCAGTCCATCCGGAGGAGGAACTGGTGGCGCTGTCGTCCGCATTGTACATGACGTGCCAGTAGGCGATCTTGAATCCGTCGATGCCGGTCAGGGGCTTGACGGTCACGTCGCTGCCGGCGGCCGCAAGCGCGGAGAGCAGGGCGTACGAGTTGCTGTACCCGGTCGCGTCGATGCCGATGAGGGCGTTCCAGAGGAACGTCTCGTACATGGCCGAGGTGTAGCTCGTGTAGCCATAGTAGGCGTTGTAGCTGTAGAAGTAGGTCGGGGCATTGTAGTTCCCGGCGGAGTACTGGCCGAAGTAGGCCATGGTGGAGAAGGAGGAGCTGTCGCCGTAGTAGAGGGGCAGCATGCTCCCGTCGAGCTCGATGTACTGGATCCCGGTCCTGCCCGACGCTGCGCATACGTCATGATAGAGCGCCTGGATCTGGGCCTCGGTGAGGTTGGCCGTGAGGTAGTGGGAAGCGGCGTAGTACACCGCGTTCTCGGAGGTCAGCGAGTTCAGCTTGATGCCGGAGTAGTCTGAGGGGCTGTTGGCGATGGCCTCGCGGGCGGCCGAGGGGTCGTCCACGAGATTCTCGAAGATCTCCGCCTTCGTATCGTCGCCGAAGACGCTCTTGATGACGCTGTCGAACCAGGCGGCGTCGTGGTTGAGGATCATCCTGATGGTCATCACGGCGACCGTGTTGGCCGATGAGCTGCCCAGGTAGATCTGGGACATCGGCACGGTCCCGCCGCCGTTGGAATCGGTGACGCTCTTGAAGCCGGCCTCGGCCGCGTAATCGGAGTTGGAGATCCAGGTCACGATGCCTCCGTCGACGTCCTGGGTCGAGTAATAGGACCAGAGGGCGGACGACTCGGAATCGTCGGAGGTCTGTATGTCGTAGCTGAGCCCGCCGAAATAGCCGGCCTTCTCGTCGTTGGAGGGCGTGGCCGCATCCGCTGCCAGGACGGCATTGGGGACGGCGACCAGGAACACCGCGATGAGGACGGTGGCCAGCGGGAAGAACTTCAGGGACTTCCTGGCGCCGGCCTTGAAGCCGTTGCCACGGAGGGACCTGAAGTATGATTTCAGGTCCACCGCCCTGATGACCTTCACCGAGAGGATGCCGCACCCTGCCGCGAAGGCGGGGCCGGCGAGGACGGCATAGCTGCTGTCGAACCATCCGACGAAGAACATCGAGAAGATGTACAGCAGGGAGAAGCCGTACAGCCTGGAGGAGGCGTGGGCCCTGTACCTGTAGAGCATCCAGCATCCGAGGATGAACGGGAACCAGAGGGTGAGCCAGCCGTAGTACGATGCCATGTCGGAGATCGAGGTCCTGGTCGCATTGTCGGCAAGGTCCTCCATGAGGGTGCCGCTGTAGACGCTGTTGCCGTGGAATATCGCGTGCGAGAGGTCCCCGTCGAGGAACATGATGACGACGGCGACCGCGACGATGACGACGGCGAATACGGGGATGGTGGCCACCCAGGGCTTCTTGGCGGCGCAGGCGAAGGCAGTGGCGTATATTGCTGTGAGCACACCGAGCACGACCGCTCCGGAGGCAACGGCATCCCACTGGCCGACCGCACCGTACCAGACTGCGGCGCAGATGATGCCGGCCGCGAGGATGATATCGGCGATGGCGACGGCGGGCCACATGTCCCTGCCGGAGATGCGCTGGACGATCAGCGATATGCCCAGGATGACGGCGATGACGACGAAGATCATCCAGAATCCCGTCCAGGAGAGGACGGTGATCCCGAACATGACAGCCGCCAGGACCGTCGGAACGAGGACCTTCCTGTCCTTCAGCACGCCCTTGGGGCCGCTGGGCTGGCCTTCATCGGCGGCCTTGAGGGCGCACAGGATGAAGTAGACCATCAGGGACGCGAAGAAGCAGATGAACGCGAACCCGGAGCCGCTCGAGAAGGGAGTGGTCATTATGATGAGGCCGAAGAACGCATAGAAGAGCGCCGAGACGACACCTACCACGCGGTCCTCGCGGTACATCTTCTTGCCGATGCCGTAGATCACGATGCAGGTGAGGGCACCGAGTATGGGCGCCGCCCAGGCGATGGTCCCGGCTGCCGCGGTGCGGTCCGAGATGCCGAAAGCCGTCACGATCTGCGCTATGCCCGCCATTATGTAATCATAGGCCGGCCCGTAGGCGCTCACAGACCCGAACGGATAGTTCAGGGAGGCGACGCTGGACGGGTCGTAGGTGCCCGCCATGATCTCCATGACGATGCGGAGGTTGCTGCTCGCGCTGCTGCCGCCGGACAGGGCGTAATTGTCGCCGGCGGAGATCCCGTACGCGTAGACGAACCTTACCAGGAAGGCCGCCAGAACGATCACGAACAGGGAAAGCGGGAGCCAGTGCTCTTTGAGCCAACCTATGCCGCCTTCGCTCTTGACAACGGGTGCGGCAGGGGCTTCGCCCTCTTCGGGCGAGGCTTTTCCTTTTCCAAATATGCGCATTTTCGAATCTCCAATTATAAATCGGAATGCGCAAACATGCAGGACTTGTTATTTATACGTTCAGGGCGCGTAATTATAATAAATACAATAGGAAAGGCCGGACCCGGAACGGAATCGGCGCCTGCCGCGCCGCATTTTCCGTCTGGGTCATAGCGCCGAGCGCACGTCGGCGGCGAAGGCGCGGGCGACGGTCGCTGGGTCCTCCGCGCCGTAGATGGCCCTGCCGACTATGACATAATCGGCCCCAGCTTTGATCGCTTCGGCGGCCGAGCCCCCCTGAGCGCCGACACCGGGGGAGAGGATCTCCATGCCCGGGCCCGCGATCCTCCTGATGGCGGCGATGCGGTCCGGACGGGTGGCGGGGGCGATGAAACCCTTCACGCCGCACTTCACGCCCATCTGTGCCAGCTGCACTGCGACCGGGGCGGTGAACTCCTTCCCTCCGGGATGGCTCATCTCGGTGACAGCGTAAACGGAGCCGCGTCCCTCGGCGGTCCTGACAGCCTCGGACAGGGAGTCGGAGCCGGTGAAGGCATGGACGATGACCCCGGAGGCCCCCCTCTTAAGTGCCAGATCAACGATCAGATGCACCGTGTTCGGGATGTCGGCGACCTTGAAATCGCAGATGACGTCCGAACGCTCCGAGAGCTCGGTTATCATCTCCGGCCCGGCGGAGAGGACCAGGGGCCAGTTTATCTTGATCGCGTCCACTGTCCCGGAGACGGAATCGGCCACGGAAAGCGCCTTCTCACGGTCGGTCTCGTCAAGTGCCAGTATGACACGGCTGCTCTTCTTCATCTGACATTCCATCCCCAGAACATTATTAAAACTTCGCAAGCGTTTGCCGCGCCATGGCCTTTGTGAGGTTCGATTCGGGCTCGGCCGCCAACGGCCCCCTTGCCGAGGGATGCGAATACTGCACCAGGGGATCCAAGATGGTCCTGTTCGTCACCGGCAGGTGCCGCGCCGGGTGCTTCTACTGCCCGATATCAGAGAACCGCAGGACCTCCGGGTCCGTGTACGCCAACGAAGGGCCGGTCTCCAACGACGACCAGGTCATCGAGGAGGCTGAGGCGATGGACGCGGAAGGCACCGGGATCACCGGCGGGGACCCGTCCGAGGACATGGAACGGACCCTCCATTACATCCGCCTCCTGAAGGAGCACTTCGGCCCCGGCCATCACATCCACATGTACACGGCCGAGATATCCCTGGAGAAAGCGCGGATGCTGGAGGAGGCGGGCCTCGACGAGATCCGCTACCACCCGATAGAGGCGCGCTGGAGGAACATGGAGTCCACCGAGCTTGCCGAAGTCGTGTCCGGGACCGGGATGGACGTGGGCATAGAGATCCCCGCATTGCCTGGGCGCGTGGACGACATGGCGGCCATGCTGAAGTACGCATTCTCGGCAGGCGTGAAGTTCGCCAACCTCAACGAGCTGGAGTTCAGCGAGACCAACTGGGACATGATGGAGAAGCACGGCTACGAGGTCAGGGACGAGGTGTCATCTGCAGTTAAAGGCTCGGAAGAGGCCGCGCTCGCGGTCATGAAGGCCCTGCCGGACCTCCCCATCCATTTCTGCAGCTCCCGCTTCAAGGACGGCGTCCAGCTGAGGAACCGCCTCAAGCGCAGGGCGGCCAATACGGCCAGGCCCTACGATGTGGTCACCGAGGACGGGACCCTGATCAAGGGCATAATCTACGCCGATGACCTCGATGCCGCCGCCGGCCTGCTGAAGGATGATTTCGATGTGCCGGACGAGCTCATCTTCGTGGACCGGGAGCGGAACCGCATCGAGACGGCCCCCTGGGTCTTGGAGGAGATCTGCAGGGACCTCCCGTACAGGTGCTACGAGACGGAGGAATACCCGACCAGGGACAGGCTCGAGGTCGAACGCACTCCGCTCAACCGATGATGCCCTCATGGCCGGCCGGGGACCTGCCTATGGGCCGGACTTGATGCTGAGAGAGAAAAGAGGCGGGGCAAGGCCCCGCTGAAAGGTTTTGCTTCTCCACCTTGGTGAAGACCGGGGGCGCCGGCCTCACTCTACGCTCAGGCTCTGGATATCGTGATGCCTGTTGACGATATCCCTGGCTATGCGCAGGTTCCTGCCGGCCTTTCCGATCGCGCGGCCCTTGAGTTCGGGATCCACGGTCACGGTAGCGTGATTGATGTCGCCGCGTTTCTCGATGACGACCTTCTGAGGCTTGTAGACATGGAAGACGTTCATGACGAACTGGGCGGGGTCGTCTGAGTACTCCACCACCTGGATGTTCTTCCCTGTGATCTCCTTCAGCTTGATGACGTGCTCCCCTTTCTTGCCCACGGCTATGTTGCCCTGGCCCTTCTCCACTACGAAGACGAGCTTGTCGGGCGTGTCCATGCAGTCGACCGCGTTGGTGTGGGTCAGCTGCTGGAACAGCGCGATGTAGCGGAGGGTGTCGTCGGTCAGGACGATCTCCTGCTTCGAGTTCTCGGCGGACATTTTCTCACAGCGTTAAGATGTTGGAAGTGCCCTTGTCGATGACGGCAAGCGCTGATACGGAGAACGGCTTTCCGCAGAGGGCCCCGAGCTCCATGTTGTTCCCGTCGTAGATGTGGGTCTTGACGGAGGTCTTCTTCAGCGAGTCGGAGGGGCAGTTCTTGGAGATGATGATCATCTGGGCCTTGCCGGACTTGACCGCTTTCTCGGTCTGGTCCACTCCGAACTCGACCTTTCCGGTCGCGATGGCTGCTTTCAGTGCTTTGGATATGTCTACTTCTTCGCTCATTCATTTTCCCCCTTTTTCTTCTTGGGTGTGTAGATTAGCTTGACTGCGCCGGTTCCTAGGGTCACCGGCTGACCCACTATGATGTTTTCGGTGACTCCCTCGAGATGGTCCACCTCGCCGACGGTCGCCGCGTGCAGCAGATGCGCCGCGGTGATCTCGAACGCCGCCCTGGCAAGGACGGAGGACTTCTTTCCGGAGACACCGTGCCTTCCGATGGCCCTCACGGTGCCGTCGTTGGTCATGACGTCGGCCACGAGCATGACGTGCCTGACGTCGACGTCCAGACCTGCGTGCTCCATGGTGGTCATCGCCTCATGGATGATCGAGTTCCTGGCGGCCTCGATACCGAGGACGTCGGCGACCTCCAGGACGGAGTTCGTCATGACGTTCTCGGCCTCGACAGACTCCAGCTGGAGGACCTCCTCGAGGTTGCTCCCCTCGGTGACGATCTCCCACTTGCCGGTGGCCTTGTTCATCTGGAGGATTGCCCTCTGGATGCCCTCGACCCCCTTCAGCTTGGCGTTCCTGACGGCGTCGTACATCTGCTGGAGCTTCTTGAAGGAAGGCTCGTCGGAACCGATGACGATGTCGTAGTCCTGCCTGGTGACCATCCCGCGGACGGCCTTGATCTTGTTCAGCTTCTCGACGATGTCGTCGATGGTGAGCCCGCGCTCCTCCATCTTCCTGGCGTCCGGGACGACGATCAGCTTCTGGTTGGTGATGTCGGTCTCGATGCTGGCCACGTCGATGAGGGAGGTGATCTCGATCTCGGACGCCACGTGCTTGGCCACGCCCTCGTCCTCGGCGGCCAGGCCCTTCAGGGGTATGGTCATGGACGGGGTGGACGGCTCGCGCCTGGCGTCGACGATCTCGATGATCCTCGGCAGACCCTCGGTGACGTTCACGTTCGCGACACCCGCGAAGTGGAAGGTACGGAGGTTCATCTGGGTGGCGGGCTCTCCGAGGGAGTGCGCCGCCATGACTCCTGCGGACTCGTTCTGGTCCATCAGGTGCGAGGTGTACATCCTGTTGGCGACGGTAATCAGCTTCTCGCAGGTCTCCTCGGGGAGGTCCGCGCCGCTGACCCTCTTGGCGATGTCGCAGACGATCTTCATGGGGAGCTTGATCCCCAGCCTGTCGGCGATCGCGAAGAGGCGTTTCTCCATGTCGGTGTACTCATGCGGCCTGTAGATCTCCTCAGGGGGCTCGCGGACGGCCTCGGGCTGCGCCGCCTCGGGCCTCGCCTTCTTGGAGGGCGAGGATGCCCTGGCGGGGCGCTTGCCGATCTTCATGATGATGTCCTCGGCCTCGGCCTCCTCGATCCCCAGCTCCGCGAGGGCGGGCGCCCCGGCGGATGCAATGCTCCCGAGGGTGGTGTACCTGGTCAGGATGAGGGCGGCGGCCTCCTCGCTGACGCCTCTCTTGACAAGCGCCGCAATCGTGTCCTTCTTCGCCATCTTCACTCGCCTCCGTCGTAGTCGTCGTCTCCGCCCTCGTAGTCCTCAGTGGACTCTCCGTCCTCCGACTCCATGTCGTCGGAGTCGATGGTCTCGAGGTCCTTCTCGCGGGCGCCGTAGTTGCCTCCGGAGCCCTCCTTGGCGTCGACGTTGAGGAACTGGTCGGCGTTGTCGCCGAGGACCTCCGCCAGGAGGTCGTTGAGGTCGATCGCCTTCCCGCGCACGGCGCGGGAGGGGTCGATGCCGTCCTCTCCGTACCTGAACTGCACGATGGTGCCGACGGTGTTCCTGACGGTGCCGTCGGCGGTCAGCTTGAGGTCCTCCAGCGCGGAGATGAGCCTCCTCTGCATGTAACCGGACCTGCTGGTACGGACGGCGGTATCGACCAGTCCTTCCCTTCCTCCCATGGCGTGGAAGAAGAACTCGGTCGGGGACAGTCCGCTCTTGTAGGAGTCGGCGCAGAATCCCCTGGCGTAGGCCCCGAGGTCCCCTTTGTGGAAGTGGGGGAGGGTCCTGTTCCAGTATCCTCTGGAGATCCTCTCACCGCGGACGGACTGCTGACCGACGCACCCGGCCATCTGCGAGAGGTTCAGCATGGAACCCCTGGCACCGGTCTTGGCCATGATGACGGCGGGGTTGCTCCATCCGAGGAAGTTACCGGCGATGTTACCCGCATTGTCACGGGCCTGGGCCAGGGTCCCCTGGATGTTGACCTCCAGGGTGTCCCTGAGCGACCTGCCGGGCATCTCCTTGAGGGTGCCCTCCCTGTAGGACTCGACGAGGCTGTCCACCTTGGCGATGTCCTCCTGGGTGGAGGCGTTGATCTGGTCGATGGCGTCCTGCGGGATGTCCTCGTCGCCGATACCGGTCGAGAACCCGTGGTCCATGATGGACCCGAGGCACAGCCTGGTGACCTCGTTGAGGAACCTGGCGGCGCGGTCCGCCCCGTAGTCGCGGGCGATGCGCTCGAGGATCTTCCCTTTGGAGTTCCCGATGCCTTTCTCGTCGATGGTTCCCATGAGGAGCTGCCCGTTGCGGATCTTGACGTACCCGTCGGTGGGGCAGTTCTCCTTCAGGCAGGCTCCCTGGCACTGGCAGACGGACGCCTTGTAGGTGATGTTGAAGTCCGGGGGCAGCACGAGGCTGAACAGCTGCTTGCCGGTCCAGTAGGGCTCGCCGCCCTCGTCCACGCCGGCGGGCTCGGGGACCTTGATGTCCGGGAGCTTCATGAGGATGTTCATGGCCTCGTAGCGGTGGAAGTGGGGCCCTCCGTTCTTGCCGTGGGTAAGGAAGTAAGCGCCGGTGATGTGGTCGTGGATGGCGCCGATGATGGGCCCTCCGTACCTGGGCGAGAGGATGTTCTCCTGCACCTGCATGAGGATCCTCGCTTCGGCGCGGGCCTCCTCGGACTGCAGGACGTGCAGGTTCATCTCATCGCCGTCGAAGTCGGCGTTGTACGGGGCGCAGTCGCAGAGGTTGAACCTGAAGGTCCTGCCGGGCATGACCCTCACGCGGTGGGCCATGATGGACATCCTGTGGAGCGACGGCTGCCTGTTGAACAGGACGACGTCGCCGTTCATGAGCTGCCTCTCGACGGTGTAGTCGATGTCGAGGCCCTCGGCGACCTCCTCGGCGTTGTGGTCGGTGACCTTGATCCTCCTGCCGTCGCCCCTGATGACGTAGTTGACGCCCGGGATGTATCCCTGGGACTCGTCGGGGGTCGGGCCCCTCTTGACGTACTCCCTCATGACGTCGATGTTGTGGACGTTGACGATGACCGGGACGGTCAGCTCCCTGGCCGCGATGACCGGGACTCCGACCTCGTTGATGGACAGGTTGGGGTCGGGGGAGATGACGGTACGCGAGGAGAAGTTCACACGCTTACCGGACAGGTTGGACCTGAACCTCCCCTCCTTGCCCTTAAGCCTCTGGGCGAGGGTCTTGAGGGGCCTGCCGGACCTGTGCCTGGCGGGAGGTATCCCGGAGGTCTGGTTGTCGAAGTAGGTGGTGACATGGTACTGCAGGAGCTCCCAGAGGTCCTCGACGATCAGCTGCGGGGCGCCCGCGTCGCGGTTCTCCCTCAGCCTCTGGTTGATCCTCAGGACGTCGACCAGCTTGTGGGTCAGGTCATCCTCGGACCTGTCGCCGGAATCGAGGGTGATGGAGGGCCTGACGGTCACGGGGGGCACGGCGAGGGCGGTGAGGACCATCCACTCGGGCCTGCAGGTGGCCGGGTCCATTCCCAGGGCCCTCAGGTCGTCGTCGGGGATGCGCTCGAGCCTCTCGCGGACCTCTTTGGCGGTCAGCTTGTGGTTGTCGGAGACCTCCCTGAAGGTGGTGGCTTGTCGAGCTTGATCTTGATCTGCTCGGCGCCGCAGTAGGGGCAGACACCTTTGGAGGACGCGTCCTTGGCGACCTCTTTGGAGTACAGCTTCTGGTCGATGGTGTCGCCGCCCATGTCGAGGATGTCGTCCATCCTCTTCTGGCGGGCCTTTATCTCCTCGGGAGGCAGCATCAGCCTGCCGCAGGAGCGGCAGGTGGACTCCAGCATGAGCTTTATGTCCTTGATGAAACCGACGTGGATGACCGGCATGGCCAGGTCGATGTGGCCGAAGTGCCCGGGGCACTCGTCGAGCTTGAGCCCGCAGGTCTTGCAGCGGAGCCCGGGCTCGATGATGCCCATGTGGGGGTCCATGAGGCCGCCCGCGATGGGCCATCCCTCGTCATCGTAGGTGTCGGCGGTGATGATCTTCACCGCGGACATCCTCCTGATCTCGTCGGGCGAGACGCAGGAGAACTTGATCGAGCCGATTTTCTTTGTGATGTTCGAGATCATGAGAGATCCTCCAGCTGAAGCCTCATGGCCACACCCAGCGACAGCAGCTCGTCCATGAGGAGCTTGAACGCGTAGGATGTCTGCACGAGGTAGATGCTTGTGGTGTTTCCGCAGACCGGGCAGCGGAGCTGGCCGAACCTGTTCATCACGGCGATGTGGCCGCACTTGGGGTTGCCGCAAACGTACTGCTGGGTACCGTCGGACTCGTCGAGCAGGCGGTCCTTGATGACCATGGCGGCGCCGTGGCCGATGAGGCAGTCACGCTCCATCTCTCCGAACCTGAGGCCTCCCTGCCTGGAACGTCCCTCGGTAGGCTGCCTGGTGAGTATCTGCACGGGCCCTCTGGACCTGACGTGGAGCTTGCCGCTGACCATGTGGTGCAGCTTCTCGTAGAAGATGACACCGGTGTAGACCTCGGTCTGGATCATGCGCCCGGTCCTGCCGTCGTACATGATCTCTTTTCCGCTCCTGTTGAAGCCGTTCCTGACGAGGCCGTCGCGGATGGACTCCTCGTTCTCGCCGGAGAACGCGGTACCGTCGATGGTGCGGCCCTCCATGGAGCCGACCTTGCCCGCGATCATCTCGAGCACGTGCCCGACGGTCATACGGGACGGGATACCGTGGGGGTTGACGACCAGGTCGGGGGTGATTCCGTCGGTGGTGAACGGCATGTCGCACTGGTCGACGAGCCTGCCGACGACTCCCTTCTGCCCGAACCTGGAGCAGAACTTGTCGCCGAGCTCGGGGATCCTCTGGTCCCTGACCTTGACGCGGACGAGCCTCGATCCGTTCTCGCTCTCGGTGAGGATGACGGAGTCGACGTATCCCTGCTCCCCGGGCCTGACGGTCACCGAGGTCTCGCGCCTCTTCTTGGTCGACATGAAGTCGGTCTCCTCCTCGAGGAACTTCGGGGGCGAGGTCTTGCCGATCAGGACATCGCTGCCGGAGACGAAGCACTCGGGGGAGATGAGCCCATCCTCGCCGAGGTTCTGGTAGGCCTCGTCGGCGCGGACTCCCTCGATGTCGGGCGAGGGGATCTCGAAGTGGTCCTCCTGCCCTCCGGGGTACCTGCGCTCCTCGGCGCGGTAGGACCTCATGAAGGTGGTCCTGCCGAGGCCGCGCTGAACCGAGGACTTGTTCATGACGATGGCATCCTCGATGTTGTAGCCGTGGTAGGAGAGGACGGCGATGCAGAAGTTCTGCCCTGCCGGCCTGTACTTGTATCCGATGTAGTCCATCGCCTGGGTCTGCACCATGGGGACCTGCGGGTAGTGCATCAGGTGGCCGCGGGTGTCGGGCCTGATCCTGTAGTTGGAGGTAGCCACTCCCAGGGCCTGCTTGGCCATGGCGGCGCCCATGGTGATACGGGGCGCGGAGTTGTGCTCGGGGTAGGGGACGATCCCTGCGGCGACTCCGATGATGATCATCGGGTCGACCTCCATGTGGGTGTAGTCGCACTTGCCGTCGGGGCCGATGATGTTGCTGGGGACCCTGAAGGTCTTGTGGCACCAGCGGCAGGTGAGCTCGCACTCCCTGTCGGCCTTGCCGACGTTCATCCAGTCGACATCGGTCTCCGAGAGGGCGTGGCCGCACTCGGGGCACCTGGCGGGCAGGTCGTACGGCGAGACGAGGACGAGGGAGTCCTCTTCCTCCTCGCGTCGAGCCACTCGAGGATGCCGTCGCGGAACAGGTCGTCCCAGGAGATCTTCCCGTCGCGGATGCCCTCGATGTGCTTCCTGGTGAGGACGGTCCTGCCGTCCTTGAGGACGAGCAGGGGCCTCCTGAGCCTTCCGTCGTCGGAGTTGATGATGACCTCGCCCATCTCGTCGTCGTAGCGGATGTTGATGTCCTGGGATATCAGGCCGTACCTCCTGCGCTCCCTGATCTCGGAGACGAGCTTCTCGGGGTCGGGGTAGGTACCGACGAGGTTTCCGTTGACGAAGACACGGGTGCTCTCGTCGTTGACGGAAGCGAGCCCGAACTCCCTGAGCATCCTGATGACGTCCTCCTCCGGGTAGGACTCGGAGACGTTGATGATCAGGGCGGCGTTCTTCACCAGGCCGCAGTTCTGTCCCTCGGGGGTCTCGGAGGGGCAGAGCCTCCCCCACTGGGTGGGGTGCAGGTCACGGGCCTCGAAGTGGGGCTGGGACCTGGTCAGGGAGGAGGTGATCCTCCTGAGGTGGGACACGGACGACATGTTGGAGGTCCTGTCAAGCAGCTGGGAGACACCGGCGCGCCCGCCGACCCAGTTCCCGGTCGCGAGGGCGTGGAGCAGCTTGTGGGTGAACAGGTCGGGCCTGATGCTGGAAGCGACGGAGAAGTCGGACTTCTTCCTGCCGACGTTCCTCTCCATCTGGTACTTGAGGTCCTTCATGAGGCTGGAGAAGCTGGTCCTGAAGAGGTCCTCCATGAGGTCGCCGGACAGCTTGAGCCTCTTGTTGGCGTAGTGGTCCTTGTCGTCGGCCTTCCTGAGCCCGAGCGAGAGCTCGAGGACGGACTTCGCGATCCTGCGAGGTAGATGGCCTTCTTCATGCGGTCCTCCTTGGAGTCGCCGAGGTGGGGCAGCAGGGACCTGTCGAGGATGGACTCGACCTTCTTGATCCTGTACTCCTTGGCCTGGCCGGCGGCGAAGTTCCTCTCGAGGTAGAGCAGGGCGTCCTCGGTGGTGTGGTATCCGGGCAGGATCTTGTCCTGGGGCCCGGGCGGGGACTGGGTCACCGGCAGGTTGGTCTTCGAGTTGATGTCGAAGGACCCCTCGATGTTGGCGTAGACGATGTTCGCCATGCCGTCGTCGGAGACGATGGTGTCGTAGATGTCGGAATCCTTCTCCATGCCGAGCGCCTTCATCAGGGCGATCAGGGGGATCTCTCCGTTGACGACGGGGACGGAGACCATGAGGGTGCCGTCCTTCTTCTTCTCCACCTGGGTCAGTGCGCGGTAGCCCTCGCGCTGGGAGAAGACCTTGGCGGTCTCGACGGCGGCGCCGTAGCGCTCGTTGTACTCGACCATGACGCGGTTGGGGGCGAGGTCCTCGAGGGTGATGAGCACCCTCTCGGTCCCTCCGATGATGAAGTACCCTCCGGGCTCCCTGGGGTCCTCCTTCTCCTTGATGAGCTCCTGCAGGTACTCCTCCTCGGTCAACTTGCGCTCGAGGCGCTCCTCGATGCTGGCGCGGCAGAGGTTGCATCCTTTGGACTTCACCATCATGGGGAGGTCCCCGATGTGGACCCAGCCGTCGTTCTCGAGGTCCTGCCTGATGCCGTCCTCGTAGACCTCGAAGCGGACGTACACCGGGGACATGTAGTTCAGGTTCCTGAGCCTGGCCTCCATGGGCGAGATGTCGTGCTTGTATCCGTTCGCCTCGTTGATCTGCGGGCGGTCGATCCTGATGGTGGGCTTGGACTGGGGGTCGATGGCGCCCTCGTCGTTCCTCGCCCTCCCGATGACGATCTCGATGTCCCTTCCGCCGGTCTTCTCGGGGTCGAGCTTGATGATGCCCCTGACGGCGTCGTCCGTCGGCACCCTGATGTCGTCGACGATCCTCTGCATCCTGCTGTTGGGATTGTCGATCGTCGCCAGGAAGTCGTTGAAGGACTCGATGTGGTGGTTTACGATGTTCTTGTCCCTGAAATAAAGATTTACTAGGTCCCTCATTCGATTCTCACCCTTTGGTTACGAGCCTGTAGACGGTGAACTCCTGCGCCGTCTCCGACTTCCTGATGATCTTGACGATCCTCCCCTCGTCTATCGGCCCGTGGATCTGCTCGAGCACCCGGATGACCGCGTCCGTGGTCTTGATCTTGGGAAGCTGGTCGCGGGTGACGCCCAGCTTCTTCAGGACCTCCTCGGCCTCCTCTTCTGAGAGTAGATGGTGCTCGGGCACGAGATTGTGCCTGAGAATGTTGAAGGAGTCAGTTTCTGCTGCCATTTTTACACCTTTTATCGATAAAGCCTCGGAAAACTCTGCCCGGTACGCAGGAGCCGTGTTTCCCAGAAATCAGTAGAATCATCCTCATACTTGATCCGCCGTCGATCGCTCATGAAGAACACAAAGCGGGCTTGGAGGGATTCGAACCCCCGACCACCTGATTAAAAGTCAGATGCTCTACCTAGCTGAGCTACAAGCCCAATTGTTATCCTATCGAAAGCACCCCAAAAGATAGTCATATTTAAATTATAGGGGCTGGAAACGGCAGGTTCCCTGGATTCACCGGGAACATCTCCGATGGCTGCAGGACGTTCTGCTAAAATATCCCTTCCATGATGAAGCTACCATATGACTTCCCTGATCCTGCGCGTTGACGCGCCGAAACGCCTGAAGGAGGCCGGCTACGGAAGGGCCCGCCTCGACCCCGAGGCGTACTCATCGCTGGAACTCACCATAGGCAGCATAGTCAGGATCACCGGCAAGAACACCGCGGTCGCCAAGATATTCCGCAGCGACCCGGAGGATGCCGGTTCCGGGATCATCAGGATAGACGGCCTCACCAGGACCTCGGCCGGCGTCTCCATAGGGGAGAACGTCAAGGTCGAGAGGATAGACCCGGGCCGGGCGGTGAGGGTCGTCCTCGCCCCCAACATACCTCCCGGGACCCACATCGCCGTCGACGACAACTTCGCCGGCATCTTCAAGAGCAACCTCATCGGGAGGCCGGTCGTCAAAGGGCTGGACATCACCGTTCCGAACGTATCTCTCATGGGGAACCGCTCCGTGTTCAGGGTGGTATCGTCGGACCCGCCCGAGGCCGTCATCTCCGACACCACCGACCTGGTGATCCTCGAAGGGCCCGAGTCCCCCGCCGGCAAGAAGCGCGGGAAGGCCAAGTTCGGAAGGGAGAGCAAGTTCACCACCTACGATGACATCGGCGGCCTCGACGACGAGCTCAGGCGCATCAGGGAGATGATCGAGCTCCCGCTGAAGCACCCCGAGCTGTTCGAGAGGATGGGGATATCCGCTCCGAAGGGCGTCCTCCTCTACGGGCCCCCGGGGACCGGGAAGACCCTCATCGCTGAGGCTCTGGCTAATGAGTCCGGGGCCAGTTTCCTGACCATCCGCGGGCCGGAGATCGTCGGGAAGTACTACGGCGAGTCGGAGGCGCACCTGAGGGAGATCTTCGATCAGGCCGAGAAGTCCGCGCCGTCGATCATCTTCATCGACGAGATCGACTCCATCGCCCCCAACAGGGAACGCGCCGACTCGGAGACCGAGCGCAGGATCGTGGCTCAGCTTCTGACCCTCATGGACGGCATGGGAGGCCGCGGGAACGTGGTGGTCATCGGGGCCACCAACCAGGAGGATTCCATCGACCGGCGCTGAGGCGCCCGGGGAGGTTCGACAGGGAGATCGAGATCGGCATACCCAACCTCGAGGGCAGGAGGTCCATCCTCGAGGTGCACACCAGGTCCATGCCGCTCGCCGAGGATGTCGACCTCGATGCGCTGGCACATACCACTCACGGCTTCGTCGGGGCCGACCTCGCCGCCCTCTGCAGGGAAGCGGCGATGAAATGCCTAGGCCGCTACATGAAGGACGTCGACCTCGACAGGAAGGTCCCGACCGAGGTGCTGGAGAAGATGAAGGTGGGCATGGACGATTTCTCGGCCGCCTTCAGCGAGGTCGAGCCCAGCGGCATGAGGGAGGTGTCCGTGGAGGTCCCGAAGGTCACCTGGGACGACATCGGCGGGCTGGACGACATAAGGCGCGAGATGACCGAGGTCCTCATGCCGGGGGAGGAACGCAAGGACTTCGAGCGCCTGGGCATCTCCGCCGGGAAGGGCGTCCTCCTCTACGGGCCCCCCGGGACCGGGAAGACGCTCATCGCCAAGGCGATGGCCAACCAGGCGGACGCCAACTTCATCCTGGTGAACGGCCCGGAGCTGCTCAACAAGTTCGTCGGGCAGGGGGAAGAGAACCTCAGGAAGATCTTCAAGCGCGCCAGGCAGATGGCCCCGTCGATCATCTTCTTCGACGAGCTGGATTCCCTGGCGCCCAGGAGGGCGGGGGACGAGGCGTCGAGGGCGACCGACAGCATGGTCGCGCAGCTCCTTACCGCCCTGGACGGCGTGGAGCAGCTGAAGAACGTCCTGGTCATCGGAGCGACCAACAGGCCCGACATGATCGACCCGGCGGTCCTGAGGCCCGGGCGCCTGGACAGGATGATCCTGGTCGGGAAGCCCTCCGAGGACGCCAGGCTCAGCATACTGAAGGTCCACACGCGCAGGATGCCGCTGGCAGACGACGTCGACCTGGAGGGGCTGGCCGCCCGCACCGAGGGTTACGTCGGGGCCGACCTGGCGACCGTCTGCAGGGAGGCCGGGCTGGCCGCCTACCATGAGGACCCGAAGATCGAGTACGTGCACATGAGGCACTTCGAGAAGGCGATGGGAATGGTCAGGCCGTCCGTCGACGACATGACCTACAAGGCGTACTCCGACATGGCCGCCGAGGCCCGCAGCAGCAAGAAGGGCAAATGGGACAATAACCAGCTCTACGGATGACCCAGACGGTCAGAGGTCCTTGACCATGTAAGGCGGGGCGGGAGTGTAGCCGAGCTTGGCATAATACTCCCTGGCCCCCGGCGCGGATGTGACGCACATGCGGGTGCATCCTTCCCGGGCCGCTGCCGCCTCGGCCTCGGCGAGGAGCCTCTTCCCGTAGCCCCTGTGCTGCCATCCCTCGGCCTCCTTCCCAACGGCCGTCTCCTGCCCCGCGACCCTGAGCTCGCGTATGCGGGCGGTCCCGCTGCCGTCCGTCCTCAGGCGTACGTAGCCGATTATCCTGTCTCCTGTCTCGAACGATATGAAATGCTCCGTCCCGCCGGACGCCTCGTAGGTCTGGGTCTTCAGCTCCGCGCCGTCCGGCCCTTCCGGCGGGAGCCCGCTCCTGCCCGCCTCGCGGCAGCGGATGCACCTGCAGGAGAGCCCCTCCTTCGCCATGTTCTCCTGCACCAGCTGGCGCAGGTTGCTCTGCATTATGCCGGCGGCGATCTCCGGGACCGGGATGTCCCTCTGTATGCGCTGTATCCTGACATACTCGGGGACCTGGGACTTCATCTCTGACAGGAGGGCGACCGCCGTGGCCGTGTCCGGAGGGACGTATTCCCCGGCCTCCCACCACCTGTGCATCTCGGTACCTGGGATCACCAGGGCAGGATAGAACTTCAGGCCGTCCGGGCGGAACGCCGGGTCGGAGAACAGCCTGCGGAAGCACCTGAGGTCGTTTTCGGGCGAGGAGCCGGGAAGTCCCGGCATGATGTGGTAGCACACCAGGAGCCCGTGCCTCCGGCAGACCTCGGTGGCCCTGACCGTCTCGGCCACGCCGTGGCCCCTGCTGACCTTCTTCAGAACTTCATCGTCGAGGATCTGCACCCCGAGCTCCACCCTGGTGGCGCCGAGGCGCATCATCTCCTCTACAGCTTTGTCTGTCATGAGGTAGTCGGGGCGGGATTCCACCGTGAGCCCGACGCACCTGTGCTCCGCGGACCCGTTGGCCGCCTGCGCCTCCTCCAGCGAGGCTGCGGGACGGCCGTTCATGGCGTCGAAGCACCTCTTGACGAACCATTCCCGGTACATCGGGTCGCGGGAGGTGAAGTTCCCTCCCATGATGATCAGGTCGATCTTGGATGATGGGTGACCGACCTCCTCCAGCTGGGATATCCTCGAGGCGACCTGGTCGTACGGGTCGTAATGGTTCATCGCCGCCCTCCTGGCTGCCGGCTCCTTGCCGGTGTAGGACTGGGGGGAGTTGTTCTCGACCCCGCCGGGGCAGTAGGCGCACTTGCCGTGGGGGCAGGGGTACGGGGAGGTCATGACGGCCACCGCGGAGACGCCCGACACTGTCTTCACTGGCTTCTTGACCAGCAGGGGCAGGAACCTCTCCCTCTCCTCCCCGTTCAGAAGTGCCAGCACCTCCGAGTTCGGCGGGACCTTGTCGGGCCCCAGCTCGGAGCACAGCTTCATCTTGAGGCGCTGGAGGGAATCGCGGTCGGAGACCTCCCCGGACCTGAGGGCCTCCGCGATGCGTTGGGGGACCTCGTTTCCCATCTTCAGCTCTTCTCCGCCCTTTCCTTCGCAAGCTGCCCGAACCTCTCAACGGTCTTGCGGTAGTTGTCCATGGCCATCTTCACGTTGGCCTCGCAGAACGACCACGCTTTGGACAGGTCGCCGTATCTCAGGCGGTATCCGCGCCTGACCTGGCCGTCGGCGCCCTGGACATCGGTGTACTCGACGATGTCCATCGACTTCAGCTTGTTGATGTAGCGGTAGACGGTGGGCTTGGTGGTGTCCAGGAGGGCGGCGATCTCCTCGGCCGCCCATGCCTTGGAGGGGTTCTTCATGAAGAAGTCCATGAAGATCCTGTAAGGGATGCTCTCCCTCAGGGTGAGCGCCCCGCTCCCCCTCGGGTCGTAGCCCTTAGAAAGGTAGCCGATCTGCGTTAGGAACGTCTCGGCGAGGACGTCAATATCGTCCACGCCGGTCATGGGAGTGTTGGATACCACCTGGAGCTCGAACATCTGTGCACCGCCTTATTTCCTTTATGCTTGAAAAGTTAAGCCCGGATATAAACTTGTATCGGGCCTCTGCGGCGGGCCCCGCACAGTGCGGTAAACGGCGGGACCGAAGCGCGGGGGTATAGGCGCGGACGGTCCCGCCGGGGGGCAGAGAATGCCCCGGTTAAGGGGTTTGAGCGTAAGATGATGCGGGGGCTCAGTCCCCGTTCCCGGGATCGGTCCCGGAGGCCGCGGTGGCCGTGGGGACGGCCCCGGCCTTCTTCTCCTTGGCCTGCAGCGCGAACCAGAGCGGGATGTAGGCCAGGAGTATGATCGCACCTACGACCACGGACGACGGCCCGAACAGGTAGTTGGACTCGTACGCCAGGCAGGGGATCAGTATGAAGAACTGGTAGATCGCCAATCCGGCGGCGACATATACCCAGCCCTTGGGCGCGTTCCATACCCTGGGCCTGTCCTTGAACTTCGGGTCGTAGTGGGTCTTGAGGAAGCAGATCATCGCCATCCCCAGCGCGAAGCAGAACCCGAACGACGAGGCCGCCAGGATCATTCCCGGGGTACCGAGGGGGATCAGGCACATGCCGACCGCGAACTGGAAGAACATGGCGTAGATGGGGGCCCCATTCTTGTTCGTCTTGCTGAGGAGCTTCGGCATGTTGCCGTTCTGGCTCATCGCGAAGAGCGTCCTCGATGAACCGAGGAAGGCCGTCTGGATCAGCATGACCATGCCTGCGACGAGCAGGATCAGGGCGACGAGAGCTCCCTCGTCGCCGAAGTCGCTCACGCAGAGGGGAGCCAGGGTCGCATAGCCTGCGACGTCGACGCCGTCGTAGCCGAGGGTGCCGAACACCGACAGCGAGACGATGAAGTACATGAACAGGCAGATGAGGCCGCAGGCGATGAGCGCCTTGGGCAGGTCGTGCCCGGGGTCCTTGTACTCCGCGCCGTAGGTGGCGCAGGATTCCCATGCGCAGGCGCTCCACTGGGCGGTCGCCAGGAAGCCGAACACCAGCATGAACCCGTTGGCATCCCACTTCCAGTCGGGGGAGGTCCAGTCCCTGCTGACGGTGTCCAGGCTGAAGGACCCGTCGATGAACGGGATGGCCACGACGATGACCAGCGGGACGATGGTTATCAGCGAGAGGATCAGCTGCGCTGTGGCGCCGCCGGAGAGCCCTCTCGATCCGATGCCGACGATGACTCCGTAGATGATGACCCCGAGCACCAGGTTGAGGACGGTCGGGTCGATGTCCGCCATGAAACCGATGTACTCGTCGAAGTACTCGCTCTGGAGGTACGTCCCGGTCATGATCGTGAAGATCGGGATGACCGGGGTCCACGTGAACCAATAGGACCAGGCGGTGAACGCGCCTATGAACTTGCCCCAATTGACCTTCTTCCCGCGGTACTTCTCCTCATCGTCGAAAACATACTGGGCGCATGCCCCGATACCGGACACACCGAAATTGGCCGCCATCTCGCCGATGGCCATGTTCTGCAGGAAACCCTGCAGGACCGAGATGACCCAGATGGCGATGCTCATCGCCCACAGGGTCCCCGATAGATCGTACAGCGAGGGCAGGATCAGGATGGGCACGCCCATCGCGATGATGACCCCCTGTTTCCAATCGATGGTCCTCGCGAGCTCCGACGTACCTTCAACCGAAGTTCCATAGCTTTCGCTGGGACTGCTTGCTTCTGCCATTGCCACTCCTCCGCACCCTGACACCGGACGCAGGATTGCCGTCCTGCTAAATCGTGTCCGGCCCGGGGCAAGACTGAAAAGAATATCCGATTGGAGACTATTTAAAAAACGTTACGAATTTTCGGATGGCCGGAGAACCATATTAAAAGATTCCTATGGTTAATGCTTTAAATTCAGACCAAAGCATTATATATAATACATATAAGGCAAGGTTGGATGCATGCTCCGACCAAGGGCCCCGGATCAATAGCGTTCCTTCAGCACATCGATGATCTTCATCACGCTGTCGAACGGCATGACGGGGTATACCGGCACCGTCGAGATCTTCTCGATGGTGGACGCCACGATGGGCGCGCAGATGATGCCGACCGCGCCGTCCCTGCCCGCGCGCACCGCGGCGATGACGGCATCCTCCACAGTGGAGACCGTGTACTCGCGGATGGCGATGGTGCCCCCGGCGCCCGTGTCGAAGCTCTTGGGGAGGCCCTCCATGAACGATGAGGCGGCGATGACGGCAGTGAACTTCTGCTTGTCCTTGCCGTAGATCTGCTTCAGGGCGTTTACAATCTGCCTCACGGTGCGCAGGTTGGGCTCCCTCCTCTCCTCGAGGATCTTGTACATGGTGCTCTGGGACAGCCCCGACACCGAGCAGAACTCGCTGAGGGACATATGGAGCTCGTCGTCGAGGATGTTCTGGAAGGCCTTCTGGAAACCTCCCTCCTCCCTGAGCATCCCCGATATGAGGTCTTCCACGGTCATTTCTTCGCCCTCGCGGCATAGGCGGCCGCGGACATCCCCGCGATGACGCCCTCGCCGACGGCCTTGCCGATCTGCCAAGCTGCCGGTGATGTCCCCGCAGGCGAACAGCCCCGGGACGCCGGGCACCGAGCAGCCCTTCTCCACCTTCAGGGTGTCGTCGATCTCCGGCATCGCCCCGAGGTCCATGGAGAGGTCGGCGGAGGACCTCCCGCCGAGCTCGATGAACACGCCGTCGACGGGGAGCTCCGTGCCGTCCTCCAGGACCACGGACTTCACGAGCCCGTCGCCGCGGATCTCCTTCACCGACGACTCTATCCTCACGGCCCCTGCGGCCTCGGCCTTCTTCTCGAGCGCCGGGTCCGCATCGTGCGACTTCGCGATCCAGAAGGTCTCCGATGCGTACCTGGTCATGATCTCGGCGCCGATGGCGGCCTCCGATTCGGACCCGACCACGGCGACCCTCCTGCCCTTGTAGAAATTGCAGTCGCAGGACACGCAGTAGCTGACACCCTTCCCGTTCGAGAACTCGGCCTCTCCCGGGACGTTCAGCTTGTTGCGGGAGACCCCGGTGGCGAGGACGACCGCCCTCGCGGAGATCTCCGTCCCCGACTCGGCGACGACCCTGAACATCCCGTCCGCCCCGCGCGAAGCGGAGACGACGTTCATGTCCAGGACCTCGCACCCGAACGAGTGCGCCTGGCGGACGCCGTTCATGAGCAGGTCTATGCCCTTGGCCTTCCCGGCGGTCCCGAAGTAGTTCTCCACGGATATGCCGTAGGCGGCGCTCCCGGAGATCCTTCCGATGAGGACCGTGCTCACCTTCCTGCGGGCCGAGTGGATGGCGGCCTGGAGGCCGGCCGGCCCGGACCCGATGATCAGAACGTCGGCGTCCATCTGAGCTCACTGCTTCTTCAGCCCGTCGATGTAGGAGACGATGTCCTCTTTCGGCCTGAGGCCGATGAGGGACTCCTGCTGCACCCCGTCGACGAAGAACAGAAGGGTGGGGATGGCGGAGATGCCGAAGGTGCGGGCGACCGCCTGGTTCTCGTCGGTGTTGAGCTTCCCGACCTTGACATCGGGGAGCTCCTCGGAGAGCTGGTCGATTATGGGGCCCATCCTCCTGCAGGGGCCGCACCAGGGGGCCCAGCAGTCGACAAGGACGACGCCGTCCTGCTTCACGAACGTGCTGAAGGTCTGCTCGTTCAATTCCGTTACCATTAGGTTCACCTGCGATGGAATCCCCGATGCAGTTTATAACACATTTGTGCGGGGCCCGATCCCGAAGTGGCCGGAACACAGTCCGGCCGGGGTTCAGGGTTTCACGCCTTTTATCTTGGGGTACTCCCCGAGCTCCCCGACCAGGACGTCGAGGTCGCGGCCGTAGTAGGCTGAAAGCTCCCTGTGGAGGTCCTCGATCCTCCTCGCCCCTCTCTCGGCGCCCTTGCGCCTGAGCTTCTCGACGGAGTACGTGTGCTCCACGACCCTGTTGTCGCTCACCATGTTGTCCGCGTGGGCGACGATCTTCTCCTCGATGGTGCTCGGCATGTAGTCGCCCGGAGGCAGCTGCATCTCCTCGACATCCTGCTGGTCCAGGCCGGCGCCGGTATGCTTCCGGACGATGTCGACGAGCTCCTGCGGGAGGCCGAGGTCGCGGACGATGACGGAGCCGATGTACGCATGCATGATCGAGTGGTCCCTGGACCTCCCGATGTCATGGAGCAGGGCGCCTGCGGTGACCAGGTCCGGGTCGGCGGACGGTATGCCCTTGGCGATCGCGTCGGCGACCGCGCGGACGGTGGCGCAGTGCACGACGACGCGCTTGGAGCACCCTGCGTCCCAGAGGTACTGGATGCACTGCTTCCCGCTCGGATACTTCTCATCGCCTGTTCTCGACAACGGTCTTCCCCCTTTCATTGGGAACGACGGCGATCTCGCCGCCCTCCCTGTACTCGTACAGGTGCTTCCCGCCCGTATACACGTACAGGAAGATCGCCATGGCGGAGATCTCCGAATGCGGCTGGTTCCCTACGGAGACGTTGAAGTCCGCCCTCTCATATATGCACATCGGGACCTTGGTCGCCCCGACGATGACGAGGATATCCTCGTCCGTGGGTATCCTGGGTATGGCGATGTCCGCCCTCTGCCCGTACATGGTGAGGTGGACGATCTTGCCCTTGAAGGAGCCGATGACGTCGTCCCAGGCGACCCCGGTCTTGATCGTGAAATCGCCGCCGAACCTCTGGACGGTGCTGCGAATGTTCTCCTCCAGCACCGGGTCCGCGGTATCGACGTAGATGCCCTTGGCGCCGAGGGCCCTCGCCGTCAGCGCCACATGCGTGGTAACGCGCTTGTCGCGCTCGGGACGGTGCCCTATGCGCAGGACCCAGATGTCTCCCATATGAGTCAGTCTTCTTTGATCGGCTCTATCTTGTGCCCGCGGTAGTCCATCTTGACGGACCTGCGGACGAGGGATTTGAGCATGGTGGAGGAAAGACCCAGTTCCTCAGCGACATCGCCGGAGAACTTACCTTCGGCCCCAATCTTCTCGAGTATCTGGGCCTCGATCTTCTGGTACTCATCCTCGGGCATCATGGCGGCGGCCAGGACATCGCTGATCTCATAGACCGGCCACTGGGCGTTGATGCTGAAGGAAGTGTAGTAGGTATGGTAGGATTTCTCCGGATAGTTACCGTTGGTGGAAAGCCAGCGGGTCTCGACCAGTTTCATCTTCTCGAAGAAGATGGTGGCCTCCCTGCCTTCGGGACCGAACTTCTTCTCGATCTCGTCGGCGGTCTTCCATTCCAAGGTCACCTCTTTCAGCACCTCGCGTTTGATCGGGGTGTCAACGGCCCTGAGCATTGGCACGAGTTCAGAGGGCTCGTTGATGACCTTTATTCTATTCATGGTCGAATTAGGGGATTTGGAACTATATAATGATTAACGGACTGCCAAACCGCGTCTGGACAACTTTCTTGTCAAAATAATTTCGTTCAGTTATGATGCGAACATGAATATTTCACCAAGACTGGAACAAGACAACAAGTGTAATTTCGGTCGTACTGTGTCTATACCGGCCGGGACCTGCTGGGTGGATAGGGCCCCTGACAGCGCGGGGAGACATATCGGCATCAGGGGACAGGGACGCGTACCCAGACTGGAACGGGAACGCCCGAGGGGCCGGGGCTAATTATTTATGCGGAATTCCCCATCGTCGATTAATGAGATTCGACAGAAAATCTCCGCCTGTACTTTGCTTCCAATGCCTTAACTGCAATAAGGTGTTCAAGGGCGAGGGCGCAGAACAGAAAGCTCTGGACTGCTGCGGATCCTTCATCCAGGGATTCTACGTAAACTACAAAAGGTGGGGCTTCCAGAAGTGGTACGGCCGCTGATGCGGCTCACGGCCCCGCAACGCTCGGCCTATCGGCCGGGCACGCTTTTTCATATATCCAGTGCTCTGGCTCATAGCCCCCGTACTCCGTGCTAGCAATGGACACACTTTTTATAACCGCCGTCCGTTCGCAGGAGCATGGACGAGCTTTTCACCGGGACCTTCGAGGAGCTTGACCGCACCGAACGCCACATCATGGTCCTGAAGGCCACGAAGGACAATCAGCCCGTGGGGATCATCCGCCTCTCGGAGATCACAGGGCTGCCGAAGCACCTGGTGCGTTACAGCCTCCGCCGGCTGGAGCAGGACGGCCTCATAATCCCGACGAAGGACGGAGCGACCGTTTCCCCGAAATATAGCGAGTTCATGGATAGCGTATCGTCCAGACTGGACGAGGTCGAGTCCCGCGTGGAGGGCCTCCGCCGGGACATAAAGGCATAATTCTTTATACAAGTCCGTCATGCGAGAAGATGAAGCCTCTGTAGCTCAGTCGGTAGAGCGTGTGACTGTTAATCACAAGGTCCTCGGTTCGATCCCGTGCGGGGGCGCCATCTTCTATCATCCTGTCTGCGGATCCGCAGCCTTTATCCGACCGTTCGGCCTTGGCCTCCGCCGCCGTTCCCGGACCTTTTCCTCCGCGAAGCCTCAGCGAGGACACCAGGGACAGCACCGGCAGTTCTATCAGAGGGCCGACGGCAAGCGCCACCAGCACCAGCGGGGAATCGGCGAACACCGCAGAGGCGATCGCAAGTGCCAGAGGCGAGTTGCGGGCCATCGTGGTGAACGTCAGGGCGGTAGCATCCTCCCAGGGCATCCGCATACGGTCCGCTGCGAAATTGGCCAAGGCATAGTCCGAGACGAAGAAGACCGTCAGCGGAACGATCAGAGAGACCACGGGACCCAGGTTGTCCGTGACGGTGCTGTGGGATGATGCGAACATCGCGAACACCGCAAGGCAGAGGAACAGCAGCTGGATAGCATCGCACCTGTCCCTCACGAAACATGCGAACCTCTCGGCGGCGGCGCTGCGGCGGGAAAGCAGGCGCACCGCGGAGGCGGCGGCCAGCGGGACCGCTACGACATATGATGCCTGGAACAGCATCCGGACAGCATCGAAATCCGCCGCGGACCCGCAGAAGACCGTGATATACAGGGGCATGAGCAGGACCTGCAGGACAAGGTTCATCGGTAAGATGCTGCCGGCGAGCGCCACATTGCCCCCGGAGACCTTGGTGAAAACCAGGTACCAATCGGTGCATGGGGTGACCAACAAGAGGAGCAGGCCTACCCTCATGTCCGCTTCGGAGTAGAACGCCAGGCCCAGGAGCCATGCGAGGACCGGTGTCCAGACGAAGTTTATCAGCAGGGCAGTGCAGGCGAAGCGGACGTCGGAGAACGACCTCTTCGCGCCGCGTATGTCCACGGCGGAGAACACTGCGAACAGCATCATCATGAGGAGCGCCTCTACGGCGGCCTCCCATCCGCTTATGCCGAGGAGCGCTCCAGCGACCAGACCCAGCATTGCCGATGCCAGCATAGCCGCCGTATGCGCCCACGGTCTGCCGTCCATAGGATCGGGAATACTTCTCCGTTGAAATACAGTACCGCGCACCGGCCGAGCCTCATTGAAACCTTCGCTGCAGGCTCCCTCTGCGGCCACTGATAGATATACCGCGGTATGTCGAAAAGGAGGGGGACATCAATAGGACTGCAGAACACGAAATATCATTATATGAAATGATGAAAACAATTAGGAAGAGGGTTTTATCCTTCTATATAATGATAAACATGACGATTAAATTCGTACTCCATCTTGTTATCTAATGTATGATGTTCTGGTGCCCCGCGATAGGCACCTCGCGGAGATCAAACCGTTCGTCGGTAACGGCAACGCCAAGATAATCGCAGGCATACGCCGCTGCGGGAAATCCACTGTACTGGAACTATATTGCCGCACTCTGACCGGAACTAATGTCGTCGTCATCAACACAGAATTCCATGAATTCTCGAAACATGCCCTGTGTCAGAGGTCAAACAAGGCCGCATGTCCCCGAGATGAAGGCATGACTGCACGAATCGTTAGTCCGGGCCGTACAGGAGGTCTGCTGCGGAGGTTTCGATGAGACCCGCCGGCTGAAAACTTATTTTAATACACAGCAGATATGGCGCCCTGAGGGCTCATAGCTTAGCTAGGTAGAGCGTCCGACTCATAATCGGATGGCCGCCGGTTCAAATCCGGCTGGGCCCACCTGTTATCACCCCATTCAACCTGCGCCTGCCGACCGAAGAACGGCTGCGCATATCATATGCGGCGGCCGGAAGCGCTGACGAAACGTTCGGTCCCGGATGGCCCGGAATGAGACCTTCGTCTGTCTGCCCGTTCCGCTCCCTCTTTCTCGAATTCTATGGAATTCTCCTTGGCCATATCCTGTGCCAGATGCTTGGAGAGCATCCCGATCTCCTCCCAGGCTGCGTCGAATATCGCATTAGGCACGAGGCAGGGGATCGACAGGGGCTGCCTGATCTCCGGGTCGACGACGCGGCTGCCTTTCCATTCGGCCACGTCGGAGACGTGTATCGTATCCCCCAGCAGTGCGGCGTAGTTCATGACGTTCCTGCAGTCGGAGGCGATCCTGATCTTTATCGAATCGCCGTCGTCCTGGACCTCTGCCGTCACCCTGGTCGTCTTGGAGCATGTCCTCATGCGGACGATCACCGTGGATGCCATGATGCGCAATCGGAACAGAGCGGTAAAAACTGACCGCCCGACATGTGCATCCCGCACCGGGACAGCCTCGCCACGCGCAGAGGTGATGCGGTCGCAGAGGTTCAGGCGGCCCGCTCGGAGCCCTTGGAATAGCTCTCGCCCGGCACGGTCACCCGGACCACAAGCGTCCCGCCCGCAGTGCTCGAGCTGTACCTGAAGCCGGAAGTCTCGGCGATGTCCCTCGCGATAGCCTCGTAGGGGCCGTCTGAGGTGCCGCCTGTGCTCGAACGCGTATTCTCCGAGGCCCCGCTGTAATCGCTCCGGTAGATGATTATCAGGTGCCCGGCCCCGTCCTCCGAGGCCGAGACAGAGGCCGATTCCGAACCGCGGAGCATCGATGCCTCGTAGAGGTTCTCGAACATGCTCGGGAACACCGGGTCCGCCAGGATGCTGAACCCATCGGCGGAATACGCGACTGAGAATCCCTCCGGCCTCCCGGAGGTGCAGGCGCTCAGCGGTATCCATACCGGCAGCCTCCGGCCTATGGCCGACTCGGCCCTGAAATACCGGACGAGATCCCCGATGGCGCTGCGGGACCTCTCCAAAGCTTCGCGTTCCTCCCCATCCCCCGTGGTCCTCAGGACCTGGCCTATGCTGTCGTCCACCTTCGAGAGGATATGCCCCGAATAGGCGGAGAAATAGCGGACGGAGTTCCTCACCTGCCTCAGCCTCCCGGCCGACCTGATGAGCACCGAGACATCTGACATGGAAACGAGCCAGAACACCCCCTCGTTCTCATTGTTCAGATATGCCACGGTCGCGAAGATGTCAGCGCGGCGGCCGCCGCGGCTGTAGACGAAGTACCCGGATTTGGTCGGAGACCCGGGGCCGGTCTTAGGCAACAGGGAACGTATCAGCGCCGCCCCCTCTCCTTTCAGGGACTTGAGGGGCATATTGAGGAGGCCCCCGTTCTCCGGACCGAGGTAGGCGTCCGCGGCATAATTCGATTGGATGAACGTCCCGGCAGAGTTCAGGGTGGCGATTCCCAGCGGGAGCACGTCTATGAGATCGATCATCCTGTCCTCGGTTATGCGCGAGGCGTCTTCCCTTATGATCTGCTCATAGAATGAGAAGAAATTGCCGATGAAGATCCTGAACTGCTCCTCATCCTCATCGGTGTAATCCGTCTCCTTGTTGGCGACCCCTGCGGTGCCGACGGGAATGCCGTTGAGCACCACCGGGACCATCATCAGCCTCCTGAGCTTTATGTGCCCGGGAGGTGTCCCTTTCTTTTTATGCACCGTCTCGCCGTCGTAATCGTTGACGATCACCGATTTCATTATGCGGATCGGCTCCCCCCCAGATCCCGGTCCTGTCGAGATCGTAGATACGCGGGGGGTTCCTCAGCCGGCTGTCCGCCATCGCGGACATCGACCATGCAATCATCTTGAGCTTCTTCGACGAGCAGTTGTAGGTCGCGATGTACCCTACCTTGCTCCGGCTGAGCTTCAGGGCTTCCTCGAGAGCGCGCCCCAGTATCTCCTCGAGCGGGCTTCCCCTCATGCTCATCATCCCGACAGTGGCCTCGGACCTCTCCATCGAATGCTCCCTCTGCTCGGCCGAACGGTGTCTCTCGGCGGCCAGCTTTATGCGGGACGCAAGCTCGGAGAAGAAATTCGGAGTGTCCTCGGGGACATAGTAGTCCATGCGCGAATCCATGGCGCGGATGGCCAGATCGGCATCTTTAGTCTTCGACAGAAGTATGAACGGCAAGCTGCCGCCAGGGCCCCGGAGCAGGCTGTCGAACAGGGCAAAAGCGTCCGACCCGCAGGCATGCTCGCAGACGACGACTTCGATGCCCCCCTCCGCGATCCTTGCAGCGGCATCCTGGGCCCCGCGGGTGAAACTCAGGCATATGTCCCTGTTTATATTCGGGACATACCTGCCGATGCGGGCGGCGAATTCCGGCTCTGCATCAATCAGCACCGAATACATTTCTGGCTATTATCATAATAAACAGTTATTAATAATTGGCCGAAAGCGGCATCCAATGCCTGGGCAGGACCCAGATAGAACGGCGCGGAAACAGTCCGAAGCCCTCTTTCCTGGGTAACAACCCCGAATCGGCTCGATGGGGGAGAGATGATGGCCTCGGCACCTTTTTCCGATTTATTGGATATATTATTAATTAATTTTAAATATTGA
>NZ_LOPS01000005.1 GCF_001481295.1 Candidatus Methanomethylophilus sp. 1R26
TGGTCAGACGGCCACAGCAGAGGGGTTCACCCGGTCCCATCTCGAACCCGGAAGTTAAGCCCTCTCGCGTATCTGTCGCGTACTGTATTGCGCAAGTGTACGGGAAAGCAGACACGCTGTCTACCACCTTTTTCTTCATCTTTCTGCATTGTGCATGATCTGTCCGGCAGCCCATACGATTCAGCTGCCGGTTTGGAATCCGAGACCCTGAGATTTGTCAGAAAACTGCAATGACCTGCACGTAGGTATTCTTAGGATCGTCATCTGACTTGACAGTGAAGTACTTGTAGGATTGAGTGTCTGAAACGGTTTTCGTCTTGAGATCATCTGCCTCTATCCACTTCTTGCAATCATCCAGAGAGTCTTCCAAAACGAAATCTCCGGTGTCTGGGTCGATGCAGATGTATGTATCTGTGGTATCTGAAGCACTGATTGTCAGAAGCGAATCCGTTTTGTTTCCGTTCTGATCTACGATCCCTGCGTCCGTCTTCTGCATGAACTCATTCCAGAAATTCAGAACGGAAGAATCGCTACCCATTTTCACATGGATCACAAAGCAATCTATCGAAGCAGGGATAGGCACCACTATCGTCGACTTACCGGACAGCGTCGTCATGGTCTCGTTGCGGGACACATAGACGGAGGCGTAGGTATTGCTGCCGGAACTCACACTCTCTCCCTGAAAATATGTCCTGGTGAACTGATCTGGACTCGTCAAGTTCCGATCTTTCTCCTCTTCAACGGTGAGAAGGTCTGCTAGCACCGATGATCTGTCAGCCTCGACGGTATTGCCTGTGTTCGTCACTGTCGACTCCAGCCCCATAACGGGGGATATCAGAGAGGGTATGAGCAGAAAGATAACGGCAACTAGAGTGAGAATGCCTGCTCCGTTGCTCAGCGAATACCTCATAAGACGATCTTCCTCAGATGCAGCCACAGTCCTCGTAAGGTATGCGGAGATACATCCGGCAAAATCTCATTTGACTGAATTATGGTGCAGTATGTATTCTATATCGGCTCTACTCAGAACCTGAATAAAAACATTGCCAGACAGAACATGTTTTCATCATCGGTTCGGCTGAAAAATACCGAACCCCGCAGAGGATGCCGTCCGGCATCCTATGAGCAAGGTTCCTAAGCCTCAATCGACAGTGAAGCTCACGCTGTATGAAAATCCCGTTAACAAAGCGGGAAGATCTTCGGCCTCTACGGTCAGAAAGATCTGTTGCGAGGCCTGCCCGTTTTTGAGCGACAAGTAGAATATACCGTCTGTTCCACCTATGCTGACCGACCCAGGATCAGATGGCTGTCCCAGCCAGAGAGTGAAATCGAGGTCATCCGCAAATCCCGATGCAACATCCATGTGCCAGACAATTCTAGCAGCATCGTCGGCAATGTCATCTGAGGAGATATTGATGTATCCTTGGCCTACCACAGTCCTGTCGATGAAAAATGCCATGTCGCCGTTGATCTGCACCGATCCGCACTTGAACGCAGCTTCGCTGGAGAAATCACTCTCCTGCATCGGATCTCCTCCGGGAACATCGGAGAGATAACATGACATATTGCTGCTGCTACTGCTGCTTGAATCTGCTGACTGAATCATCAATGTGGTGCCTATACTGAATATGGCCAAAGAGCACACAATCAGGGCCGAAAATGAAGATGACGGTCATTTAGCGTCATATTATCGCTTTTTGTTTTCCTCCTTGTAGGTAAAAAATCGCAGGAGGCGTTTATAAAAAGCGTGTTT
>NZ_LOPS01000006.1 GCF_001481295.1 Candidatus Methanomethylophilus sp. 1R26
AAAAAAATCTGTCGCAGTAGATTTATAATCAAAATCCATCTGCATTTTCATGGAAAAAACAGTGAGAAGAGCAGGCTATCTGGAAAGGCTGCATGAATCCCAAGGGGCCACAGGGGTGGTTAAAGTCATCACAGGGATGCGCAGGTGCGGGAAATCTACCCTTATGGAGCAGTTCATCGATGACCTGAGATCTGAGGGGGTGGATGACAGCCACATATTCCATGTGAACTTCGAGACGTTTGAAGGTTATGACCTCATATCATCCGATGTATTGCGCAGAAAACTGAGGGAACTGCCTAAGGACGGCATTGTCTACATCTTATTGGATGAGATTCAGGATGTGAAAGGCTGGGAGCTGATAGTATCATCGCTGGAAGAAGTGAAGAACTACGACGTGTACATAACCGGCTCGAATTCCGATATGCTTTCGACCGATCTCTCCACGCACCTGTCGGGGAGGTACCTGGAGATCGGGATGCTGCCCCTTTCCTTCAAAGAGTATCTGGAACTTCATCCCGGGAACATCGAGGAGAGGTTCGACCAGTACCTCAGATACGGCGGTCTTCCCGATGCCGATCCGGATAGGGGCGAGAGGCATTGCATGGGATATCTGGAAGGCGTGTTCAGCACCGTTCTGATCAAGGATGTTCTTTCCAGGCTCAAAACCGATGATGTGAACAAGATAAGGTCGATAGCGAGATTCCTGTACTCCAACATCGGGAACATCACTAATATCGCCGGCATAGCCAAGGGAACGGGGCTGAACGCCACAACAGTGAGCAGATACATTGCCGGAATGGAATCCGCAATGCTGTTCTATCACGCGGAGAAGTACGACATCGCCGGGAAGAAACTGCTGTCGACCAACGGCAAGTTCTACGCTTCAGACCTAGGCATGAGATACATGGCCCTGAAAGGTTCCGGTACCGATGATATGAGCAGAGCGCTGGAGAATGCCGTGTTTCTGGAACTGTTACGCAGAGACTATACTGTCAGGGTCGGTTCTTATCGCGACAGGGAGATAGATTTTACTGCGATCAAAGGCAGCGAGGTGGAATATTATCAGGTGGCATTGACTATGCTGTCCGACGGTACAAGGGAAAGGGAGTTCCGTTCGCTGGAATCAGTAAGGGACAACTTCCCCAAGACGGTCCTGACAGCGGATAGATTCAATCTCGGAACATACAACGGGATAAAGGTCGTGAACGTCACAGACTGGATGCTGGGAGAATCCAAGCGAAGGAGTCGGAGCAGAGGGCCGTCGGTTCTTTCCGAGCTTTTTCCTCAGCAGCTCTTCGAACTCGCATGCTTTGCAGCGGGATCCGTTGCAGGGTTCCCCGCAGGCGCAGGTCCCCATCCCGGAACGGGGGTACTTCTCCGTGAGCATCGGGCGCAGCTTGTCATATGACGAGAGGATGCTGAACTTCGCCCCCGGAGTGCGGTCTTCGAGGCCGTCGACGATGTCCCGGTACTCGTTCCGGAGCGCCGCCTGCCAATAGGGGCATTCGCCGTCCCAGTGCGGGACCCCCTTCACTACCGAGTATAGCAATGATTCTTTCTCGGTGACCATCCTGAGAGGATATATGCGCGGGACCATGCCCTCCGGCGGGTCCTTATGCGGCCCCAGGCGCGCCAGGCGTTCGATGTCCCCGCGGGCGAAGTTCATCATGATCGACTGCGCCATGTCATCTAGGTTGTGGCCGGTGGCCAGGCAGGTGCATCCGCATTTCCGCGCCTCGTCGTTCATGAGCTTCCTCCTGAACACCCCGCAGTAGGTGCAGGGGCTGGCGTTCTCCGAGATCGGGGCCACCTCGTCCATGCTCAGGCCCATCTCGGAGAAGGACCTCTGACGGTATTCTATGCCCTTCTTCGCGCAGAAATCCTTCACGATCTCCAGGCTGGGCGGGCGGTATCCCGCTATGCCCTCGTCCAGGGAGATGCACACGAGGCGGATCCCGTTCCTCTCTCCGAACAGCTCCGAGAGGATGCTGAGCGTGACCATGCTGTCCTTCCCGCCGGACACGGCGACGCCGACGGTGTCCCCGCGCTCCAGCGAGGCCTCCCGGCGCACTTCCCGGCGGATCCTCCGTTCCACGTACGCGCAGAAATGCTCGGCGCACAGATGGGCGCCGTTGTAGCGCACGAACGTGACCGCCGGCTCCCCGCAGAGGTCGCATCTCATTCGGAGCGGCCCCCCTCATCGTTCAGCTGGTCGGTCTCGATGAGGTACTCTATCTTCTTGGCGAGCTCCTTCGGGGGGATGCTGTCGATCGAGATGTACATCGCGCGGCCTCCCTCCTCCTCGCGCCTGATCTCGGTGCGGACGAGCCCTTCCTTGGCCAGGTCGGAGATGTAGGATGCGAACTGGGTATGTTTGCGGGCCGGCACCTCGTACTCCTCGCAGACGATTTTGTATGTCTTCTCGGCGGCCGTGGCGCTGACGCTCGGCAGGCCCTTCATGCACCGCGATATGGCCAGCAGGGTGATCTTGTGGTTCATATCGAGGGTCTCGAGCTTGTTCTCGGAGACCTCGCTGTGCACGCCCGCCCCCGCCGTCCTCACGCAGTCCGGGGTGACCGTGCCCTCCCCTTCCTCCTCGGCGATCACCGAGGACCTCTCGAGCAGCTCTATCGCGAACCTGGCATCCCCGTACTCGGACGCCAGCGAGGCTATCATCGCGGCGCACTCGTCCGGCAGCGCCCCCGGCACGAGGGCCTCCTCCGCCCTCGCGCGGACGATCTCCAGCAGCTCGTCCTCCGAGTAGCGGTTGAAGGAAATCACGTTGGCCCTGCCGAACGCGGACATGGTGGCCCTGTCCAGGCTCTCGGAAATCGACGACTGGGATATCAGCATGAGGGAGATCGGGACGCGCCCGCGCATCTCCTCGGAGTACCGGGAGAGCTGGTAGATCAGGTTCGACCCGCCGTTCTTCAGCAGGACGTCCGCCTCGTCCAGGACGAAGAGGGTGGGGCAGCCGTCCTTCTCGATGTGCTTCCTCACCGAGGTGAGCATCTGGTCGACCGAGAACCCCCTGTCCGGGAAGTTGCGGTCGTAGGATTTCACGATCTCCAGCACCGCCGAGTACTCGCTGTTCCTGATCCGGCAGTTCACATAGACCCAGTTCAGCCTGCCGCCCTTGGACGCCATATAAGCGGCCGTGTCCATGCAGAACCTCTTCGCGGTCGCCGTCTTGCCGGCGCCGACCGCCCCGTGCAGGAAGGCCGTCGCCGGGATGCGGCTGTTTACCATTTTGGCGAAGCAGGTTTCGAGGCCCTTCATCTGGGCCTCCCTGCGGACCAATGCCCCGGGGACGTAGTCGAAAGCGAGTTTCGACCCGTCCTTTATGACGGACGAGCGGCGCTCGAACATCTCACAGCCTGCTGGTGCGGAAGAACCCGGAGATCCCCTGCACCTCGATGCCGTGCTTCTGCCACACGTCGCAGATCAGGTTGATCCCCAGGGAATCCGAGGCCATGTGCCCCGATATGATCATGTTCATGTGGCATTTCCTGCATGCCTCGACGGCCGCCGTCGGGAAGTGCATCCCCACGATGGTGCCGACGCCCGCTTTGGCCAGTTCCTCGTAGATGCCGTTCGGCCCGGAGGTGCCGCCGGTCATCTTCGCGATTATGCCGCCGCAGCGGGAGTTTTTGTCGCCGAGGACGATCTTCGGCGGGTCGTTGAGCTTGGCGAAATGCCTGAACTCCGGCTCGGTCAGCAGGAGATCGATGATGTCGCCCAGCCTCTCGGGGCCGGCATCATGGATCTTCTTCTCCAGGTACTCCTGCACCATGTTGTCCGCCGCCGAATGGACGTTGAACAGCGGGAAGTCCAGCAGTTCCGCCGTGTCGGCGGAGCGGTTGAAGTTGTCCCCTCCGACGTTGTAGAGGACCTCGTCCATGCGGGGCTTCATCAGGCCCTCGGCGACGTTGATGGGGACGCCGCAGTCGTGGTAGATGTCGGTCTGCATCCACATGACCTTCGGGAAGGGGTTCCTGGACCTGCCCAGGGGATGGTGGGCGACGACGGCGTCGATCCTCTGCCCTTTCTCCCTCAGCCTGTCCGCCAGGAGGATCTCCGAGGGCGTGATGTCGATCCCCCAGAGGAAGCACTCGGCGTCCTTCTCCTTGGCCTCGTCCTCCAGGCAGCCGAAGCGGCAGTCGTAGTAGGGGTTCCAGAGGCTCTCGGTGTCGAAGAGCTCCTTCTTATCGCCTTCGAGGGAGTCGAACTCCTTCTTCGCATCAGACAGGACCCTGTCCACCTCCGATCTGGGGCGGGGGTCGTGCTGCATGCCGGTCTCGATGGCAAGGCGGTATGCGTCGTAGATCTTCATATGAAGGGGGCGAGAGCGGGCGCGCTTATAACTGATTCGAAGGCACGTTCAGTGCGTCCCGTTCGCAGGGTACTTCTTCCGGATGTAGTCGGCGAGGGGATCCTTGGGCTTCTCGGGATGCGTCTTGGAGAGGTTCAGCTCCAGCTCCCCGAAGTCGTAGTTCCGGCAGAGCTCCATGAACATCGGCGTGTGCTTCGGGTCCGATGATATCAGGGCATCCTTCATCAGGAAGGCCGATAGCCGGTGGTCGGAGGCTCCCCAGTAGGTGGCCATGACGCAGAACTCGGTGATCATCCCGCACAGGAGGACGGTATCGCAGCCCATCGAGCGGACGGCGTCCTCCAGGCAGGTGTTGAGGAAGGAGTTCATGTGGTATTTGTGGACGTATATGTCGTCAGGGCGGGCATCGATGCCGCTGACTATCGCATCGCCCTCGGCGGTGTTGCCGTCCATGTAGTGGGTGACCCCGTCGTAGAGGACGAAGATGACCTGCCTGCCGGCGGCATGGAACATGTCGACCGCCTTCGCGATGCCCTGAAGGTGCCTGGTGCGCTCCTCCGTGAGGGCGGCGTCCGCTCCGGCGAAGAATTTGTTCTGCATGTCAACGACCACCAGGGCGAGGTCCCGTTCATCTTTCTCTGGCACAGCCCAATCAGACATGCGGATGGATGTTTCTGCCAATTGATAAGGATTGATACGCACGGCACCGTACCGGCACGTCGCAATCGGGTCATCCTTTAATCTGAGAATCCCATAGGCCCCGGCATGAACGAGATGTGGACAGAGAAGTACCGTCCGAAGACCCTGGACGAGGTCGTCGGCCAGAAGGACGTCACGACCAGGCTGAAAGGGTACGTGCAGTCGGGGAACATGTCGCATCTCATGTTCGCGGGCACTCCGGGCACCGGGAAGACCACCTGCGCCCTGGCCCTCGCCAGGGAGCTCTTCGGCGACAACTGGAAAGGCAACTTCCTCGAGCTGACGCCTCCGACGACCGCGGCATCGAGGTCGTCCGCGGCAAGATAAAGGATTTCGCGAGGGTGGCCCCCCTCGAGGGCGCCTCGTTCAAGATCATCTTCCTCGACGAATCCGATTCTCTCACCACCGATGCCCAGGGGGCCCTCAGGCGCACCATGGAGAAGTACTCCCGCACCTGCCGCTTCATCCTCTCCTGCAACTACGCTTCCAAGATCATCGCCCCCATACAGTCGAGGTGCGCGCTCTTCGTGTTCCGCCCCCTGCAGGACGCCGACGTCAGGGAGTTCCTGGAGAAGATCGTGAAGGAGGAGGGGCTGGAGGTCGACAGCGACGCCATGGACACCCTCGTCTACATCTCGCGCGGCGATATGCGCCGGGCGGTCAACACCCTGCAGACCGCCGCCTCCATGGGCAGCAGGATCGATGCCGAGATCATCTCGAAGGTGTCCGGCTCTGCCAATGAGGCCGATATCACCGAGATCGTCACCTCCGCGCTCGACGGGAAGTTCGTCGATGCGAGGAACAAGATGGACACGGTGATGATCGAGTACGGCCTCTCCGGGCAGGAGATCATCAAGCAGATCCACGGGTCCGTCCTCAAGCTGCCGCTCGAGATGAGGGACAAGGTCCGCCTGATCGACAGGATCGGGGAGATAGAGTTCAGGCTCATTGAGGGGTCCAACGAGCGCATACAGCTCGAGGCCCTCCTGGCCTACCTAGTCATGGCCGGCGGGAAGGCATGAGGCGGCCCTGCGAGCATCCATCTACAGCATTACTCTTGCCTGGCACATATGTCTGAGTTCAATCTCGACGGATTCGGCCCCGACGGCCCCGACAGGATCCTGGTGCTCGATACCGAGACCACCGGCCTGGACGGAGGCCCCGACGGCCCCGGCGATTCCGCCCACCGCGACCTTGTGGTAGATATCGGGATCTGCGAGGCATGCCTGTCGACGGGCGAGGTTAGGGAGGTCTACTCATCGATCGTCGGTTACGACACTGACGAATGGCCTGACTCCCTGAGGAACTCATGGATCTTCCAGAACACCGACCTCACCGTGGAGGCCGTCCGCGACGCGGAGCCGTTCGGAGCGGTCAGGAAGCAGGTGGCCGCCAAAATCCGCGGGAGGTGGCTGACTACCTACACGTCCGCTTCGACCTCGACAAGTTCCTCTACCGGGACCCATGGGACTTCAGGGGGATGTTCAACGAGTGCAGGGACATCATGTTCTCGGCGGCGGACGCCTTCAAGCTCCCCCTGCCCGATGCCCGGCTCGAGACGGAGTTCCAGAAGTACGCATATCCGAAACTGGACTATGCGTATGCGAAGCTCTTCCCGGATTCCGACCCTGCCGGCATCATGGGGATCCAGGACCACCGCGCCCTGTCGGACGCCAAGGTGGCGTCGTACGTGATGCTCAAGCTGCATTCCGAGGGGCTCTACAGCCCCATGGACATGCGCGGACGCTACTGCTGATCCGGTTTTCACTCGTCCTCGACATCCTCGGAGGAGAGCTTCTCGGCCTCCTTCCTGAAGTTCCGGTCGAGGATGACCCTTATCCACCCGTCGAACGCATCGGTTATCCTGTCCAGCTTCTTCCCCCTGAGGATAAGGAACGTCACGATGAACCATACTATCGCGGCGGCGATGATTATCAGCCACTGTTCGAGCGGGAACATGAAGAGCGAGGTCACCCTGATGCAGATCATCGGCACGAAGCAGAGCGCGGCGAGCAGGAGGAGCATGAGGACGGCCAGAATCTGGGGCTTCCTGTCGGTCGTGGGCTCCCCGTCGACAGAGAGCTTCCTGCACACGGGGAAGAGGAGGAACGTCTGCATTATGCCGGCGACTATGAGGAAATAGACCATGGCGCTGGAGGACACCGCGTGCTCCCAGCTGCTGTCGTCCTGCTTTATCTCCAGCTTGTCAAGGAGGGCATCCCTGCTGAGGTCCACTGAGTCCATCATGCCGGTGACGGCGTTCTCGAACCCGGAGCTGCCGACGAACCCGCACCATCCGAAGTACCAGTAGATGAACAGCGCGAAGACCGTCGTCGTCACGGCCGTCGGCAGGACATAGCGTATGACCTTGGGCAGGACCAGGTCCCGGTTGTCGGACGGCTTGGCCCAGATGGTCATGAAGAAGGCCATGATCGAGACGGTCAGCAGGGCGTAGAGGGTGTTCTGTATCGGCAGCATCGGCGTCCTGTTGAGGCAGATCAGCAGCACCAGGACGATGAAGGCCAGCGTGAAGTTCCTCATCAGGTAGAGCCTGAGGATGTCCCTCATGCCGGTGACCACCCTCTTCCCCTCGACGATGGCCTGGGGGAGGGCCCTGAAGTTGTCGTTCATCAGCACCATGTCGGCGACGCTGCGGGCCGCCCCGCTCCCGCTCTGGACGGCGACCCCGACCTGGGCCTTCTTGATGGAGCGGACGTCGTTGATCCCGTCCCCGACCATGGCCACGTACCTGCCCTGGCGCCTCAGGGAGTCAACCACCTGCTCCTTCTGCTCAGGGCGCATGCGCCCGAAGATGTTGGTCTCGAGAGCCGTTTTATCGAAATCCTCGGGGGACATGGCGGCGAGCTTCTCGCCGGAGATTATCTTCCTCTCGCCGGGGATCTCCGCGATCTTGAAGATGGCGTCCACGGTCTCCGGGTCGTCGCCCGAGATGACCTTGATGTCGATGCCGGCCTCGGTGAACGATTGTATGATCTCCTTGCAGTCCGGGCGGACCTCGTCGGAGATGGAGACCACGGCGATGACCTCGAGGGAATCCGGCAGCGATATGTCATCGCCCTCATGCAGCTTCCCGCCGTGCCCGGAGAAGAACACCACGGACCTGAGCCCCCTGCCGGCGAGCGCGGACAGCCTCTCCTCGATGCCCTCGGGGTTGGAGGCGCGGTCCCTGAGGAACGGCCAGGCACCGACGACGACGGTGTCGTAAGAATCCCCGTTCCTCACCCTCACGGCGCTGAACTTCCTGTCCGAGGAGAACTGGACCTCATCGTCGAGCTGGCATTCCGTCTTCCCGAACTTCTCCTCCACGGCGATGACCGTTTTGTTCCTGCTCCCGGTGGAGGAGACGAACTCCCGGATGAGGCGGTCGGTGCCCTCGCGGTCGGGCGATATGTACTCTATGCCGTCGAAAACGAGGCGGTTGGTGGTTATGGTCCCGGTCTTGTCCATGCAGACGGTGTCCACATGGCTCATGCTCTCGACGGAACTGGAGTTCTGAAGCAGGACGCCGGTGTCCGCCATCCGCACGGACGCGATCATGTAGTTCAGCGTGATGAGCAGGAAAAGGGCTATGGGCACGATGTCCAGGATGATGACGGCGACCTGAGGGAGTCGACCACGTCGTTGTCCCTGAAGAAGGACAGGATGAGCTCCACGAAGAGCAGGATGAACGCCAGCGCCATGAGGAACTCGGTGACGGTATTGGTCTCGATCTGCAGCGGGGTCTTCTTCTTCTCGAACTTCTTGGCCGCGCGGGTCATCTTGGACGAGAAGGTCCCGGCGCCCACCTTGGTGACCTCGTACCAGCATTCGCCGGTGACGCAGTAGGAGCCCGAGAGCACCTCGTCGCCGACATGCTTCCTGCGGGTGCTGGACTCCCCGGTGAGCAGGGACTCGTCCATCTCCATCATGCGCTCTTCTGCGACGGTCCCGTCGACCTGCGCCTGGTCTCCGGGCCCCATGTGGACGATGTCGCCGATGACGATCTCGGAACGGTCGACGGTCTTCTCGGCGCCGTCCCTGAGGACGGTGACCGTCGGGCGCATCAGGACCGCGATCTTGTCCAGGCGGTGCTTGGCGCGCATCTCCTGGACGGTGGAGACCAGGACGTTGAAGGCGATGATGCCGACGGCCGCCACGGAATTGATGTAGTCGGGCTTCTCCGGCAGGACGATCAGGAGGGCGCCCAGGACGAACAGGATGATGTTGAAGGGGGTGATGAGGTTCTGGAGGAAGATGGAGAGGTAACTCCTGCTCCCTTTCTCCTTCTCGTTGTTGCCCTGTCCCGCCTTCCTTCTTTTGGCTGCCTCCTCAGAGGTCAGACCGCTCGGCCGCATGCGTCGATGAAGTCACGAAAGGTTCTTAATATGTTCGCATGCGGGCGCGTTTATTAGAGGAAGGGGGCAGGCCCCCTCAGCGGAGCATCTCGCGCGCCCGCTCCGCGATCGCCTCCATCGAGAGCGGGTCGAACTCCTCGGTCCGCCCCTGTGCCAGCCACTGTATGAAGCACTTCACGCGGTGGCCGGGGTACACGCTCTCGGCGACATGCGCGTAGACGCTCACCTGCATCCTGTACTCCCCGGCGCTGCCTGCGCCTGCGTCGCTCTTCCAGTCGTGGACCTCCACCGTCTGCCCGTCGAAGGCTATGAGGTCCATGGTGCCCATGAGGGTCGCCCGCATACCCTGGGAGTCCAGGGGGAGGGAGCAGTCGATCTCCGCCTGGATCTCCATGCCCCTGCTCTTTATGCCGTCGATTATCTTCCTGGCGGCCGCCGTCTCCGGGTACTTCTCGAAGACGTCCTGCCCGACCTCCAGCCCGTCGGCCATCATCTCGATGTACTTGTGGACGGCCGTCCCGTAGGCCATCCCGCCTCCGGACTTCTTCGCGCCGTCCGCTCCGTCGGATGCCGGGACGTCCGTCCCGGCGACGGTCCTGAGTATGTCGTGCACGGGGACGATGAGGCGCCTCTGCCTCATCTCCGGGACGGCCGGCATCTCCGCCGGGACGGGAGGCCCGCGCACGGGGGCCGGGACGGAACCTTCCTTCACGGACCGGGCCGCCGTGGCGGTCCCGGACCCGATCATGCCTTCCAGGAACTTCGAGTTGGAGCCTATGACCGTGACGTACTGCATCGCACGGGAGACCGCGACGAAGAACAGCCTGCGCTCCTCGCCGTAATCCTTGGTCTGGCACTTCTTCATCAGGAAGGTCTTCCACGAGTCTTCGATGAGCATCGAGCCGTTGGATTCCTCGATGCATCTGCCGCACCTGATGCCGAGCAGCGGGCTGTACGTGAACATCGAATCGTCCCCGCGGGTGCTGGGGAAGGTGCCCCTGTTCACGTACGGGATGATCACGATGGGATATTCCAGGCCCTTGGACTTGTGCATGGTCTGGATCGTCACCGCGTCCTCGCCCTGGACCCCGTCGACAGGATATGTGGTCCCGTTCTTGATGCCGTCCTCGATGAGCCCGATGACGTCGGAGATGGTCATGAGCGAGCCCTCGTGGCTTCTGGATATGACGGTTGTCAGCGCCTGGGTCATATCGTTGTTCAGGCCGTAGAAGGAGAAGACCGCTGAGATGAGGTCGGTTATGCGCCTCCTCTTCCCGAGGAGCATCCTCCTCTTGTCGCGGTATCCCGCCATGGCCTCTGCGGCCTCGGGGCTCCTCGTCTCGCCTTCCCCGAGGCGCCCGATCATGGAGGTTATGTCGCGGGCGGAGTAGCCGTCGAAGGTAAGCACCGCCCCGATCCCCCATCTGTCCTCCGGATCGTTGATGTACCTGAGCCAGGCGAGGAGGATCTTCCCCTCTTCCGTGGACATGATCTCCATCTCCCCCTGTAGGAACGCCGGGATCCCGCGCTCCCTGCACATCCTGTAGACTTCGCGGCATCCGGAGGATGTCCTGCAGAGGACGGCGATGTCCCGGTAGCTCGCGGGGCGCAGGATGCGGGTCTTCCCCTGCCTGACGCGGACCATGGTGCTCCCGTTCGTGTACCCGATGATGCGTTCGACGGTCTCCTTCCCGCTGTCGCCGCTCACGGCGTATTCCACGCGGGAATATTTCCTGGATTCATCATCATCCCAATCCGGCCTTATCTTCGTGATCCCATCCGTATCGGGCCTGTCCTCTTTGCTGGCGGCCAGGCCCAGGGTCGCGAACGCCGCGTCGATGACCGCGGCCGAGCTGCGGTAGCTGACCAGCAGGGGGCGGGTCCTGACCTCCCCTATATCGAGGCCACCCTTCCGTGCTTCCCGTCATCGAGGAACTTCCTGTATTTCCTCAGGCGCTCCCCGAACTTCCTTATGTTCTCGATGCTGACGTACCTGAACCCGTAGATCCCCTGCTTCCAGTCGCCGACGGCGCAGAGGTTGGGCTCTTTCAGGGACATCATGGAGATCATCAGCTGGTTCCCGTTGGTGTCCTGGAACTCGTCCACGATGAGGTACCTGCAGCGCATCCTCTCCCGGGTCTCGGAGTCGCTGTACAGGACGGCGAAGGCGAAGACGGAGGCGAGCCCGAAGGTCAGGCGGTCCTCCGCGCACGACCTGCGGATGAACTCGAAGTAAACGTCGTGCACGGCGCGGATGAGCTCGGACCTGTCGTCGGCGGCCGCCAGCGGGATGAGCGTGGCGATATCGAAGCCGCTCCCTCCGGGGGCAGCGGACGGCATGCGCCTGAAGCGCTCCCTGTCCTTGGATTCTATGCTGCCTGGATCCAGCTTCGATGCCTTCTCCACGTCGCCGACCAGGTCCCTGTCCCCCGTCCGCGCTGAACCACCTGCCGATGCCGTCCGGTTCGGCCCGGGCGGGGGAGAGCGGCATCGTGCCGCGCGCCATCAGCTTGCAGATGAGCCTGTACACCCCCTCGGGATCGGCGGCCATCAGCGGCGCGGTGCGCGGATAGGAGGCGCCGTTCTCGTCCAGGAACCTGTCCAGGATGCGGCCGAAGAACCTGGCGTTCAGGGCATCGTTCTCGGTTATCGAAGCGTTGGACGTCAGGCGCTCCCCGCAGCGGAAGAATTTCCCGACGGCGGAAGGGGCGGCCTTGACCACGGCCAGGCAGTAGGAGTCGAAGGTCTGTATGCGCATGCCGTTGGCCAGCGTCTTCAGCCGGGTGTGTTCCGCGGCGCCGATCTCCTTCCCGGCGAACATGGAATCGATCTCCGAGGAGAGCCTCTCGCGCATCTCGGCGGCGGCGTTGCGGGTGAAGGTGAGCATCATCACGTCCGACGGGCCGATGTCCTTCCTCCTGAGTATGTTCAGGCATCTCGCGATGACGGTGTGGGTCTTGCCCGTTCCCGGTCCCGCGTCGACGACCGTCAGGCCGTCGGTCTCGTTCGCGATCTTCTCCTGGGACTCATCGAGCTTCATGCCTGTTCCTCCGTATCGGCCTCTCCGCTCTGGTCGGCCGGGCAGACGCTGCGGTAATCGCACTTGCCGCAGTCCCTCTTCCCGGGCCCGGCGGCGACGATGGGGATGTCCATGATCTCCCCGGCGTTCCTGCTGTCGGCCTCCAGCTTGGTGCAGAATTCCTCCATGGCGTCGGCGGGGATGACGACAGTGCCGTTCCTGTCGGAATACAGGGCCGGGCCCTGGCAGAATTTGAAGAACTTCTCTATCGTGCTGGGCGCTTTCTTCGTTACTATAGCCATCTCCTTCATGGCCTGTTCCTCGTCCATGCCGGCGAAGTACCTCTTCAGGATGTCGGACACCTCCGGCCAGCTGTTGACGACCCACTTCTGGTATTCCTTGGCCGGAGAATCGTCCGCGGTCAGGATCTCGGCGCGGATGCGGCGGGAGAGCTTCACCGTCCTCACGTTCTGCTCCACATCGAACCCCGGCGAGGTGGATTCGATGTCGTTGTCGGCCATGAAGAAGAGCTTGAACGAAGCGTCTTCGAACCCCCTGCTCCTGCTCAGCACCGACAGGTAGATCTCGGGCTGGAACTCGGCATGGCCCTCTAAACCGCCGGGCGTCATGCCTTTGACGATCTCGGACGGCTTATGCGATTGCCCCGTCTTGTAATCGATTATCAGGTTGTCCATCTGGTAATCGTACTTGGCGAAGGCCGGCAGGTCTTTGCAGTCCATCTCGGTCTCGGTGCATGAGGAATACTCCTCCAGGTCCTCGGCCTCCATGAGGCTGTTGGGGTATTTCCTGTCCGGGTTCCCGTCCCTGGGGACCGAAGCGGGGCGGAAGGAGTCGATGAACTTCATCAGGTTGCCCATGCAGAACTTCATCTTGTCGCGGTCCGTGCGCTTCAGGCACTCGCTTGATATCCCCGCGTACCTCTCGGACATCCTGTCCAGAAAGTATTCCGTGCCCTTTTCTCTGACCGTCTCCGGATAGAGGAGGTAGAGCTCGGCGAACTCATGCATGCTGGTGCCGAAGAACAGCTTGTCGTTCTCCTCGGTGTCGAGGAACTGCCCCAGCAGATAGGCGGCCCGGCATTCTGCGAACCTGTTGTATGCAGTCTTCGAGAACTTCACGCGGTCTGCGGGGGCATCCTGGGACCCCAGGCTCTTCCTGCGGTCCCTGTCGGCGGGAGCATCGATGTGCCAGCTGCCCGTTTTCAGTTCCGAGCAGATGTCCCCGAAGGTGTCGGCGCTCTTCCCCTCGGCGGCCATGAGGTCGGCGATATGGCGGCAGGGGCAGGTCTCCTCCCCGCCCGTGGCCGGCCTCACGGCGATGATGCGCGCATCGCCCTGCTGGAGCAGCACGGCCATCCTCTCGGCCTGCAGGTCCGCCGCCGTCTCCTGGTCGATGTACTCCTTCCCGGATTCGTCGACGTCCCAGTTGCGGTCGGCCCCGGCGAATATGACCAGCGGGCGGTCGACGTAGAGGGCGTTCCGGCAGTCGGCCAGGAGGACGCCCTGCTTCTCCGAGTCGGGGATCTGCTCGTTATGCTTCAGGTCCTCCACGTTGTCGACAGCGTAGGAGAGGTCCTCGGCGAGCGCGCCGGTGATCTTCTCATCGTACAGCCCCAGATCGTGCAGAAGGATCTCCACGGAGCTCCTCTCCTCCTGAGCTCGGGAGTATCGAACGCTTTCGACAGGGCCTCTCCGAACGTCAGGCCGCGGATCCCCCTCATGGTCTCGATCAGGGCCTTCGTGCGGGGGTCGGAGACATCGGCCCCGGGCTGTCCCGGATCGCTAAGCGTGAGGCGCGAGAGGAGGAAGTTGTCCATGTACGGGGTCAGGTGCCTGCCGCCTGTGCCGCTTATGCCGTGGAGGGAGGTGAAGAGGTCGCGCACGTCCTTCACGCGGACCGTGCGGAAGTCGAGCGCCAGGGTGACGAACTGTATATAGTCCCTCACCTGGGCCAGGTCCTTGACGCTGAGGTCGTTCTTGAAGGGGATCCTGTTGCGGTAGAGCGCGGCGCGGACGGCATCTGCCAGCGTTCCGGAGGGGTTGAGGACGACGGCGGCGTCCGTGGGCCTGCAGCCCTTTATGATGTCGGCGATGCAGTCGGCGATCTGCCGGTCGTTGCCGATGCTGTAGATCTTATCGATCTTGTAATCCCCGTCCTTGAACAGGTCGATCTCCTCGAAATCCCCGGACAGCATGTGCTTGTCCAGGTCGTTGAAGAAGTCGAGGCCGATGACGGCGACCTTCTTCCCCTTGAAGAAGTAATTGTCGTCGCAGCTGTAGGCCTCCATGCTCTTCTCTTTGGTGGGCAGCAGCCTGTACGACTCCCACACCCTCCTCGCGCGGTCGCTGTGCAGGTACTTGGCCACGTCCGCCGTGTGACGCCTTATCTCGCGTATGGCGGTCATCTCGCTGTAGACCGTGCGGAAATCGAGATCGTCGTTGTCCTTCCTGATCTGGGCGATGATCTCGAGGTCGGACATGGCCGGCCGCCCGATGGTCTGGTGCTCGGTCATGGCAGCCACCTGCTTGGGCGTGTAGGCCAGTCTGCCTATGCGCGGCTCGGCTATCCTCCCGTTGAGGGCGGTGGCCAGGGCGGCGTCCGTCGTCAGGACGCAGTCGAACCCTTTGGCCTCCTCCCACAGTTCATCGATGCTCTTGGCGATCCTCATACCGTTCACGCCATGGCAATGCCCTCGGGGGTATTTATATTTATCAATAATTCCGTAATTTAAGAAATTCTAGGCATTTCCGGCCTGTTCTCCGGCTTTCGGACGTCCGGGGCCGCAGGCGAGAATTACGGATATACTTCAAAACCGTAATTTATTATAATCGATTAAACGTTTTACGACCCATGGATAAGATGAGGAGGGTGATGATCGCTTGCGTCACCTTCGATACCGTGAGGATCAGCCAGCCTGTGGAATTCTACGGTTCCAACGTGGTGTACCTGATCCATTATGTCCGCGATCCGGAGAAACCCGGCAATGTCTACCGCGAGTTCTATATCGAGACCGTCCGCCAGATAATGGCCTCCAACAAGAATGCCGAGATAATGGAGATCAACGCCCCCGTCACCGACTTCAAGGCCATGCTCAAGGCGGTATCCGGAGCGATCTACAAAGAGAAGCAGATCAACCCCAGGTCGGAGATCCGCGTCAACCTGTCGGCAGGGTCCCCCGAGTACATCACCGCCGCGGGGATCGCCGCGATGATGAACAAAGGCGCCGAGCCCTTCTTCGTCAGGGCCGATGCTTATACGGTCCCGGATAAAGAGGTCGAAAAGGTCTATTTCAGGGACGGGAAGCCGGTCGGGCTCATCAGCTCGGTGAAGGATGTCGTCGACATGCCGCCGTTCACCGTGGAGATGCCGGACGAGAAGCTCGTCAAGGCCCTCCGCGTGTTCGCCGAGATGATAAGCGAATCCCCGACGGTCAGCTCCTCCGAGGTCATCTCCACCCTTCAGAGCAAGGGCCTGTGGACCAAGAGGAACCACATCGACGGGAACTCCGACACGGTCTATTACCAGCGGAAGTACATCGACGTATGGATCGCCCGCGGGTGGATCGAGAGGCTCGGGGGCAAGAGATCGGGGTACAAGCTGACCGAGAACGGCGCCATCATCATCGATTCCCTCTGGAACGAGGTCGAGACGGAAGACGCCGCGGTGAACTGAGGGGCTCAGGCCCCTTTTCGGGGCCGTCCCGTCGTAGGCGCTCAGAGGCCGTGCCTGCGGGAATCGATGATGGTGTCCCTCAGGCCCTTGTTCTCGCGTTCCAGGGCCTCGATGCGCCTCTCGGCCTCCTGGAGCTCATCGGCCAGCGCCATGGCCCTCGCCTCGGTTTCGCGGGCATGGGCCTCTGCGTCCTTCACATGGACGGTGAGGTCCCCGATGGCCCGGTGCAGGCCGTCCTTCTCGTTCTTCAGCTCCCCCATCTGCTTCTTGAGCTCGTAGTTCTCCGCTCCCAGCCGGCGGGCCTCGCCGTTGATGGCCCTGAGCCTCCCGGCGGTGACGGTGATGCGGGTGCTGTCCGAGGAGCTCTCCCTCAGAGGGTCCCAGACCTGGGCCTTGGCGGCCGACAGCTGCTTCTTGAGGTCCTCGATCTGGGCGTTCTGCGCCTGGATTATGCGGATCTTCGCCTCGACCTCCTTCCTGACGGTCTCGATGTCCTCGTCGGTGACGGCGGGCGCCGTCTCGTGCGTCAGGCGGATGAGCAGCTGGTTGCGCTCCATCTGCAGGAACCTCTTGGACACCGTGAGGTTGTTGATCTCCACCGGGTCGGAGGCCAGCGAGAGCTTCGCCTCGATGTCGTCAAGCTCATCCTTGTTCCTGTCGAGCTCCGCCTTCGTCTTGGAATCCTCGGGGCTGTCGGCGGGCGCCTCGTCCTCGGCCCGCTCCAGCATCGCCTTGAGGTTCGACAGCTCCCCGCGCAGGTTCCTCAGGGTGATCTGCAGGGACCTCGAGCGGTTGGAGTCGGGACGTTCCGCGATGGCGCTCTCGGCGCTCTTTATCTTGCGCTCCGTGTCCTCGATCTGCCGTTCGATCTCCGCTCTCCCGGGATTCTGCCCTTCCATGCCGCACCCAACCGGATGGCCCGATATAGAATGTTCGACATACACGTCCGGCATGCGCATCGGTTAATAACCGCGAGGGGATGCTGTCCCGATGATGCCCGAAGATATCGCCGGCAGATGGAGGCCGGAGGGCAGGCGCCCCGCCGACGGTTCCGACTGGGATGCGCGCGCGGGGCTGTTCGACACGCCGGTCCCCGGCCCGGAGGACCCGTTCGTCGCCCTCGTTCTCGGGAAGTCTCGGCCCGATCCCTCGTTTTCCACCCTGCTGGACATCGGATGCGGCACCGGGACCTACTCCCTGGCGATGGCCTCCCGCTTCCGCAGCGTGCTCGGGCTGGACATATCGCCGGCCATGATAGGCAGGGCGCGCAGGAAGGCGGAGGAGCGCGGAGCGTCCAACGCCGAGTTCAGGGTGTCCGACTGGTCCGCCGCGGATGCCGGGAGGATCGGCAGGCACAGCGTCGTCATCGCCCACATGACGCCCGCCATCTCCTCCCCGGAGACGTTCGCCAAGATGGAGGCCGTCTCCGGAGGCTGGTGCTTCTATTCCGGGTACATCAGCCGCGGGAACCCCGTCTGGGACGAGGTCTACCGCATCACGGGCATCCCGGGCGCCCTGACCGAGTCCGACCGCCTGCTGTACGCGGTCGACATCCTCTGGAAAGCTGGGATGAGGCCCCGCATCGAGTACATCAGGGAGCACAGGTCGAGGATGCTCTCCGAGGAGGAGGCCCTCTCCGTCTACCTGGACGCGCGAGGGCGTTCGCCGACATCTCTCCCGTCCAGGAGAGGGAGATAGCCGATGCGGTGCGCTCGCGCCTGGAGGACGGGCGTCTCAGGGACGAGTCGGACCCGGTGATAGGGACAGTATACTGGAACACGGAGGAGAACGCCGATGAATGAGATCAACACGAAACTGATGGACCAGCTGATGACCGCCTGCCTCGGCTGCCGGAGATGCACGAAGGTATGCCCGTCCCATGCCCACGGGGGCTGCGACCCTTATTACGTGATGAAAGGGTGGGACGGGAACGTCACCAAGTGCATAGCTGCGGGAAATGCAGCGAGGTCTGCCCCCAGACCGACCCGAAGACCGTCATGATGCACATGAAGGCCGAGGCGCTGGAGCTTAAGGTCCCCGATTCCTTCGTGAAGGACGGGTACGTCATCGAGCCGGCCGACCCCTCATGGCGGGAAGGCCTGCCGGAGATCCCGGAGGGGAACGACATGTACCTCGTGCCGGGATGCATCGTCAAGGGGAAGCTGCCGTACCTCATCTACGCGGCGGAGAGGGCCTTCTCTGCCATTGGCATCGGGATAAAGGAGCTTCCGGAGAACAAATGCTGCACCTACCCTCTCCCCCTGCGCTCGATGACCGACGTCGAGAGGCTGGCGGTGAAGGCGAGGATGCAGAGCCACTCCCGCAGGAAGGAGATGATCACGCTCTGCGCCGGGTGCTGCAACGAGTTCGGGAGGAGCGGGATATACGCCCCGCACGTCTCGACGGTGCTCGCCAGGTACATGGACAGGATCCGGGCGCTCCCGGGGGTGAAGCTGAAGGTGGCCCTCGAGCCCGGCTGCTCGTCGGAGAGGTTCATGGGGGACTTCGAAGCGGTGGTCAGGTCGACGGGCGCGGAGCCCATTGGCAACACCTACGGATGCTGCGGCAAGAACATCGAAGGCGTGAACTCCGAGCTGATGGCCGAGCGCGAGGCCGAGTGCGCGGAGGCAGATGCCATCGTGGTCGGGTGCCCCAACTGCATGAGGTTCTACGACGCGCAGCCGGGCGGGAAACCGGTGATCCACCTGATCGAGCTCGTCGCCATGGCCGCCGGGGACTCGGAGACCCAGAGGTTCCACAAGATTAAAATCTGAAAAACTCGGATGGTGCGGGCATGTCGGACAGGATCTACGTTGTCGAGGCCATTGCGGACGGGGCGGAGGGCTTCCCGTACGATGAGATCCTGTCCCTGGGCGTCTGCTCGGTAGATCTCGACGCGGGGCAGTTCGATTCCGTCTTCGATGCCTACATCTGCGAGGAGCCCAAGAACATCGGCAAGAGGAAGCTGGACTATGCCGAGTCCAAGGGCCTCGACACCATCCAGCTCTTCGACGGCCTTTCCCTGGAAGAGGCCGCCGCCCGTTTCAAGGAGACCGTCCGCGGGCAGTACGTCACATCGTACGACATCCGCCAGGAGTTCTCGAAGTACCTGACCAACGACCCCTGGGACATCACCCTGGAGGCTCACATCATGCCGTCGATCATGATGAGGCAGCCGGTGAGTCTCAAATGCAAGCGCCCCGAGGACGAGCCCGATTACATCAGGAAGGCGTACTCCCGGATGTTCGGCAGGTCGGACCCCGCCTGCGTCGGCAGGGACCCCCGCGGGGCGCTGGCGCTTGCGCAGATGGCCTCGCAGATCATGATCGAGCTCAGGAACCGCGGGAAGTACCGACCCGAGCTCTTCACGGCCTGAGCCCGAAGATCCTCAGGTTCCCCATCCACGTCTCCGCCGCCGCTGCCAGGGCGCATCCGAGGTAGATCAGGAGCAGCAGGGCCGTCGGGATTATGAAAAGGACCATCCCCAGTATGCCGGAGGCATGCACCGTGAGGATGAGGGCCGCGACCAATATGTAGAGGACGAGCCCCGCCCCGAGGTATCTGTACCCGCGCGGATCGCGCCTGTCTTCGTAGATGAGGCCGAGACCCAGCAGGCCGAAGAACGCCGGGATCACGGACAGGATGAGCGCCAGCGTCGCGCTCTTCTTCCGTCTCCCGATCTGCTCCCGGAACTCGTCTCCGCTCCTGTCAAAGGCCCTCCGGGAATAGCCGGGCTCCGGCTCGTCGCGGGCGCTCCTCGGGACCTCCGCATAGCATTGGGGGCAGGTGAGGGAGTTCTGCGGGACGACCGCGCCGCATCTGGGACAGTACCTGGTCATCCGTGCACTTCCTGCAGGCGGAATGCGGTGAAGGTCCCCTCGGCGACGGTCTTCCCGCCGTCGAACGCCTTGACGTTCACAGTAATTATGGACCTGGTCCTGTTCATGACCGTCGATTCCGCCTCTATCACATCGCCCCTTCCGGGACGGTAGTACTGAACATAGGTCGACTGGCCCACAGCGTGGCCGTCGATGTTGGTTATGATTGCGAAGCAATGGTCCATGACCCCGCAGATCGCCCCTCCGTGCCAGAATCCGTTGCTGTTGCGGTCGCGGTCCTTCACGGGCATGCGCACCCTGACGCGCTCCTGCGAGATGAGCACAGGCTCCATGCCGTTGTCCCTGAAGTAAGGGGCGTTCAGCATCGCGGTGATGTTGGCCGCATACGCTATCGAGTCGGGCGAGATGTATTTCGCCGCGGTCTCTTCGTCCATAGGGTGCGATGCGCTAACGGCGATAAAACCTGTTGCGCTCAGAATCGGTCAGAACCGTCCACCCCTCCTGCTTCCCTTTTAATACGACCCGCGCGATTAACGGCCGATATGGCCGAGAGACTGACCGTTACGCAGCTCAACGAACGCGTGCACAGCATGCTGAGCTCCTCCAAGGACCTCAACGGAGTGTGGCTGCTCGGCGAGATCTCCGGCCTGAAGAGGTCCCCGCAGGGGCATTACTACTTCACAGTCAAGGACCAGGGCAGCAACATCCCGGCCGCCCTTTTCAGGGGATCGAGGAGCAGGATAGATTTCGAGCCTGCCGATTCCATGAAGGTGGAGGCGTTCGGCCATGTGGACCTCTACGTCCCCTACGGGAGGTACCAGTTCATCGTCGAGACGATGAAGCGCTCGGGGATCGGGGAGCTGTACCAGAAGTACGAGGAGCTGAGGAAGAAGCTGGATTCCGAGGGGCTCTTCTCCAGGCCTAAGCGCCCGCTCCCCAGATACCCCAAGGTCATAGGCGTCGTCACCTCGCCGACCGGGGCGGTCATACACGACATCATCGTCACCACCGGGAGGAGGTATCCGGCGGACATCCTGCTCGCCCCTGTCCAGGTCCAGGGCGAGGGCGCGGCCGAGGACATCGTCCGGGGGATCGAGCTGATCAACAGGGTGGGCGCGACGTCCTGATAGTCGGGAGGGGAGGAGGGTCCATCGAGGACCTCTGGGCGTTCAACGAGGAGCCCGTCGTCAGGGCGATCGCCGCCTCCCGCATCCCCGTCATCTCATCCGTCGGCCATGAGACCGACACCACGCTCGCGGATTTCGCGGCCGATGTCCGCGCCGCCACCCCGACAGCGGCAGCCGAGCTCGCTGTCCGCGACAAATCGGAGATCCTGCGCGAGCTGGAGGACGACGCCGCCCGCCTCAGCAAGGCCATCCAGATGAAGCTGGGGCACATGGAGTCGGACCTGGGCCTGCTGAACGCGAAACTGGACCCCGGGCGCATGGAGGAGCGCACGGCCATGCTTGGACTGAAGATCGAGGAGCTGGCCTCGAGATGCGCCCGCGCGCTGTCCCAGAAGGTCGCGGACATGCGCAGGAGGCTCTCCGATGCGGATGCCGCCCTCCGCCCCGCCCTGGCGGCCGAGACGGCGGCCAAGAGGAAGATGCTGACCGACCTCTGCGGAGGCATCGACAGGGATATGTCGTCCGCGCTGGCGGGCGCCAGGCTCAGGCTGGAGTCGCTGTCCGCCCGGGCGTCCCCTGCCGGGAGGAGGGCCCTGGACGCCGCTTCCGCCCTCCTGTCGGGAACATCGGCGAAACTGGACGCGCTGAACCCGTACTCGGTGCTCGACAGGGGCTACAGCATAGTGACGTCCGCTGACGGCAGGGCGGTGTCCTCCGTCAGGGACATAGAAACCGGGTCTTCCGTCACCATCCGCATGAGGGACGGCAGGGCGGAGGCCGAGATCAAAGGGAAAGAGGAATCGATATGAGCGGAGAAGAGAAAGTTCAGGAGCAGGGCGCGGAGATCGATCAGATGTCCTTCGAGGACAGCATGAAGGAGCTGGAGGACCTCGTCAAGCAGCTGGAGAGCGGGCAGCTCGACCTCGACAAGAGCCTCGAGGTCTACGAGAGGGCAACCGCGCTCAGGGACCACTGCAGGAAGATCCTCGACGAGTCGGAGCGCAAGGTCCAGAAGATCATGCAGAACGGCAGGAAAGAGGACTTCGAGGACGAGCAGCGACGGCTCGATCAATGAGGGTTCCGGGATCAGATGTGCCAGAGATCGATCTTGTGATCCTCGCACCATTTCCCGGACTCGCGGTAGAGCCTGCTCTCTTTGAAGTACGAGGGCCCGTACGCCAGGCGGATGGCCCCGCCGAGCTCCCCCTCCCTGATGTGCGACGCATTGTAGGAGCCGAAGCTCTCCCTGAGGGCCATGGCGAGGACGGCAACGGCATCATGCCCGCGCACGGCCTGCCAGAGGTCGTTCTCCATGGACTTCTGCATCGCCCTGACCTGATCGGCTATGGCGTTCTTGGGATACATCTGCCCCATGGACTGCGAGTAGACCTCCGATACCATCCTGGGTATGTCGTTCTCAAGCGTCTTGGGGTTGATGAACCTCGAATGGTCGAGGTCCTTGAAGTTCAGGTTCATGCCCTTCTTGTAGGAGATGTACATGAGGATGCAGACGGGGCCGGCGGCCTTGGCGAGGGCGTCGGATATCTTCCCGTGTCTGTTCTCGAACGCCTTGATCTTCTCCTGGTCACCGTATTCCGCCAGCACGTCCTGGAGCGCCCCGGAGCACAGGGCGGTGGATTCCATGTCGTTGCGGTCGGTAAGGAAGACCTGGGGGACGCAGCGCCTGTTGAGCAGGCGGTCCAGGTCGGCATCGGCGATACCGATGACGCGGCCGTCGCGCCTTTTAGTCTGGCACTCCACCACCGAATGGCGCACGTTGTCCTTCGAATGGGCGATGATTATCCTCACATGCACAGGGTCTGCGAACTTGGAGTACAGGCGGCTGTCGGTGACGCCCTCCACCACGAGGAACGTGCCCCCGAACACCGAGCGCATCATCGAGATCTCATTGGCGATGTCGCTCGCTGTGACATCGTCGCGCAAATCCCTCATTCCTTAGCCCTCAGCTCGACGGCCAGGTCCCAGTCGTCGTGTATGACCGAAGGGGCATGCGTGGCGACTATCATCTGGAGGTTCCTGACGCGGGTGATGTCGGCGAAGATCTTCCCCAGCTGCTGCTGCCAGGACACGTGCAGGGAGACCTCGGGCTCGTCGATGATCGCGAGGTAGCCCGGCCCTGCCCTGAAGAGCAGCAGGTAGAACATGATCAGTATCTGCTTCTCGCCCGAGGAGAACTTCGACAGGGGGACGATGGTGCCGGTGCGGTCCATCCTGGCCTCGAAGAAGCCCTTCTCGTTGATGGTCACGGTCTTGTTGACGTAGATGTTGTTGACTATGTCGCGGTAGACGATGAGGCTCTCGGCGAAGCCGTAGTACTTGTCGACGTACTGCTTCAGGGAGAGGGCGAGCTTCCTGTAGTCCGCACGGTACTGCGATATCTCGTACCTGCTCGGAGGGAACCTGTACCCTGCGGGGATCTGGGGCCCGAACCCGGCACCCTTGATGAAATCGATCTTCGCTTCCAGGTCGCGGAAGAGGCTGTCGAGCTCGGCATCGGAGATCTCCGCGCCGCTGTCCTGCGCCGGCGAGAGCGCGGAATCGGCGATCGCCTTCTGGATGTTCTCGGAGAGTTCCCTCATGTAGACCATCAGGCTGGGGATCACATGCCCCTCGCCGTCTTCGGAGTACGCGCGGTCGGGCCCGATGTAGAGGCATTTCATGATTCCGCGCAGGTCCGCGAGCCCGATCTCCTCCTCGACCTCGCTCCTCTGGGCCAGGATGTTGAGCTCCTGGTTGTTGTTCTCGACGATGATGTTGGTCCCGCCGTCGAACATGAGGTCCATCCTCTCGAAGGGGACGGTCCTCACCTCCTCGAGGTTCCCGTTCAGGACGTTACTGACCATCCTCATAACGGTGGATTTCCCTATCCCGTTCTGGGAGTGGATGTACGTCAGCCTGCCCTTGAGCTCGATCTCGTAATCGAACTCGTTGAACAACTTGTAGATGATTATCTTCGAGAGCAACTCCGTCCCTCCTCCTTCGTCTTCCCAATCGTTTCTTCCGTATTATAACTTGAGTGATTACTTCCGGGTCTGGTCAGGACCGGCATCCCCGTTCCCGTCCGCAGGTCCGCTCCCCGTATCCTTCGGGCCGTACCCCTCCTCGCTGAGGCTCCGGAAGAGGCCCATCGAGCGCATCTCATCCCTCACGGCATCGGCGCGGGCGCGGTCCCTGTCCTGGAGGTAGACGAGGTATGTGGTGCCGACCATCATGAAAATGTCCCTGGCGGCCCTCTCGCAGAAGGCATTGTCCCTGAGGATGGTGTAGGCATGCTCAAGGTCATCCGGGTCTAGCTCCCCGTCGCCTTTGCGGAGGGAATGGTAGAAGTAGGCCAGGGCTACGCGTTCGTCGGGGAGGCCGCTCTCCTCCTTCTTCGGAAGGAAATCGATGAGCTCTTCCATGCGCTTCCTGCTCTCGGGGATGAGGTCGGGGTCGGAATCGGCAGCTATCCTCGCGAACATGAGGATCCCGTCGCCGTATTGCTTCGGGTCCGTGTCCCTGAGCGATTCCGAGGTGCGCAGCAGCTTCTTGGCGTACTCCCTCCCCTTGCCCGGGTTGCCGGCGGAGTAGGCAGTCTGGGAGCAGACATGCAGGCAGTGCAGGAGATCGGCGGTGCGCTCTTCGGAAGGGGAGGCGGCCATGGCCGCTTCCGCGCATCCGGCCGCCTTCCTGGCCGCCGCGAAGGCCTGCTTCATCTTCCCTTTCATGGCATAGAACGATGTCATGGCGTCGTAGACGTTCACGGCCGCCGGGATCGATCCGCGGTAGGCCCTGCCGCCGCTCTTCTCGATCTCATCGGCCATCGCGCGGATCGCGGCGTCTCCGTCAGGCTTCCCGACCGACGTGTCGAACGCGTACTCCACCCTCAGCGCCGCCGCATCCTCGGAGTCGGACTGCTCGGCATGCTCGAGGGCCCCGCCGTAGATCTTCGCGGCGGCGTCGCTGTCCCCGTTCCAATCCATTATCCTGCCTGCAGTGAACGCGGCCGATATCCCGATGTCGCGGACCTCCGGCGTCAGCGGGTCCGTCGCGAAGGCCTCCTCCTCGATCGTCAGGCATTCCGACACCGCTTCCCTTTCGCGCTCGTCGTCCCTGAGGGCCTCGGCGACCTTTAGGCGGGCCCGCAGCCCCTCGATTCCGGTCAGGCCGCGCGCCGCTTCCCTGAGCGAGTAGACCTTCATCGAGGGCTCGTACACGGACCCGTCGGATAGGGTCAGCCGGCGGTCGCCGGTCGGGAGGGTCCCGTACACGACCGGGGTCGTGCCGCACTCGGGGCAGTGCGCAGCGGCGGAGACGACCTCTCCCGTCAGGGAGTGCACCACCATGAGCTTGCAGGCCTTCCCGCACACGGGGCATCTGGCTTCGACGGTGGTCTCGACGGAGCGTTCGGCATCGGTCATGCCCGATGATATGAGGGGTGCGTTTAACCTCTTTTCGGGCGGATTAATATAATCCCGGCTGTGTCGGGGGAGACGATGGACAACTCAGAGGCCCTGAAGGCGATAGGACAGAACATAAAGGACGAGAAGAACGATGAAGCGGCCCTGCAGATCATGGACCTGGCCTCGAGGAACCAGGACGATCCCATGCTGCTGCTCACCTGCTGCTCCATGCTCAGGACCGTCGGCGACGAGAAGGATTACCCGTCCGTCCTCTCGGTCCTCATGTCCCATCTCCCCGACGATCCTGAGAAGCGCTACCAGGTGGCCGCCGGCCTGATCTCCCTGGGCAGCCTGAGGGACGCAGAGGAGGCCCTCGCCCCGCTCGAGTCGTCCGACAAGGTCCTCAGGGCCCGCGCCGCCGTCCAGCACGGCCTCGGAAGGCACGAGGAGGCGCTCTCCACCCTGGCCGGCATGGGCAGGCTCGGGGAGGTCGACCGCGTCCTCAAGGTCCAGGCCCTGGGGTCCCTCGGCAGGCATGACGAGGCGATCGCCGAGGCGGAGGACCTCCTGAAGATGAACGATTACATGTCCGGGAGGGCCTACATCTCGGCCCTCGTCCTCGCGGACCGGAGCAAGGACGCCGCCAAATACGCCCGCAGCAGGATGAAGCAGAAGGACGCCGACGGCTACGCGCTCGTGGCGTTCTACTCCTGGCTCAACGGCAACTCCACCGCATGCGGGGCGTTCTCGTCCAAGGCCCTCCAGTTGAGCGAGCGCCACATCGGCGCGCTCGAGACGTTCGGTTACGGAGCAGTGGACAAAGGGGCCATCTGGGAGGCCAAAGTGGCTGCCGGCGCCATCAACGAGGCCGAGCCCGGGAACCCCGCCGTCTTCCGCATCCTCGCGATGTGCAGGGAGAAGGAGAAGGAGTGACCGGCCCCTCGGGCCTCATTTTCTGTCGTACCTGTCCGACAGCCCCTGTATCTTGCGGATGTACTTGCGCCCGCTGACCTGGAAGTCAGCGGACAGCCTGACATCCGACCAGAAGGACCTGGTCAGCATTATGATGGCCATGACCATCTCCATCCTTCCGAGCCACATGAGGGCGCACATCAGCGCCTTGGCGGCGGCCCCCAGCTCTTCGTAGCTGGTGAACGGGTTGAAGTGGCCGCTGCCGACGCCGGTGTTGGTGATGGCCGCCAGCACGGTCCCGAACGCGGTGTGGACATCGTAACCCGGCTCGATGAGCATGAACACCGCCAGCCCGATCAGCATGACGATCAAGAAGAGGAAGATGGTGGATATGGCCGAGGTGATGGCCGAGTTGTCCACATCGTTCCCGTCGACGCGGAGGGTGGAGACCATGCCGGGGGTGTATGATCCTGCCCATGCCGGCCAGGACGTAGGACTTCATCGCCATCAGCCTGTGGATCTTGATGCCTCCCGAGGTGGACCCGGACATCCCGCCGATGAACTCGATGATGAGGAGCAGCATCATGGCCATCGCGGGCCACTGGGTATAATCGGTGATGGCGAACCCGGAGGTGGTCCCGGCGGCGACGACCGTGTAGGCCGCATGCCAGAGGGACTCCCCGATCTTCCCGAGGGTGTCGAAGGAGTACTCGGTCTCGCTCGATACGACGATGACGGACGTGATGATCACGGCGCAGGACACGAACCAGTAGACCATCGTCCTGAACTCGTTGCTGCTCCAGATGGAGCGGCGGTTCTTCTTTACCAGCGAGCGGAACAGGAGGTAGTAGTTGGTGGCCCCGAGGAACATGAACACCATGGTCGTGAACTGCACGGGGAAATCGTAGCTGGCCATGCTGTCCGCCCTCGGGAGGAGGCCTCCGGTCGGGATGTCGGAGAGGGAGATGCAGACCGATTCGAATGGGGAGACGCCCATGATCACCAGGAGGAAGATCTCTATTATTGTCAGCCAGGAGTACACGCGGATGAAGTTCCTGGCGCTCTTCCCGATCTTGGTGGTGTACCCTCCGGTGTCGGAGCCGGCGAACTCGTTGGTGGAGAACCCCGCGCCCCCGACGCCCAGCATGGGCAGCAGGATGACGTAGATGATGACGACCGTGATGCCTCCGGCCCATTCGACGACCGCCCTCCAGAGCAGGATGGAGCCGTCGACGGACTCCGGATCGTCCAGGATCGTGGCGCCGGTGGTGGTGAACGCCGACACTGACTCGAACACTGAGTCCGCGATGCTCATGTCCGACAGCAGGAACGGCACGGAGATGATGGCGAACGACATGACCCAGATCTCCGTGATCAGCAGGATCCCCAGGGACGGGGACATCGACTTCTCGTTGGAGAAGAAGAGGTACATGAACAGCCCCCCTGCCAGGACGAACGGGCAGGGCATCAGGAACACGGTGGAGTCGTCCCCGATGAGCCAGGCGTACAGTCCGACGGTCAGGAGCGCGAACGCGAGGGCGGATGCGATCATCCCGAGGACCTTGACGGTCCCGGACTCCCACCTCTGCAGGGACTTGATCCTGCGCCTCGCATTGTTCATGCTGATGTACATTTCACGGCTCCGTGATCTTGTTGCCGAACAGGTGCGACAGCCTGAGGGCGTTGGGCTTGTTGACGAAGAGCACGGCGGTGTCGCCCTCCTTGAAGACGTCCGACAGCCTCGGGAGGATCATCTTCCCCTCGCGGATGATGGCGGCGAGCCTGACCCCCTCGGGGTAGGTCACGTCGCCCACGTACTTGCCGCGGACGGGCATGTCGCGGGCGATCTCCGTCCTGAGGAGGTAGTCGCCGGGGATCTCCATCTTGGTGTAGCCGGTGTCCTTCCCCTCGATCTCCATCAGGATGGTGCGGTAGATCTCGTTGGCGATCACGCTCCTGTACCCGACGACGGACTCGATGCCGGCGTACCTGAAGATGCCGTCGTAGTCCTCGAGGGTGTAGATGGAGATGATCTTCCTGATGCCGAACCTCAGGGCGGTCATGCTGGCCAGCAGGTTCCTCTCGTCCATGTCCGACACGGTGATGATGACATCGGCGCGGTCGACGTTCTCGGACTTCAGGAACACCGGGTCGACGGGGTTGCCGTTGACCACGATGGCCTCCCTGAGCCTCTTGGCGGCGTTCCTGCACGCCTCGAGGTCGGAATCGATGATCTTGACGAAGAACCTCTCTTGCATGGCCAGTAGCGCTTTCGCGACGCGTATCGCCAGGTTCCCGGCGCTGAGGATGACGACCTCGCGGGCCTCCTTCCTGACGCCGATCTTCTCGTTGACCTCGTCCATCGCCCCCTGCATGCCCAGGACGCATACCCTGTCGCCCGCGCGGAGGTCGGCGGTGTCGACGTCGGTGATGACCGTGCTCCCCCGGTGGATGGCCATGACGGTGCATCCCTCGGGCAGGTCGGCGGACATCACGGTCTTCCCCACGGCGTTCTGCCCGTCGGAGATGCGGAACGTCGCCAGGCAGAGCCCGCCCGAGAGGTGGTCGTAGGCGATCGCGTTCTCCATGTAGGTCAGGCGGATGATCTTGTCCGCTATTATATCGGAAGGGGAGAGGATGAGGTCCGCGACATCGTTCCCGATGACGTAGTCGGAATCGCGGACGCAGGCGATGGTCCGTATCGAGGGCTTGATCCTCTTCGCCTCCATGCAAATGAAAAGGCAGACGGCATCGTCGGAGACGGCGGCGATGATGAGGTCGGCGGACACCCTCTCGATGGCCCCCTTCAGGACGTGGGGTTGCTGCCGTCCTCCCTGAGGACGGATACCTGCAGGGAGTTCTTGGCGTTCTCAGTCCTGGCCGGGTCCTTGTCGATGATGAGGACATCGTTGTCCTTCTTGGCGGCCTGCGCCGATGCGAGCCCGACTTCGCCCGCACCGACTATGATGACTTTCACATGCATTCGATGCGGTAATCCGATATTATCTTTGCCAGGGACGGAAAGCGCCCGCGGAGCCCGCCCGAGGCCCCTTCCGATGCGCCCGCCTATATAGCCGACGGAGCCTGATATAATGTACGTATCCAGATGCTGGCACATCTGGTTCCCGGTTCCGCCGGGACAGCAGACGGGGCCTCAGGGCCCGCGTACGCGCGTACGCTCTGGGTAATTATATTAAATAGCGGGCCATAGGCGTCAGCATGGCAAACGAGGACGGGGGCTCCTGGAAGCAGCCCGAGAAATGGAAGCCGATCACCGAGGAGTACTGGATCGCCAACCGCATGTCCAAGACCGACGAGGTCAAGGACACCGTCGAGGAGATCATCAGGAACGTCCGCGAGAACGGCGACAAGGCGCTCCGCGAGTACACCCTGAAGTTCGACAAGCAGGACATCAAGGATTTCGCGGTCTCCCGCGAGGAGATCGAGGCCGCCTACGACAAGGTCGACCAGAAGACCGTCGACGAGCTCGAGAACGCCGCCTTCAACATCGAGAGGTTCCACAAGCTCCAGGTCCCTCCCGACTACTGGCAGACCGAAGTCGAGCCCGGGATCACCCTGGGCATCAAGAGCACCCCCCTGGAGAGGGTGGGATGCTACATCCCCGGAGCTCGCCAGCTATCCCAGCACCGCCCTCATGACCGTGGTCGCCGCCAAGACCGCGGGCGTCGACGAGGTCGTCTGCTGCACCCCGGCCCCGGTCAAGCCCGCCGTCCTCGTCGCTCTGGACATCGCGGGATGCGACGAGATCTACACCGTGGGCGGCGCCCAGGCCATCGCGGCCATGGCCGTCGGGACCGAGAGCATCGAGAAGGTCCAGAAGATCGTCGGCCCCGGGAACAGGTTCGTCACCGAGGCCAAGATACTCCTGCAGGCCGAGGTGGGCATCGACTTCCCGGCCGGTCCCAGCGAGGCCGCCGTCCTGGCCGACTCCTCCGCCGTGCCCGAGTACGTGGCCGCCGACCTGGTGGCCCAGGGCGAGCACGGCCCGTCCTCCGCCTTTGTCCTCGTGACCGACGACCCGGAACTGCCCGACAAGGTCTGGAAGTGCATGGTCAGGCAGCTCGAGAAGGAGCCGCGCAGGGACATCATCGCCAAGGCGATGGAGAACTCCGGCTACATCGTCTGCAAGGACATGGACCTCGCCGTCGAGACCATGAACGGCGTGGCCCCCGAGCACCTGTGCATCGAGGTCCGCGACCCCATGGACGTCCTCTCCAAGGTCAGGAACGCCGGCTCCATCTTCATCGGGCCCTACACCCCCATCGCCGCCGGCGACTACGCGTCCGGTACCAACACGTGCTCCCGACCAGCGGGTACGCCTCCGTATGCTCCGGGCTGACCGTGCAGATGTTCAGGAAGACATCCACCGTGCAGATGCTCACCAAGGAAGGCCTGGCCTCCCTGGCGCCCACTATCATGACGCTCTCCGCCGAGGAGGGCCTGCACGCCCATGGGCAGTCGGTCAGGGCCAGGAAGGTCTGAGGATGCCGAAGACGGCCGCCTCCAAGCCCGCCAAGGAGATAGACCTCTACGACAGGTCGCTCTACATCAACAGGGAGATCTCCTGCTCGAGTTCAACAGGAGATGCCTGCAGGAGGCCATGGACCCGGACGTCCCCCTGCTGGAGCGCGTCAAGTTCCTGGCGATATGCTACGGGAACATGGACGAGTTCTTCATGATCCGCATGCCGGGGCTGCTGGGGGCGGAGGTCGACCGCCTCATCAACATCGGCCCCGACGCCTACGACGACGAGGGCGCGCTCATCCGCGACATCAACTCCCGGGCGGCCGAGCTCATCGACGGATACGAGAACGCCTGGGCCAAGCTCGAGGCCCCGCTGGCGAAGGAGGGCATCAGCATCCTCTCCATCTCTGCCGTCGACGCGAAGCAGAAGATGTGGATCGACGACTACTACTCGGAGAGGGTGCATCCCCTCCTGACCCCCCTCGCCCTCGACATCTCCCATCCGTTCCCGTTCATATCCAACAACTCGCTGAACATCGCCGTCAAGCTCCGCAAGGAGGACGGCGAGGTGCTCTACGCCAGGGTCAAGGTGCCGGTGGGCATCCTCCCCAGGTTCGTCAAGGTGCCCTCCGGCGGGTCGACCAAGCAGTTCGTCCTCCTCGAGAACATCATCAAGGACAACATCGGGGCCCTCTTCCCGGGCCTCGAGGTCCTCGGGGCGTACAAGTTCCGCATCACCAGGAACGCGGACGTCAAGGTCACCGTCGACGAGGCGGTGGACCTGATGAGCGCCGTCGAGAACGCCCTCGATTCCAGGGACATCGGGTTCCCGGTGAGGATGGTCGTCGAGGAGTCCATGCCCACCGATCTCGTGTCCGTGTTCGCCAAGAACCTGAAGCTCAGGGACAGCCAGGTGACCAGGGCATCCGACAAGGGGATGCTGTTCACCGACCTCTGGGACATCGCCGGCCTGAACCTCCCGGGGCTGAAGTACAAGCCGTTCACCGGCTCGGTCCCCCAGGAGATCGCGGAATCTGCCAGCATGTTCGACGTCATCAGGCAGAAGGACTGGATCATCTTCCATCCCTACGAGACGTTCGAGACCGTCATCAGGTTCCTCAGGGAGTCCGCCGACGACCCCAACGTGCAGTCGATCAAGATCTGCCTGTACCGCCTGGGGAAGAACTCCGAGATCATCAGGCAGCTGATGCGCGCCAAGGAGAAGGGCAAGGCCGTCTCCGTCCTGATGGAGCTGCGCGCCAAGTTCGACGAGGTCAACAACATCGCCCTGGCCAGGGAGCTCGAGAAGATCGGCGTCCACGTGGTCTACGGGCCGGTCAACCTCAAGGTGCATTCCAAGCTCCTGCAGGTGGTCAGGCTCGAGAAGGACCACCTGGTCCGCTACACCCACATGAGCTCGGGGAACTACAACGCCAACACCGCGAAGCAGTACGCCGACATCTCGTTCTTCACGGCCAACCAGGAGATCGGCGAGGACGTCGGGGAGCTCTTCAACGCCCTGACCGGGTACTTCGGGCCCAGGAAGTACAGGCATCTCCTGGTCGCCCCCCTCACCCTCAAGTCGACCCTTATCGAGATGATCAGGAACGAGGCGGAGAACATGAGAGCCGGCGGGAAGGCGTACATCGCCATGAAGGCCAACGGGCTGATCGACAGCGACATCATCGCCGAGCTCTACCGGGCCTCGATGGCCGGCGTGAAGATCGACCTCAACATCCGCGGCCTGTGCTGCCTCCGTCCGGGCGTGAAGGGAGTATCCGACAACATAACGGTGACCAGCATCGTGGACAGGTTCCTGGAGCACGAGAGGATCTACTACTTCCTCAACGGCGGGGACCCCAAGATGTACATGGGCTCCTCCGACATGATGCCCAGGAACCTCATAGCCAGGGTGGAGGTCCTGTTCCCGGTACTGGACAAGGAGATGATGATCCTCATCCGCGACCGCATCCTGAAGCCGACGCTGGAGGACAACGTCAAGTCCCGCGTCCTCAGGCAGGACGGGACGTACGTCCTGCGCAGGCCGAAGCCCGGGCAGGAGAGGATGAGGTGCCAGGAATGGTTCCTCGAGAACAAGGGGGTCTGGCACGGATAAGACGGTCGGCTTCATCGACGTGGGCACCAACTCGGTGCACATGCTGGTGGTCCGCTTCTACGACGGCTCCCTGGGGACGACCGTCTACCAGGACAAGGAGACCGTGCGCATGGGCCAGAGCCTGTACGCGCAGGGCGCCATCGACGCCGAGACCCTGGAGAAGACCAGGATCGTCATCAGGAACTTCGTCGGGGTCGCCAAGGAGTACGGGGCGTCCGAGATCGTCGCCATGGCCACCTGCGCGGCCAGGGAGGCGTCCAACCGGCAGGAGCTGGTGCACGCCATCAAGAGCGAGGGCGTGGACCTGCATGTGATCCCCGGTCTGGAGGAGGCGAGGCTCATCCGCCTGGGCGTCCTCGGGCCGGACTCGGACTGCCGGACGCTCTGCATCGATGTGGGCGGCGGGAGCACGGAGATCTCTCTGGGCGACGGGAATGGGGGCGTGTACCTCGATTCCCTGAGCCTCGGAGCGGTCAGGCTGGCCTACGGCTCCGGCATAGACCAGAGCGGCAGGGTCACCTCCAGGCAGTACGACGCCCTCAGGAGGATCGTGGACACCGCGTCCTACCGCAGCGTCGGGAGGGTCAGGGACATGGGCTTCGACCGGGCCGTCGGCTCGTCCGGGACCATCATGGCCATCGGGGAGATGTGCGGCTCCCTCAGGGGTGACAGGGACGGCTCGTACTTCACCTACACCGAGCTGTCGTCCCTGATGAAGGACGTCTGTTCCCGCGACGTCGGGGAGAGGCTGAAGCTCCCCAAGATGACGGCGAACCGCGCCGACATCATCGTGGGCGGCGGGGCCGTCGTCGAGGAGCTGATGTTCCTCTTCGGCATACAGAAGATGGAGGTCTCCAAGAACGGCCTCAGGGAGGGCATGCGCACGGAGTACCTGCTCGAGCACGGGCAGTCGGACTTCGACCTGCGCGGCTCGTCGGTGAACGGCCTCGTCTCCCGCTGCGGATGCGACAGGCGCCATGCCGATGCGGTCAGGAGGTACTCTCTCGCCATCTACGACCAGATGGCGGAGAAGGGGATCATCGCGGGCGATCCCCGCTTCCGCGAGCTCCTGGGATATGCGGCGGAGCTCCATGACGTGGGGGAGTTCATCAGCTACGAGAGGCACGCGGCGCACTCCTTCACGATAATAAAGAACTCCTTCCTGCCGGGGTTCGACGAGCATGAGCTCCTGCTCATGGCGCTCATGGCCAGGTTCCACCACAGCTCCGTCCCGGGCCCCTCGTCGAAGTACTTTGCCGGCCTCGAGCCCGATGAGGCCGGGCCCCTGAGGGAATGCGCCCTGGTCCTGCGCATGGCGGACATCCTGGACAGGAGCAGGGACCGTTCCGTGGAGTCGATAGAGATCTCCCCGGTGGGAGCGAGCGTCGTGATGCGCCTGATGTGCACCCGTGACATCAGCATGCAGCTGTGGAAGCTCAAGACCATCAGGGACGAGTTCTCCAACGTCTTCGACAGGAAGCTGCGGGTCGTGGACATAAGGGAGCCTGCGCACCGACCTTCCCCGCCGGCGGACGGCCGTTCCGGCGCCCGGGCGCGCTTTCGGACAGGAGTTAAAATATCAGAAAGGCCATCTCGGAACCATAAGTTCGGGACAGCCCCCTTGCACTTGGCGAAAGCCAGGTTGTCCCGGGCTTTGCTTTTTCTCTGCTCCGTTCCGCGGCCATGCTCTCTTTCCGGCATGCGCTGCGTTCCGGATGTTCCCGGGCATGATGCCGGTCGGCCGCCGGAAGAACGATCATCAGTTCGGCTCGATGAAATCCGAACAGCCGTCGGCCCGGCGCTCTTCCCCAGCATGCAGGCACCATGATGCACGATCATCCGCTGGGATGGCATCTTTTATCATCCGCATTGCAGTATGCGAGGGCATGGGCGGTTTCTTCGACGAGATGGTGAAGGAGGAGGGCGCAGGCTCCGTGAAGTCCGGCCTCTGCGTCATATGCAAGGGCGCCCACATGCTCTGCGGCAAGGAGCGCTGCCCCCTGATGATCAAGTTTTACTCCCGCCAGAGATCGCGCCCCATCACCTCGTCCAAGGACCTGGCCGGAAGCAGCCCCCCGGGCGTCTTCATCGGCCGCTACGGCTATCCGAAGGTGGCCATCGGCCCCCTCCTCCCCGGGGAGTTCGGCGACACCAAGGTCATGGACACCCCCGAGATGTGGATGGGGAAGTCCATCGACGATGTGGTGAGCATGAGGGACGGGCTCGTCAGGGGCAAGTTCACCATCGACGCGAAGGACCAGAGCAAATGGGGGAAGGACGTCCTGACCGTCCAGGAGCTGTCGCTGACCAAGGACCCGGTCTCCGTGGAGGCCAAGTTCTCCGAGCGCCCCCACGGGAGGATCGTCCTCGATGACGAGATCCAGCCCTTCGGCCCGTCGGCGAAGATGGAGAGCTTCAGCAAATCCAACGGGAAATGGGAGCGGAACCTGGAGAAGGGCTACTACGACACCGACGAGAACGCCAAGTCGGCGGTGCTGGAGGCCTATTACAACGGCACCCTCATCTCCGAGATCCAGAAGGCGTTCTCGGCGGGGACGCTGGGGGTCCAGAAGAACCGCCGCTTCGTCCCCACCAGGTGGAGCATCACGGCCGTGGACGACATCATCGGGAAGGACTACCTGTCGCGCACGCGCTGGTACCCGACCATCGACGACTACCGGGTCTACCATTTCGAGCAGCTGGACAACAGGTGGTGCATCATCATGCTCCCGACCACCTGGCGCTTCGAGCTGATCGAGGCATGGTACCCGGACACCGCCTGGAACCCGGCCAGGTCGGGCATCCCCTCGGGCATCGGGGACAACGATATGTTCGGCAGGGGCGTCGAGATAATACACGATTCCGAGTTCTTCGACAGCAGGTGGGAGTACGCGCACATCGGCGGATGCTACTACGCTTCGAGGATGGCGGTGAACGAGCTGCTGGAGAGGGAGCACCGCTCTGCAGGCGCGGTGATCTGCAGAGAGGCCCATCCCGGTTACGTGATGCCCGTGGGCGTGTGGAATGTGAGGGAGAACGTCCGCATGGCCCTGAAGCAGGAGCCGCACCGCTTCGACAGCCTCGACGGCGCCCTGGGATACCTCTGCTCGGTCATGGACATACCCAGGAGGGTGTGGATCAGGAACTCGGATGTGCTCACGGACTTCCTGAGGCAGAGGAGGATCGAGGACTACTACGGGAAGAGCAAGACCGACCTGGGGCCCGATCGACGGGCGGTCACTTCCGGGTAAGTATGTTGCGGGGCGGTTACTTCTCCGGATATAAACCCCGAAGAGCATCATGATGCCCGACGAAGAATGGACCAGGCTCAGAGGAGAACATATCTTATCAAGAGGCTGCTCGCCGAAGCAGGAGAGAGTGCTGCCGTTATCCCGGAAGGCGAAGATGGGCAGAAGCGCCTGCTCAGGTCGCTGATGAACATCCGCCCCCCGGGGGCGGCGGACGGGGACTTCCTGGAGGTCCAGGACGTGTACCTGCGCAATGAGATAGAGGAAGCCGGCATCACGGACATCGCGGACCTCCGCCCGGTCTGCGGGGACCTTTACCTTTGGCAGGGGGACATCACCCGCCTGCGCTGCGGAGCCATAGTGAACGCAGCCAACAGCGGGATGACCGGCTGCTATGTGCCGTGCCACGCCTGCATCGACAACTGCATCCACACCTACGCCGGCGTGCAGCTGAGGCTGGAATGCGCCCGGCTGATGTCCGGGAAGCCTGCCGGCGAGCCTGTCGGGCAGGCTGAGATCACGAGGGCGTACAATCTGCCGTGCAGGTACGTCATCCACACGGTCGGGCCTATGATCCGGGGATCGGTCTCCCCCGAGGACGAGCACCTCCTGGCATCGTGCTACCGCTCATGCCTGGAGCTTGCTGACGCTCATTCGGCCGGGAGCATAGCGTTCTGCTGCATCTCGACCGGCGTGTTCCGCTTCCCCAACAGGAGGGCGGCCGAGATCGCCGTGGACACCGTCAGGGCATACAAGGAAGAGACAGGGAGCGGGACCAAGGTGATCTTCTGCGTCTTCAAGGACACGGACCTGGAGATCTACCGCAGCCTTCTGGGGGCAGGGCAATGATGATGCTGACCGAGCTCGAGGAGAAGGACAGCCCCGAGGGATACAGGAGGAAGATAGAGAGGCTCCGCAGCGCCCTGGAAAGCTCGGATGCCGTCGTCATCGGCGGAGGGGCCGGCCTCTCGGCTTCCGCCGGGTTCGACTACGGAGGGAAACGCTTCGAAGAGAACTTCTCGGATTTCAGGGCCAAGTACGGCATCCGCGACATGTACAGCGGCGGGTTCTACCCGTTCCCGACGCAGGAGGAGTACTGGGCCTGGTGGAGCCGCTTCATATGCATCAACCGTTACGACACCGCTCCCGGGAAGCCGTACACCGATCTCCTGGAACTGGTGAAGGGCAGGGACTACTTCGTCCTGACCACCAATGTGGACCACCAGTTCCAGCTGGCCGGTTTCGATAAGAAGAGGCTGTTCTACACCCAGGGCGACTATGGGCTCTTCCAGTGCAGCGTCCCCTGCACGCAGGAGACGTACGATGACGAGGCCGCCGTGCGCAGGATGGCCGCCGAGCAGAAGGACATGCGCATACCCTCGGAGCTCATCCCCTGCTGTCCCAGATGCGGGAGGCGGATGGTCCCCAATCTCCGCGTCGACGGCAGGTTCGTGCAGGACAGAGGGTGGTACGAGGCATCCGGCAGATATCGTGAATTCCTCGACAGGGCGGACGGCAAGCGCGTCCTCTTTATGGAGCTCGGCGTCGGAGGGAACACGCCCGGGATAATCAAGATCCCGTTCCTGAAGATGACTGCGGACAACAGCAATGCGGTATACTCCTGCGTGAACCTCGGGGAGGCGTACACCGGGAAGGGGATCGAGGAGAGGTCCATCGTCCTGAACGCCGATATCGGTGCGGTCCTCCGCGATGTCCTTGCATCGGAGCGACGGAAGCGACGGAAATACCATTTACCGCGCCTCCCATGGGAGAGGCGTGAAGGATTGGTTCGGGACGGAGGACGGAGGCGGCACCCGCCTGCCGGAGTTCCAGAACAGGGACAGGTGGGACGGCGTTTATGAGACGGTGACCTGCAGGCGCGCCCTCTCGCCCTCCGGGCTCCCCGGGATCGACTACGCCCTCAATCCCTACGGGGGCTGCGAGCACGGCTGCGTCTACTGCTACGCCCCCGAGGTCACCCATTCGCCCTGGGACACCTGGAGGGTGGTCAGGGTGAGGGTCAACATAGCGGACCGCCTGGCGGCCGAACTCCCCGGGCTCAGCGGGACGGTGGGGATCGGCACGGTCACCGACCCGTACCAGGGGGCGGAGGCGAGGTTCATGCTGACGAGGAAGTGCCTCGAGGTCCTGAGTTCCAGGAGGTTCCCCGTCCATGTGCACACCAAATCCGACCTCGTCCTCAGGGACGTGATCTGCTCTCCGGGATGAAGTGCATAGTCGGGGTGACGGTCACCGGGCTGGACGAGAGGGGCTCGAAGATCCTCGAACCGGGGGCCCCTATGCCGGAGGCCCGCCTAAGGGCGATAAGGGGTCTCGCCGACGCCGGCATCCGCGTCTATGCTCTCATAGGCCCCGTCCTGGACCGCCTGGAGGGCCAGGAGGAGGAGTTCTGCGATGCCGTGGCCACCGCCGGGGCGAAGGAGGCGGTGTTGGACCGCCTCAATCCCAGGACCGAACTCTCCGCCCGCCTGGCCAGGATGGGCGTGTCCGGCTCCGCCGCGGCCCTCGGGAAGATAAGGGACGGTCTGGAGGCGCGCGGCATCTCCGTCAGCGACGCCTTCCAGCGCTCCCGCCGATCCCCGTGTTATCAACCGGGGGTTACATAGATGTATTTTTATAGAAGAATAAAATAACCGATATCCAGCAAACGGAGAGTTCACATGTACGGAAACAGCAACCAGCCTATCATCGTACTGAAAGAAGGAACCCAGAGAAGGAAAGACAAGGAGGCGCAGTTCAACAACATCGACGCCGCCAAAGCAGTGGCCGATTCTGTAAGGTCCACCCTCGGACCTAAGGGAATGGACAAGATGCTCGTCAACACCATCGGGGACGTCGTCATCACCAACGACGGAGTCACCATCCTGAAAGAGCTCGATGTTCAGCACCCCGCTGCCAAGATGCTCGTCGAGGTCGCAAAGACCCAGGACACCGAGTGCGGCGACGGCACCACCACCTCCGTCGTCCTCGCCGGAGAGCTTCTCAAGCAGTCCGAGGAGCTCATCAACGCCAACGTCCACCCCACCGTCATCACCAACGGATACAACATGGCGGCCGCCGAGGCCATCAAGATCCTCAACGAGATCGCCATCGACGCCAAGAACGACAAGATGCTCAAGACCGTCGCGGACACCTCCCTCACCGGGAAGGACGTCGGAGACGACTCCGACAAGGACCACCTCGCGAACCTCGTCGTGAAAGCGTCCAAGTTCGTCGCCGATGAGAACGGCCGCGTCGACACCAAGAACATCCGCATCACCAAGAAGGTCGGAGGGGTCATCGCCGACACCTACCTCGTCCAGGGAGTCGTCATCGACAAGGAGCTCGTCCACTCCAGGATGCCCAAGATCATGAAGAACGCCAAGATTGCGCTCTTCAACTGCGGCCTCGAGGTCAAGAAGACCGAGATCGATGCGCAGATTCAGATCACCGACCCCAACAAGATGAACGACTTCCTCGCCGAGGAAGAGGCCGGCATGAAGGCCATGGCTGACCACCTCAAAGAGGTCGGAGCCAACGTCGTCTACACCTCCAAGGCCATGGACGAGCTCGTGCAGCACTACCTCGCGAAATACGGGATCATGGGCTACAGGAGGCTCAAGGAGTCCGACATCGAGGCCATCGCCAAGGCCACCGGCGCCAACATCTGCGGCGCTGTCGACGAGCTGACCGCCAAGGACCTCGGTACCGCCGAGCAGGTCGAGGAGAAGAAGATCGGCGAGGACGGCATGTCGTTCATCACCGGATGCAAGGACCCCAAGGCCGTCACCATCATGGTGAAGGGCGGGACCGAGCATGTGATCGAAGAGGTCGAGCGCGCCCTGCAGGACGCCATCAGGACCGTCGGCATCACCCTTGAGGACGGAAAGGTCGTCGCCGGAGCCGGCGCGCCCGAGATCGAGCTCGGCATCAGGCTGCAGAAGTACGCCGCCTCCGTCGGCGGAAGGGAGCAGCTCGCCATCGAGAAGTTCGCCAAGGCCATGGAGATCATCCCCTGGACCCTTGCCGAGAACGCCGGTCTCGACCCCATCGACGTCATCATCAAGATGAAGTCGGCCCACGAGAACAACAAGAACGGTGCCTACTACGGCATCGACCTCGACACCGGCGAGCCCACCGACATGAAGAAGAAGAACGTCATCGAGCCCCTCAGGGTCAAGACCCAGGCCGTCAACTCTGCGACCGAGGCCGCCAACATGATCCTCAGGATCGACGATGTCATCGCCGCCAGGAAGGCGCCTCCCGCGCTCCCCAGGCGCCGGAGCCGGAATGCCGGGAGCGGGCGGAATGCCCCCCGGCATGATGTGAACCTCCAAACCCTTTGAAGGGGCCCCCTGCGGGGCCCCTGCATACTCTCACTCCAGCCCGGGAATGCCGTTCGCGGCGGGGCTTCCTGCCCCGTGTCTCGCTTCTATTCCAGCAGATCTGTGAACGGCAATTCCTGCCATTTCTCAATAAAATAATTAAAGAGCGTGCGCGTTGTTCAATCAAATGACAGCAGGCAAAGGTATATGGGCGCCCCTTGACGGGATGGCTGTCGCATACGGCCGCGTTCAAGCAGGCAGTCCAGGAACCGCATCTGCCGATCATCACCGTCATACGTTCTCATTCCCAATTCCGAAGCGCAGGAGGCTGAATGCTTTCATCGTCGCGGCGGTCCTGCTGTCTGCGGTCCTGGTGGGTGTATCCTTCGCATGCTGCAAAGAGGCCGCCATCGACTGGAGCATCATCAACGACAGCGGCTCCGATCTGGATGTAAAGATCTACATCGACGGCGATCTGGTCAGCAGCGGAGACTCCCTGAACGACCAGTACGAGATGCACAACATCTCCACTTACACCGACCATTTCAACATGTTCAGCGGCAGCGACACCATACGTTTCACCGTGATCGGGACGGACTCAGACGGCAACAGCCACATCGCTGAAGAGACCTTGGTGCTGCACGACGGGGATAAGGTCCTTATACATATCACCCTGTACTGAGCATCGCGAGGTTCCGATAGCATGTATTGTCCCAGATGCGGAAAGGAAAACCCCGACGGATCGGCATTCTGCAACGCGTGCGGGTCCCCGATCGTAGGAGGGGCCGCGAAAGCGGCGGATAAATCTGCGGACGGTTCCGATAAAAGCTCCGGGAACATCATCGGTTCGGTCGCATCGCTGATCTCTGCCGTCGCCGCCTTGGCCGTCGTGGCCATAATCGTTTTCACGTGGATATCCGTCCTCTCCGAATGGTGAGGCCGCCCCTTCTTCCGTGCCCCAGTCGTCTTCGGGGACCGTCAGACGGTCCTTCTTCTTGGACGGGTCCCTCTCCCTCGACGCCGCCAGCCTCTGGAGCTCGTTGAAATCGGCGGGACTGACTGCTGTTCCGGCGTAATGCCTGTAGAGCACCCCGTTCCATCTCATGTAGCCGGCGTAGATCGGATTGTGGACCATCGACCCGATGCTGTACGCCGTCCATCTGCTGCCCCTGCGCGTGCGCACCCCGTCGCGGTTGAGGGCTTCGGCTGCGGCCGCCTGGGACATGCCTCCCGAGCAATAGGCGAAGACCTCCCTGACGTGCGCCAGCTCCTCGGGGACGCTCCTGAGGAGCCCGTCCTCCAGCACATAGCCGTACGGAGGGTTCATGCCCATGGTCCTGGACGCCTCCCTGGTGTTGGACATGGTCTCGGCCTTCTGCCTCATGCCCATGTATGTCCTCTCCCCGATCTGCTCCGATTCCAGCTGGGCGATGTTCTGGATCATCGCCATCACGAACCTCCCCATGGCGTTGGTGGTGTCCAGGGACTCGGTGGCGGAGACGAACTCCTTGTGCTTCCTGCCGAGGGTGTCCATCATGTTCATGAAGTTCCGGGAGTTCCTGTGAATCCTGTCCATCTTCAGGACGAGCATGATGTCCCAGCGGTCGATCTCCTCCATCATCCTGCGGTATGCTGGACGGTTGGTGCTCCTCCCCGAGAAACCGTCGTCCACATAAACTGCCCAGATCTCGTAATCCTGCGCGACGCAGTAGTTCTCCAGGATCTCCTTCTGAGCATCGATGGAATAGCCTTCGAGGGCCTGTTCCTCGGTCGATACGCGGCAGTATACCGCGGTCTTCGGCGGCATAGCGTCCCGCGGCCGTTGGCGGATTCGAAGGCCTCTTCCGAGACTATGGCCGCCTGGGTCCCCGGGCGGACCATCCCGTCCCAGCGCAGATAGCCGGCATACAGGGGGTTGCGGAGTATGCAACGGACGGTCTGCCTGCACCATGCCCCTCCCTTCTTGGTGGGTATGTGCTCCGCGGAGAGCTCGCAGGCGATGGCCTCCATGCTCATCCCGCTCCCGTACATATCGAAGATCCGGCGCACGACCTCCGCCTCGGACTCGATCACGACCAGCTTCCCGCTGCAGTACTCGTATCCGTAGGGGTCGGGGGAGCCCATGGGCTCCCCGGTGGACTTGGCCTTCTTGGCCATGCCGATCTTCACCCTCTCCCCGATCTGCTCCGATTCCAGCTGGGCCATCCTCTGGACGATGTCCATGACGAAGCGCCCCATGGCCGTCGTGGAATCGAACTTCTCGTTCAGCGAGATGAAGCCTTTCCCGTTCTTGTTCAGGACCTCCATCATGCGCGCGAAGTTGACGCTGTTCCTGTGGATCCTGTCCATCTTCAGGACCAAGAGAGCATCCCATCTGTCGATCTCCGAGAACATGCGGCGGTACTCCGGACGGTCCGTATTGCGCCCGGAGCATCCCTCGTCGCGGTAGACATCGGCTATCGTCCACCCGCGGACCTTGCACATGGCCGTCAGGCGCTTCGTCTGCGCATCGAGGGAGTATCCTTCTCTCGCCTGGTCCTCTGTCGAGACTCTCACGTACAGCGCTACGCGGAGCTGTTCCGACTGCATCCTATCCCGTTCTTCATAACGCTCCCCCCAGTATTAAACGGTTTCAGATTGCCCGCATCGGCCTCCGTACGGAGGGGCAGGCTCTATAGAGGATTCCATGGGCATCTTTTGTTATCTATAGAGGGACGGATCCCGCCTATGCGCTCCGTATCCGCGATCGGGCGGCGGGCCTGTTCCGCGCCTGCGGAAGCCAGTATCGGGCCCGGACTGCTGTCTGGAGGAAATTTTATAACGGATTCGGACGTTATAGGCTTGTTACGGATTGCAGAGCAAAGTTACGAATTCCACATGAGAAATTCGGCAAAGTTTCTGTATTCGTAGCGATATGTATTTTTATGATAATATCTATTAATTACATATAATTATATATCTATATATTATAATATATAATACATCGAAATAATATATATTCAAATCGTTTAATCATCGAATCCGAGGTGCAAAAACCTTGGACGAAAAGACAATGAAAATCGTAGCCGTAGCTGCTATCGCGATCATCGTGGTCGCGGCAGTGGCCGTCTACGCTGTTACCAAAGACGATAGCAAAGATGATCCCTTCTATCTTGCGGACATCGAGGATGTCGAGGCCACCGAAGACAATGTTGTCAACGGCACATACGTCCTCCAGAGGAACCTCATCCTCGCAGTGCCCACCAGCCAGAGCGGTGACACCTCTGTTGCCGTCCAGGACCTCATCAACTATGTTCTCAGTGCCGAGGGACAGGCGATCGTCGTCGAGAACGACTACATCGCCATCAACTCCGACGCTTCCGCTTACACCAGCAGCATCGATGACAGCAAGAGTTACACCATCACCATCCAGGGATCGACCACCGTCAACCCCATCATGATGGAGGTCGAGACCGCCTACGAGGCGCTCCACAGCAACGTCAACATCAACATCACCGCCAACGGATCCGGTACCGGGGCCGCGGCCGCCATGTCCGGCAACGCCGACATCGCCATGCTCTCCAGGGACCTGAAGTCCTCCGAGGCCGAAAAGCTCACCGCCACCTCCATCGGGAAGGACGGTATCGCCATCATCATCAACTCCTCTGTCAGCGGAGTCTCCTCCCTCACCCTTGCCCAGGTCGCGTCCATCTACAACGGGACCATCACCAACTGGAGCCAGCTCGGCGGAGACGACAAGGACATCGACCTGTGCGGACGCGAGTCCTCTTCCGGAACCCGCGGCGCCTTCGAAGAGATCCTCGCCGGCAAGGTCAGCGGATTCAGCAGCTCCTCGGTTTCCTCGAGCATGAACGAGTTCTCGAGCAACAACGCTCTCCTGAGCCACATCGAGAACACCGACTACTCTATCGGATACGTCAGCCTCGGCATCGCGCTGAAGGCCCTCGAGTGATCAGAGGCTAAACAATGACTGAGTACGCTGATGTGCTTCAGAGGAAGCGCATCATCGATTCGGACAACGTCTGCCGGACGATACTGACAGTGGTCGCCCTGATCGCCGTCGTGACGGTCATCGCGATCATAGTCTTCATCGCCAGGGAAGGTGCCGACGCCTTCGGGGACATCGGCGTGCTCGATTTCCTTACCGGCGATGTGTGGAGGCCGTATGCCGACAGCTACGGCTCGGCCACCCTCATCGTCGGGTCCCTCCTCGTCACCGCCGGCGCGATGGCCATAGCCTGCCCCCTGGGCATCGGCGCGGCCGTCTACCTCTCCGAGGTCGCTTCCAGCAACGAGAGGAGGTTCCTCAAACCCATCATCGAGGTCATGTCCGGCATCCCCTCCGTCGTGTACGGTATGCTCGGAATGCTGATCCTCGTTCCTTTCATCCACAGCATGTTCCCCGACCAGACCACCTCGGGCCTCACCTGGCTCGCCGGGTCCATAGTCCTGGGGATAATGGCGCTTCCTACAGTCACTTCCGTTTCGGACGACGCCCTCAGGGCCGTCCCCAACTCTTACCGCGAGGCATCGCAGGCGGTCGGGGCCACCAAATGGGAGACCATCAGGCATGTCATCATACCTGCGGCCTCCTCAGGCATATCCGCGGCCGTCATCCTGGGCGTCGGCAGGGCCATCGGAGAGACCATGGCCGTCATGATGGTCACCGGGAACACTGCGGTCTTCCCCGACCCCGCCTGGGACGTCTTCTCCGGGATCAGGACGCTCACCGCCACTCTGGCCATCGAGATGCCGGAGGTCGTCGTCGGCAGCACCTGGTATTCGGCGCTGTTCTTCCTCGCGCTCATACTCATGGTGATCGTGCTGGTCATCAACATCGCAGTCAAAGGCATACTCAGCTACTCCAGGCGCAAGTTCTCCGGGGATTACGTCCCCGGTCGCTTCGGGTCCTTCATGGAGAGCCTCGACGAGGCCAAGAAGGACCGCGCGAAGGAGTTCTTCATCCTCGTCGTGGCCGCCGCCGTCGTGTACTGCGCCGTCTCCCTGTTCGCAAGCAACGGGATCTCCATCGCCGCCGCGGCCTGCGCCGCCGCGGTCATCTACCTTTACAACAACTACTCTTACCGCGTCATCAACAGGAACATGAAGCAGAAGCTCTCGCTGGGGAGCCTCTCGGTCGTCACCTACGGCCTCGCCCTGCTCCTGGTAGTGATAATCGTCTATATCGCCGTCCAGGCCCTGCCCGCGCTGAGCCTCGACTTCATCACCGAAGACCCGGTCAGGGCAGGAAGGAGCGGAGGGATATACCCCGCGATCATCGGTACCCTCGAGCTGCTCGCCGGGACCGCCCTCGTGGCCATCCCCGTCGGAGTCCTCGCCGGGGTCTACCTGGCGGAGTACGCCGGGCGCGGGAAGATCACATCCGCGATCACCACCGCGGTCGACGTCCTCAACGGGACCCCGTCCGTCGTCTTCGGCCTGTTCGGCATGGTCGTTTTCGTCACGACCCTCGGGCCCGTCATCGGAGCGACCGGGTACAACCTCGTCGCCGGATGCCTGACACTCGGCATCATGACCCTGCCCGTGGTCATCAGGACCACCCAGGAAGCGGTCTTGGCGGTCCCCGCCGACCTCCGCGAGGCCTCCAGGGCGCTCGGCGCCACCAAGGCGCAGACGACCTTCAAGGTCGTGCTGCCCGCGGCCATCTGCGGGATCGTCACCGGGTCCATCCTCGGCCTCGCCCGTGCCTCGGGAGAGACCGCGCCCATCATGTTCACGGCGGTCGTCGTGCAGTCCTCCGTGTCCGATTACTCGCTCACCAATCCCGTGATGGCGCTGCCCTATCACCTGTACTTCCTCGCGACCGAGGGCCGCGCGGACCCATCGATGACCTACGCCACTGCCTTCGTGCTCATGGCCGTAGTCCTGTCTATGTTCCTCATCGCATCCTGGGTCAGGGTGTACGGCGAGCACAAGATGAACCCCCCCGTCCGAAGGCGGGAGGTCCGGCAGGAAGGGCTTCGGCAAGAAGAAGGACCGCGCCGCGGCAGCGCCTGCGGAGATCGAGAGAACAGAGGACACCGCGCCCGTCCTGAGGACGGCCGGGCCCTCCGCGGCCGAGGCCGGTGCCGGGCAGCCTGCGGGAGCGATATCCCAGGCCGCCCCCAATGCAGATCAGCGAGGGAAGGTGAACATATGAAGACGATAATGGACATCGAGAACCTTGACGTCTACTACGGCAGCAAGCAGGCCGTGTTCGGCGTCAATATGCCTGTCGAGGAGCATGGGATCACCGCGCTCATCGGGGCATCCGGATGCGGCAAATCCACGCTGCTCCGCAGCATGAACCGCATGAACGACCTCATAGACGGATGCCGGATAGAGGGATCAATCTCCTACCACGACAAGAACATCTACGACCCGGACGTGGACGTCAACGACATCCGCACCAAGATCGGCATGATCTTCCAGAGGCCCAACCCCTATCCGATGAGCATCTGGGACAACATCACTTACGGCCCCAAGATCCACGGCATCAGGAAGAAGGGCGACCTGGACGAGATCGTCGAGCGCACCCTCCGCCAGGCGGCCCTGTGGAACGAGGTATCCGACCGCCTCAAGAGGTCGGCCCTCGGGCTCTCCGGAGGCCAGCAGCAGAGGCTGTGCATCGCCCGCGCCCTCGCCGTCGACCCGGACGTGGTCCTCATGGACGAGCCCACCTCGGCCCTCGACCCCATAGCCACGGCCAAGATCGAGGAGCTCGTGAAGGAGATCAAGAAGGATTACACCGTCGTCATCGTCACCCATAACATGCAACAGGCCAGGAGGGTCAGCGACCACACCGGCTTCATGCAGCTGGGACATATGATGGAGTTCGGGGAGACCAAGCAGATATTCGAGAACCCTGCCAATGAGGTGACCGAGCGCTACATCGCCGGCATCTTCGGATGAAGGCGCGAGATGTCTACCGGCGTGGAGAAGATGCTCAATCAGTATCCTTTCGACAAGAACGTCGACATAAGGAGGGTGCAGGTGACCGGAGGGTCGTCCTTCATGATCACCCTCCCCAAGACCTGGGCGGAGTCCGTCGGCCTGAAGAAGAACGATCCCGTCGCCATCATCCCCCAGAGCGGGGGCGGCCTCATGCTCTCGCTCGGGAACGTCCTCGAGAAGGAGGATTCGAGCGCCATCGAGATCGACGCGGACAGCGTCCCGGACCAGCTGGCTCTCTACCGCCAGCTGATAGGTGCCTACATCGCCGGCTTCCGCAACATCTCCGTGCGCTCGGCCAACCCCCTGAGGGGGACGATGCTCGAATCGATATCGAAGTTCACCCAGACCTCGATCGGCATGGAGATCGTGGAGGAGGACGAGTGCCGCATATCCATGCGCGACCTCATGGACATCGGGGAGATCGTGCCCCAGAAGAACATCCGCCGCGAGTACCTGCTCGTCAAGAGGATGCTCTCCGACTTCTTCCAGACGGCCTTCGACATGGACATCCGCCGCCTGGACGGGATGGCGGACCGCGACACCGAGGTCGACCGCATCCACTGGCTCATTCAGCGCCAGTCCCGGATGCTCCTGAGGGACGCCAACATCAGCGCCTCCCTGGGCATGGACCTCCGGCTGGTCACCGGCTGCGTCACCCTCAGCAAGACCATAGAGAGGATGGGGGACCACGCCGTCCTCATGTCCTCGCATCTTTCGATGCTCTCCGGAGAGGACGACAGGAAGGTCCTGTCGGCGGTGGCCGAGCGGAGCGAGGGTCTCATCGCCCTCCTGGATTCCTGCATCGACGCCTGGGAGAAATGCGACCCGGCCGCCGCCGAGAAATGCATCAGGGAAGCGGGCGCGGAGGCCAAGGAGATATCGGCGGCCTTCGTGCAGGCCGGCATCGACAATACCCACGTCGACATGATCGCCGGGAGCTCCCGCCGCCTGGCGGAGTACTGCGCCGACATCGCCGAGCTTTCGCTCGATACGGCGATGGAGCAGGCCGGCGCCGATCGTAAAGCGGGCCGCTCAATCTAAATCGCCCTTCGAACATGGCCCGGCCATGAGCGGGAGCAGAACGGGCCGCGGGCCATGGGCGGAAATCATCGGCATGATCTCGGAAGGCCTGTTCCCGGACGCCTGCGGGCCCTTGGACGATTATCTGGATTCTCGGCCCGGGGACGCGGAGGACATCTACCGCGATTTGGTTTCCGCCGCGGCCGGGGCGCTGTCGCGTCCTTCCCGGGCATTCGACGACGGCCAGGTCCGCGGGCTCGTCGGCATGGACTATTCTTTCGAGAACGCCCTCGGCCCCGAGGCCGACGGATTCGCCCCCTCGGACGATGTCTGCGATATCATCCTGGGAAGGGCCAGGCGCTCGGACGATCCCGCCCTCTCGGCGGCGCTCATCGCCTATGCGGAGAGGATCTGCGCCGAGCAGCTGATCGCCGGCGACTGCACCGCCGAGTCGAACGCCCTGAGGATGGGGGCCCGCGCCGAAGCGGTGAGGAACATCATCAGGCTGCGGGGGGCCGGTTTCTGGACGGCAGGGGAGATGCACGTCGCGGATTCCGCCGCCTGGCTCATGGAACAGCTGTCCTCGGCCATACTGAAAGGCCTCGGGGGGGCTGTCGCCCGAGCAGGTCTATGAAGCGGACGTATGGGAAGGCGACCGCAACGCGTTCGCGGATGCGTCTACGACGCGGAGGAGGATGCCTATTCAGAGGCGGGGCGGGACAGGGCCGCCGGGGACATTGCGCGGTTCTCCGATGAGTTCTTCCGCCCGTCGAGGGAGATGGCGCCCGGGAGGAAGGCCGAGATCTCGCGCATAATATCCGGCGACGGCGGTTCCTGAGCCGCAGCCGTTCGTGTTCCGGAACATATTAACATACTGGCAAGGGAATCACAGTTCGAAAGGGGAAAACCATGGCGAACGTTCAGAAGCTCGCGGCCAAAGCAGCCTCCGCTGTTTCGGAGGGGGATTTCGAGAAAGCAGTGGAGAGGATCATAGAGCTGACCGAAGTGTCAGACCTCGAGGAGGCCGAGGAGGCGTACAGGGAGTTCCGCGGCGCCCTGGCCTCCGCCCTGCTGGCCCACCGCGCCCTCGACAGGGAGGCCGCCACCTGGATATGCGTCGCCGACTCGGTGTTCTCCGGGTACTTCTCGGACAGCAGGCACTTCCTGTCCATGGAGGCCGTCAACGATGCCTTCGAGGGGCTGAAGACCTGCGACGACACCGAGGTCTGGTACAATGTGTTCTACTATGCCGTGTGCGTCACCGACAGCCAGATGGGCCTGGGGCTCCTGAGCGTCCAGGGATGCGCCGAAGCGTGCAGGAACCGCTCAGACATGATCTTCGAGTTCGCCGCCAGGTTCAGGGAGAGGTTCGCATCGGAGTACGACGAGGAGGGCATGGACGACATGTACGACATCCTGGTCACCGGGGCGTCCTACCTGAAGATCGCCGCGGAGTACATCGAGGCCCAGTGGAAGTCCCACACGCGCCGCGAGAGGTTCATGGCGGACCGCCTGGAGCAGGACGAGATCGAGGGCAGGGCCCGCAGGATCTACCGCGCGGAGAACTCCCTGTTCGCCCTCCTGGAAGCCGATTCGGACGAGGCGAGGGCGAGGATCGCCGGCAAGATGGACAGCAGGCTCGCGAAGTTCGCTGCCGAATGCTACGCACCCCTCGAGACGCTGTCCCCCAAGAGGCGCAAGCACCTCAAGAAGCAGTACGACGCCTGGATGGAACGCTGCGAGGATTGATCCCTGCTCCGTCACCCTGCCTGCCGCCCGCCGAAGGCCCGGACAGAGGTCATCTTCAATAACCCGTCCGCCTTACCGTCCGGCGATAACATGGCTGACAGGAGGAAGATGGCAGAGGATTTCCTCGCATGCATCGAAGAAGGGCGTCTCGCCGATTCGCTGGCACATCTGTCGGGGTTCTGCGCCGAAGCGCGCGTCGATGAGGCGGTCTCCCTTTACGGCAGGGCCAAGTCCGCGGAGGCCGACCTGCTGCTCTCCGGCCGCGACTTCGACCCCGAGGACCTGGAACCGCTCACCGATATCGACGCTCTGTTCTGGACCAAGGTCGACAGGGAGCATCATTTCCTGTCGTTCGAGGCCGTGAACGATGCGCTGTCGAGGCTCAAAGGTATCAGCGACCCTATGGTCTGGGCGGGAGCATCCCTCTATTCGGCATGGATCGCCGCCATGACCGTGGCCTCCCGCAGGCTCGGCCTGCGCCCCATCACATTCCTCCTCAAGGGGCGCTCCTATGACCTGAAGCAATGCCTGGAAGGGTTCGACCGGAAGTTCCCCGAGGGGGACCCGGAGATACGCGACGTCATCGGATACTCCATATCCCTGGTCACCGACCTGTGGTATGTGTTCGACAGGGAGGTCTCCGGGATGCCGGACAGGGACATTTACATCTTCGATGAATGCCGGGAGGGTTTCCGGCCGCCCGAGGGCGGGGCCCGCCCCCTCACCGATTCCCTGTCGGTGCTGATCTCCGCGCCGTCCGAGGGCAAGAAGGAGGCCGCGGATGCCATGGACGGCGCCGTCAAGGCGTTCGTCGCCTCGTACCTTGCCTGCGGTATCTCCGCGGAGCAGAGGGAGAGGTACGGTAAGAAGTTCGATTCTGTCAAGGCCGCCGCGGAAGCGCAGAGAGGCATCCGAGAGGAGGCTGGGTATCATATCAGAGAAGCAGATGACCGAGGTGGAGAAGATGAACGCAGGGCTGGAATACGATTTCTCCGACCCTGCCGTGTTCGAGATAAAGAAGAACGCCGTGTGCAAATGTGCCAGGCTGAACAGGGCGGACCCCGGCACCGCCGAGTGGGAGGCCGCCATCCGCGACCTCTTCGGCTCCGTGGGGAAGAACCCATCGGTGTTCCCGGAGTTCCACTGCGACAGCGGATTCAACATCCATGCAGGCGACGATTTCCTCGCCAACTACAACGTCACCATCCTGGACGTCGGACCCGTGCATTTCGGCAATAATGTGATGATCGGCCCCGGGACGCTGATAGCCACCGTCAACCACCCCATCAGCCCCGAGGGCGTCGCCTGCACCGTGGCATCATGAAGCCGGTCGCCATAGGGAACGATGTCTGGATCGGAGGGAACGTCACCATCGTCCCGGGCGTCACCATAGGGAACAACGTCGTCATCGGGGCAGGCTCCGTGGTCACCAAGGACATCCCCGACAACTCCCTCGCCGTCGGGGACCCGGCCAAGGTCATCCGCAGCATACCTGACGATACGGCCTGACCGGGGCCCTGCGGCCCCGGACGTCATTTGCCGTCAAAATAAATGATTCATAATGATATTTTATTGATTTGTAATAATATTGTATTTATTATTTGAAAGACCATTCCGTGTATAGAAATTCAGGAGGATTGTCTGTCCATGAAGATTTTCTATTTCACGGGAACCGGCAACAGTCTCGCCATCGCGAGGAAGATGCAGAGGAAGGGGGACGAGCTCATCTCCATCCCCCACTCTCTCAGGTCGGGGGCCACCCATTACAAGGATGATGTCATCGGCATCGTCTCGCCCGTCTACGCGGGGTCCGCGCCCAAGATGGTGCAGGATTTCCTCAAGAGGACCGAGCTCGAGGCCGGCTACCGCTGGATCGTCTTCACTTACGGGATGGTCCCCGGGAACCCCCTCTGGTACCTCGACCCGGTGACGGAGGCGCAGGGCTGGAAATTCGATTTCGAGGGATGCATCGAGATGCCCAACAGCTATCTCCCGCTCGCGAAGATCCCGAAGGAGACTTCGAAGGAATGCCTCAGGTGGCAGGATGACAGCGCATGGTACCTCAGGAACTGCGTGGACCACCGCATGAAGCTCCGCTGGTCCGGGTACCCGGAGAACACGGCCTACACCAGCGCCATGCGCGGGATGTGGGCCAAGATCGTCAACTCGCACCTCAACGAATCGTTCACCGTCACCGATGCCTGCGTAGGGTGCGGGATCTGCGCCAAGGCCTGCCCCGGGCATGCCATCGAGATAGTCGACGGAAAGCCTGTATGGCAGCCTCGCTGCGAGGGATGCTACGGCTGCATCAACCACTGCCCCCATCAGGCCATCGTCTCCAAGAAGGTCAAGAGGCCCGACAGGTACATCAACAAGGATGTCACCGCAGCGGACATCGTGGCCGCCAACGAGTGAACGGCGGCCCTGCCGCGGTCTCCGGGCCGCGGTTCCTTCGGGCTATCAAGACAGCGTGCGGGACCTGTTCGGGAGGCCTGGGTCACCGACGCAATCGTATAATAGGGGACAATTCTACACAGGTTGAAATGGATACGGAATACGCCGTCGGGCTGATAATCTTCATCGTCACCTATGCACTGATAGCGCTCCGCAGTCCCAAGATAAAATCGTGGATGGCCGCCCTGGCGGGAGGATGCCTCATGATCCTCCTGGGGGTCGTCGCCTTCACGGACGCTCTCGAGTACATACATTGGAGTGTCCTCTACCTCCTCGTGGGCATGATGATGCTCGCATCCGCCCTCGGGGCATCGGGCTTCTTCGACATCGTCACTGACTATCTGCTCGAGAAGCTCCCCGACAGGAGGAAGTTCCAGGCGGCCGTGATGCTGATCACCGCCTGCCTCTCAGCGGTCCTGCTCAACGACGCCGTCTGCCTGATCTTCGCCCCGATCGTGCTCCGCTGCTGCCAGAGGCTCAAGGCCAACCCCGTGCCCTACATGATCGGCATCTTCGTCGCGGCCAACATCGGATGCATGGCCACCACCGTCGGGGCGCCCCACAACGTGGTCGTCGCTTCGATAGCCGGCCTCGATTTCATCAAGTACGCCGTCATCGGCATCCCCATCTCGGCCGCCTGCCTGATCGCGGCCATCCTCATCGTCACGCGCCTGACCGCGAAGGACCTGTCCAGCGACGACCTCTCCCTCGCCGGGCATGATTTCAGCGCCGGAAACGTCGACCGCCCGCGCATGAAGGTCCTGCTTGTCATCCTGGCCGCGGCGGCGGTCCTGTTCGCCCTCTCCGACACGATAGGCGTGGGGATCGGGACCGTAGCCATCGCCGCCGGGGCGGCCGCCCTCCTCGTCACCGTCCCGCGCGGGAAGGCCGAGGTGGAGAAGGTCATCAAAGGGGTCGACTGGTACATCCTCCTGTATTTCATCGGGCTGTTCTTCCTCATCGCCGGCGTCGACAGCTGCGGCATCATCAGCGGGATAGCCGATGCCTTCGGCATGGACGACCCCAGCATCGGGTCGCTGTCCGCCTTCACCGTTGTTCTCTCCAATCTCGTCAGCAACGTCCCCTCGGTCATGCTCGAGGGCGAGATGTTCTCCGGGAACACCATCCTGTGGGCGACGCTCGCCATATCCGCTTCGCTCGCCGGCAACCTCACGATGATCGGCGCCGCCTCTAACACCATCGTCCAGGACCGTGCCGAGATACACGGGGTCAGGATAGACTTCGTGCAGTACCTCAGGATCGGGATCCCCGTCACCGCCGTCACCGTGGCCATATCAGTGGCGATGCTTTACGCGTTCGACCTGATAATCTGAGCACAAGTGTTACAGAAGCATCTTTTATCTACTGTGCCACACTAAGGGGTCTTATGAGGAAAGACACTCAGAAGAAGCTCATGGCGCTCTTCATGGTGGGCATCATGGTGCTGGTCGTCTTCGTCGTGGCCGCGTCCTTCTTAGCCGGCCTCTGACCGCATCCTGCAGGGCCGCCCGGCCCCCGCAGACCGCGGACAGCGTATGCAATGAACCGGAACACATTAGAGCCAGCATCCTTATGCTGTATGATTTGGTACTAGGAACATAAAATAAGTGCATTCTACTACATGTAATTGAAACATATTATATACCCAACGGTTGTTCCAGACGCTGTATGGCACATGTAGAAATCATCCGCAGAGCGTACCTGCAGAAGCTCCGCGAAATGATGGAGCAGCGCGACACCATCAAGATCATCACGGGAAGCAGGTACAGCGGAAAGTCATATCTATTGTGCCAGTTCAGGGAACGCCTGGTCTCCATGGGGATTCCCGAGGGGGACATAATCTTCGTTCCGCTCGAGGACCGCCAGGCCGAGATAAGCAACGCCGTCCAGCTGGAATCCTATGTGAAGGCGTCCGCCCCTCAATCGGGAGGGTTCCTGCTCATAGACGATATCCAGATGATCCCCGACGTGGGCGCCGCCCTGTGCCGCCTGCGCGACCGCGGCCTCAGCATCTACGCCGTCCTCCCTTATGCCGCCACCGACCAGGGGGCGGAGACGGTCGCATCGCTCGGCAAGACCGAGATCCTCAACATTCTCCCGTTCTCCTTCAAGGAGTTCCTCGATGCCTATCCTATATCGGACGAGCACGGCTACGGGGAGCGTTTCGAGCAGTACATCATGCTGGGCGGGACCCCTTTCATCGATATCGATGCCAATCCCAAGGATTCGTTCATCCTGTTCGAGGGGGTCTTCAACCTGATCCTCAACTGGGATATCGGGATGCAGACGAAGATCGATACAGCGGCCATATCAAGGCTGGCCATCTACATCTTCAACAATGTCAGCACGATCACCACGCTGTCGGCCCTGAGGCAGAACTCCAACGTCACCGACCAGAGGACCGTCGTGAAGTACATCAAGTACATGATAGACTACGGGATGATCATGCGCGCAGATGCCATCGAACTCAGCGACATGCGCAAGCTGGGAGTGAAGGCGAAGTACTTCGTGGTCAACATGCGCAACAGCCGCGGGTTCACTCCGCGCGGGCCGATCGGGACGCAGAGGGAGAACATCATCGAGAACCTCGTCTTCATCGAGCTCATCCGCAGGGGCTACGAGGTGTACGCCGGGTACTACCGCGGCAGCGATGTCGGCCTCTACTGCGTGAAGGACAAGGAGAAGATGATCGTCAAGACCGTCTTCTCGGTCGCCGATGACCGCGCCAAGGGCAAGGATTACAAGGCGTTCGTAGCGGCGCCCGGGAAGAAGGTCCTCCTGACCTCCGACCGCGGGATGAACGGCTTCTACAACGGCATAGAGTACAAGAATATCATCTCGTTCCTTCTTCAGTGACGCAATGTCAGTTATCGCGTGGTATATGTATGCCATCACTGATGGCCGTTCATGGGAAGCCGGGAAAAGACCTGTATGGAACCGCTGTTCACACGCAATTTCGTCCTCTGCACGCTCGTGAGCTTCTGCTTCACGACCGTGTTCTTCATGCTGTACACCGCGATGGCAGGGTACTCATCGGACGTGCTAGGCGTCGGCAGCACTGTATCGGGCCTGGTCGCGAGCATCTTCATCGCCGGCGACCTGATAGCGCGCCTCGCGGTGGGGAACAGGATCCGCAGCTTCGGCCCGAGGAGGATGTCCCTCATCTGCATGTCCGTCGGGACCGGCATCACCCTTCTCTACTTCGTATCGGATTCCGTCGCCGCCATGTGCATCGTGAGGTTCGTCCACGGCATGACCTACGGCGCTGCGGCCTCGGCCATCAACACGATGGTGGCCGAGAGCCTTCCTGTCACCAGGAGAGGCGAGGGGCTCGGCTATTTCATGCTCAGCTACAGCTTCGCCTCCGCCATCGGCTCCCTGATCTGCATGTACCTGCAGAACAGCGGCTCATATGACGAGATCTTCGCCGTGTCCGCCGCCGCAAGCGCCGCGGCCGCCGTGCTCTCCGCCGCCCTGACGGAGTCCCGGAGGGCCGGCGCTCAGAATGTCAGGAGGACGGGAGGCCCCCGGATATCGGATTACATAGAGCGCTCCTCGCTGGTGATGTCCCTCGTGGCCTTCGTGATGTTCTTCTCGTATTCCGGGGTGCTCACGTTCATCGCGCCCTATTCCCGCGAGACAGGGCTCACCGATTACTCCACGGTGTTCTTCCTCGTCCTGTCCATCGGCACGATCATCTGCAGGCTCTTCCTCGGGCGCATATACGACAGGCACGGCGAGAACTCCGCTCTGATTCCCTTCCTGGCACTGTACGTCGTCGCGATGGTCATGCTGGGCACGGTGTCCTCCGGCGCCGAGCTCCTGGTCTCCGCGTTCCTCATAGGGATAATGATCGCCATGCTCTCCTCGGTGGCGCAGGCCGTGATAATCAGGAAGGCGCCCTGCGAGAGGTACGGGGTGGCGGTTTCCACGTACAATGTCTTCGTTGACCTTTCGTATGCTGTCGGGCCGGTGGTCAACGGATTCTCCATCGGCATCCTCGGCTACGGAGATAACTACGTCCTGATGGCGGCCGTCGGCCTCCTGGGACTCCTGATATATCTGGGACTCCACGGGATACCGGTCAGCATGGCCCGCAGGCGGGGGGAAGGTGCGGATGCCTGAACTTGCAGGGCCGGAATTCTACCTGCCGGGAGCGGCGGAGCTGGCCCCCCGCATCCTGGGCATGCTCCTCTGCAGGAGGATGCCGGACGGCAGCGTCCTGAAGCTCAGGGTGACGGAGACCGAGGCGTACTGCGGGGAATCCGATACGGCCGCCCATGCCCATCACGGCAGAACGCCCCGCACCGAAGTGCTCTATCACCGCGGCGGGAAGGCGTACGTGTACCGCTGCTACATGTTCTGGCTCCTCAACCTCACCTGCGGCGCGAAGGCGATCCGCAGTGCGTGCTCATCCGCGGAGTCGACGGGTTCTCCGGCCCCGGCCGCATGTCGAAGGCGATGTGCATCGAAAAGGGCCTCTACGGGAAGGACCTGGTGCCGGAGAACGGGCTGTGGCTGGAATACGGGGACCCTCCCGAAGGGAGGATAGAGGCGGGCCCCAGGGTGGGGATCCCGCATGCATCGGAAGCGGACCGCCTCGCACCGCTCAACTTCAGGCTGGTCCGAACCTCATCTGAAATGCTGGTTATCGGCGATCCCGTTGAGCAAGATGTCCAGCAGCCTGAGGGTCCCGGCAGGTCCGACGATGGGCTCCGGACGGGTGCGGATGAAATCCCCTCCGGGCGCCTCGATGACCGCCTGGGACAGTGCCGTTCCCCTGTTCACAGCGGAGACGCAGAGCCCCTCGCTGGCGAGGATGATGTCGCTCTGGGTATGCTCCGGATCGTCCGACACCGGTATGCCGAGCGCCCTGAAGCGCTCCTCCGCTCTCTCCTTCCATTCCTTCCCGCCGGGGGACCTCAGCGCCACCGGGACCATCCCGAGGTAATCGTAGAGGAACATCGAGACGGCATACAGCATGGAGCCGTCCGCGTAAACGGAGAACGTCCTGCCTTTCGGCAGTATGTGAGCCGACTCCATCTTCAGCAGCGCCCTAGCTGCGGCCTTCCTGGCACCGGCGATGACCGCCAATGCCGGCGACGGGTCCTTACCGAGCGCGGAGCATACGCCCCTGACCCATGCTTCGGCCGCCGGGAACCCTATAGGAGCGCCCTCCGGAGACTCGAAGAACGGTATCCCGTACTCCTTCTCATAGAGCTCCGCTATCCTCCTGCCGTATTCGGGGAAGATGAGGACGTTCAGTTCCGCACCGGCAGAGCCCCTGACGTCCTCCATGGACCATCCGGCCCCGACGGTGCACCTGACCTCTATCCCGCACGCCTTTAGGAGGGAGGACAGTTCCGCTATGTCGTCTTCCCAATGCAGATGGCCGATGGTGATCCCCATGAGGTTCACTCCGTGCCTCTCCTCCTGCTTCGCGGGCGCCGCCTCGCGCACGATCGCCCTGACAGCGTCCTGGAAGCCGTCGGCGAAGGTCCCGGAGTACCGGGCCTTCTCCGCCCTCACCGTGGGTATCTTCCCGCCGACGCTGCCGAGGTCCTCGCCGATGAGCGATGCGCCCGGCGAGTTCACCACGCAGATCAGGGACGGCCCCATCTTCTCAGCGCGGGCATACAGGTCCTTCAGCCTGCCCGATGCACCCGAGACGAACATATCGAAATCCAGATAGGTGCACGGGATGCGGGGCTGACTGAAGAAGTAGGCACCCTCCCACCTGAAGACGTTCCTAGATTCCCAGCCGGGCCCGCGGTCCGGGAACGCCGCCTCCGAGAACGCGGAGGGATAGTATTTGCACCCGGTGGGCCCGTGGACGATCGTGCAGGCGTCCCTCACGCCCTCGAACCCCATAAGCATGCCCAGGAGGCTCTCCGGCCTCTCATGTTCCAGAGTCATGCGTCGTCCCTCCATCCTTCGCGGCGGGGGGCGAGCATGCCCCTCGCCCAATCCTCGGCGAGCCATCTCCCCGCGAACGGGTCGGCGGCGGGGGCGCACGGGGTCCTCGCCTGGTACACCGACGGGTCCAGGTCCATGGCCGACGGGGCGGCCACGATGTCAGGTGCCAGGCGGGATATCTCGCTGACGGCTTCGGCGGTGCGCAATGCCGGGTATTCAGAGAATCCGGCGGGTATATCCTCCTCGGACCCGTCGCGGTAGTCCCCGCGCGTTATGATGCATCCGAAGACGATCCTCATCCCGACCGCCTCGGCCGTCTCGGTTATCCATGAGACGCCGCGGCTCAGGGAGACGACGGCCAGCGTCTTCCCCTTGAGGACCTCCCTCGGACCGGCGAGCATGCTGCGAAGCGCTTCTTCATATCGGCGATCAGGCGTCCGCCTCCTTCTCCCTGCCGAAGAACCTCCCTGTCTCGCCGATCCATGAGGCCGCTTCCGCGATGCCGCCCGTGACATGGGCCTTCAGGGCCGGCACCACGTACTCCGTCTCCATGAAAGCGCACAGGGCCCGGCTGAAGCCGTCGGGGTTGAGCATGAGGCAGGCGGAGGCCCTTCCGGCGTTCCTCAGCTCATCTACGGAGGACATCCCCGGCAGGATGCAGTTCACGGAGATGCCCAGGCGCGACAGGCACTCCTTCACCTGCAGGATCTCGGACATGGCCGAGCTCGACATGGTCTTGGAGCCTACGAGGTCCACCGTCATCGGCATCTTCCCGCCTTTGGCGGCGAGGCGCTTCACCAGCCCGATGCCGGCGTCCACGACGCCCTGCATGAAGTCCCCGGCGGCGTTGCCGTCCTCGATCAGGGGGATGACAGACGTCCCGGGATGGGCGGCCTCCTCCTCTGAGCATATCTGGGACACCGGGTCTCCGATGATCCCCGGCGGGCAGGCGGTGATCACCGCTATGCACTTACTGCCGGCCGCGATCTTGCCCTCGATGGCCTTTTTCAGGGCCTCCGAGCCTCCGAAGATCATCGTCCGCTCGTCCATCAGCGTGCAGACGGCGTCGGGGTCCTCGAAGCTGCGGACTGAAGCGAACCTGCACCTGCCGGACCTGCGGACGCATGAGGAATCGAGCTGCACCGTGAAGTGGGCGCAGGATGCCGGCGCGTGGAGCACGGTCGACAATCCTTCTATCGATGTGCAGACGGAGGCCGCGCCGGAGAACGCGCATCCGCAGAGCATCCCGCCGTAGACCGCAGGCCGGGATGAGAAAGGAGCGCGCACCGGCGCATCCTTCCCGATGTCTCCCCCAATCTGCGCCGCAGGGGCCGCTTTGACGGGCACCCTGCCGAGGATGAGCTTCTCCAGCTCGCCGTCTTCCAGGAACCTTGCCGGACGCGCTCGGCATGCATGACCCGGTCGGCCAGTTTCCTGAAGTCCTCCGCAGTGCGCGACTCCGGGAATGCCTGGACCACGGTCTGCCCCAGTTTCTCAGCCTCCATGAAGATGTCCGACCGGCCGATCCTCGCGATGACTGGTATGCCGACGGCCGCCGAGAACGCATCGACGCGCCCGTCCTCCGCCGGGTCCCCGCGGCTGTTGAAGATCAGCCCGCCGATCCTGTCGCCGCCGTAGTTGGCCGCGCCCTTCAGGATGTTGTTGGCCGCGTAGATGGACATGAACTCCCCGGAGGTCACGATGAATATCGTGTCGGCGTACTTCGTCCTCATGGGAACGGCGAAACCGCCGCAGACGACGTCCCCGAGGACATCGTACAGCGTCACATCGGCGTTCAGCTGTCCGCCCCCATGGATTCCAGGAGGTCGAATGCGGAGATTATCCCCCTCCCGGCGCATCCGACGCCGGGCTCCGGGCCCCCGGCCTCGACGCAGAGGCATCCGCGGTACCCCTCCGCGACGACATCGCTCAATTTCCCTGACTTCAGGCCGCCGCTCTTCACATAATCGAGGACGGTCTCCTGTATGTTCCCTCCGAGGAGGGAACGGGTGGAATCGTGCTTGGGGTCGCATCCGATCTGCAGCACCCTGATGCCTGCCTCCGAAAGGGCGGCGGTGAGGTTCGATGAGACAGTCGATTTGCCGATCCCGCCCTTTCCGTATACGGCGATCCTGCGGGACATATAATCCAACAATCTCCTGCGCGCGGTTATATCTTTGCAGGCGTTCCCGTTCAGCATGCAGTCCAAGGAAGGATTCACCGTACGCAGCGAGCTCGGCATATTCCGCGGCAGGCTCTCCGCGAAGGGGCGTTTCTCGGCCGAGGCGAACGGTTTCAGGCTCAGGATGAAGGAGGAGGACGGCATCGTGAAGGCCAAGCTCACCTCCGATCCGGACCGCTGGGCGGCGGCCGAGACCAAGCAGAGGTTCCGCGCGGCGTCCGCCGAGGAGGCCGTCCCCATGGTCGAGGCATGGCTCGACAGCATCTCGGAGCTGGTGGTCTCGTCGTATGCGGATGACGCGGAGTTCCTGGAGACCTCTCACGGGCGGATCGCGTTCTACCGCTACAACACCCATCTCGGCACCGAGCCTGCGATATTCGTCCACGGGGGCCCGGGAGGCGAGAGCAATCCCGCCAATGCGAGAAGGATGAAGCTCGACCACCCGGTATACGCCTATGACCAGCTCGGATGCGGCCGTTCGGACCCCATCCCGGACATAGATAGCTGGACGGCGGCCGATTATGCGGCGGAGCTCGACGAGTTCATAAGATCGATCGGGGCCCCCAAGGTCATACTCATCGGGGCATCGTGGGGCGCGGGGCTGATAATGTCGTACATCGCCGGGTACGGCACCGGCAGGGTCGCCGCCCTGGTCCTCCCGTCGCCGTTCCTCAATGCCCGCACGTGGGAGGCCGACCAATGGGCGAACATGCATGAGTTCGACCCCCGGCTCGAAAAGAAAATGAGGAAATTGATATCCGTTAAAAATTACGGGGACGAATTCCGGGCAGGGATGGCCGTTTACGACGCGAAATACCTCTTCTCCAGGAAGGCGTTCGCCGAATACGCGCAGGCGGCCGCCTCCGAGCCTGCACCGCCCGTCGCGATGAAGCTCCTCGGCCCCAGCGACCTCGTCTGCGAGGGGACGCTCAGGGACTTCGATACCGAACCTGCCCTTGCGAAGATCGATGTGCCGACGCTGTTCATCTGCGGCGACAGCGATGAGGTGCGCGTATCCACCTTGGAGAAATACAGGAAGACTGTGAAAGGGGCCAGGATGGCCGTGGTGCCCTGCGCCGGGCATGTGACGTCCCTGGAGCAGTGGGACGCCTATTCGGAATCCATCAGGGCGTTCCTGAGGGAGTACGGGCTTTGATGATCCGCAGGGAGGACCTCTGGGTCGGGCTGCTGTCCGAGATCGGCATCTGCCTGCTGAAGGTGTCGGTCCTCCCGGATACCCCGGAGTACTTCTGCCTCTGGGCGGTGTTCTCGGTGTTCTGCCTGGGGCTGGCCGCCGTCAGTTGGAACCGTTTCTGGAGGAAGCGCCGCCGAGGCCGCCGCGGGCGGCCTTCCGCGCCTTCTCGGTTTCGTCAAAGAATTTTTTTCATTCTGTCATCTGGAATGAGCCCTCCGCGATACATCATATCGAAGGGTATGCCGCGCCACGGGACGGGCCTGCGGTCGTCGACGAAACCGTTGCGCTCATAGACCTGATCCTCCTCGAGCGGATGTCCTCCGTGTCGGAACGGTCCGGGGGGAGTCTCCGCGCTCAGGGCCATGATGCGCCCCGGATACATCTCCGCCAGGGTACCGATGATGCGGGACCCGCACC
>NZ_LOPS01000007.1 GCF_001481295.1 Candidatus Methanomethylophilus sp. 1R26
GATGAAGAGAACCTTTCCAGATTCAAAGGCGACGATTCTTCTGTGGCCAGAAAATATATTGAATTAACCTTATTCCTCAGAAAATTATCAATCAGAGCGGTCTTGCCTACCCTGCGACGACCATATATTATCACGAGACTGCTTCTCTTCCCATATTCGTCCTCCAATATGGACAATTCCTCTTTTCTTCCAATGAATTCCATAATGCTGCCAACTTTCTAATCTATATTAGTCTAATTTAAATTAGTCTAATCTGTATTAGATTAATTGTATATGAACTTCTCTAATCCTTGAACGAGAAAGTAATCATACCCAGAGAATATCCGATAGATCCGCTTTGGAAACAAGAGTCAGAAGGAATTGTCTCTATACAATGCGGTTGATGGACCCAAGCGATCAATCACCGTGTTTCGAACAAGAAGACATTTGATCCACTAAATCAAATGCATTCAGGATACCTTTTCGAACAGATCCGAGAGCGCATGGAACGGGATTCGAGACGGGCCTGACAGCAGATGAGCCACAGAACAACCAACGAAGAGAAGACCGCCCCATTCAAAAAGCGACCTGCTGATTCATAGTTGCAACAAAAACCGCAGGCCGAGAGGAATATCGCCGACCTGAGATAAAGATTGGCGCCTCGGCAGGCCTCCGGGGAAGGTTGCGGCAGGGAGGCAAGGAAAGCTTGAGGATAGCGATCGGGATGGACCTGCACAAGAAGACCGCGGTATGCTGCGCGGTCCATGCGGGCCCGGGGAAGCCGAGCGAAGACGAGGAGGAGTTCCTGAGGCGCTTCAACAGGGACCACGGCACGCAGCCGTCGGAGCCCGAGGACATAGCGCGGATCGCGGAGGCGCTCCGCGGGCATGAGGCGCATGTCCTCATCGAGAACTCCACGAAGACGCACGAGACCTACTGGGTCCTGACCAACCTCGGGATCGACACGGTCGTGGCGCAGGCCCAGGACCTCTACCGGATCACCAAGTCCGTGAAGAAGACCGACGCCAACGATGCGGCCGAGCTCGCGGGGTACATGCGGCGGAGGCTGAACGGCGAGCGCGAGTTCGCCGTCTGCAAGATGCCGTCCCCGGTCTGGATGGAACGGCGCGAGATATGCCGCGCGGTCCTCGCGGAGAAGAGGCACCTGGCGGACCTCAAGCGCCGGGCCAGGATGCACATGCTCCTCCACGGGATCAGGCTGAGCAAGGATTACTCCGACATCTTCTCGAAGAAGGCGATGAAGGAGATGTGGGACTCGAGGGACACCTGCCTGAGGCTCCTCGTGTCGGAGGCGAGGTCGATAAAGGCCCGCACCGACGAGGAGGCCAGGCTGATCCGGGCGACGTTCGGGCACATCACCGACTTCGATCTGGTGATGAGCATCCCGGGGTTCGGCGCGGTCTCGGCCGCGTACGCGGTCTCTATGATCATCGACGTGAAGCGCTTCGGGTCGTCGGCCCAGCTGGCGGCGTACTTCGGCCTGGTGCCGAAGGTGCGCGAATCGGCGGAGACCTCGCACCGGTGCGCGACCACGCACCGCGGCGACAGAGAGATGCGCAGGCTGCTGTGCCAGTCGGCGATCGTCCACGTCCGCACCGCCGAGGACTCGGTGGTCTCGGCCCTCTACAACAGGCTGAGGGCGAGGGGGGTCTCCCACCGGGAGGCC
>NZ_LOPS01000008.1 GCF_001481295.1 Candidatus Methanomethylophilus sp. 1R26
CCCTGTCGTAGGATCTTGACAACAGGTCTTCTTTGGTGAAGGAACGATGCATGAACACAAGCGGCCCGATGCGGTAAAACTCCTTGAAAGGCTTATGCTCCATCCTGCATGACTACTCGCAGATGTCCTCGATCTTCAGATCGGTGATGATGTAGGTCGGCATGGCATCTCACGATTCATACATGTATGGCCGGGCCCGAGAATACAGGGTCGCCGTAGAACACATGGGCGGGATATTGTGTCTTTGTGTGAAGTACATGATGGCAATGCGAAAATCCGATGCTGTCATGACTGTCATGCCGAATGAATCCGCCAGACACATCTACACATATGCCTCTTGCAGAAGATTCTAACTTTGTATAAACATTCATCATGCTCAATTTCTCATAAGGATTTGAAACGATCATCTTAGCAAGATTGTAATCGATCGGCGATATTGAAATGTATATCTCGTTTTCAACTGGCATGCATGCGAAATATTATCTTCCGTTTTCTTTGTCCTTGTAATTAACATCGCTCATGTTGATGAGTTTTATCTCCTGACCGCCGTACCCGTCGACCGGCAGGCGGAGGATCATTTCGGTCCCGTCATCCCGGATTATGTGCGGTGTCGACAGATCGTCCTCGGCCTCATCGCGCAGCTCCTGCAGGAGCTTGGCGAACTCCATGATGTCGTATGCCAGAAGGCCCACGCGTATGATGGCGGTGGCCCACCCTATGAACGGAATGGCGCTGAGGGCGGTCGCCTTGAGGACCTTCTTCACGATCTCATTGGCCAGGGCCTTCTTGATCTTCTCCTTGAGCACCGAGGAGGAGATCTTGTCGACCACTTTCTTCAGATACTTCACGTTGCTGTTGATGTTCTTGACCGCGTCCACGGTGGCATTGCCGATGAGGACGGGCCCGTCGGCATCCGAAACGAAGATGCCGTCATAATAGTAGGCGGAATCCCTGTCGAACTCCTCTTCGGAGATGTTGTCGGAGAAGCTCATGACCTCTTTCCCGCCGCTGTAGATATGGGCATCTATGGAGACCGAACGCCGGCTGTCATCGACTGCCGCGGTCGCGTAGATGTACGCATACTCGCCGCAGTCTTCGAACAGAAGGTCGATACCGAGTTCTGAAGAGAGGATCGTTCTCTCGAATTCGAAGAACCTGTCGCCGTCGGAACGCTTCATGGAGTCGAACTCGAAATCCGCCGAAGCAAGGGTCTGTTCAGGCGCTCCGGCGTCGTTCCTCCTGTCGTCCAGCATGAACAATACGGAGGAAGATACCAACAGAATGATTGCAATGACTGCGAATATGGCGTTTTTTATGCGTCATTAATCTAACAATAATAATCTATGTAATATATTAAATGAACATATACAAATAATTTAAACATTCTTCCTCTTATAAAAAACCATACGAGCCACATGGTTCACAAAGTGAAGTCCCAGACACTGGAAAAGAGAAAGCGCCTCTGCAATCCAGAAACGTTCGATACGGCCGTCCGAAAGCTGTTGAGCAGCGGCAGAAAGGATCGCATGCAGTATAAGCAGAGAGCACCGGGGCAAACAGGGACAATAAACATCGGGACCGCACGTAGATTCAGCCTACCTCATGGCCATCGGATTATGCATGAATGTGGCGATAAAGCAGGGATCGTGCAGACGGGCCGCGATCGGAACCTCGGTGGGATCTCCCCCGTAGGAGCCTTCTTTTACGAGCAGACCGTAAGGGCCGCCATGGAATCCACGAGCAGAGGGGCCCTTGGAAAAGCCCTCGCCATATATACTGCGGGAGAAGATTATGCCAAGGACTCAGAGGCCCTGAAATTGTTCGAGCAGGCCTCGGCCGAAGGGAACGCTAAGGCGGACTACTATCTGGGACAGATGTATGAAAAGCCAGGGCACCGAACAGGACTTCGATAAAGCGTTCGAATGCTATTCAAAGGCCGCGGATGCCGGCGACTCCGATGCGGTCTTCTCTATCGGCCTCCAGCACTACTACGGCCATCATGTGCCACAGAGCTATCGGGAGGCGCTTAGGTGGTTCATGAAAGCGGCCGAGATGGGGAACGCCAAAGGATGGTTCAATGCCGGAGTCATGTACGAGCAGGGGCTCGGGACGGATTCGGACATCCGGAAAGCGATCGACTGCTATACGAGGTCGTCGGAACTCGGCTATGACAAGGCGGACTACAACCTCGGGATGCTTTACAGGACCGGCAAGGGCGTGGAGAAGGATGATGCAGAGGCGTTCAGATGGTTCATGAAAGCAGCAGAACTCGGCATGACCAAGGGCATCTTCAATGTCGGCCTGTCATACTACCGCGGCCAGGGCGTTCCTCAGAGCGATTCCGAGGCCATGAAGTGGTTCATGAAGGGCGCGGAACTGGGCCACACCAAAAGCGAGAACATGGTGAAGATCCTCCGCAATCAGCACAAGATCATCAGCATAGGCCTCAGCTGAGCCCTGCTTGTAAAGTTTTGAAAGAAGACGGAGGGCCTGAGGCCCTCCGCCCCTTTCACTGGAACATCGAATCGTCGACGCTCTCGTTCTGGAAGTAGTAGTCAGAGGACTGCTGCTTCTGGGCCTCGGAGATGTCGCTCTTGATCCCCTGCTGGAACGAGCCGTACCTCTCCTTGATCTGGTCCTCGATGGGCTTGGAGCGGGCGAGGGCGCGCTTGACCTGGTCGGCGGTGATGAGGTCGGTCTTCTCCATGACGGCGATGTCGCCCGCCGCGCGGATGAGCCCTCCGAGCTCCCTCAGCCTCAGCGTCAGGGCGTTCTGCTTCCCGTCCTTGGCCGCCCTCCTCTTGCCTTCGGCGATGATCTCCTCGACCGCACCGATGGAGGCATCGGGTATGTGGCCGTCCATGGCGATCTCCTGGGCCACGAACTGGGCGTACTTGGCGCGGTTGTGGCTGGTGTAAGGCATGGTGGTGTCCACCAGGACCTCGTAGCCGTTGCCGATGATCCTCGACCTGAGCGGGGAGAGGATGTTCTGTAGGTCCTGCATGTTGCAGGCCGCCACCAGGATGAAGTCGCAGGGGACGGCGTCGACCTTGACGCTCGCTCCGGACGACTGGGGGTTCCTGCCGGTGATGGGGAACTTCTTGTCCTGCATGGCGGTGAGGATGAAATGCTGCAGAGGCCCGAGATGGGAGATCTCATCGACGAACAGGACTCCCTCGTGGGCTTCATGTATGGCCCCGGGGATCACCCTCTGGTAAGCGGGCTCGCCGATCTTGGCGTTCCCGCCGTAAGGATCGTGGCGGACATCGCCGAGGAGCTCGGTCTCTGATGCGCCGGTGGCGAGGACGAACGGGTCCCTGTCGAGCTTGACCAGGACCTTGGTCTTGGACTTGCTCTGGAGGTTCTTCCTCTTCTCGAGCGCCTTCTGGTCGAGGATGCGGATCTGGTCGTCGCCCGCCCTCTCGAACACGACGGTCTCCTCGGAGCCGTCGGCCAGCTGACGGGTGGTGTTCACCCGCTCCTTCCCGGCGGTCATCTCCGGCATGGCGGACCCCAGCATGTCGAAGATGCCTCCGAACATGTTGTTCCCGGTATGCTCGATCTTGGTCCTGCCGCAGTTGGGGCAGTTGATCTCGCTCGGGGAAGAGTACGATCCGCAGGCCTGGCAGTAGTAACCGAGCCTCTGGGCGACGTTCTTGGGGGCGTCCTCGCGCGCGATGAGCTCCCCACGGACTCCTTCCTGGTCTTCTCCTCCGCCCTGACGGTCTTCTCATCGAGGACGTCAGGAACGGCCTCTCCGGGTTCTCGGGGTTCTGCGCCACGCGGATCTCCTGGGTGGGCTTGGGAAGGTTGAGGGCAATCGCATGGGCGATCATCGATTTCCCGGTGCCCGGAGGCCCGACGAGGAGGAGGTTCCTCCTCTGGACCGCGGCGATCTTGGCGAGGGATATGGCCTCCTCCTGCCCCAGGACCTGTCCAGGGGATCGGAGGGAATGAGCACCTCGGCGGTGCTCTCCATGCTCTCGACGTCCTCCCATACCTCGACGGGACGTTTGGTCTTGGCGACTGCTGATGACGTCATCGCCAAACCTCAGACGAGGTCCTCCCTGGTCCAGACGGTGACGTCTGTCGGGAGCTTGGAGATCCTGCCCTTGCGCTTGCAGACCAGCACGGGGATGCCCTTGCCGGAGGCGATGTCGATGAGGTTCTGCGAGACCACTCCGTCGTAGACTATCGAGGCCACGCCGGCGACGTCGTTCCCTTTGAGATAGTCCGCGAGCTCCTTCACCGTGACCTTCTTGACCTCGTTGCCCTCGGCGTCGAGGAGGACGGAGTTCTTGGTGCCGGTGATGTCGGTCAGTATGTCCCTGAGCTTCTCCTGCTCAGGAGTGAGGACCTTCTCCGCCTTCCTGGAGCTCTTCCTCGGGCGGAGTTTTCTGGGCTCCTCCGGCTCAGGCTCGGCGGCGGGCTCGGGTTCGGCCTCGGGCGCTCCGCAGGGGCCTCCTCTGTCTCTCCGGCAGGCTTCTCCGCCTCCGCTTCGGATGCTTCCTCGATGCTGTCTTCTTTGTCCTCTGCGGGAGCAGGCTCCTCTTTCGGGACCTCTTCCGCAGCGGGGGCCGCCGCGTCCGCGTCGGACGCATCGGTCGCGCCGACGGTCTCACCGTTCTCGGCGGAAACGATCTCCACGGGGATCTCCTTCTCGGGGACGTAGGGCTCGGTGTCGGGGGCCTCCTCGGTCAGCTTCCTCTTGGCGGGGAGGGTGTCGACGGTCATGCCGGCGACCTGCTCCTCCTCGTCCCTCCTCTTCCTGTACCTGTCGGCGGCGTCGGCATCGAACCTGTCGCCGTTCCTCGCGCGGCGGGAGCGGCCGTCGTCCTCGTAGCCGCGGTGCCTGCGGTCGCGGCGCCCTTTCCTGCGGCCGTCGTCCTCGTCCTGCTGGGCGGGCTCATCGGGCTCCTCCGAGGACTCGATCTCCTTCTCGGCCTCCTCGGAGAGCTCCTTCTCCTCGTAGTTGAGGCCGTTGATCTCCATGTACTCGTCGCCGGGCACCTTGTTGCGCAGGCACTTGACGAGCTGCTTGGGGGACAGCTCCTCGACCTCGTGGGCCCTGGGGGCCCTGGCGACATAATCGATCTCCGAGGTCTGGAAGAGCTCGCGGAGGATGAGCTCCCCTCCCCTGTCCCCGTCCACGAAGGCGGTGGTGACCCTCTCCCTGGAGAGGTCCTGCACCGATTTCGGGATGTTGGTGCCCTCGACGGCCACGGTGTTCTTGATGCCTGCCCTGAGCAGGTTGAGGACGTCCGACCTGCCCTCGACGATGATTATGGCATCGGAATCCTTCAGAGAGGGGCCTGCGGGCAGGCGCTCCTTGCCGAAGGTGGTGATGTCCTGCATCTGCACGCTCTCGCGGATGCTCTTGGTGAGGTCGTCGCTGGTGCCCTTGGCCTGCTCGACCAGGTCCGCCAGCAGCTCCTTGGCCCTCTCGACGATCTGCTCCCTCTTGGTGACGCGGACGTCCTCTATGCTGAGGACCTTCACGTTCGCCTTGCAGGGGCCGACGCGCTCGATGGTCTCGAGCGCGGCCGCAAGGAGCGCGGTCTCCACCTGGTCGAGGCTGGTGGACATGGTGAGCACTCCCTCGGACTTGCCACCTTTGGAGGCCACCTCCACTTCTATCCTGCCTATCCTTCCCGATTTCTGGAGGTCCCTGAGGTCGAGGTCGTCGCCCAGCAGGCCCTCCGTCTGGCCGAAGATGGCGCCGACCACGTCGGGCTTGTCGACGATGCCGTCGGCGTTCACCTTCGCCTTCACCATGTATTTAGTTGCATTGGGGTCCAATCCGTACATTGAAACCGCTCCGGTACCGATGCAAAACCCCGGATCCCCTCCTTACCGGCGGTACGCCTGCCTCATGCGGCCTTGCGGCGTCCGCGCGCGCCCTCATTCGGCCGATACCGGGCCTTCGGGCGCCTGATTCAATCCCGTTCGGATTGTGGATTATGCCCCTCTTCCCGGCGCTCGGCTCGGGTAAGGGGCGGCTGCACGGGAGCGTATCTCCGTGCGGTTCTAGTGACAGTGACAGTGAGCGGGGAACAGGGTTCCCTCGGTTGTGAGGGGGAACGCTGTCAGCCCATTTATATTTAATCGGAGGGCCCTGCAGGGGCCTTCCCGGGGCCCCCGAGGACGACCTTGGAGGCCCCAGCGGCGGCCAGGTCGGCGGCCGCCGAAGGGTCGCAGGTGAAGTAGATCACCTGCATGCGGTCCGCCAGGGAGGCGAGGGCCCTGCAGGCCCCGCGGCGCCTGTCGGGATCGAAGGTGGCCATCACGTCGTCGAGCAGGAGCGGGGGGCGCTCGGAGCACATCCCGAGGGCGACGGCGGCCTTCAGCGAGAGGAGGACCTGGTCCCTGAGGCCGGAGCTCCACATCGTCGAATCCTTCACGGCCCCGGTCCGGGTGTCCTCTATCGTTATCTTCCCGTTCCCGATGTCCCCGTGCAGGCGGTAGCGGCCGCCGGTCATCAGCGACATGAGCCTGTCTGCCTCGGAGAGCACCGCGGGACGGTGCTCCGAGAACATCCTCTCGGAGGCGCGGTCGAGGATCTCCTGCTCGAACCTCAGGACGCCCCAGCGGCGGACCGCCTCGTAGAGCCTGTTCTCGGCCTCGGAGCGGGCGGTGATGGCGTCCTCGGTGCGGACGGCGCCCTCGATGTCCCTGATTGCCTGCTCGACCTGCCCGCGCTCCCGGCTGAGCCTGACCAGGTCCTCCGCGGCGGAGCCCGAGGCAGGGGCGGATACCTCTGCGGGAGCGGCCTCCGGCCCGACGGCCGCCTCGAGGGCGGATGCCTGCTGCCTCACAGAATCCAGCTCCGCCAGGTCCTTCCGGGCCTTCGCATAGCCTTCCTCCCCGCCGAACCCGGAGTAGAACAGCTCGGCGGACATCTCCGCCTCCTTCAGCCTTTGGAGCATCCCGCGGCGGCGGTGCGGGCGGCCGAGAACGCCTCGGCGTCCGAGAGCAGGGACCTCAGGCGGGCGATGTCCGCCCGGCGGTCGGACGTCCTGACCATGCCGATGCCGGACGCGACCGAGTCGAGGAGGGGATCGGCCCCGGGGCGGGGACCCGATGCGGAACTGTACGCGGGGCGCAAGGGCCTTTTCCTGAGGCCGATGAGGAGGAGGACCGCACCGACGGCGGCGGCGCCCGCCGGATAGATCTCCCCCGTAACGGCCGCCAGCAGGGCCCCGGCGGCCATCAGGACGGCGCCGAGGGCCATGAGCGCCGTCCCCGTCTTCTTCCCGGCACTGCGGGCGGCGGGAGCGGGCTCGGGAGGGCGGTACGCCGCCAGGTTCTCTATGTCCCTGGCCCTGGCGAGGACAGCGTCCGGATCGACGGCTCCCATGCTCCTCCGGCAGGAATCAAGCTTCCTGCCGGCCTCCTCCGAGGCCGCGCGGGCCCTTTCCAGGTCGCTCCTGAGCACGCTGTCGTCCTTCCCGCGGCACCTCTCCGCATATGCGAGCTCAGACTCCCTCTTCCTGAGCTCGGCGAGCTTCGCGCGGGAATCGGCCTTGGACTTCTCCACGGCGGCGGCCTCCGACGCTTTCTTCTCTGCATCGGCGGCGGTCTCGGCCTCTGAAATCTCCTTCTCGAGCTCCTTCCTGCGGGCTATGAGGCCGTTGTACGCCCCGTCGCCGTCCGCCGCGTTCTTCAGGGCCTCGGCGCGGGCGGCCTTCTCGGCGAGATCGGCCTCCAGGACCGCGATCTTGGAGTTCCTGCTCCGCCGGAGGTCCGGGATGTACTCCGTCCTCTCCTCCTCCAGGGCGGAGCGCACCTCGGGGAGGGCCCTGCCGCCGGGGACGGTCAGGAACCTGTCCCTGATCCCGCCGTCCAGCAGGGGGCGGTCGTCCCTCAGGCTCTCGCTGTCCACCGAGTAGACCGAGACGTAATCCTTCCCGGAGATCCCGAAGACGCTGTCGAACGTCCCCGCGGTCTTCTTCCCGTCGCGCTCCGCCGTCCTTCCGGTGCCGTCCGACAGTGTGACCAGCAGTTTCCCGGAATCGGAGGCCTTCTTCTCCGGATACTTCATTGGGTTCTTATCGAACAGGCAGTCGGTGATGAACGAGCGGAGGGTGGACTTCCCGGCCTCGTTGGGCCCGGTCACGACCGTCAGCGGGCCGAACGATATGTCCTCGTCCTTCAGCGACCCGTAGGAGCGGATGAGCACGCGGTCGATCCTCATCAGGCTCCCTCCAGACGGCCGGCGAGCTCGGCCAGGGCCTCGTCGAGCATGCTCCTCAGCTCCCCCTTGTCCCGGAAGTACGCCATCCTCCCTGCGGCGTCGGCCGCCGGGCCCGAGCCGCAGAGGATGCCCATCAGGTCGTCGTCCAAGAGGGAGGAGAGGTCGTTCTTCGCGCGGACCGCCTCGGAGAGCATGGTGCCTCCCGATCCGCTGCTGAGGTCGACGTCCGGCATGACGGAGACCTCCCTGAGGTCGGTCCCGCAGCCGGCACGCTCCGAGAGCATCTTCGCGATCCCCTCCGGATCGGAGCGCACCGCCCTGAACAGAGGCCCGCGCCCGGTGAGGTGCAGGCAGGCGATCCCGCCGCGGGGGCACTGCGGGACGGCGGAGTCCAGGAGCTGCCTGAGGTCGGTCTTCCCGGTGATGTCGGCAGTGACATCTTTCCAGAGCACCTCCTGCGTCGGGACGAACTCGGCCGACGGCGTCCCGGCGCTGACGGAAACGAGGTAGCATCCTTTCTCCCCCGTCTCCCTCGGGTTCCTTCCCTGTATGTTCCCCGGGTAGACGGCCATGGGGGAGGAGGCCCTGACGACCTGGCGCTTATGGATGTGCCCCAGGGCCCAGTAGTCGACGTTCCTGCCCGCGAGGTCCGCGGACGAGCACGGAGCGTACGAATAATCCTCGGCGAAACCGTCCACTGAGCAATGAACGATGCCGATGGTGAACATCTCGGGCGTCCCGCGGACGGCCGTGGCGAGGTTGCGGGACTCGTGCTGCTCCGAGTAGCTGGCGCCGACGACCTCGACATCGTGCCCGCGGATGCTCATCCTGAACCTGCTCCCGTTCGGGCCGAGGACGTGCACGTTCGGAGGATAGGCGATGCTCGAATCCCATGTCGAGGCGAAATCATGGTTCCCGCGGACGACGAAGCAGGGCTTCCCGAGCCTCTCCATCTCGGAGGCGAAGAACAGCCTCGTGCGGAGGGTCTCGCAGACGTCGTCGTAGACGTCGCCGGCGATGACCATGAAGTCCGCCCTGCCGGCGGCGAGGTCGACGATCCTCCGGAACGAGGAGAACACCGCCTCGTACAGCCTTCCGCCGAGCTCCGGCGAGGCCGAGGTGAGCGCATCGAACCTGCTCCCCAGGTGCAGGTCGGCGCAGTGCACGAAAGTGAAGTCGCATCCCATGGCGGAACATTCGAGGTCGCATCATAAAAAACATGCGATTTTGCATAACTTTTTAATGTTATGTTTTGAAACCTGTTCGATGATCCTGCCGCTGCCCAGGAGGAGTGAACTTCCAGAATCTGGAATTCGATCCGATCCCCCTGGAATTTCATGGCAGTGCCCAGTGAGGCCGCCTCATTATTTTGATGGGGAGCGATCAAGCAAGGTTCCGTATTCTGATAAACGGATATACAGTTCCGGATTCATTTTGCGGTATGTATCAGGATCATAAGGGTACATGAAGAACCATAGATGATACCCCTCGATCTGCCCCAGATTCCTCGCCTCGTCGGCGGTTATGGTTTCCCCCACTTCGGTCTGACCGGCCACAGGTTCGCCGTCCCTTTCCGGATCGAACGGCCTTACAGCCACTATAGCACGGAAATCCGAACCGATCCTCTCCAGGAGATCGCCGGCGGTCATCTTCTCCTTCGGGACCGTCCAGAGATCCCATCCGCTCTTTACGGGAGTGCCGCGGCACATCTCGTCGAAGATGCGGGCGAGGAACTCATACGTCCCGCCTTCGCGCCTGAATATGAACATCGCGTCCATGTCCATCAGGCCGGACTGGAGGTTCCTGATGCCATTCGGGGACACAGAGATATCGATTGTGGGATGGTAATGCGAATCCCATCCGTCGTCGTCCATGTGTATCGCGATGTATCTCCCATCTCTCAGGTACCTGCAGATGAACGGCAGCAGGAAACAGCATCTGTGCATGCTGTCATAGATGGTGGAAACGGCCCGGCCCGTTCTATCGTACTCTGTCGCGGCACACATGTAGACATGAAGATCCGCCGTGTCGATGCCGAAGTCTACCTTATCGAACTCTTTTGCAAGCATGCCGTTCTTCATGCTGTCGTAGCACCTGAAGATCAGCGGACCCCAGCGATATAACGGATTATCCCCCTTCTGAGCGAATTTCAAAGGGAGGAGTTCACAGTGGCCCTCGATCTTCCTGTCTGTGAATATCAGCGCAGCCATGTTATGACACAATTTGTTTAGAATTTGACAGGATAAAACTATTTTTACGTCGAAACTGCTCGCCTTGATTCTGCTGAAAGGCCTCCCGGATCTTCTTGAAACCGCTGAATGATGAGAGGATCGGGCCTGCGGAAACCTCCGCCGAAGATCAGCAGAACAGGCAGTTCATAGGATTTTTCCGCTGTCTGCAACGGTGCGGATAATCAATCCAATGATTAGATGTTCAGATAACACTAATATTCTTCATCCATTCCTGTTCCTTGATGGATTGCATCAAGGCTCAGATCGCGAAGGAGCTGGCGGCCGGGAACATCGGCTCCAACAGGGAGTGCCCTTATCACCCGTGCCATTTCACCGGACAGAACTGCTCCTTCTGCTACTGCCCCTTCTATCCATGCGAGGACCCCGACCTCGGCTATTCCGTGAAGGACCGCCGCGGGCGCGACGTATGGTCCTGTGAGGACTGCCTCTTCATCCACCGGAACGTCGTCGCCGCCTTCACGATGCAGAAGGCCAAGGAGCTCGGCCTGGAGGCCGGGGACCCCCGCTTCCGCACCGAGATCCTCCCGGAGGCCAAGAAGAGGTTCTTCCGGATGGGCAGGGCGATCATGGTGGTGGGCGCGACATCCGATGCCGGCAAGTCGGTGACCGTGGCCGCCATCTGCCGGATCCTGCACCGGAGAGGGTACATCGTCGCCCCGTTCAAGTCGCAGAACATGAGCCTGAACTCCAAGGTCACTCCCAAGGGCGCGGAGATCGCCATGATCCAGGTCCTGCAGGCGCAGGCGGCCGGCCTGAAGAACGCCAACGAGCACATGAACCCGATATTGATGAAGCCCAAGGGGAACTCGATCTCCCAGGTGATCGTCGAAGGGAAGCCCGTCGGCGACTTCACAGCGTCGGATTACTATTCTGTGTTCATACCGGGCGAAGGGACCGAGGCTGTCAGGAGGAACGTCGGGTTCCTGAAGAAGCGCTGCGACTACGTGGTCATGGAAGGCGCCGGCTCCCCTGCGGAGATCAACATCTACGACCGCGAGATCGCCAACATGAAGGCCGCTGAGATCGCCGATGCCGACTGCATCCTGGTGGTCAACGTGAAGTGGGGCGGGTCCTTCGCATACGCGCTCGGCACGGTGAAGCTGATCCCCGAAGAGGACAGGGAGAGGATCAAGGGGATCATCCTGAACAACATCGAAGGCAGGACCGACAGCTTCCGCAGAGGCGCGGAACAGCTGGAGGATCTGTGCGGGATACCGGTCATCGGCATAATCCCGCACCTCGACGTCGCCCTGCCCTCCGAGGATTCCGAAGCGTTCCGTTCCGGCGGGTCCCGCGGGCACGGCAGCGCCGTTATCGCGGTCATCAAGTTCCCCAGGATCGCTAATTTTACCGATATCGACCCCCTGTGCGCCGAGGATGCTACCGTCATCTTCGCGGAAACCCCCCGCTGAGGTGCTCTCCGCTGATGCGGTCATCCTCCCGGGGACGAAGAACACCGTGGACGACCTGCAGTGGATGAAGGACGACGGCATCTTCGATGCCCTGAAGCAGGTCAGAGGGAAGGTCCCCATCCTGGGCATCTGCGGCGGCTACCAGATGATGGGCAGGATGCTGCACGACCCCAACGGCATCGAGGGGAAGAAGGCAGGTGATTGGGAAGGCCTCGGGTTCTTCGGCAACGAATCCTATTGGAAGGACTACGCCAAGGTCGTTCGCAGGGACCGCGCCGAGATCATCGGCGGCGGAGGGGATGTGGAAGGGTACGAGATCCACATGGGCCTCACCAATGTGAAGGAGCAGCCCCTGTTCGAGATAACATCGCGCGGGCGCGAGGGCGAGACGGAAGGCTCTGTCAGGAAGGACGAGATGCTGTTCGGGACATACCTGCACGGCGTCCTCGACCGCCCGGCCTTCCGGAGGATGTTCATGTCCCTCATCAGGCATGACGGGAAGAAGCCGGCCGATGAGCCCGCCGTGGAATATAACGACATCATCGAGCAGAGCATCGAGAAGCTGGCCGACGGTTTCGAGGCGAACATGGACATGGATAAGTTCCTGGAGTTCGCGGGGGCGAAGAGGCGATGGCCGGCAAGTCCGTTCTTTTCATAGGCACCTCTTCCGACTGCGGGAAGACCACCTCCGACGCCCTGTTCTGCCGGTGGCTGATCCGGAAAGGCGTGAAGGCTGCGCCGTTCAAAGCGTCCAACCTCTCGCTGAACAGCTGCGTCACCGAGGACGGGAAGGAGATCGGCATGGGGCAGGCGTTCCAGGCATGGGCGTGCGGGATCGAGCCTCGGCCGACATGAACCCGTTGCTCCTGAAGCCGGCCGGGAACGGCAGGATGCAGATCATGCTCAGGGGAGAGCCCTACAGGGACGTGAGCTGGAGCGACGACCTTCACAAAGAGCTCATGCCGAAGGTATGCGAGTCCTACGACAGGCTGATGTCCGAGTACGAAGCGGTGGTGTGCGAGGGCTCAGGTTCCCCGGCGGAGATCAACCTCATGAGCAGAGACATCGCCAATACCGGTATGATGAGAGCGCGGAGGATCCCGTCGGTGCTCGTAGGCGACATCGACAGGGGAGGCGTGTTCGCCGCAATCTACGGAACATGGCTGCTGATGCCGGAGGAACTGAAGCCCCTGATGAAAGGGTTCCTGATCAACCGCTTCCGCGGGGACGGGTCCCTGCTTGGTCCCGGGATCGAGAAGATCGAGGAGCTCACCGGCATGAAGTTCCTGGGCACGATCCCTTACAAGCCGCTTAGGTTCCCGGAAGAGGACAGCCTGTCGAAGACGAAGGGGACCATAGGCAGGGGCGACGTCCATCAGGAGTTCCTGCGGAACCTCGACTCGCTGCTCGATGAAGCGATCGAGGCAGGAGTGGACTTCGAAGGGATCTGGAATTCAATCTGATAGCATTGAAGTACGCATTGATTATCTGTATGAACGCCTTTATGGAAATTAATGATCATTTACAACGACAGCGTATAGAATTTCCTGAGGGATTGCCCGCCTAACAGTTAGCCCAACAAGAAATTCGGTCAAGAAATCCTTGACTGCTGTCTTAATCGCGGCCTTGCCGGTGAAACAAGCATCGAACGGAGCTGGGAAAATTCCCTCCCGGCAATTGCAGACGCCGTCCAGCGCTCCGGACTCGATCCGGAATGCGGCATAGCCATAGAATATAGAATCAAAGGCCGTCGCAACCAGGTAGACTTCATCGTCTACGGTCTCGATGCTGATGAAGAGGAATCGGCCATCATTGTCGAACTCAAACAGTGGAGCGAAGCCACTAAAAGCAAGCTGCCTAATCACGTAGTGACCAATCCCGGAGGGAACAGCGGAGATCAGGACTGCTGGCACCCTTCCTATCAGGCGCTGAACTATGCCAACCTTCTGCAATGTTACAACTACTACATACAGGACAAGGGAGTGAGGATCTCCGCCTGTTCCTATTTGCACAACATGCCGGAGAGACGTTCGGTCTTTCTTCAAAATGAGGATATTTTCCCGTTGGTGAAAAGTTGCCCCGCATTCCTATAGGGAGATGTCGATAAACTCATCGCTTTCATGAGGGCCCATGTCAGGTACAAAGCCCCAGAACTGCTGTACAATATAGAGGCGAGCCGTATCCTTCCGAGCCCCCAGTTATCGAATATGCTAAAGGATTCTCTGGACGGGAACGGGTTCTTCAGTTACGATGATGCACAAGCAAAATCGGTGGCGACCATAGTCAGTATGGCCCGTGAGTCTCTGCAGGACAATTCCTTTCGGACGATCATCATCAAAGGCGGACCTGGGACGGGAAAGTCTATTGTCGCTATGAATGCCCTCGGAGAGCTCATACATCCGAAAAACGGACTTCCGGTCGTCAATGCGGCCTATGTAACGGCCAATGCAGCGCCCAGAATCATGATGTATCAGGAATTGGTCGGGAAAGACCATGAGTACACTCGTTCTGCTCTGAAGAACTTATTTCTGTACCCGACCTCGCTCGCCAAAGGAAGAGCATTGGAATATGATTGCGTTCTTTTCGATGAGGCCCACCGCCTGTTCGACTTCAAAGGGGGCGTCGGCATCGGAAAAGATACACATGTGCTCGAGAGATGCATCAGAAGCACGCGTGTCGCCGTGTTCTTCATAGATGAAGACCAAGCCGTTACCAAAGATGATTTTGCAACAGTCGAACGCATCAGGGCAATCTCCAAAGACAATGATTATCTGATCATTGAAGGGAAGGACTTGGAACTCACAAACCAGTTCCGCGTGCTCGGCGGATGGGACTATATGGAGTTCATCCGCGGGTTCCTGGGGTACTCGCGGCCTGTACACTACAAAATAGACCGCCAGTACGATTTCCGCGTGTTCGATAGCGCCTCGGAGATGCGCGACCTCATCAGAGAAAAAGATGAGGAGGAAAGGAAGAGGATCGCCGCCGAGAAACATCTTCTGCCGGGAGCCGCGCCTGTATCAGGAAAGTGCCGTCTCGTAGCGGGCTACACCTACGAATGGGTGTCCAAGGGAAAGGATCGCAGCAAGGATGTCTGGGACATCGTCCTCGATGACGGGAAGTTCAAAGCGAAATGGAACCTGCGCAATGCATCGACAGACAGCGATTATTCATGGCTCAACGATGAATCGTCCGTCGACGAAGTCGGATGCATCCACACCTGCCAGGGGCTGGATATGAACTACTGCGGAGTCATCATCGGAAAGGACATGCGCTATGTGGACGGCCATATTGTTTACGACCGCACGAAGAACGCTAAATCGGACCGCAACAGCGGGATCCACATGAAGTCTGTCGATGACGCGACGGCCGTGAGGCTCATCCGCAACACATACAACGTTCTCCTGACCCGCGGGATGAAGGGAACGTACGTTTACTGCGAGGACAAAGCACTGGGCGAATATCTCAGATCGCTTATCAATCCCGGGCGTGACACTTACCGGCCGAACCATTGACATGATACGAGGACCCGCGCCCTGCGCAATCCGGCTTGCTGCCGATATCGTAAAGCAGTTTCTGGCATTGAAAGCATCGAATAGGCAAATCGAAACAATCGCAAAGCAGCGGATGCTGGGTCAATCTGTTTTCATATATGCAGCACTCGGTCTGATATACAGTTCCGGATTCATTTTGCGGTATGTATCAGGATCGTAAGGGTGCATAAAGAACCATAGATGATATCCATCGATCTGCCCCAAATCCCTTGCCTCATCGGCGGTTATGGTTTCCCCCACTTCGGTCTGACCGTTCACAGGTTCGCCGTCCCTCTCAGGATCGAACGGCCTTACAGCCACTATATCGCGGAAATCCGAACCGATCCTCTCCAGCAACTCGCCGGCGGTCATCCTATCCTTCGGGACAGTCCAGGTTCTCCATCCTTCCCTTACGGAGGTACCGCAGCACATCTCGTCAAAGATGCGGGCGAGGAACTCATAAGTCCCGCCTTCGCGCCGGAATATGAACATCGCGTCCATGTCCAGCAGGCCGGACTGAAGATTCCTGATACCATTTTGGGACACAGAGATGTCGATCGTAGGGTGGTAATGCGAATCCCATCCGTCGTCGCCCATGTGTATCGCGATATATTCCCCGTCCCTCAGGTATCTGCAGATGAACGGCAGCAGGAAACAGCATCTTTGCATTCTGTCATAGGTGATAGAAACGACCCGGCCCGTTCTATCGTACTCTATCGCGGCACACATGTAGACATGAAGATCCGCCGTATCGATGCCGAAGTCTACCTTATCGAACTCCTTGGCGAGCGTGCCGTCCTTCATGCTGTCGCAGCATCTGAAGACCAGCGGACCCCAGCGGTAGAAGGGATTCTCCCTTTTCTGAGCGAATCTCGAAGGGAGAAGTTCACAGCGGCCCTCAATCTCCCTGTCTGTGAATATCAATGCCATATGCAATCGAAAGAATCAGTAGATGTCAGAATATATCGGCTCTCCGAAGAACACATGTGCAGGATAATTTACACTATCGTGAAGACCGTGATGCGTATGGTAGAAACCAGGATTGCCCTTGTGAGCAGAAAGATGAACCATCCATTCTGCACCCATCATACGATAAATCGAGATCGCAGATGATTCCAACAAGGTGCATAGATTCATCTCCTTAAGTCCTGGGCCTGGATTCCCGGCTATCTTCATAGCCAGCTCAAGTTCAAGCTTCACAGATGAAATGAATATTTTATAGCCATTATCTTCTGACATGTACGCGAAATAATAGTCTCCTATGTTTTTCTCGCTATAGTTCACATTGTTCGCATCCGTGAGGTCCAATTCCAATCCGCCATACCCATTCACGGGCAGGCGGTACCTCATGTTGGTCCCGTCATTCCAGAGCACGTGCGGCGTCGATAGGTCCCTATCGGCTTCGTCGCGCAGCTCCTGCAGGAGCTTGGCGAACTCCATGATGTCGTACGCCAGGAGGCCCACGCGTATGACGGCGGTGGCCCATCCTATGAACGGGATGGCGCTGAGGGCGGCCGCCTTGAGGACCTTCTTCACGATCTCGTTGGCCAGGGCCTTCTTGATCTTCTCCTTGAGCACCGAGGAGGAGATCTTGTCGACCACCTTTTTCAGATACTTCACGTTGCTGTTGATGTTCTTGACCGCGTCCACGGTGGCATTGCCGATGAGGACGGGCCCGTCGGCATCCGAAACGAAGATGCCGTCATAATAGTAGGCGGAATCCCTGTCGAACTCCTCTTCGGAGATGTTGTCGGAGAAGCTCATGACCTCCTTCCCGCCGCTGTAGACATGGGCGTCTATGGAGACCGAACGCCGGCTGTCATCGACTGCCGCGGTCGCGTAGATGTACGCATACTCGCCGCAGTCTTCGAACAGCAGGTCCAATCCCAGCTCCGAGGAGAGGATGGTCTTCCCGAACACGAAGAACCTGTCGCCGTCGGAACGCTTCATGGAGTCGAACTCGAAATCCGCCGAAGCAAGGGTCTGTTCAGGCCCTTCGGTATCTGAACTCCTGTTATCCAGTACGAAAAAGGTGGAGGAAGAAACCAACAGAAGGACTGATATGATTACTGTAATTTCATTTCTTCTTTTCATAATGACTTATTAATACAACGACGCAGAATGTATATTATAACATGCCTCTCGCGGCCTATCTGCTTCGTTTATTCAATATTCCCTTGAAACCCTGAAAAGCATCGAATCAGGGCTCAGGGCGATAATCCCGGGCGGCCGTCAGCAGTCAGAATGACCTGTCCGGCAGTACGCCAAGTGCTTAGACTTGAGGATCCAGAGCTGAAGCCCATCATCGAAACGATGACTTACGAGTCCATTGTGAGGGAGTTCCCGGAATGAGTGATAATTTCGATTCCAGGGCACCGAGAAAGATGGCGATCAAGCAGGATTCCGCAATCTGATGAACAGGTACGGGCTCATGCTCCGGTACACATCGGGATCATAGGGGTACATCGAGAATGACAGAAAGTATCCCTCGATCTGCCCCAGATCCCTTGCCTCATCGACGGTCATGACATCCATTTTCCAATCTGACCGTCCGCAGGTTCGCCGACCCTCTCGGAATCGAACGGTCTTACAGCCATTACGCTGCAGAAGTCCGAGCCGACCCTCTCCAGCAGCTCGCTCGCGGTCATCCTCTCGTTCGGGACCGTCCAGAGATCCCATCCATCTCTTACGGGGATACTGCGGCACATCTCGTCGAAAATGCGGGCGAATGGCTCATAGGTCCCGCCTTCGCGCCTGAATATGAACATCGCATCCATATCCAGCAGACCGCACTGGAGGTTCCTGATTCCCTTCGGGGACACAGAGATATCGATCGTAGCGTGGTAATGCGGATGCCAGGCGTCTTCATCCATGTGGATTGCGATGAATTCCCCGTCCCTCAGGTATCTGCAGATGAACGGCAGCAGAAAATAGCATGTGCGCATTCCGTCATCAATGGTGGAGACGACCCTGCCTGATTCGTCACACTCGAGCGCACTGCACCAATAGAGATGAAGGCCGGCCGTATCAATGCCGAAGTCCACTCTGTCGAACTTCTTGGCAAGCATGCCGTCCTTCATGCTGTCAAAACATCTGAAGATCAGCGGACCCCAGCGGTAGATCGGGTTGTCCCTCTCCTGAGCGAATCTCGAAGGGTGAAGTTCACACTGGCTCTCGATCGTCCTGTCTGTGAATATCAATGCCGCCATATCCGATCGAGAGAGTCAGTCGATGTCAGAATATATTGGTTCTCCGAAAACACATATGCAGAAGGATTTCCGCCGTCATGAAGACAAGTGCTCATCCGCCCGAGGCGACCTTCATCGCTTTGACGGTCTGCCCGTCCTCGATCGGAGCGTCCATAGGGACAGGCACGCCCGAGACCAGGAAAAGGTACGCATCGGGCAGTATGCCGGCCGTGCGGGCCGCATCCGAGACCGCTGTTCCGGGCATGACCTCCGTGAGCTTCCCGGAGACCTCGATGTAAGAAGCCATGCCATCCCGATCGCTTCGAAACATATATTATCTGTCCCGATGCCGTGAAAGAAACACATGACGGATTTCCCGTCTGAAACTGCGGAGGATGCATTGACTGCAATCGGCCGGCCGAGTCAATCCTCGAAACGTTTCACGATAGGTACAGTTCCTTCTTCCCTTCCAGGAAATCTGCGAGGCTGATGTGTGTTATCCCGTCCCTCGACATATCGAACGGGTCCATCGAGATCACATACTTGGGCGATGCGTCCCTCACCGAGGAGAACGCTCCGAACTCTCTTTCCACCATGGCCCCGTCGGCCAGGATGTACGCTACCTGGATGAAGCATTTCTTCCCGTCCTTCACCGCCACGAAGTCGATCTCCCCGTTGTATTTCCTGCCGACGTACACCTTGTACCCTCTTCCCAGGAGCTCCAGGTACACCAGGTTCTCGAGGAAATACCCGTTCTGTATGTCAACAGTATTGGTCATGATGTACCTCAGCCCGTTATCCAATGCGTAGTTCTTGGGCTTAGAGGACATCACGGCCTTGCCGCTTATGTCGTAGATGCTGACCCTCTTCAGGAGGTAGGCCTCCTCCATGAGATCGAGGTAGCTGTGCACGGATTGGACGGAGACTTCAAACCCTTCTTTCTTCCTAAGGCAATCCGAGACGCTCTTGGCGGAGAAATCGTTGCCGCAGTTGGCGAGGGCATAGGCCGCCACCCTCCCGAACTTGTCCATTGGTTCTGCCAAGCGTTATTTTTGAATCTGGCACTTGCGAATGAAATATAGTTCGCATCTTTTCTTGCAGCAGATCCGCGCCTTGTACTGTCTGCCCTTTTCCTCCTCCGAGGAAAGGCTGAAAATCAGCATGGAAATGTGCTTTGATAAAATCAGAAAAATTCCTGATTTATCAAAGTCAGTTTCCCTTCCGCACCCTTTCGCTCCCTCACAGCAAATCCGCCAGGAACCTCGACAGGAACGTCTTGAACCTCTGGATCAGGTTCCTGCTCCTGTACATCTCCATCGTGTACAGGGTGCATCTCTCCAGGTCCTTCTCGAACGCCTTCTCCATATCGGCGGCCATCTCCTCCGAGTAGACCATCGCGTTGCATTCAAAGTTCAGGTTCATGCTGCGGGGGTCCATGTTGGCCGAGCCCACGGAGCACCAGTACCCGTCTCCGACGGCGGTCTTGGCATGGATGAACCCGTTGTGATACTCGTAGACCTTCACCCCGGCGTCCATCAGCCTGCTGGCCGAGAAACGGTTCCCCCAGTAGACGAACATGTGGTCGCCGATGTCCGGGATTATGACCCTGACGTCGGCGCCTTCCAGCGCCCTCAGGCGCAGCAGGTATACGAGGGGCTCGCTCGGCCCGAGATAAGGCGTGGTGATCCATATCCTCCGGCGGCAGGCGTCCGCGATCGAGACGTACTGCATATGGATGGAGTTGGTCCCGGGCGCATCCGGCCCCCCGCTGGTGAGCTGCACGGTGACATTCCCCGCCTTCTCCCCGCGGTAGAAGGATTCGTCGCATACCAGGTCCTCGCGCGAAGCATACCTCCAATCCTGGAGCACAACGCGCGTGTAGAAGTCCGCCGCCGGGCCCCGGATCCTGACGGCGGCATCCCTCCAGTATCCGAACTTCCCCTTCCCGAGGTACTCGTCGCCGATGTTGTACCCGCTCACGAACACGGTCTCCCCGTCGATGACCGCGATCTTCCGGTGGTTGCGGTTGTTCTTCTTGGCGCTCAGCAGGAGGGTGATGATCCGATGGAAGGTCGCTACCTTCCCGCCGGCCGCCCTGAGCTCCTTCACCAAGTCGCGCGGGAGGTTGCGGGTGCCGATCTCGTCTACCAGCAGGCGGACGGCCAGGCCCGCCCTGGCGCGGTCGATGAGGATCTGCAGGAGCTTCCTCCCGGTCCCGTCCTTCCTCACGATGTAGTACTCGGCGAGGATGCTCTTCTCCGCGCCTTCCATGCTGCGGAAGAGGTCGTTGAAGAACTCCTCCGACTCGGAATAGTAATTGACAGCGTTCCCGCCGACCGCCGGGGCGCCTCCGGACCGGCGGAGCGCTTCCGACACCCGCAGCGCCTCTCCTTCCAGGCCGCTGCCGTAGTCGGCGACATCCTCCCTTTCCTTGGCCTCGATGTCCCTCTTGCGCCGGAAGGCCCAGCGGGAATAGAACGTCTGCCCGAACATGAGGTACAGGACGAAACCGGCCAGCGGGACCGCGGCCATCAGCACCGCCCAGAGGACGAGGGCCTGGGGATTGTAGCGTTCGGCGTACATCGCGGAGATTATGAAGATCGCGTTGAGCGCCGTGACGATCAGGAGCCACTCCATAGAAATCGGTAGTGGAAGGACGGAACGGACGTAAAATCATTGCCGACAGGCAAGGACTGACATCAGAGCCTGATAATACATTCCGGCAGCCAATCTAATCCATAGGTCGCCGTTTTATTACATATTTCTATGTATTTTATTTCGGAACCACTTATAGACGATGGCGATTATACATATCACACGATGAGGGACGTCCTCTCTGAGATCGGCAGGCTCAGGGGGTCGGAGGGGTTCCGCGCCTACTCCGACATCCGGGCCGTGGAATCGTACTTCAGAATGACCCAGGAGAAATGCCGTGCGCTCATCCGCGAGCTTGACGATGTCTCCTCCCGCCCGCCCGAATGGTGGAGGAGCTACGAGATCGTGGAGGAAGAGTCCCTCGAGCTGTCCCAGGCCCTGACGGACTTCCTGTCCCGCATGTACTTCTGCAAGAACCATGCCTCGGCCTGCGCCGGCCGCTACAAGCTGGAAAGCGAATACCGCGCTATCAGGAAGAAGTATTTCGGCGAGGAGGCGGCCGTCATCATCGGCCTGCGGAACTACACGGTCCATGTGGACATGGCCCCGCTCGTTGTAGGCCCCGGCGGGAGGCCGGTGTTCACCGACCGGTGCCGCAAGAACCCCATCTGGAGCGCGAAGGAAAGAAAGATCCTGAAGAAGGCCGACCCCAGGGAGCTCATCGAGACGTACGGGGAGCAGATGGAATGCGTTTACTCCGAGTTCGGCGAGGCCCTTGCCGAGGCGATCAGGCCCAAGATGAAGGAATGCCGGCGGGAGATCAGGGGCTTCAACAGCTGGGCAGGGTCCGAGAGATGGTCCGCTACGAATCACCTTGGGGCACCGGAAGGCCGCGAAGAGTGCCTCACACTCGACACCGCGATGCCCTAGGAAGGATTATCCGTCCCCTCTGCGATTCATCTTCATGGACCGGGAGGAGGCCTACGGGCTGCTATCGGCCGCCGCGGACGCGCGGAGAGATCAGAGGAGAACCGCATCCCCGGATCGTGGGAGCGGATGTTCGAGCGCCCCGTCTTCGCCTTCGGAAGCGCGGACGATCCCCTTTTCGATGCGCTGAAGGACCCGAAGTGCGTCGGGCCGGAGCACATGTCCCCGAAAGAATGGATGCCGGGCGCGAAGACCGTCATCGTCATGTTCTTCCCCATGTCCGACAAGGTGAGGGAGAGCAACGCTTCCGGGGATTTCCCGTCGCGCGAATGGGCGTGCGCCCGCAGGGAAGGGCAGGCGTTCATCGCGAAAGCGGCCGCGGGCCTGGTATCGGACATCAAAAAAGCAGGCTACAGCGCCATGTCCCCCGAGCAGGACCCGAGGTTCAGATGGACCGCGCCGACGGTGTCCAACTGGTCGCTGAGGCACTGCGCGTACATATGCGGCCTGGGAACCTTCGGGATGTCCAAGAACCTCATCACCGAAGCAGGGTGCGCCGGGCGCCTGTGCAGCGTCCTGACGGATGCGGAGATCCCGCCGACGCCCCGCCGCTATTCCGGCCTGTACGATTGGTGCATCAAATGCGGGGCGTGCGCCCGCGCCTGCCCCGTGTCGGCCATCGATCCAAAGGCCCCTATGGGGAAGAACAAAAATGACGCTGTCTGCAGTGCCCGTCTGAAAGAGGCGCAGATCGCCTGCGGAAGCCCCTCGGAAGTCGGATGCGGGAAGTGCCAGACCGGCGTTCCCTGCTCGCGCGGAAGGCCCCGGCGCTGATAGCAGGCATCCATCGAGTGCACCGCTAAGACCCCGTTCGGAATATAAACGGAAAAGTTAGCGCGAAACATAGAACTTAGGTACGAAGCCATCAGATTGAAACAGACTGTCTTCCGGTGTTGCGCCTCTGGGCCGAATACTGCATCTAATAAGTTTATTTATTAATCTCATTGTGAATTCATTGTAGGAAATGGCCAAGATTCCGAGAACAAGAGACGATTTCATCCTATTACTGGATTCGACATTCAGAGAAACCTCTGCCTCGGATTTCAGACACAGCACTCTCAAGGCATATTATGTTGAGAGCAACCTGAACCCGAACATTCCCCCTGCCATGGGCTCCTCTTTCTCAGAATGGAGACTTTTGGAAGGCAGTTGGTATATCTGTTCAGATGCCCGCGGGAACTGGATCATCATCGATACGTACGACAAGCGCGTCTGGGTCTTATATTCGCTATCAATTGTTGATATTGCAGACAGGGCCATCTCCAAATGGATCAGTAACAACGTCGGTCTGGATAATTGCTGGTTCTCGAAGAGAAATCTGGAATCAATAGGAAAGATCAACGGATTGAAAGAACGCGGCATCGGACTGAAATACCGCAATATAGCAAGCCAGGCCGAAGATCCCTTCGGATTCAGCCTGAAGGCATGGTACGGTAACGGCGCTAATAAGGACATAGAGGATCTTTTCGATAAGCTGAAACGTGATTTCTCCACGAAAAGTATCCGCTGGAGTTGCATCGAAAACGGCAACACCTCGATGAAACTGGAATGGTACAATTACGGTAAGGTTACCGTCAATTACCTAGAAGACGCAGAAGATACGCTTCATCTAATTTCATCTACCCTTGAAAAATATCATTCTGCGCTGAAAGATGGAGAGAAGGCGAGAGACGAACACAAGTATGCATTCGAGTTTACTTTTACCCAGAAGATCGATCTAGAAGGATATTCCGCTGCCCTCTCGAAAGGAAACTCGAAACTGAAACTTTGGATGACGGAAATTGATTCACAACCGGACTTCAAACGGTTCGCAGGAATCGATCTTCATAACCTCGACCGCGTCATTCTGGATATGGGCGAAAAATACGCGTACATGAACGTCCCGGGAAAAGGATGTGTCAATGCGGCGCCCAGGTTCGCAGCTGTTCAGGGAGAGAACGCCTGCGGCAATGTCGATATCATGTATGAGGGGAGGGAGATCTTTGACCTCAGACAATATTGAAAGCGTCAATGATCTCGAGAAGATGAAACTTTGGCAAAGGACGCTCTATTTATTTGGAAAATATCAAAATTTTGAAGGACCCTTTTACAAGGCCGGATATTCTGAGTATAAAATTTGCCAGCGCATAATGCGGAAGAAGGAAATCTATTGTGCTCCGGACATCATCGCTCATACTGATGATAAAAAATGGCTGGTTATGGAACTCACAACCGATCCTAACGCAGACAAGATTTCTCAGGTGAAAAAATACGAGAACATCACTTCAGATGATGTCGGACATCTTGCTATGAATGTTGATGGTAAACAGAGCATCATTGTCTCGAGTTACCATGAACTGGATGTTACATGCGCCCAGATTGTTGTTTCTGATAATCTGTTGACAAAAAACACTGATTCAATAACAGATAGAAAACTTGCCGAAAATCTGGATTCAGCGAAAGGCATTGATTTAACCAAAACTCCTTCCAGTTCTTTCCTAATTCTCCCAGAATCCAGTCAGTTCGAGATCAGAACGTCTCTATTAGTATCGATTCAACAGATGCTGATGGAAAAAGGCAGTCACAAATCTGTTGAGTCACTCATTGAAGAAGGGCTCGATTTTATCTCCGGTTCTGTGTCAGCAGTAGAGAAGAAGAGTTTGGCATCTAATGTCAGAATTGCTCTGAAAGACCTTGGTAAAGAATTGCGTGAGTATGTATCATTCGAAAATGACATTCTTACCGTTAACAAAAACACCTCAAATGCCCTCGAATCGATTATGAAAAAACTAAAGACATGGCAACACAACACTAAAAACTCAAAGCAGACAACATTGCAGGTCGATTGAGTTTCAATTCAACTTAAATGTCCGCAATAATCGGACCATATCCAGCTGTTGCTCTTCTTTCGTCCTTCTCCAAACCGCCTTAAAGAGCGGGGATACCGTCCCCGCTCCGGGCCTCAGGCCCAGCTGAAGTTTGATTTCCCGGCGCCGAGCTCGAAGTCTACCTTGGCGATCCCGGTATCTATCTCGGAGAACATGCCGCCGGAGGGCTTCGCCAGGACCTTCCCGCTCTCTTTCAGCTCGAAGAAGAAGTTCTGCTTGTTCATGGCAGTGGGCGCCTTCATGGCCGCCTCCACTCCGTCTTTGAACCACTGGGGGGAATCCGCGGAAAGATTGGAGACCTTCTCGGCTAGTTTGGATTTGTGGTCCTCGCCGCTCTCCGCCCCGTGGCCGATGACGACGGTAAGGCCGTACTTCATGCCATCGGGGACATGCTTGAGCACTTCCTTCTTGTTGACCATGGCCGCCCAGCAGGTGTTGAGGCCGATTGACTGAGCATAGAGGACCAGCCTCTCTCCCCAGTACCCGCAGTCCGACTCGAGCGTCCCGCTCTCCTTCCCGGCGAGGACGATATAATCGGTCGCGCCGCCGAAGTGGCCTTTCATACCGAACTTCTGTATCCCGGCAGGGTCGCCGGCGACCAGGACGAAGGAAAGCCCTGTCTCGGAGTTGATCTCAGCGATCGCATCCCCGATCTTCTTCCTGTCCTCTTCATTGAGGCCGGAAGAATATTTCCTGACTGAATGGCGCTCAGGAACCATCGCTTTAAGCTGCGCATCGTCGAAAACCGACATGAAATTTGAACTGTTATAACTTCTATAATATATTTTCTATAAGGCAAAAATAGGTGCAATAGGAAGGATTGAGCCGTGCGCCCGCTGCAGGCTGCGTTGTCCGCAGTCTGCGGCAGCCGCTCAGTACCTGTTGTCGAAGATCCTGTGGGACTTCTTCTCGCTCCTCGGCAAGTCCCCGATCCTCACCGCCTTGGGCGTGATCGTCGGGCCGACAACGGCCTTGAACCTCTCGAGGACCTGCTTCTCGACCTCAGGCCATTTCTCCTGGGGCAGAGGGGTCTCGAAGAACAGGGTGAGGATGTCCTTTCCGTTCAGGTGGTCGATCATGACCTGATACTCCGAGCTCGCATCGGGCACCGAGGCGAGGACCTCCTCGAACTGCGCGGGGAACATGTTGACGCCCTTGACCTTGATCATGTCGTCGGTCCTGCCGGTAATGATGTCGATCCTCGGATAGCGGGAACCGCAGGGGCAGGGCCCGGTGAGGATCCTGGTTAGGTCGTGGGTGCGGTAGCGGATGAGCGGCGCTCCCTCTTTCCTGAGGGTGGTTATGACCAGTTCCCCCACGGTTCCGTCCGGTACGTTCTTCAGCGTCTTCGGGTCGATGACCTCGAAGTAGAGGTAATCGTCCCACATGTGAATGCCGTTCTTGTAGGAGCAGCTGATGCCTATCCCGGGGCCGTAGATCTCGGTCAGGCCGTAGACGTCGTAGAGCTCCAGGCCGAGGGTGTCGGCGATGCGGTCGCGCATCTTGTCACCCCAGCGCTCGGACCCGATGATGCCCTTCCTGAGGCATATCTTGTTCTTCAGGTTCCTCTGGGCGACCTGCTCGGCGAGGAGAAGCGCATAGGACGAGGTGGCGCAGAGGACGGTAGTCTTCAGGTCCTGCATCATGCGGAGCTGCTTCTCGGTGTTCCCGGGCCCCATGGGGACGACCATGGCCCCGAGCCTCTCGCTCCCGCCTGGAATCCGATGCCTGCGGTCCACAGGCCGTACCCTGGGGTGATCTGCACCCTGTCCATCTCTGTGACCCCGGCCATGCGGTAGCAGCGCTCGAACATGGTCGCCCAGTCCTCGACGTCCTTCCTGGTGTAGGGTATGATCACCGGGGTCCCGGTGGTGCCGGATGAGGAATGGATCCTGACGATTTCCTTCTCCGGAACGGCCATAAGGCCGAGCGGGTAGGCCTCGCGCAGATCCCCCTTGTCAGTGAACGGGAGGGTCTCGAAATCCTCCTGGGTCTTGATCTTGGTCAGGTCGATGTCCTTGAACTTGCGAGCGTAGAAGGGGCTCTTCTCTTTGATGGTAGAGAGCTCGCGGGAGATCACCTCGGCCTGATAATCAGTCATCCTCATGACAGCACGTTCCTATATGCCAGTGAGGCTCACGACATATATATGTTTAAGCAAAAACAAGCAAGAATGAATTTTTTAGCACATAGGAAAAACAGAACCGATGCTCCGGCACCTGCTGCGGACCGGGATCTCCATCGAATTCAGAGGCTGCTATGCCCTCGGAACAGCAGCATCAGCGGCCTATCCGTTGAATAATAACACAGAAAACGGCAGACATAACGCAGCGGTGCCCAAACCTCATCAAAACCCACTGCGAACCGTCGCCTGGCACATCAAGAAAATATCTATGCCCGGCGCATCCTGGAGCGCGGATCAGATCTTCTCGAGAATTTCCTTGGCCTCGGCGTTCCCGCGCATGGAGGCCTTCTTCAGCCATTTCCTGGCGTTGTTCTGGCTCTTCACCATCCCCTCTCCCGAGAGGGACAGCTTGCCGAGCCACAGGAGGGCCTTGTCGTCGTTGTCCTTGGAGGCCCGGAAGAACAGCTTGGCCGCCCTGTCCGGGTTCTTCGGCATCCCCCGCCCTTCGTAGGCCATGATCCCCAGCCTGACCAGGGCCGGATCATAATCCTTGCCAGCGCATTTCTCGTACAGTTCCAGCGCCTTGGGGAGGTTCTGCTCCGTCCCTCTCCCTTCCTCGTAGATCACTCCGAGCCGGTACGCCGCCGGGACGCTCCCGCCCTCGTACGCTTTCGTATACCAGAGGATCGCCTTCCCCCAGTCCTGCTCCACGCCGAGCCCGTCGGAGTACATGTGGGCAAGGTTGAACATCGATTGGACCCATCCGCTCTCAGCGGAATGGGTGTACATGCGCACCGCCTCGTCGAGATTGGCGTTGGTGCCCTCGGCGTGCACCAGCATGTAGGCCGCGTTGCATTCGCCCTCGGGATCCCCCAGCCCCGCGGCCATGTCGAACCATTGGAAGGCGCGGTCGAGGTCGCGGTTGACCCCGTCGCCCTTGTAGTAATAATAGCCCATGGCGCACTGGGCCCTCGGGTCCCCCGAGGACGCCCTGTCCATGACCTCCCTCAGTCCCATTAGCGCACCACCCTCTGGGTCATGTGCACGTACCTCTCCGGGTGGTCCATATAGGGGCTGAGGTAGTAATATCCCAGCAGGTTGCCCCCCGGCGGCCGCGGCCGCGAAGCATTTGATGGCCTCGTTGCGGTCGGCCTCGCGGCCCTTCCCGGACTCGTAGCTCCTGCCCAGGAACAGCTGAGCGTCCGGGGACCCGCTGAGCGACGCCCTCATGAGGTAATCGAAAGCGAGGGCGTCGTCCCTGCGGACCGCCGTCCCCTCATGGTAGAGCATCGCCAGCATAAACATGGCCTCGGCGTTCCCCAGGTCCGCGGACTCCTGGTACTTCGAGATGGCGAGATCGGTCTCGCGACCTCCATGAACTGGTCGGCCTCCTTCAGGCTCCTCTTCCTCCTGTCCTCCTCGGCGGCCGAGGGGGTCATGGAGAGGATCCTCCTGCGCTCCATGAAGCTGTCCTTGTGGCCGCCGGCCATGGCCGCCTTGCAGCGCTTGAGGCTAACGTAGCAGCGGTCGTGGCCCATCCTGGCCCCCAGGCGGTAGTACTCGCAGGCCCTGTCGGGCCTGGGAGGGCAGCCCTCGAGGCCGAACTCGAGATCCTTGCCGACCTTGAAGAACAGGTCGCGTCGGCCTCCGTCTCGAACTTGCGGTAATATGCGTTCGCTGCGTCGAGGTCGCGCCGGCAGCCGAGTCCGGACTCCAGGGATGCTGCGTAGCGGAACTCGGAGAGCGGGTCGCCGGTCTCCGCCGCCTTCTTGATCCACTGCACCGCCAAACGGTCGTTCCTGGGGACGAGCCTGCCGTAGAAGTACGCGGACGACAGGTCCCTCATCGCCTCCGGTATGCCGGATTCGGCAGCCGCCCGCAGCCATTTGACGTACTGCGTGCGTTGGGCATCGTCGGGAAGCTCGCCGTTGCGGTACATCTTGGCGAGCTCCCATTCGCGCGGGGGCACCCGGCGGAGGCCGAGCGCTCGTACCAATCCGCGGCCTTGACGGGGTCGGGGTCCGAGCCCTTGCCGGTCTGGTACATATAGGCCACACCGAGCATGGCGTATATGTTGCCGCCTCTCGCCCCCCTCAGGAACCTCGGATCCGTGACCTTCTGCCTCCTTCTTCCAAACTCCGGCCGGGCCCGGCGGGCCTCAGCGCTTCTTCATCATGCTCTTGAGCTTCTCCAGCAGCTTCTCCGCATCGGGGTCCCCCTGGCGGGCGGCCAGGGAGAGCATCCTCTTCGCGTAGGGCAGGTCCTGCTCCACGTACTCCCCCTCCATGTACAGCTTGCCAAGGTAGAACTGCGCCTCGTAGTAGCCGGACTTGGCGGCCTCGGACAGCATGTCGAGGCCTCCCTGGATGTCCTGCTCCACCTCTTTCCCGGTGATCTTGAACATCGCCAGGAACGACATGGCGCCGGGATGCCCCTGGCCCGCAGCCTCGGAGAACCATTCCGCCGCCTTCTTGGCGTTCTTCTCCACCCCGCGGCCCTCGTAGTAGAAGCAGCCGAGGGCGTACTGCGAGTTGGGCTCCCCGCCCTCGGCGGCCTCCCTGAACCACTTGGCGGCCTCCGCATCGTCCTTCTTGAAGTAGATGCCGTTGCCGTAGAAGCATCCGAGGGCGTACTGGGCGATGCCGTCGTACTGCTCGGCGGCCTTGGTGAACCATTTCGCGGACTTGGCGAGGTCCTGGGGCACCGCCTGCCCTTCGAAGAGCATGTTCGCATAGTCGGTCATGGCCTGCAGGACACCACCCTCGCAGGCCTTCTCGAGGTAGGCTTCAGCTTTCGCGGGGTCGCGCCTGACCCCCTTCCCGCCGTAGGCGAGGCGGAGGCCCAGCTGATGCTCGGCATCGTGCTGCCCCTGGTCAGCCGCCTTGACCAGCAGCTTCTCGGCCCTCTGCGCGTCGTAGTAGGGGCTGTCCTCCATGAACAGTATGCCCGCGAGGGCGTACTGCGAATCGGCGTAGCCCATGTCCGCCGCCTTCGTGTACCACTCGACGGCCTTGTCGAGATCGGGGTCCGAGAAGTTCTGCCCCGTGTCGTACATGACGGCGATCCTGTGCGCCGCCTGGGCGCACCCGTGGTCCGCCGCCTCCTTCAGGAGCTTCAGCGCCAGGTCCCTGTCCTTCTGGACCCCCTTCCCCATGAGGTACATGTAGCCAATGATGTTCTGGGCCTCGGTATCCCCCGCATCGGCGCAGGGCATGTAGAGCCTCACGGCCTCCGCATGGTCCTTCTTCACAATGGCCTTCGTCCCGTCGGGGTTCTTCCCCGTGTCGTACAGCCCGAAGATCTTCCTGCAGGCGACGGTGTCCCTGCACTCGGCGCGGAGCCTCAGGTCCATGATCTGGGACTCGGCCTCCTCCGGGTTTGCGGATATCTCGGACGACACGATGGCGGCAGGGCCGTAACCCTTCGCGGCAGCTTCGGAGAACAGCTCCGCGGCGGACCTCCTGTCCTCCGCGGTCCCCTTCCCGGTGTATTTGAACAGGCCCAGGAGATAGGCGCACTCAGGATCGGACTCCCCTGCCTCGGCGAGGGCGCATGCTTTCTGCATGTCCCTGCCGGAAACGGCATCCATGGCGGCGCGGACGGCCGCCGCCTGGCCTTCGGAATTGGATGGAACCTCTTCACTCATTATGCTCATCCCATAGCGACGCACCTATAAAATGTGCGTGCGCACGAACATTTAGGCTGACCCATGCAACAACTTTTTAAGAGGTTTTGGCTCTGGGTATGGGCAAGATGGCCGCAGAGGGGGTCAGCATGGATGCCTGCGAATGGGCGAAGACGGTCGTCCGCACCTGCGACGAACGCAATTACGCGTCAGCAGTGGACATCCTGTCGTCCGCGCCGGGAAAGGAGATGCGGCGTGCGAGCTGTATGTCGGACTGATGTACGCCCGCGGGCAGGGGGTCCCCCGGGATTTCAAGAAAGCGCGCTACTGGCTCACCGAATCTTCCGAGGGCGGCAACCCCAACGCCATGTACTTCCTGGCGAAGATCTACCTCCGCGGCTACGGTACCGAGCCGGACCCGGCTAAGGCGGCCGACCTCCTCAGGATCCCGTCGGAGAACGGCGACCCCAGGGCCCAGTACGAACTGGGGCTGATGTACCTCGACGGGAACGGCGTCAAACGCGATCTGGCACATACGTTCTCGCTGATGATGTCCTCCGCCAGGGGCGGGGATGTGGAGGCCATGTTCGTCCTCGGGCAGCTCTACAAGAACGGAGCAGGGACGGATAAAAGCCTCAGGGAATGCGTGAGGTGGCTGGCCTCGGCCGCGGTCAACGGCCACAAGGGGGCGCAGGTCCTCCTCGGGGACATGTACGAGACCGGCGACGGCGTCGATACCGACCATGACGAAGCGAAACGCTGGTACGATATGGCCGACGGGGCCCGCCGAGGGAAAGGGCAGGCCCGAGTTTTTCTGTGAGGTTTTGAAGAAAAGAAGGCAGAGACAGGGGCAAAGGCCCCCGCCCGCCCCGCTCGGTTCAGTGGAGCCCTACGATCTTCCCTTCGTCCGTCAGGTCGATGTGGAGCGCCGCAGGGTCCTTCGACAGGCCCGGCATGAGCATGATCGATCCGCAGACGGGGACGATGAACCCTGCTCCTGCGGAGAGGTTGACCTCCCTCACGTTCAGGGTCCATCCGGTGGGGGCCCCGAGCAGCTCGGCCTTGTCGGACAGGGAGTACTGGGTCTTCGCGATGCACACCGGGAGCTCCCCGTATCCCTGGTCGATTATGGCCTGGATGGACTTCTCGGCGGCAGGGCTGTACTCTACATCCTTGGCCCCGTAGATCTTCTTGGCGACGGCCTCGATCTTCTCCTTGACGGAGGTCCTGTCGGCGTAGCAGAACTTGAACCTGGGCCTGTTGTCCGGGTCGGCGATGACCTCGACGACCTTCTTGGCGAGCTCCTCGGCGCCCTCCCCGCCCCTGAGGAAGCCGTCGTTCACGGCGCAGTACGCCCCGATGCCGCGGCAGTGCCTCTTGACGGTCTCGATGTCCTCTTCCTTATCGGTGTAGAAGTGGTTGATCGAGACGACCACCGGGACGCCGTAGGACTTCATGTTGGCGACGTGCTTGTCGAGGTTGGCGAACCCCTTTTTGAGGGCCGCGGTGGTCATGGAGGCCGGGTCCTTCAGGTCCGCTCCGCCGTGCATCATGAGGGCGCGGATCGAGGCCACCACGACGACGCAGTTGGGCCTGATCCCCGACTGCCTGCAGACGATGTCCATGAACTTCTCCCCGCCGAGGTCGGCCGCGAAACCTCCCTCGGTGACAGCGTAGTCCCCGAGAGAGACCGCGGCTTGGTGGCTATGACGGAGTTGTTCCCGTGGGCGATGTTCGCGAAGGGGAACCCGTGGATGAACACAGGCTGGCCCTCGAGGGTCTGCACGAGGTTGGGCATGAGCGCCTCCCTGAGGAGGACCATCATGGAACCGACGCATCCGAGCTGCCCGGCGGTGACCGGCTTGCCGTCGTAGGTGTAGGCGACGACGATCCTCTCCAGCCTCTTCCTGAGGTCGGCATAGTCCGTCGCGAGCGCCAGGATCGCGGAGATCTCGGAGGCGGATGTGATGAGGAACCCGCTCTCGTGGGTCACTCCGCCGTTGATCTTCGAGTCGCCGAGGCCGACGACGATGTGCCTGAGCTCCCTCATGTTCATGTCGACGGTCTTCTTCCACACGATCCTCGAGGGATCGATGTTCAGGGGGTTGTCCCTGACCAGGTTGTTCTCCAGCACAGCGGAGAGCAGGTTGTGGGCGGCCGCGACCGCGTGGATGTCGCCGGTGAACTCGAGGTCGATCTTCCACATGGGGTAGACCTGGGCGTTGCCTCCGCCGGTGGCCCCTCCCTTGATCCCGAAGGTCGGGCCCATGGACGGCTCCCTGAGCGCGCCGACGACCTTCTTCCCGATCTTGGCCAGCCCCTGGATGAGGCTGATGGTGGTGACGGTCTTCCCCTCGCCCGCCTTGGTCGGCGTTACCGCCGTGACGAGGATGAGCTTGCCCTTCTTCGATTTCTCTTTCCTGGCCAGAACGTCCAGGGGCACCTTGGCGATGTACTTGCCGTACTGCTCCAGGTCCTCCGGTCCGAGTCCGATCTTCGCCGCAATGTCCGCGATATTCTGAACTTTCGCTCCTTCGGCGATCTCGATGTCGGTTTTCATGGTGATATTTCGATTTTGATGTACGTTTATAAAACTCTCCGTTAAGACGTCCTGCGGCGGTTCAGGCAGCCGAAAAACGATTTAAACGCAGTAGGCATTGAGGTAAGAAAATCCGGGCCTTGGGGCGATCGGGGCGCGCGCTTTTGATGTACAAAAACTATATATTCGGATTCGGGAGGACGCTGGCGGACCTGACGCGCGGATACCGTCTGGCATACTCGCAGGCGTTCCGCAGCTTCGGGATCCCCTATGAGCCTTCCAAAGAGGAGGAGTACTTCTCCACCCCCATCTACGACCTCTTCTCCAAGTACCGCACCGGATGCGCCTGCGTGTTCAGGGACTTCATGACCCAGCTCATCACCGTGTACGACCGCAACGTCATGCAGACCTCTTCCGTGTACCCGGACGTCTCCCCCGTGCATCAGGAAGCTGTACGCGAAAGGGTGCAGGATGGGCATCGTCACTGACTCCTACGAGCAGCACGTGCACCAGATACTCGCCGAGTTCGGCCTGGACCGGATGATCCCCTCGGTCGTCGGGATCGACAGGATGGCGGTCGAGCGCCCCCACCCGTACTCGGTCAATCTCTGCATGCGCGAGCTTGGTGGGAGCGAGGGGGACACCGTCCTCGTGAGCTCCGACCCGAAGGACATCATGGCCGGCGGGAACGCCGGGATCGACACTGTCCTGCTCGACAGGGACGGCACATCGGTGCCCGGGAGCTGCTCCCCGACGCACGTCATCTCTTCCCTGCTGGATCTTCCCGGGATCTGAGGGCCGCATCATTCCCGGGAGGGCTGTTCTCCCCTGACTTTCACGCGGGCCGCTGCCATGTCCGTTCGATGAGCCAGGCACATTCTGCGCGGAACAAAATTAAGTTAGTCTAAATCGGTTTTTTCAGATTAGGAATATCTAAATATCTCCACACGCTGAACCATATCAATGAATCTTATGTCAGGACTCAGAGGAGGCCGCCTAAGCAACGGCTTCCAGGGAATAAAAGGCCCAGGTCCATGCTCCCCGAGGGGGAGCGTTGAACCGTCGGGCAGGTCCCGGTGGTCGCTTTGATGCTATCGGATATGAAACGCGGCGAGACCGCGACGGTTGTATGCGTGAACGGGGAAGGACAGGTGCGCAAGCGCGTCCTCGACCTGGGGCTCACGCGCGGGGCCAAGGTCACCCTCATCAGGAGGGCGCCTCTCGGAGACCCCGTGGAGATCGAGCTGAGGGGATACCGCCTCACCCTGAGGCAGGGAGAAGCCCATATCGTCGAGCTCGAGAAGTGCCAGAACGGCTCGGATAACAATTCGGAGGGGGCCGCCCGATGATCACGGCGGCATTGATAGGGAACCCGAACAGCGGGAAGACCACGGTCTTCAACAAGCTGACGGGGAGCGTTCAGCACGTCGGGAACTGGCCCGGCGTCACGGTCGACAGGAAGCAGGGGTTCGTGAGGAACTTCAACGAGGAGAGCATCCTCGTCGTGGACCTCCCGGGGATCTACTCCCTTTCGCCGTATTCTCCCGAGGAGATCGTCTCCAGGGATTACCTGCTCGGCAACAACGAGGCCAAGCCGGACGTCGCGATCAACATCATAGACGCCTCGAACATCGAGCGCGCCATCTACCTGATGATGCAGGTCGTCGACCTCGGCATGCCGATGGTCATCGTCCTCAACATGGTCGATGTCGCCGAGAAGAACGGGATGCGCATTAACAAGGACAAGCTCGAGGAGATCCTCGGCATCGAGGTCCTCGAGACCGTCGGAGTCAAGGGCGAGGGCATCACCGCCATCGGGGCCGCCATCAAGCGCGCCCACGAGGAGAACAAGGTGCCCAAGAAGATCGCCTACGGCACCGACATCGAGAGCGCGGTAGAGAAGATATCGGAGGTCCTGAAGCCCGTCGTCAAGGAAGGGTTCGAGAGATGGACCGCCATCAAGGTCATCGAGAACGACAGGATGATCGTGGACGACCTCGGCGAGGAGACCGTCGCTCAGTGCAAGCCGTTCGTCGACGAGCTCTGCCGGAAATCCGGGACCGACGGCCTCGAGACCGTCGCCACCGCCAGGTACGACGCCGCCGAGAAGATCAAGACCCAGGTCATCACCTTCTACGACACCGGCAAGGAGACCGAGTCCAAGAAATCGGATAAGATCGACAATGTCCTGCTGAACAAGTGGGTCGCGATACCCATCTTCATCGTCGTCATGTACCTCGTCTACTTCGTGTCGATCCAGACCATCGGCACGATGGGGACCGACTGGATCAACGACACCCTCACCGCAGACCTTTCCGACGCGGTCTCGACATGGTGCGAGGACAACGAGGTCGCCGATGCGCTCAGCGGCCTGGTCGTCGACGGTATCATCTCGGGAGTGATGGCCGTCATCGGCTTCCTGCCGCAGATCATAGTTCTGTTCCTGTGCCTGGCCATACTCGAGGAGTGCGGCTACATGGCGCGCGTCGCGTACATGCTCGACCGCGTGTTCTACCACTTCGGGCTTTCCGGGAAGAACGTCATCCCCATGGTCATCGGCGTCGGATGCGGCGTCCCCGGGATCATGGGCACAAGGACCATCGAGGACGAGCAGAACAGGCGCATCTCGGCCATGACCACCACGTTCATGCCCTGCAGCGCCAAGCTGCCCATCATCACCTGCGTCGCCGCCGCCTTCTTCCACGATTCGGCCATCGTCGCCCTCGCGATGTACCTGCTCGGCATCATCGTGATCCTCATGTCCGGCGTCATCCTGAAGAAGTTCAGCGGGCTCACCGGGAAGCCGTCCCCCTTCGTGATGGAGCTCCCCGTGTACCACATCCCCACCTGCCGCAACGTTCTCCTCGACACCGCCCAGAAGTCCTGGGCGTTCGTCAGGAAGGCCGGGACCCTCATACTGCTGTCCGCCGTGCTCATCTGGGCTCTCAGCTCCTACGACTGGGGCCTCAGCTACCTCGGCAGCAACACCACCGAGGGGTCCGCGCTGTCCGACATCGGCCACGCGCTCAACCCGATCTTCGCATGGAGCGGGTTCGGCGACCACTGGGAGATCACCGTCGCTTCGATCACCGGCCTGCTGGCCAAGGAGAACCTGCTCGGAACCCTCGCCGTCCTGCTCGGGGACCCCGGGGATGCAGAGGGATTCATCACCGCGGACGCCCTGGCGGCCTACTGCTCGTCGAACACCGCGATGGCGTTCCTCGTGTTCAACTGCATCTGCGCGCCCTGCTTCGCGGCCATCGGTGCTATGCACAGGGAGCTCGGAACCTGGAAGGACACCGGCTACGCGGTCGCCTACCAGTGCATACTCGCCTGGGGGCTGTCCATCGTCACCTACCAGTTCCTGGAACTGTTCGGAGGCGAGGTGCATGCGGGCATAATAGTGGCCATCCTGGTCATCATCGCGATCGGCTACTTCCTGTTCGCCAAGGACCCGGTCGGGGCCATCAAGAGGAGGGCCAAGAGCCTGGAGCGCAAGGAAGGCGATGCCGCATGACCACAGGCACCGCAGTGGTCCTGGTCTTCGTCATCGCCCTGGTGGCGTGGCTGTCGGTCCGCACCTATCTAATGGCGAAGAAGGACCTGAAGCACGGATGCTGCGGCGACTGCGCGAAGTGCAGGAACCCCATCAACTGCAGACTGGAGGACAGAAAGCAATGAGCAACGGAACGATGATCGTGAGCGTGATCGTCATCCTCCTCATCGTCATAGCCCTGGTGTACAGCTACAGGACCATGTTCGGGAGGAAGGACTGCTGCGGAGGGGACAAGACGTCCCTGAAGGACAGACCACACGCCTCGGTCAGGAAGGAACGCTGAAACCGCGCGGGGCCGGGAACGGCCCTGCAAACAACTTATGCGGCGGCACCGCCGCAATTCTTTTATCGCGGGTCGTCGGAATCCGCCTGCATGAACAGTGCAACCGCTGAGATGCTCGCGGTCGTCCTCGCCGTCGTCATCCTGGCGGCCGTAGGGACCTGGCGCCAGCTCCGCACGCCCAAGAACAACGCCCCGAAGGAGAGGCCCCGCTCCGGGAACGAGCATGCCACCGTCAGAAAGGACGGAATCTACGGAGGGAAGCCTCCGGAGAGGAGATGAGGGCGGCCGTCACCTTCTCCCTTTATCTGTTTTATCCCCGTCGATATGGATCAGCTGGGCGTTCTGGGCCCTCCTCAGCCCTTCGACGAGCTGCTTGGCCTCCGGGCTCCCCGCGCGGGCGGCCTTCCCCATCCAGCGGAAACCCTCTTCGGCGTTCTGCTCCACGCCGACCCCGTCGATGAGCATTCTGCCCGCCTGGAACATCGCATCGGCATCTCCCTTCCCGCAAGGCCGAGGAAGATCCTGTAAGCTCCGGCCGGGTCCTTATCGGTCCCCTCGCCGGACAGCATCATGCAGGCCAGGTTGAACTCGGCGACCGAGTATTCCCCCGAGCACGCCCTGTACCATCCCGCGGCGGCCTTCTTCCCTTCCGGGGTCCCTTTGTCGTATTCGAGGGCGGCCATCCTGAACTGCGCCTCAGGGAGGCCGGCCCTGGCGGCGCGCAGGAAGCACTTCTCCGCCGCGGCCGGATCCTTATCGACACCGATTCCCGATTCATGCATGCATCCGAGCTTGAACAGGCAGACGGCGTTCCCGGAGTCCGCGCCTTTCCTGTACCATACGGCGGCCTCCGCCGGGTCCGCAGGAGTCCCCCGTCCGTAATAGTGGGCGTCGCCCATGCCGTCGTAGGCGGGGGCGAACCCCGCATCGCAGCATTGCCTCAGGCACTCGAAGCAGCGGGGAAGGTCCTCCCTCGGTCCCTCCCAATAATAATGTGCCAGGCGGTAGGCGGCCGGCACGCTCCCGAGGGACATCGCCTTCTCGTAGAGGTCCACTGCCGCATCCTCGTCGCGGGGGACCCCGTTCCCGGAGGCCGTGAGCTCGGCGAGCCCGAAGTACCCCTCGGCACGGCCCGAATCCGCGACAACGCGGAAGATCGCCGCGGCGCCCTCCGGATCCTTGGGACAGCCCGTCCCGGATGCCATGCAGGCCGCCTGCATGCACAGTTTCCCGGCTTCCTCCGCGTCCATGGCCGCATCAGCGGCTCCGGCATATAAAACGGTATTTTTCGAGGCGCTCCGAACGCATCACACATGCTGGAGTTGGACAGATGTTCCATGATGGATTGATTAAATGGTTATTTATGGGATGACTTAATACGTAACACGAATAGGTTGTGTTCGTAACAACACGGCCTTCGGATATAGGTTGTGAGTTCATTGGGCGAAGAGGAAGAGTACTGCTCCTCATGCTATGCCGAGGAGGAAGAGCTCGAGGAGAGCATCAGCGGGCACCTGGGAGTCAGGATCGCCATCGGACTGTGCTTCGTGGCGCTGGGCCTTTACACTGAATATATCGATGATTTCGGCCTCAGCGGGACCGCGCTACGCGTGATATTCCTCATCGGCCTCCTCATCGTCGGCTGGGACGTCATCGCCGAGGGCGTCCGCAATGTCTGCGGGCACCTGTCCCTGGACGAGAAGATGCTGATGTCGATCGCGGCCTTAGCGGCCCTGTGCATCGGCTACTGGACCGAATCGGTGGCCGTCATGACCTTCTATCAGATAGGGGAGGTCTTCGAAGGGGCCGCCGTGGGGCGCAGCCGCACCAGCGTCAAAGCGCTCCTGGCACTGAAGGCCCCCTACGCCAATGTCATCCGCGGGGACGAAGTGATCAAGGCCGCCCCCGAGGACGTCGGGATCGGGGAGACCGTCCTCGTGAAGCCGGGGGAGATGATTCCCATCGACGGCACCATCGTCGACGGTTCAGGATACATAGATTCCAAGGCCATGACCGGCGAGTCGGTCCCCAGGCACGCCGGCCCGGGAGACAGCGTCCTGTCGGGATGCATAAGCATCGACGGCGCGCTCAGGATCAGGACCTCCTGCGCATATAGCGACTCAGCTTCCGCTAGGGTCCTGAAGCTCATCGGGGAATCTTCTGCCAGGAAATCGAGGCCCGAGAAGTTCATCACCCGCTTCGCCAAGTGGTACACGCCTGCCGTCGTCGCCCTGGCAGCGCTGGTGGCCGTCATCGAATCGGCCGCCGACCCCGGCAACTGGGACGACTGGGTCTATAGGGCCGTGCTCTGCCTCGTGGTCTCATGCCCCTGCGCGCTCGTCGTCTCCATACCCCTCACCTACTACTGCGGGATAGGCCGTGCCTCGAGAGAGGGCATCCTCCTCAAGGGGAGCTCGTACATCGAGTCCATCGCCAAGACGGAGAAGGTCGTGTTCGACAAGACCGGGACGCTCACCGAGGGCGTGTTCGAGGTCGTCAGCGTCAGGCCGGCCGAGGGTTTCACCGCCGAGGAGCTCATCTCCCTCGCAGCGTCGGCCGAGAGCCTCTCTGACCACCCGATCGCCAAGTCCATCGTTTCCTATGCAGGCGGCGCCGAGGGCCTGCCGGAAGCGACCGAGGGATCCGCTGTCCCCGGCATGGGAGTGTCCGCAGTTGTAGACGGCAGGAAGATCTCCGCCGGGAACGCGGCCATGATGAGGCAGGAGGGCATCGCCGTTCCTTCCGCGGACGAATCCAAGACGAACGTCTTCGTGGCGGCCGGCGGCGTTTACGCCGGGCTCATCGTCATCTCCGACCGCATCAAGGCCGATTCGGCGCAGGCGGTCTCGGAACTGCGCTCGATGGGGATCTCGTCGTACATGTTCACCGGGGACTCCGAGAAGGCCGCTTCCGGGCTCGCATCGGAACTGGGTCTCGAAGGGTACAGGGCGGACATGCTCCCGCAGGACAAGACCTACGCGCTCGAGGACCTCATGAAGGACACGGACGGCACTGTATGCTTTGTCGGCGACGGCATCAATGACTCGCCCTCGCTCGCCCGCGTCGATGCCGGCATCGCCATGGGCGGGATCGGATCGGATTCCGCCGTGGAGGCGGCAGACGCCGTCATCATGGATGACAGGCCCTCCAAGGTCCCGGCCGCGGTAAGGATATCGAGGCATACCCAGAGGATCGTACTGGAGAACATCGCGGTCTCCCTGCTCATCAAGTTCACCATCCTGACGCTCACCCCGACCACGGACCTGGTCAACATGTGGGTGGCCATCTTCGGAGATGTCGGGGTGCTGATCATCGCTGTCTGCAACTCCTTCCGCGCCCTCGGATTCTCCAGGAAGAAGGACATCGAGGCCCTGGAGCACGCCAGGGACCGGACGCCTTCGTCCGAGTGACCCGGCCGGCCTCACCGGGATCCCGGGCCTCCCTCATCCGCATTTTCTGCGGATGAGGTCACCGGCTCGCTTTTTCCTCCGCCAAACTATATATCGCACTTCGGTTGTTCACTTGAACAATTGAACAATCATTCAAGTGATACGATGGGCGACGAAATCTGCGACTGCGAGACCGACGAGTTCGTCGGGAAGATCCGCCGGGGGATGCTGGACGACGATACGATCTTCGATATTGCCGATCTTTTCAAAGTGTTCGCGGACAGCACCCGCGTGAGGATCATGTGGGCCCTCCACGAGAGCGAGATGTGCGTCAGGGGGATCTCCAAATCCCTGAACATCTCGATGTCCGCGGCCTCCCACCAGCTGAAGACGCTGAAGGATGCTGACCTCGTGGCCTCGAGGAGGAGCGGGAAGCAGGTCTATTACTCCCTCTGCGACGAGCATATCGAGATGCTGCTCAGCACAGCCCTCGCCCACATCAAGGAGGAGAAGCGATGGAGCGCATCTTCGAGATCGAGGTGGACTGCCCTCACTGCGCCGAGAAGGTAGAGAAGGCCGTTTCCGAGGTCTCCGGGATATCGCATGCTTCGGTGGATTTCGAGACCCAGACGATGCGCATAGAAGTGGACGATTCCCTCAGGGGCAGATATCCTGAGGTCCTCGCCGCTGTGAGCGAGGCCGCCTCCGCTGCCGAGCCCGATTTCAAGCTCAGCGATGTCACCGAAAGGGTCGCGGACGAAAGAGCCAGACGCCATGTTTTCGATATCGGCGCCTGCAGCCCCGAATGCGCGGACAGGGCCGAGGCCGCGGTAAACGAGCTCGACGAGGTCGAGGATGCCAGGACCGACGGCGCACGCAGAAGGATGTATGTCACCCTGAGGAGCGAGTTCGACGGCATCGGCGGGGATGTTCTGGAGAAGGTCGCGGAAACCGCGGTCGATGCCGCCGACGGCTTCTCCATGAAGGAGATCGAGGACGACGGCGCGGACCCTGAATGCCCTGCGCTTCCCCCGAAAGGCGCGCCCGCAAAGCATGATGGGCATGGACATGAGCATGGACATGAGCATGAGGACAGTTGTGCATGCTCATGCGGCGCCCATCATGAGCATGCCGCAGTGGACGAGCATGAGAACACCGGGTCCGTCCAGCACACGTTCGTGATCGATGTGGATTGCCCCAACTGCGCCATGAAGGTGGAGAACGCCATCGCCGCCATGGACGAGGTCGAGTCCGTTAGGATCGACTTCGTCGGGAAGAGGATGCGCCTCCGCCTGAAGCCGGAGTTCGAGAAGGATTATCCGAAGATCATCGGAAAGGTGGAGGAGACCGCCCGCGGGGCCGAGGACGAGTTCTCCATGAAGGAGACCGTTCCGGGGAAGCGCCCGGCCGAGGAAGAGGAGGAAGAGAGCGGGAAGGGCATGATGCCCCTCCGCATAGCCGCCGCGGCCGTGTTCATAGCCTTCGGCATCTGGCTCGAGTACATCGACGATTACTCCCTGACCCACGACAGCGCTGTGCTGGCCATCGTATTCGGGGCCGGCCTCGCCGTCATCGGGTACGATGTCATCATCGGGGGCATCAGAAACCTCCTGAAAGCAGGCTTCCTGGACGAGAAGTTCCTGATGACGGTCGCTACCGTCGGGGCCCTGGCCGTCAGCTGCCTGGACCCGGATTCGGATTACTGGACGGAATCCGTCGCTGTGATGGCGTTCTATCAGATCGGGGAGTATTTCGAGGACCGCGCGGTGAGCCGCAGCAGGTCCAACGTCAAGGCCCTGATGGCGCTGAAGGCCCCGTTCGCGACGGTCGTCGAGGACGGGAAGGCCGTAAGGAAGGACCCGGAGGAGGTGGCCCCGGGGAGCGAGCTCATCATCGCCCCCGGAGAAATGGTGCCGATAGACTGCATAGTCATCAAAGGGGAGAGCTACGCGGACACCAAGGCCATGACCGGCGAGTCGGTACCCAGACGCATCGGGCCGGGCGACGAGCTGCTTTCCGGGTACATCGTGACAGAGTCCGCAGTCAGCGTCCGCACCGTCCGCAGGTACGAGGACTCGGCGGCGGCCAAGGTCCTGAACCTGATCGAGGAGTCGTCCGCCAGGAAGTCGTCCTCGGAGAAGTTCATCACCCGCTTCGCCCGCTGGTACACCCCTGCCGTGGTCGGCTGCGCCCTCGCCATCGCCGCCGGCGGGGCCCTCCTCACCGACGACCCGTCCGGCTGGGTCATCAAGGCCCTGATCTTCCTGGTGGTCTCCTGCCCGTGCGCTCTCGTGGTCTCCGTCCCGCTCACCTACTTCTGCGGTATCGGCCGGGCCTCGAGGGAGAACATCCTCATCAAGGGCAGCTCCTACATCGAGATGCTCGCCAAGACGGACAGGGCGGTGTTCGACAAGACCGGGACGCTCACCGAGGGCGTCTTCGGGGTGACCGCCGTCAAGCCGACGGAAGGGTTCTCGGCCGAGGAGATCGCGGACGCCGCCGCCTGCGCCGAGTCCTACTCCAGCCACCCCATCGGGAGGTCGATAGTCTCGTACGCCGGGGGCGGCATCGATCCCTCCAGGATCTCCGACTCCAAGAACCTGCCCGGGCTGGGCGTGAGCGCGCTGGTCGACGGCAGGGCGGTCTACGTCGGGAGCAGGGGGCTGATGGCCGCGAGGGCATCGCCGTGCCGGACGAGCAGGATTCCGGAGGGGCAGACGTCTGCATAGCCATCGACGGGAAGTACGCCGGGCGCATCGAGATATCTGACTCTCTCAAGGAGGATGCGGCGTCCGCGGTGGCCGAGCTGCACGCGATGGGCATCGAATCCTTCATGTTCACCGGGGACCGCGAGCGGACGGCCGAGCATGTCGCCGTGGAGCTGGGCATGGACGGGTACAGCGCCGAGCTGCTCCCCCAGGACAAGACACGCCGCCTGGAGGAGGTCATGGCCGGGACCCGCGGCAGGACCTGCTTCGTGGGCGACGGGATAAACGACTCCCCCTCGCTCGCGAGGGCGGACACCGGCATCGCCATGGGCGGGATCGGATCGGATTCCGCCGTGGAGGCGGCGGACGCCGTCATCATGGACGACAGGCCTTCCAAAGTCGCCGAGGCGATCAGGATATCGAGGAAGACCCAGAGGATCGTGGCGGAGAACATCGCCATGGCCCTGGCGGTGAAGTTCGCCATCCTGATACTCACCCCGACCACCGACCTGGTCACGATGTGGGTGGCCATCTTCGGGGATGTGGGCGTGCTCATCCTGGCGGTCTGCAACTCCGTCCGCGCCCTCGGGTTCGGGAAGAAGGCCCGCGGCAGGGGCGCCGCGGCCTCCGCCTGACCTCCCTGGAGGGGCGGGGAGCCCCCGCGCCTCCAATCATTTAATTAGAGGACCGCCGTATCACCGTTCGGGATGCACAATGGGAGAGGGTTCCGGCAGCGCCGGCAAAGGCGATGTGCGCATCGGGATCGATCTCGGCACAACTTACTGCGCGGTGGCGGTGTTCGACGCCATCACCTCGAAGGCCGATATCGTCCCGAACGGGCTGGGGAAGGAGATGACCCCCAGCGTGATATGCTTCGACGGCGGGGAGACAGCGATCGGCGACAGCGCCAAGGAGATGCAGTCCGAGGGCAGGGGCGCCGTGGCCGCGTTCTTCAAGCGCCATATGGGGGAGACGGACCCGATCTTCGAGTACATGGGGAAGCAGTACACCGCCGAGGACCTCTCAGCCATACTGCTCAGGCGCCTGGTCGAGGACGCCGAGAAGAGCCTCGGGCGCCATGTGGCCGGCGCCGTCGTCACCGTGCCGGCGTACTTCAACGATATCCAGAGGAGGGCCACCATCCGCGCGGCGGGCGCCGCCGGGATCAGCGTGATGAAGATCGTCAACGAGCCCACGGCGGCCGCCGTCCATTACGGGTACAACCATGCGGGCAAGAAGCGCCTGCTGGTCTACGACCTGGGGGGCGGGACCTTCGACGCCTCCGTCGTCGATGCGACGGCGATGACATCAGCGTGCTCGGCACCAAAGGCATGCACACCCTCGGCGGGAAGGACTGGGACGACATCCTCATCAACATGGTCTGCAACAGGTTCCAGCAGCAGTTCGACATGGACCCGCGCAGCGACGGGGCGGAGCTGGAGAAGCTCAGCGTGCTCTGCGAGGACTACAAGAAGATGCTCACCGACGAGGAGAGCATCAGCGCCCGCATCGAGTGCTTCGGCAAGAGCGGAGGGGAGAACGGCTCCGGGTACACCATAACCAGGAGCGAGTTCGAGACCGAGTCCCGCTGGCTGCTGGAGGAGACCGGCGACATCGTGAACGAGCTGCTGAAGGACCTCGGGCTCAAACCCTCCGACATAGACGACGCCATCCTCGTGGGCGGGTCCTCGCGCATGCCGATGGTCAGGGACTACGTCGCCTCCATGGGCCCATGGAAGGTCGTCGTCCGCCGGGACGCGGAGACCGCGGTCGCCAAAGGGGCCGCCGTGCTCGCCGACATGTACTCCGAGAGGCCGAGGAGCTCGGTCCCCAACTTCTCCGAGGTCACCTCGCACAGCCTCGGCGTGCTCGCCGCCGACCCCGAGGGGAACCGCTACGTGAACGACGTGGTGATTCCCATCTACTCCAACATACCGTGCACCGGCCGGCGCTCGCTCAGGATAGAGCCCAAGAACCGCACCGACGTCATCGAGGTGTACACCCTGCAGGGGGAGAGCGACATACCCCTGGACTGCGCCGTGACCGCGCGCTACGAGATCCGCGGCTTCGAGAACTACGGCGATTCGGCCGTGATAGACCTCGAATACTCCTACAGCAAGGAGGGTACCGTGCAGGTCTCGGCCATGCAGAACGATAAAAAGCTGGTCGTCACCCCCAGGCCCGCTCCCGCCGCCGACGAGATCGGATGGATGGGCGAGGCCCCCGGGAACCGCACCGTCGACGTCCCGATCGATTCCGGGATCGTCATCTGCATCGACCTGTCCCGCAGCATGGAAGGGAACCTGCAGGAGGTCAAGGAGGCCGTCAGGGACTTCGTGAACAAGGTGACCGGGCCGAGGACCAGGGTCGGGCTGGTGGGCTTCGCCGACAGGGTCCGCACCTACATCGAGATGTCCTCCAACACCGCGCCCATCTCCTCCGCGCTCGCCGACATGAAGATCGGGAAACTGGGCAGGGGGACCGATGCCAGCCCCCTGCCGGTGGCAGAGGACATGCTGTTCGGCACCGAGGGCAGCAGGACCGTGATCATCCTCACCGACGGGAGATGGGGGCACAGGGACCGCGCCGTCGAGGAGGCGGAGGAATGCAGGAGCAACGGCATCAGGGTGCTGGCCATCGGGTTCGGGGAGTCCGACCTCTCGTTCCTGAAGCAGATAGCGTCGCTCTCCGACGCCGAGAAGCTGGCGTCCCTCGGGGACCTGAGGCGCAGGTTCAGCACCATCGCGACGCAGATGGCGGCCGACAGCGACGGGCTGCGCGAGGAGGCGAGCTGACGGACGGCCGGAGGGAGAACTACTGCAGGCTCCTGGGGCTCAACCCGTTCGAGGAGGACAAGTACACCGACGAATCGATCTCCAAGAGGATCGACGCCGCGGCCGCCAGATGGAAGAAGGACTGCGAGCACCCGAACTTCCGCACCGAGGTCGAGGCCTCTCACCACCTGGAGGACCTCCCGGCGATCCGCACGACCATGATGAACAAGACCCTGAGGCACGGGGAGTTCGAGTCGGCGAAGAAGCTCCTGTCCGCCTACGCATCGGCGCTCAAGCGCTACGCCGTCACCCTCAAGGACGGTAGCACGTACATCCCGGAGGGAGCGGTCGGGGACCTCACGAGGGCCATAAACTGGGGCGACGACGTCACCGCCTTCACGGTGAGGCAGGCCTCGGGCCTGAAGGAGGCCGAGATACCCAAGCTGGAGGACCCGGACATCGTCTCGGCGTACGAGACCCTCCGGGACCTCGGCCTGTACACGCCGATGGAGCTGGTGAACACCCTCATCATGATGCCCGAGATGGGCCTCAGGAACGCTCTGCTCGACTCCGGTTCCAGCCCTGCCGACCTGAGGAACGCCTTCGGGAGCGCCAAGGCCCGCATGAGGAACATCCAGAGGGACTTCCCCCGGAAGAACGCCTACCTGACGGCCATACGCAAGACCGCGCTGGTCATATCGCCCGACGAGAAGCTGGAGAGGGCCACCCGCTTCGGCGAGTCCATGAGGATCATGGAGCCGGCCGTGGAGGCCCTGGACCGCAACCGGTGGCAGCGCATGGACCGGAACTTCATCTACGGGCTGATATCGCATTACGTCGCGGGGGAGGCGGCCGACACCGACCTCGCCATCAGGGTGCTCGAGGTGCGCTGCTGCGAGCGCGGCTATGCGGCGGACTTCTCGGGCTCCGGCCCGGAGCTCAGGTTCTGCCCCGGCTGCGGCGGGCTCATCGACATGCGCCAGGACACCAACTTCTGCCCCATATGCGGCCGCGAGATCCGCAGGATCTGCCCCAAGTGCGGGAACGTCGAGCTCGCGGGCAACAAATGCTCCCGCTGCGGGCGCGTCTTCGCCGACGAGGACCGCCGGATAAACGCCGAGGCGAAGGAGATCTCCGAGATGATCGAGCTCGGGAACATCCCCACGGCGGAGAAGATGTTCAGCAAGCTGAAGCTCGACTACCCGCACTGCAGCCTCGGCTCCCTCGAGAGCTCCCTCGGGGCCGCCTCGGCGGACTACCGGAGGACGGTCTCCAGGATCGAGGAGGACTACAAGCGCCGCAACCTCAACGCTGTGAAAAGGGGCATAGAGAGGGCCAAGAGGAAGTACCCGGGCATCAGGGACGAGGGGACCCTCGGCGATTACTACGACGAGGCATGCGAGAAGGTCGCCGAGGCGAGCGCCCTCTGCACCCGCGCGCAGAACGAGGAGCCGGCGGCGGCCATGAAGACGTACATCCTCGCGTCGGACGTCTGCCCCGACCACCCCATGGCGGTGAGGAGGCTCAAGGACTTCCCGCCCGACGGCCCGGACGGCGGCGAATGCGAGATCGCCGAGGACCGCGTGAGGATCAGCTTCCGCGTCCCGGCCGAGAGGGAGGGCATGACGTTCTGCATCTACAGGGGCAACGGGACGCTGCCGGAGGTGGACGCCAACACCGTCCCCCTGTCGGAGATCGCCGGGAGCGTCTACGTCGACTCGGCGGTGAGCCCGGGCGCGGAATACTACTACAAGATCTACTCGAAGCGCTGGGGAGTTCTGTCGAGGCATTACACCATATGCGGCCCCGCTGTCGTCGTCTTCGAGGTCACCGACGCGTCCGCCGAGCCGATCGAGGACGGCCTGAGGATCACCTACTCCCGGCCGTCGGGATGCTCCCGCGTCCGCGTCTTCCGGAAGCTCAAGGGCGCGGCAGGAGAGAAGGAGCTCGTCGGAGGGGCGGGCGCCATCGAGGACCGCGGGCTGAAGGGCGGGAGGACGTACGAGTACCTCTTCGTGGCGGAATACGATGTCGCCGGGAGGACCGAGCGCTCCTACGGCACGACCATCGAGGCCGTATCGCCCGAATACCCCTCGCCCGTGTCCGAGCTCGGGCTGGAATGGATGCGCAGCGAGAACGGCAACAAGGCCACCTGGGCATCTTCCGTCCCGGTGGAGCTCTACACCTCCCGCAGCGCCGCCCCGAGGTACGGGGAGATCATGCCGCTGAAGGCCCTTGAGGGCATCGCGGAGAAGATCGTCCCGGAGCGCACGTTCGAGGGCGGGTGCATATTCGGGGAGCTCCCTGGAGCGGTGAACTTCGTCACCGCCGTGTCGGTCATAGGGGAGACCGCCGTCATCGGGGCCTCGCAGAGGGTCGTCAACCTCAGGCCGTTCAGCGGCATAAGGAAGAAAGGGGACGAGGGAGCGTGCATCATAAGGGCCGAATGGCCGGACGATGCGGAGTCAGCCGCCCTGATCTGCCGCGACGCCGAGACGGGGGAGGAGAGCGAGCCGATCAGCGTCTCCCGCGCCGCATACGAGCGCGAGGGCGCGATCGCCATGTCCATGGGATCCTCCGAGATGATGGAGGTGTCCATGTACGCAGTCTACCGCATCGACGGGCACGAGGTCAGGTCGGCCCCGAGGATGTTCACGGCCTATTCCGGGCGCGACGTGAAGGTGAGGTACAAGGTCAGGACCGAGAAGGACCGCGGGCACGGCATGGTGCGGATCGTACTGGACATCAGGTGCCCGATGAAGGAGGACGGCGACGGCAGCATCCCCCGCGTGATCATGGTCCTCGCCAAGGAGGGCATCCCCCTGAGGTCCGACGACGGGGACATGATCTGGGACTCCGAACGCCCGGTGAACCTCGACCGCGGGCGCGCCGAGATCAGCTTCCAGGCGGCCAAGGAGGACGCCGACCTGAAGAGGATGAGGCTGTTCTTCTACGACACGGACGAGTACTGGCACCATAAGATCGTGCATCCTCTGTACGGGAGGTCCGCCGGCAATGCCTGACAAGAAGAGGCCCTATGTGTGCCCGTTCTGCTTCCATGAGATCGACCTCGGGAGGATCCATTACGTCTGCTCCGACCCGCTGTGCACCTCGAAGTTCCTGGCCATGCCCAGCAGCAGGCAGTTCCGCTCCGAGTTCAGGCCGAACGAGGAGATCGACCTGGAGAGGACCAGGTACCTGCACAAGGACAGGAACTCCCCGGACGCGGAGACGACCAAGCACCATATCATAAGGTCGTCCCCGGACGGCAGGTGCGAGATCTGCGGCAGGAGGTCCAAGGTCCGCCTGTGCCCCGAGTGCCACAACCCCATCTCCGGCTCGGCGGAGGAGAACGGGAGCCTGATCTTCGTCGTCCTCGGCGCGGACGGGGCCGGGAAGAGCCATTACATGGCCGCCCTCATCGACACCCTGGCCGGGAGGTTCTCCGAGGAGTTCGGGACCGAGTTCGTCCCGGCGACCGCCAGGACCGAGAACAGGTACGAGGACGTCTACCGCCGCCCCCTGTTCGTGGAGAACAGGACGATCGATCCCACCCTCCCCTACGAGGAGGACAGGGGCGGCCACGAATCGCTGGTCTATTACCTCACCTTCCCGACGGCCGACGGCGGCAGGACGTACACGGTGGCGTTCTTCGACACCTCCGGGTACGACATGGACGCACGCCGCGGCAAGATCGACCCGGACCTCCTGGCGGCCATAAGGAACGCCAGCGGCATACTGCTGCTGGTGGACCCGCTGCAGATGCCGCCGGTGGCCGAGGCCCTGGGCATGGAGCCGGACAGCGAGGACGCCGCCGACACGCTCACATACATCATCGAGCTGGTCCGCGGGCGCCCGCTGAGGTCCAGGGAGAAGATAGACAAGCCGCTGGCGGTGGCGCTGTCCAAGGCCGACCTGATCATGCGCGACCCGAAGGAAGGGGAGAGGAAGGACCTCTTCATCGGCCCCGAATCGTCCCTGAGGGTGGCGCGCGTGAGGGGTCGCGCCGACCCGGTCTGCCTGGCGGAGGCCGGGACCGAGGTGGAGGAGTACTTCAGGAGGAACGCCTCCCAGAGGTTCATCTCCGCCGTCGGCGGCTTCAGGAAACACGAGTATTTCGCCGTCTCGGCGCTAGGATCGGAGCCGTCCGGGAGCGGGACAATTAAGGACGTAAAGCCTTTCAGGGCCGAGGACCCGTTCATCTGGCTCTTCACGGCCTGCGGAGGGAGGATCTGAATCATGACAGAAGGAAACAACGAGATCGAGCTTGCTAAGTCAGCTGACAAACCGGCGAAGACCAGGAAGAAGGCGGCGGACGGAACCAAGAAGACGGCCTCGTCCAGGGTGACCGTCAAGATGGTGGACGAGAAGTTCGACAGGATCCTGGCGGAGATCTCCGCATCCGGCGGCCGCGGGACGAGCTCCGAGACCGAGCGCAGGGTCCAGGACATCTACTTCATGTCCGCCGACCTGGTGGAGAGGGTCAGGGCCCTGGAGAGCAGGCCGGTTCAGCCGGCCCAGGGCGCGCGCGCCGGGGAGCCCTACGTCACCTCGAGGGAGCAGTTCGAGGCCTATTCCAAACTGGTCTCGCGCAGGGAAGGGGAACTGGCCGACAGCAAGTTCATGCTGCTCCTCTACAACATGTGCCAGATGAGGGAGGACATCAAGGAGATGCTTGCGAACATGGAGCGCAACAAGGACAACCTCTCCATAGACGACATCCTAGACTCCTTCGAGACCTACGAGATCGACCTGGAGAACATGCTCACCGATGCCGGCGTCGTCATCGGCCCCTACGGCAAGGACGGGGACAGGGTGGACACTGTGCATCAGAGGATCTCCGGCACCGTTCCGACGGACGACCCGGAACTCTCCGGGAAAGTGGCCGAGAGGCTGTCCGATGGTTACGAGTACAGCGGCCGCGCGGTCGTCAAAGAGAGGGTCACTGTTTACAAGAAAGCAGGCCAGCGAGACTGAGCCCGCACGGTTCATACAGCACTATCATCGATACAGCACAAGTACAGCACAGGTGAGAAGGGATGGATAACAGCAGCTTGAAGGTCGGGATCGACCTAGGAACAACATATTCGTGCATCGCGTATCTGAACAACGAAGGGAAACCTGAGGTATGCAAGAACCTCTACGGCAGCGATACCACGCCGTCGGTGGTCTACTTCAGGGAGGACGGCGACGTGCTGGTCGGGGAGACGGCCGTGGATGAATCGGTCGCCTTCGATCCGGAAAGGGCCTCCAGGTGGGTCAAGAGCCACATGGGGACCGATTGGAAGTTCTCCGTCGACGGGAAGGACTACACTCCGGTCAACATCTCCACGGTCATCCTGAAAAGGCTCATCGAGGACATAGATGAGCTGCAGGCCACCCATGTGAAGCGGGCGGTCATCACCTGCCCCGCGTACTTCGGGCAGAGGGAGAGGGACGCCACCAAGGAGGCGGGGCTCGAGGCAGGGCTCGAGGATGTCAAGATCCTGAACGAGCCCACGGCGGCCGCCATCTCGTTCGGCTTCGGGCACGAAGGAGACGGAAAGAAGAGGGTCCTGGTTTACGACCTCGGCGGAGGCACGTTCGATGTCACCGTCCTCGACATCGATGGCAACCGGTTCACGGCCGTGGCCACCGACGGGGAGATGAGGCTCGGGGGCATGATGTGGGATGAGGAGCTCTATAATCTGATCACCAAGAAGATCGCATCATCCTACGGCCTCAGCGCCGACGAGCTCTCGCTCAATCCGAAAGATTCCGGCAGGCTCCTGTACGATGCCGAGAGGCACAAGAAGAGACTGTCTTCCAACGTCTCCGTCCGCGGTGCGTTCAATATGGAAGACGGCCGGCGCGGCTCGTATTCAGTCACCAGGAAGGAGTTCGAGGACGCTACCCGCCCCCTCATAACGACCACCGTCGATATCGTGAAACGCGCCCTGGAGACGAAGAACATCGACCCGGCAACGATCGACGCGTTCCTGCTCGTGGGCGGGTCATCCAAGATGCCGCAGGTCAAAGCGGCCCTCTCCGAGGCCTTCCCGAACAACAGCATCCAGGTCTTCGATCCGGACCAGTCCATCGCCAAGGGCGCGGCGCTGTTCAGCAGCTACTGCTTCGATGCCCCCGAACCTGAGATCATCCCCGTTCCCGCGCCGGCCCCGGCGGCCGCCCCCTCCGCGGCGGCCCGTCCGCCGCGGAGGTGCCCCCTGTCAGCCGTTCCGAGCCCCAGACGGTCAGGGAGAGCGGCATCGAGGTCATCGAGGAGCCCGAGCCCGTCGCGAAGGACGCCAACAGGATCATCGTCCACAACGTCCTCTCCAAGACGTTCGGCATCAGGGTCACCGACGAGAAGAAGAACGAGTACATCTCCAACCTGATCTTCAGGAACGAGGTCCTGCCGATCAGCAAGACGAAGATCTATTACCCGGTCGATGAGGGGCAGAAGGTGGTCAAGGTCTCCATCTACGAGAACCTGGCGGACACCGGCACCGACAGGACCGAGATCGTCGAGAGCACCCCGGTCGGCGAGTTCCTGGTCAACCTCCCGGAGGGCGTCGACCGCAGGACCGAGGTATCGGTCAGGTTCAAGGCGTCCGACGAGGGCATACTGACCGCCTCCGCCGACTGCCTCGGCACCCACAAGGAGTACGAGATCAAGTGCTCGTTCCAGACCACCGAGGAGGAGAAGGAGCTCTCCAAGGGCCTGATAGAGAGGATGGTCCTGTGATCGGAGGGGGCTCCGGCCCCCTCAGTCCTTCTCTTCCAGACGGCTCTCGGCCAGCATCTTTTGGAGGATCTCGCGCTCGGACCTGGAGATGTCCCGGTACCGCCCGGGCTTCAGATCCCCCAGCTCGATGTTCATCACCCTGACGCGCACGAGCCTCACCACGCCGTATCCGAAATAGGCGCACATCCTCCTGATCTGCCTGTTGAGGCCCTGCCTGAGCACTATCCTGAGCACCCTCGGGCCTTCGGCCGATACCTTGCAGCGGCGGGTCACGACGCCGTCCCCGAGCGGGACGCCCCCGGCCATCCCCTCCAGAAACTCGGGCACGATGTCGCGGTCCACGGTGACCACGTATTCCTTCTCATGGCCGTACCTGGAGCGCATGATCCTGTTAGCCAGCTCGCCGTCGTTGGTGAGCAGCAGCAGGCCCTCCGAATCCTTGTCGAGCCTCCCCACCGTGAAGATCCTCTTGGGGTACCCGATGTACTTTATGACGGAGTCCTCGTTCCCGCGGTCCGAGGTGCATTCCAGGCCCCTCGGCTTGTTGAACGCGAGGATCACGGCAGGCCCCCGTTCCTTCGCTATCTTCCTGCCGTCGATGCGCACATCGTCCGCGGAGGAGACCTTCTCCCCCATCTCGGCAGGCCTCCCGTTGACCGTGACGCGGCCCGCATCGATGATGCGGTCGGCCTCCCTGCGGGAAGCGACGCCTGCCTCCGCGATGAACCTGTTGAGGCGAACCCGTTCCTCCATATGCTGATGAATCGGGATCCCGTTATTAACGCTGACGATAAACCATAAACCGCCTGCGCGATATCCTGCGCATGAGTCTATTCGGAAGGTCCCGCAGCGGCCCCGTCATCCGCGAGCAGAAGGCCGAGATGAACTGGGACACTGAGGACCCGTTCATCTTCGCGTCGCACCACAGCGACGACTATCCCTCCGGGAACCGCCAGCAGGCCCCTCCCCTGGAGGAGATAAAGAGGCGCCAGCTCGGGAACGATTTCACCAAGGAGCTGGGATACCGCATGTACCGCGGGAAGGTCGCCCCCGGGTTCCCGCTCCACCCGCATTGGGGGTACGAGACGGTCACGATATGCACCGAAGGCTACATCGACCATTTCGACAGCCTCGGCAACCAGGGCAGGTTCGGGTACGGAGACATGCAGTGGATCACCGCAGGCGGCATGTACGCCCATGACGAGATGTACCCCCTCGCCTTCGCCGACAGGAAGAACCCCCACTCGGTGACCCAGATCATGATCAACCTCCCGCTGAGGATGAAGAAGGGCCCCGCAGAGGTCAGCGATGTCTGGGCGGAGGACATCCCGACGGCCGAGGGGGAAGGATGGAAAGCGTGGATCTACGCCGGCGCCATGTTCGGGAAGACCGCCGAGGTGCCGAACAAAGGGAGCTGGGCGGCCGACCCGTCCCACCATGTGAGGATCGTCAGGTTCTCCGCCGAGCCGGGAGCATCGTTCAGCCTGGAACCCATCGGCAGCGGCACCGGGCGCAGCATCTACTGCGAGAAGCCCGTCACGGTGGCCGGGAAATCCTACATCAGGGAGACCAGGCTGAAGCTCCGCCCCGACACGGAGTGCACCGTGGAGAACGGGAGCGAAAAGAACGAGATCTGGCTCCTCGAGGGGGACCCCATCGGCGAGAAGCAGCGCTCCTGGGGGCCGGTCGTCCTGGGGACCGATGCCGAGGTCCGTGAGGCCAACAACGAGATCCGCAGGAAGATGCTCTCGGAGTGGCCCTGGGACTACGTCAACAAGACCCAGCCTGTCGCCACGGACCGTTTCATCCGCTATGCGGACGGCACCGAGAAGCGCCCGAAACAGAAGGACCCGAGGGAGCTTCCGCCGGCCAGGCCGTTCACCGAGGAGGACATCGCCAGGGAGCGGGAGATCGACGCGAAGCAGAAGAAAAAGGAACGCTTCGCGGACCGGTGGAACGAAGACGACTGAGCCAGATGCCGGGCCTCCGCTCCCGGAGGCCCGCTCTGTGCAGGAACGACAGGAAATCCGTCCGTTGCTGGAACATCTTTAATATCCGCATCACGGTGCAAGTATCATGGTCAAAGAGGTTCATGCGGCGCATATACTCGTCAAGGACGAGGCGAAGGCGAAGGATCTGATGGCACAGGTCCAGGCCGGAAAGAATTTCGGCGAACTCGCCAGGAAGTACTCCGTGTGCCCTTCCAAGAAGAAGGGGGGCGACCTCGGCTGGTTCAGGCGCGGCCAGATGGTCAAGCCTTTCGAGGATGGGGCGTTCTCCGCGAAGAAGGGGGATGTCGTCGGTCCCGTGAAGACCGAGTTCGGCTGGCACGTGATCAAGATCCTCGAACAGAGATGAAACAGGACCATAACCGATCGGAGGACATATCTACATGGCTACAGCAAGTGCGAAGAAGGAATCGGCCAAGCCTGCGGCTAAGAAGGCCGCCCCCAAGAAGGAGACCGTGAAGGCCGCGTCCGAGACCAAGAAGGTCTGGCACATCACCAAGAGGACCGACGACAACCTGTGGCAGGTCAAGGCCGAGGGCGCCCAGAAGGCCACCAGGACCTTCACCACCAAGAAGGAAGCGGAAGAGTTCGTCAAGACCCTCAAGTCCAACAACGAAGGGTCCAGGGTCGTCTCCCACAAGAAGGACGGGTCCTTCCAGAAGAAGTGAAGAACCGCGCTATCATTTGGTATAGTGCTAACAGTCAAATAGCCGGCAGGTGTGAGGGAGTACTATGAGCGTGGAACCGCGTTACGATTGCGCGATAGACGCCGCCATGTCAGTCATAGAAGGCAGGTGGAAGACCGTCATCATGTGCAAGCTGGCGCACGCCGGGAAGCCGATGAGGTACAACCAGCTCATGAACTCCATAAACGGGATCTCCCCCAGGATATTCACGATACAGCTGAAGGAGATGGAGAATGACGGCATCATCTTCCGCAACGTCATCTCAGAGAGGCCGAAGATCGTGGAGTACTCCCTTACCGAGAGAGGGCTCAGCCTGCTGCCCATACTCAAGGACCTTGCGGAATGGGGCCTCAGGAACATGTTCCCCAACATGGTCGAGTTCCCGAACGACATGACGGTCCCGGATGACAGCGAGATCAGGAAAGCAGTCGCTGCCAACTAAAACTTTTATACACCATCTCTATCTAGAGTTTTGGTCAGACGGCCACAGCAGAGGGGTTCACCCGGTCCCATCTCGAACCCGGAAGTTAAGCCCTCTCGCGTATCTGTCGCGTACTGTATTGCGCAAGTGTACGGGAAAGCAGACACGCTGTCTACCACTTTTCTTCTCTTCATTCTTCTGAGCATGCGTCATTTCATCCCGCTGCCCGTATCATATTCTGGCTCTCCGTCAGGCGGCCGGTGTACATCCTGTCGATTATATGCGCGCGCGTGAATTTGCGCGCGTGAGTTTATTAATCAGAAGAGGCGATGGGGCGCGCGATGATCCTGATCAAACTCGGCGGAAGCGTCATAACCGATAAGACCGCCTACCGCACCTTCAGGAAGGAGACCGTGGCCAGGCTCGCCGGGGAGATCAAGCGCTCCGGCGAAGACGTCCTCATCGTCCACGGGGCAGGGTCCTTCGGGCACGTCGTGTCCAAGGAGTACGGGATCCAGAAAGGCTACAGCAGGCCGGAGCAGATCCCGGCGGCGGCCCGCGTCATCTGCGACTGCTGCGAACTGTCGTCCATGGTGGTCGAGGAGCTCCTGGCCGCCGGCATACCCGCGGCCACCGTCCCCATCACGGCGGCGTTCGTGGCCGACGGCGGGAAGCTGATAGCCGACCATGACGAGCCCATCAAGAGGCTCACGGACCTCGGCATCATCCCCGTCATGTACGGCGATGTGATCGCCGACCGTTCCATGGGGTTCTCCATCGTCTCCGGGGACCAGATCATGGAGATGCTCTGCAGGATGTACTCCCCTGCCAGGGTCGTCTTCGTGTCCGACATAGACGGCCTGTACACCGCCGACCCCAAGACCGACCCCTCGGCGGAGCTCATCCGCGAGGTCACCAAGGATACCTTGGCGCACATCAGGACCGCGTCCTCGGTGGACGATGTCACCGGCGGCGTCGGGGCCAAGATGGAGGCCATGCTCAGGATGACCTCGGAGGACAGGGACTGCGTCCTGATCAACGGCAATGTGCCCGGACGTCTATACTCTCTGTTAAAAGGTCATGATGTCATCTGCACATCAGCCAAGGGAGGAATCTAATGACGATCAGAAGCCGCAAAGCCGATCACATCGACATATGCCTGAAGGAGCGCGTCGCCCCCGATCACTGCTACTGGGACGATGTCAAGCTCGTCCACAACGCCATGCCCGAGATCGACATGGACGATATCGACATGACGGCCGATGTCCTGGGGAAGAAGCTCGCCTTCCCGATGGTGGTCACCGCCATCACCGGAGGATTCCCGGGAGCCAAGAAGATCAACTCCAACATCGCCGAGGCCTGCGCGGAGCTCGGCATCGGCATGGGCGTCGGCAGCGAGAGAGCAGGCGTGAGGGGCGTGGACCCCGAGACCTACTCCGTCATCAAGGATTTCGACGTCCCGCTGGTCATCGGCAACATCGGCGCCCCCCAGCTCGTGAAGCAGAAGAGCGGGGAGCCCTTCACCGACGAGATGGTGAAGGCGGCGGCCGACCTCATAGACGCCGACTACATCGCCGTCCATCTGAACTTCCTCCAGGAGGTCATCCAGCCTGAGGGGGACCGCTGCGGCGCCGGGATCAGGGACAGGATCCGCGACCTGGCGCTCAGGTACCCGATCATCGTGAAAGAAACGGGCGCCGGGATCGACAGGTACACCGCCGAGAGGCTCAAGGGCATCGGGGTCAGGGGCCTGGACATCGCCGGCATGGGAGGCACCAGCTTCTCCGCCGTGGAGATGTACCGTGCCAGCATGATCGGCGACGACACCCTGGCCGAGATGGGGAACACGTTCTTCGACTGGGGGATACCCGCGCCCGCCGCCCTGGCGGAGTGCAGGGCCTCCAGGCTCCCCCTCATAGCGTCCGGGGGCATCCTGGACGGGACGCACGTGCCGCGGCCGTGGCCATGGGCGCGGAGGCCGCAGGCGTCGCGCATGCGGTGCTCAGGGAAGCGACGGAGTCCGCGGACGCCGTCAAGAAGAAGCTCATGCTTTTCAGAGAGGAGCTGCGGGCGGCGATGATGCTGACGGGCTCCGCAAACATCAAACAGCTCGCGGAAGCGAGGCATTTCGTCGCGGGAGAGACCCGCGAATGGATCGAGGGATTGAAATGGACGCAAAAGAGTATCTGAAGAAGACCTCGGCTGAGGTCGACGGACCCATAAAGAGCTACATTCCGGACGAGGAGCCCCAGAGGCTGATCGACGCCGTCAGGCAGTACCCGTACGCCGGCGGCAAAAGGATGCGCCCTGCCATCGTCCTCGCCGCCTGCGGGGCCGTCGGAGGGGACAAGCTGAAGGCCATGCCCCTTGCGGTGGCCATCGAGTACATCCACAACTTCACGCTCATCCACGACGACATAATGGACGGCGACGACATGCGCAGGAACATGAAGACCCTGCACGTGGCCTACGACGAGCCCACCGCCATCGACGCGGGAGACGCCCTGTTCGCCAAGGCTTCCAGATCATCGCCGACCTCGATGTGCCGGATGCCGCCATGAGGGACATACTCAGGCGCGTCACCAAGGCCGTCTGGGACCTCGCCCGCGGGCAGGAGTTCGATGTCACCAACGAGCACCAGCTCATCTCCGAGGAGAGGTACATCGAGACCATCTTCCTGAAGACCAGCGTCCTCTTCGCGGCCGCAGCGGCCGGAGGGGCCATCGTCGGCGGCGCCGATGCCGAGACCGTGGAGGAGATCAACCAGTACGCCCTCGACATGGGGCTCGGGTTCCAGATGTACGACGACTACCTAGGAGTCGCCGGCGACTCCTCAGACCGGGAAATCGGTCGGGAACGACCTCAGGAAAGGCAAATGCACCCTGATGGTCACCTACACCCTCGAGCACCTGAAGGACCACGCCAAGATGGCGAAGTTCAAGTCCATCCTCGGCAACATGAACGCCACCGACGAGGAGTGCATGGAGGGCGTCGAGATCATGAGGGAGATCGGGGCCGTCGATTACAACAGGAAGGCGGCAGAGGAGAAGATCGCATCCGCCAAGGCCCACCTCTCCTGCCTGAAGGACTCCGAGGACAAGGAGTTCATGCTTGCCCTCGCCGACTACGCCATCAGCAGGGACGTCTGAAACTTCTCACGGGCCGGGAGACCGGCCCTCATTTTATCCCATATCTGCCGGACGGTCAGACGTCGCGATGCCGTCGGCGGTGATCCTGAACATCGCGGACCTGCCCTCGGGCAGCGAACGGTGCTTCTTGATGACCGCGTTCCTCATGCCGTTGCCGCGGAGGTCGATCCTGATGATCGTCTTGGCGTTGTGATGCATGGCGTGGCCGCCGAGGAACTCTATCGTCCCGGTGTTGATGTTGGTGTACACCTGGGACGTCATCAGCACCGGCATGTCGTGCTCACGGGCGATGTTCAGGAGGACCTCGGTCTGGCGGATGAAGCTGTTCTTCATCTCCTGGTTGTCGTAATTGAGGCGGTAGAACATCGTCATGGAATCGATGATGATGAGCCCCAGCAGGCCCGTCCCGGCGATCTTCGCTATCTGGTCTATACGGTCCGCCTGCTCGGTGAAGCTGTGGACAGCGAAGACCAGGAGGCTCTTGACCGCCTCCGGGTCCTTGAAGATCTGCTGCACGCGGTCCTGGGACAGCCCCTCTGTGTCCACGTACGCGACCTTCTTCCCCGAGGCGATCACGTTGCGGGCCGCCTGCAGGCAGATGTTGGTCTTCCCGCATCCGGCCTCGCCGTAGAAAAGCGTGACGCTGCCGGTCTCGATGCCTCCGCCGAGGAGGGAGTCCAACGCTCTGCAGCCGATTGGGATGCGGTTCACGGCCGCTCATAAGATGACGCTTGAATATAACCTTCGCGGGATTCCAGGGGAGAGCGCGATAGTTGAAATACGCCGCGGGCCATCGCTCCGGCATGGACACGGAGGGGCTTGACGAGATAGCCGTCGGGGCCGAGGGGAGCGTATACCGCACGGAATTCCTCGGACGCAGGGCGATACTCAAGGTCAGGTCCCCCAAGGGCTATCGCGCGCCCGAGCTCGATTCCAGGATCAGGTCCCTCAGGATACGTTCCGAGGCCAGGCTCATCCGCGACGCCCGCAGGGCCGGGATACGCACCCCGATGATATACTGGGTCGATCCGGCGGCGGGCGAGATGATAATGGAGGACATGGGCGGCGAGACCGTCAAGAAGCACCTCGACGAGCACCCGGAGGATGCCGATGCGATCTGCCGCGAGATCGGCAGGGACGTGGCCCTGCTGCACAATGCCCGCATCGCCCACGGGGACCTCACCACGTCCAACATGCTCATATCCGGCGGAAAGATCTGCTTCATCGATTTCTCCATGGGCGTCTCGCTCGCCGAGACGGAGGACATGGGCGTGGACATACGCCTCCTCGAGAGGGCGTTCTCGTCCGCGCATCCCAACCTGACGCATGCGTACGGGGAACTTATCGACAGCTACTGCCGGGTGAAGACCCAGCCGTCCCTGGTCATGGACAAGGTCAGGGAGATAAAGGAAAGAGGGAGATACACATGAGCCTGAAGATCAGGGTGGTCACGCACAACCCCGGAAAGGTAAGGGAATACCAGTCGTCTCTGGGCGGTTACGGCCTCGAGATGGAGCACATCAACCGCGAATACGACGAGGTGCAGACGGACCACCTCGAGGAGGTTGTCGACAAGGGGATGAAGCAGCTGCATGCCGAAGGGCTGCGCGACTTCATGATTGACGATTCCGGCCTGTTCGTGAACGCCTTCGGCGGATTCCCGGGAGTGTACTCCGCATACGTTCAGAAGACCGTCGGCAACCCTGGCGTCCTGAAGCTCATGAATGGCATCGAGGACCGCTCGGCGACGTTCCGCTGCTGCATCGGCACCTGGATCGGGAACGAGCGCATCATCGTCACCGGCGTCTGCCCCGGAGAGATACTCCATGAGGCCAGGGGTACCGGGGGATTCGGCTACGATCCGATATTCAGCCCCGACGGTAAGCGTTCCTTCGCGGAGATCCCCACCGAGGACAAGAACGCCATCTCCCACCGCGGGGCCGCCGTCCGGATGCTCGCGGACGAGCTCAGGAAAAGAGGCATCATAAACTGACCGGGGCCGCCGTCCGGCGGCAGACGGCAGGATAAAATACCCAGCGCACAGTTTGGTGCCATATCGGGGCTATGGGCTAGCTTGGTAGACTTGTGGCTTTGGGAGCCATTGACTCCGGTT
>NZ_LOPS01000009.1 GCF_001481295.1 Candidatus Methanomethylophilus sp. 1R26
GGGTCGAGGGCACCGCCGTGGACTCCAACCCCACCGGCGAGATCGAGGTCCTCATCACCCACGCCGAGCTCCTCGCGAAGTCCAAGCTCCCGCCGTTCGAGATCGGCGACCAGAAGGAGGGTGTCCTTCCCGATGAGGACACCAGGATGAAGTACCGCTATCTCGACCTCCGCAGGACCCCCATGATCAAGACGATGGAGTTCAGGAGCAAGCTCGTCCATCTTGCCAGGGTCTACCTCGAGAGCAAAGGCTTCCTCGAGATCGAGACCCCGATCCTCGGAAGGTCCACCCCCGAGGGCGCGAGGGACTACATCATCCCCTCCAGGGTCCACCCCGGCACCTTCTACGCGCTGCCTCAGTCGCCCCAGCAGTTCAAGCAGATGCTCATGGTCGGAGGCCTCGACCGCTACTACCAGGTGGCGAGGTGCTTCAGGGACGAGGACTCGAGGAAGGACAGGCAGCCCGAGTTCACCCAGCTGGACATCGAGATGTCCTTCGTCGATTCCAAGGACATCCAGGACATGATCGAGGGCCTCGTCTCCTACATCTGGAAGGGACTTTACGGCACCGAGCTCAAGACCCCCTTCCCCCACATCGGCTATAAAGATGCCATGGAGAGGTTCGGCTCCGACAAGCCCGACATGAGGTACGGGCTGGAGTTCACGTCGCTCACCGACATCGTGAAGGACGTCCCGTACAAGATCTTCAGGAGCATCCTCGCCGAGGGCGGGATCGTCGCCGGACTGTGCATAAAGAAGAGCATGGGAGAGGTCGGCAGGAACGATGTCGACAGGTACATCAAGTACGCCAAGAAGGTCGGGCTCGGAGGCCTCACCTGGATGAGGTGCGAGAACGGTGTCCTCACCAGCAACATCACGAAGTACTTCACCCCCGAGATCCTGGAGAACATCAAGAAGGCGCTCGGCGCGGAAGAGGGGGACCTCGTGTTCATCATTGCCGGCCCCTGGAAGGCCACCTACGAGGGCGGAGGGTTCCTCAGGAAGAAGATCGCGGAGGACCTCCACATGGTCCCGGAGAACAAGTTCATGTTCTTCTGGATGGACCAGAACCCCATGTTCGAGAAGGACCCGGTCTCCGGCGCGTACACGGCGTTCCACCACCCCTTCGTCCTGCCCACCGGTAGCCTGGACGATCCGGACCACTGCGGCGGCGCCTGCTTCGACCTCTGCCTGAACGGGAACGAGCTCGGGTCCGGTTCCGAGCGTATCCACGATGCGGAGACCCAGATTGCCGTGTTCCACAGGCTCGGGCTCTCCGACGAGAAGATCCAGCAGAGGTTCGACTATTTCGTCGAGGCCCTCAGGTACGGCGCGCCTCCCCACGGCGGCATCGCCATCGGAATCGACAGGCTGGTCGCCATCCTGCTGAACAAGGACACCATCAGGGAGGTCATCGCCTTCCCGAAGAACAAGAAGGCGGTGTCCCTGCTGGACGGTTCGCCCTCGCCGGTGGACGATGAGAAGCTCCAGGAGCTCCAGATTATCTCCCTCGCAGGAGGCCTGGACGTCTCGGACGCCGAGGAGTTCAATCCCGACGCTGAGGACAAGGACTCCGAGTGAAACCTTCAGGCCGGGCCTTCGGGCCCGGCGATTTTCCTAAGACCCAGATGTCTGATTTATTCTGACGCTCTGCAGTGCAAGCTTAATGCCGTCACAGCAGGGAATGGATCAGCTCGGCCGCGAATCCTGCGGCCATGACGATCGCGATCAGAGAAAGAACGGTCGCTATCCTCCTCACCGCAGCAGTTCTGTAATCCATAAATTAGGAATGCCTAAATAATATTTAAACCGTGCATTAAGAGCAGTATCGAACCGTTCTTCATGCACGGGCCGACGTCTCAGAACCACACTTTCTTAGCTCCCTTCACCAGCAGGAAGATGAATATCGGGCCGCCGAATATCGCGGTTATGACTCCCACAGGCATGCCGGAGAACGTGATCATCTTGGCTATGCAGTCGCACACCACCAGGATGGCCGCCCCGCACGCGGCGGAGCAGGGCAGGAGATGCCTCAGGTTAGAACCCACCAGCACTCTGGCCATGTGAGGGGCCTAGAGCCCCTCAGATCCTCGAGTCCGCTATCCTCTTCGCGGCCGATACCACGTCCGAGGAGGAGAACTTCCCCGGTGCGGTCTTCATAACGTGCCCGATGGCGCTGTTGAGCGCCTTGGTGTTGCCCTTGGCGTAATCCGCAAGGACCTTGGGGTTGGCGTCCAGGAAGTCCGCGATTATCTTCTCGAGGTCGCCTGCATCCGCCGAGGCGGTCTCGGCGTCGATGCCCGTCATCTCCGACTTGATCTCGATGGAGCACTCTGTGTCGGTGATCTTCCCGTCGGCGAATCTGCCGATGGTGCCGAGCACGGCGTCCGGGCTCCTCCCTGCCGCCTCCATCTCCTTCCAGGAACCGGCCACGGGGCCGGCCACCAGTTTGACGGCGAGGTCCTTGCCGTATTCGGCAGCTACCGTTTCGAAGAACTGTGCCAAATCGATGGATGTGGAGACGAGCTGCTTGGCCATCTTCTCGGGTATGCCGTACTGCGCGGACAGCCTCACGGTCATCTTCGCAGGGCTCTCCCTGATAGTGATGCCCTCGGCCATCTTCCCGATATGAAATATGCCCAGGTCGGGCTCGTCGATGTAGCCGTAGTCGGCCTCGAACTCCTTCTTCCTCGCGGAGTACGTTATCCCGCGGGCCTCGTCGAAGTTCCTGGTCTCCCTCTCGATCTTTCCTCCGGCCTTGAGTATCTTGATCTGCCTGACCATCTCGTACGTGAGGGCGCGCTCGGCGTTCTTCACGCCGGTGACGTTCTTCACCTCGCACCTCTCCTTCCCGACTGATATGTTGCAGTCGCAGCGGATGCTGCGCTCCCCGTCCGCCGGCATGTCGATGGTGGCGCGGATGTCGGCGATGAGCTGGGTCAGGAACTCCCTCGCCTCCGCCGGAGTGGAGATATCGGGCTCGGTGACGATCTCCGCCAGGGGGACTCCCGAGCGGTTGTAGTCAATCAGCGAGTACATGTCCGAGGTCCTCTTGGTCTTCCCGGGGTCCTCCTCCAGGTGGATCCTGGTGATCCTTATGGGCTTCTTCCCGTTCAGCATCACCAGCCCGCCGGTCCCGATCGGGTGGTCGTATTGGGTTATCTGGACGCTCTTGCTCATGTCCGGGTAGAAGTAGGTCTTCCTGGAGAACCAGGTGGTGTCGGCGATCTTGCAGCCGAGCATCTTGGCGAGCATGATGCCGTACACCAGGACCTGGCGGTTCAGGACCGGCCTGGAGCCGGGCATGCCGAGGCACACCGGGCAGACGTGGGTGTTCGGGGCCTCCGCGTCGGTGGTGGGGCAGGAGCAGAACATCTTGGACCTGGTGGGCAGCTGAACGTGGACTTCCAGGCCGATCTTCATACCGACACCTCCGGGCGCCTGAGGTCGAACCTCTTCCCCCAATCCTCTGCCATCGTGAGGAGCATGTCCTCGTTCCAGTGGTCGGTCACGAACTGCATCCCGACGGGCATGCCGTTCTCGGAGGAGTAGCCGCAGGGGCAGTTCAGGTGCGGGGTGCCGGCCAGGTTGGGCGGCACGGTGAGGAAGTCGGCCGCGTAGTTCTCGACCGGGGTCATCTTCGATATATCGCTCAGCTTGGGCGATACGAAGGGCATGGTCGGGGTGAGGACGGCGTCATGGCCCTCGAACTGCTTCCTGTACGCGTCGATGACCTCCAGCCTGACCTGGAGGGCCTTGGCGTAGTACCTGTCGCGGAAGCCCTCCATGCGGGTGTAGGTTCCCAGCAGGATCCTGCGCTTGGCCTCGTCGCCGAAGCCGGCGGTCCTGACGTCGGTGAAGTAGTCATCGAACTTCTGGGACAGGTCGCCGTCCTGGCGGCCGTAGCGCATGCCGACATAGCGCGCGAGGTTGGTGGATGCCTCCGAGGTCGCGAGGACATAGTAGGCCGGGATGGCGTACTTCAGCTCGGGCATGCTCACGCGGTCGACCTCGATGCCGATGGATTTGAGCTCCTCGAGGGCGCTGCCGAACGCCTCTCTGACATCGGCCGCGACGCCGGAGAGCGCCTCATCGGGCACGGCGACGGAGGAGATCCTGGAATGTGCCAGCTTCAGCTCGGGCTGGGCGCAGGACGTGGGGTCCCTCGGGTCTTTCCCTGTGATGACGGGGAGGTAGCGGGACAGCTTGGACGGGTCGGCGGACAGCAGCCCGACCTTGTCCAGGGAGTTGCCGTAATCGATCAGGCCGTAGCGGGACACGCGCCCGTAGGTGGGGACGATCCCGTAGACCCCGCAGAAGCTCGCGGGGCAGCAGATGGACCCGCCGGTGGACACTCCCAGCGACACATGGTCGTCCAGGACGGCGGCCGCACAGGCCGAGCCGCCGGACGACCCTCCGCAGGAGCGCTCCAGGTCGAACGGGTTCCTGGGTATGCCGAAGGCCGAGTTGGCCGAGAAGGTCCCGAAGCCGAACTCGTCCATGTTGGTCTTGCCGATGAGCTTCCCTCCGGCGGCCTTCATCTTCTCGATGGGCGCGGCGTCGAAGACGGGGCGGTAGCCCTCGAGGATCCTCGACCCGGCGCAGGTCTCGAACTCGCTGGACGTCAGGTTGTCCTTGGCGGAGAAGAGGAACTTCGCATCGCCGGGGGTGCCGTCCTCGCAGAAGGCCCTGAACATCTGGTATCTCTGGTTGATCGCTTTCAGCCGCGACATGGTCTCCGCGTCGCTCATACCAGCTTGGGCCCCCTGACGTAGTTCTCGTAGGTCTTCATATCCTTCAGGAGCTCGGCGGGATCGATGTCCTGGCGGGGCTCGTCCTCCCTGGTGATGTCCGCAATCTCCACCGGGTTCACCCCGATGCCGTCGTGCCCGGGGGCCTCGTCGAGGACCTTGAAGTAATCAAGTATGTCGGCGAGGTCCTTCGAATATCTGTCCAGCTCCTCATCGGTGAGCCTGATGTGCGCGGTCCTCGCGACCCGCGCAACCGTTTCTCTGTCCATTGCATGGCCTCCGGGGGCCCGGCGACGGGCCCCTTATTGGTGCGCGGATTGGTTTGTTTTATAATAGAATTGCGCGTTCGGCGCTTCTTCGCTGCCCGGCCGCCGGCGCATCAGCCTTCTCATTGTAGAAGATCAGCCCGTAGAAGGTCACATGGTCCTCCTCGAACCTGAACTCCAGGCCGTTGTCCTCCAGGTACTCCATCAGGAGGATGCCGTAGGCGCTCACCGAGTCGACCCTCTGGTCGGGGTGCCTGCACTCTCCGGGGTAATTGCATTTCCCGCAGTAGTTGCACCCTCCGTCGGACAGGCACATGCAGCTGTAGTCCCTTGCGCGGAGGAAGCTCTGCATCGTCCTGAGCAGGTTCTGGAGCTTCCCCGAATAGGATTTCAGGGCGTCCGCGTCCTTTATGTCGACCTTGTAGCGATGGTAGACCACCGCCGCGTGGCCGTACTTCCTGATCCTCCCGAGGCAGGAGGCTATGTCGCCCGGCCCCCGGAGGGCATCCCCAGTTGGTGCCGTAGCATTTGCAGACGTTCTGCTCGCACATGTGCCTGCATTTCTCGGCGTCCCTCACAGTCAGCTTCGGAAGGGTGATTTCCTTGAATGCGAAATCCGGGCATCCTGCGGCCCTCGCCACCTGGTTCCAGAGATCCTCGATGGACATACCCAGATATTGGCCTCGAAGATTATAACCTTTCAGCGCGGAGAACGGCCCGAGTCTCCGCCGTCATTTCCTGCGTCCCTTGCCCGAGCGGAACCAGACGCTGTTGGGGTCTTTCATGGGGACGGTTTCGGGGTGGCAGCGCCTGCACGGGCGGTGGCCCTGCGCCTCGGCCTCCTCGCGGGTGCTGTAGAAACGGATCTTCTGGCGGATCGGGATCTGCCGGAACAGGAAGGGAGGCAGTAAACCTCGGAATCGTATGCCCCGTAGAAGAAGACGCCGTCGAAGTCCTTGTCCCTGCGGAGGACTATCTCGTACATTTCATCTTCCGAAAGCGTCAGCACCATCGTATATCAGATGGTGCTGGATGCTATAATGGTGTTTGCGCATATCTTCGCATTCTAGGCTCGGATCTCCCCTATCGGTCCTTCCTGCGATCGGATGTTGCTTTTGCGGGAGAAACGGCCGCCGGCATGCCCGGGATCGGCCGCCCAGATATCATATGAACTTCATCGGACCTGCCGAAGGCCCGAAGAGCGCCCCCTTAGAGCGGCCTGTTTCATGTTCAGACCGTCAGGCGGGTTACAAAGGATTTATTAGCCGCGCGTCATGGCATATAGCATGGCAGATGAGATGGATGGTCAAGCCCCAGAAAGGGACCCCGCCGTTCAGAAGAAGTTCGATGCGGCCATGAAGGCCATGAGTTCGGGCGATTTCAAGAAGGCATACAGCGCGTTCAAGAAGTACTCCTCCGAATACCCCAACGATGCGGAGGGCTGGTACTACACCGCGGAGTGCGGGAACTATGCCTCCGGCATGTTCGGCGCCAAGGTGAAGACCGAGGACATAATGGCGGCCTACACCAAGGCCATCGAGCTCAGCGGGAGCGCCGATTACTATCAGTCCTACGGGCTGTTCTGCATATCGGTCGGCAAGTACGACGAGGCGGAGAAGGCGTACAACGAGGCGGCTGAGATTGATGAATCGATGTCCCCGACCTACTACTCGGAGTTCGCCATCGAGTACTACAACGCGATCATGGCCAGTTATGCGGACATCGCTGACGATCCCAAGTCCGCGGCGGCCCTTGCTCCGTACAAGAAGAAGGCCCTGCAGTACCTCCTCAAGGCGATAGACATGTCACCTGAAGAGGCCAAGAGCCTTCTCTGAAGATCTATCAAACATCTTGCCGCCTTCGGGCGGCCGGTTCTTTTTTCAGCGATCTGCGGACTTCGGGGATTTCCGCAGTTTGCAATGTCTGTTGATGGACGTTACTGTATATTTCAGTCCATCCATATGGCCTTTGTTTTACGAATTTCGTATTTTAGAGATTATTTTATGGTTATATTCAAATATCATTAGACATTTGTCTAATTTCGAAGGAAAAAACAATTCAATCGTGGTATCAATGAGGTCATCAGCAATCGCAGCGGCGGGAATCGCATTCCTGGCAGCCACAATCGCAGCAATAGTCTTGGTGTCGCCCGTTTCATCGGCAGATGACGGCTCAGCGGCCGCAAGCGTCAATGTCACCATCCCTTGGATCCTTGTGTGCTCCGCGCTCGTGTTCATCATGGTGCCCGGAGTCGCATTCTTCTACGGAGGCATGCTCAGAAGGCAGAGCATGACCTCTATGATCGCCCAGTGCCTCGCGGCTACCGCGGTCATGGGCATATCCTGGATTGTCGTCGGCTACTCGCTCGCGTTCGGCGGCGATGCTGCCTTCATCGGTAACCTCGATCACGTCCTTCTGAACGGCATCGACGAATTCGACATGATGGACGGCGGCGAGATCTCCTACCTGGAGTTCGTCCTCTTCCAGATGATGTTCGCCATCGTCACTGCCACGCTCGTGCTCGGTGCCTGTGCCGAACGCGTCCGTTTCAACGCGATCATAATCTTCCTCATCCTATGGTCTGTCCTGGTCTACGCTCCCATGGCCCATTGGGTCTGGGGAGGAGGGCTGTTCGACCAGTATCTCACCGTCCTCGACTTCGCCGGAGGGACCGTCGTCCACATCTGCGCCGGAGTCACCGGTCTGGCACTGTGCATCTTCGTCGGACCCAGGCTGGCAGGAACCCGCAAGTCCTCCCGTGCCCATAACATCCCCATCGCTTTCCTCGGTGCCATGCTGCTGTGGTTCGGATGGTTCGGGTTCAACGGAGGGTCCGGCCTTCTGGCCGATGCATCCGCAGTCCATGTGTTCTTCACCACCCAGGCCGCCGCTGTCTTCGGCATGGCCGCGTGGGGAGTCGCCCAGTACATCAAGGTCGGGAGGGTCGGCGTCCTCGGGCTCATCGCGGGAGCGATCGCGGGGCTCGTCGCCATCACCCCCGGTGCGGCGTACCTCGGGTTCACCGAATCGATGTTCACGGGGGCGGTCGGCGGGGCCCTGTGCTTCTTCGCCGTCACCTTCATACACTCCAAGCTGAAGTTCGATGATGCTCTGGATGTCTTCGGCGTCCACGGCGTCGGAGGGATCTGGGGAGCGATCGCCACCGGCATCTTCGCGGACCCGGACCTTTCCGGCGGCGTCGCCGGGCTCATTCACGGCGGCACCGACCTGTTCATCGGGCAGATTGCGGCAGTCGCCTTCACCGTCATCTTCTGCTTCGCCATGTCGTATGCGATCATCTGGGTCATCTCCAGGTTCATGAAGGTCCGCATACCCGAGGCCGAGGAGTCCATAGGGCAGGACATCGTTGAGCACGGGGAGCCGGCATATCTCTGAGGTGAAATGGAATGAAGATGGTCGTAGCGATAGTGCGCCCCGAGAAGTACCAGGACGTCAAGGACGCCCTCAAGGCCAAGGGGATCACCGGGATGACGTTCACCCACGTCACCGGCCGCGGGAAGCAGGCAGGGGTCAAGTTCACCAACAGGGTCGGCGAGTTCGTCGTCGACGAGATCGAGAAGGTCAAGATCGAGATCGCCGTCGAGGACGATCACGTCCCCTGCGTGATCGACACCGTCTGCAAGGCCGCCAAGACCGGCCGGAGCGGTGACGGATGGATCTTCATCGTCCCCATAGACGAGGCTGTGAGAATCAGCACTTATGAGGCCCCCGAGAGCAGCGGCGGAGGTTCTTCCGCCGAGGCTCCGCACGGGGAGGAGGAACCCTGAAAGGATCCGGGCCCCATAGGCGGGCCCGGGAGGATATCTTCCTCCATCAGAATGCTTCTCGGCCGCAGGATAAATCTCCGCGGCCCGTTATTTTTCACTGCCCTTCGGCCGATGCGCCGGAAGTCCGCTGCATCTGCGGGCGATTTTCCAGATCGTGTGTGCGCCTTTCTCAGCCGTTTAAAGAGCCGGGAGATGCATATAGCGCTGCAAATGCATCATGCCAGATCTAAAAACAAAGGCACCGCCGTACATAGGCGCGGTTTTTAAAACAGGATGGTAGCGAGGGGTCGATTTGAACGACCGATCTCCGGGTTATGAGCCCGACGGGATATCCTGGCTACCCTACCTCGCTATGATGTGCCCTACACTTGGCTTACTATTTAAATTTCGTGAAGGGCGGAAGAGGTTTCAGAAGAGCTTCTTCAGGAACATCAGGTCCTGGATCTTGCCTTTGATCGAGATCTTCTTGGTCACGTATGCGCGCATGGGCCTGAGGTCCCCGTCGACCAGCTGCTGGAAGTATTCCGGGGTGGTGGTGACCGTGATGTCAGCGTCCTCTATGAACTCCGGCTTGAAATCGGAAATCTTCGCATCGGAGAGCTTCATAGAGTATTTCTCTTCGCCGAGGTCGAAGTTAACGGTCTTGACGAGATCCTTCGTCTTCTCCCTGACGTCTGCGTCCTCGGCCATCCTCTTGTTGGCCTTATCGATGAACTCCTGTATGGTTGCTTCCATGGTCATGGTCAATCACCAATCGTCCAGTGTCGTGTTCTTTCCCTTCGAGAGCATTGCCTTGACAGGTTCCCACGATGTTCTAGCGTGTGGCGGTGCACAGCAATGGTTCTTAATCCATTTTTCTATGAAATCAACGGTCTCGGGGTCGCTAGGATAGCCGGAACCGACAGGCATGCCGAACTCCTCGCGGTAGCTCTCCACGATGCGGTCCCTGGTCACCTTGGCCATGATCGACGCGGCCGATACAGTCGGGTAGTTGGCATCGGCCTTGTGCTCGGCCTTCACCGCTATGCCCCCGGCCATACGGGACAGCGTCCCGGCGAACCTCCCGGTATTGGGGTCGGGGCAGTCGGCGACCGCAAGATCGCAGGGATGCATGGCCGCGAGCGCGGCGAAACGTTCCAGCTCGATCATGTTCAGAGATTCGGTCTTCATCTCGGAGTCGATGGTCTCGGCCTCGATGACCGCGACCTCCCAATGCGGCACCGTGCGTGCGATCTCGTCATAGAGAGATTCCCTCTTGGCGGGGCTCAGCATCTTCGAGTCCTTCACGCCGAGGCTCCTGAGGCCGCCGTCATCGTCCGACCAGACGGCCCCTACGACGAGCGGCCCGAGCATCGGTCCGCGCCCGGCCTCATCGATCCCGCATATCATCGTGCCCATGCCGCCTCCATGCCGCTGCGGGGATAAATCGGGAACGGTCGGGAAGAGGATGCTGTCCAACCCTGTTTCGGGTTATCCTATATGATTTAAGTAATTCGTTCTTTACCGCTGTCATATGGCATTGAAGTGTGACGTGCAGTACAGCAGGGGATCCACGGGGTTCAGGCTCTCTAAGGTAGGGGTCTCCGGCGTGCGCAAGCCGGTCCTGATCGCAAGGCCCGGGATGAACAGCCCCCTGAGCAACGTCGTCAACTGCTCGTTCGATATCTACGTGGACCTCCCGGCCGCGCAGAGGGGCAGCCACCTTTCGAGGAACGTCGAGGTCCTCAGGGCGGTCGCCGAAGAGAGCGTTTCCCATCCCTCGACGGACTGGAGAACCTGGCCGTCGACATGGTGAAGAAACTTCTTGTCAAGCACGAGTATGCCATGAACGCCTACGTCACCATCACCGCCGAGTACTTCAGGCCCAGGAAGACCCCCTCGGGCAGGGACACCCTCGAGGGCTATACGCTCCTGGCCGGCGCTACCGGCACCAGGGACGGGGAGATCAGGAAGACCATCGGATGCGAGGCCGTCGGCATGACCGCCTGCCCCTGCGCCCAGGAGACCGTCGGAGAGCTCCTCAACGTCGAGGACCCCGGCTTCCCAATGATGTCCCACAACCAGAGGAACGTATGCTCCATCGTGATCACCACCGGGCCTGAGGAGAACATCGAGGCCGACGACCTCATAGACCTCGCGGAGAAGTCCGTCTCCAGCCCCACCTTCGAGCTCCTCAAGAGGGAGGACGAGGGAAGGGTTGTCATCAATGCCCATGAGAACACCCGTTTCGTGGAGGACGTCGTGAGGAACGGCCTCACCCTGGTCGTCACCAACTTCCAGAAGCTTCCGGACAGCTGCGAGGTCAAGGTCTCGTCCGATTCGGAGGAGTCCATCCACAAGCACAATGCCTACGCCGAGCGCACCGCCACCATGGGCGAGCTCCGCGAAGAGTTCGCGCAGAAGATCCCGGCGGTCTGAGTCCGCTTCAGACATTTTCCGCAGGGAGGCGTTCGGGCCTCTCTGCATCATTCCGGCCGCGGAATCATTTCTTGCATCCGCGCCATGTACGGACGGCGGCGCTGCCGAACGGTATCTCTCAGGTATGCAGATGCATTTCGAGAAACGCATCTGGGTCTTGTAACCCGAACAGGCCCGTCCCGGATTCTTCTTGAAAAAAATACAGCGAAACCATGCAGGCCGGGGCCGGGAGCACGCCCCCCGCCTGCGGCGGTTTCAGAGACTCTCGAGCTTCTTGTCCATGATCCCGATGTCCTCGACGGTTATGCCGTCGGGGGTCTCGAGGCCGTCGAGATGGCCTGTCCAATAGACGACCACGCCGGGGCCGAAAAGCTCGGTGTAAGGGACAAGCTGGTTCTTGCAGTTGTAGCGGAACTCCACGGCGTCGCCGAACGAGGCCTTGCTCTCGATCCAGCGGATCTCCCTGCCTTCGAACTCCATCGGGGAGTCCAGGAGGCAGTCGGGGGTCTTGCCGGTCGCTCCGGCGGCCCTCTCGTCCTGCTCCGTCTTGTACGAGACGTCCTGGCCGTCCAGCCATTCCCACAGGAGCCCCTCTCCCCATTTCCCGCGCTCCTTCTGCCTCTGGTCGGCCTGAGGGGAGTAGACGATGTCCTTCTCGGTCGCCTCGCGCAGCTCGGCCGCGGTCTCGGGGCTGTCGAGCAGGGACGGGTCGCGGACGTACTCCCAGAAGACCTTCTTGGTGCATCCGTCCTCGAGGAAGATGGTCATGGCCGTCAGCACCGGCGGGTATCCCAGGCGGTCGGCGATGGAGCAGATGCTCTCGCCGCCGGCCCAGTCGCGGAGGATCTCCTTGGACTTCTTCCTGACAGTGTGGAACTTCTTCTTGACCGACCTGTTGACCTTCTGGGTATACAGGGTCTCGAGGAAGCGGGCATCGTAGCCCTCTCCCTCCAGGCGCTCTATGTCCTCGCTGCTGTTGAGCCCGTCGTAGACCTTGGCGTACTCTCCGTATTCCATCGGGGATCACTGTCTGAACTGCCTGACGAGGTCCTCGACGGCGGCGAACACGGGCTCCCTCACCATGGCGGTGGGGGGGCAGTAGGCGTTCTCGCCGTTCGCGAGGAACTCCTCGGCAGTGGTCCCGGCGGCGATGACAGCGGTCATCCAGTCGATGCGTCCGGTGGTGTTCTCGCCGGCGACGATCTGGCACCCGATGATGCGGTGGGTGGCGCGGTCTCCGATGACCTTCACGGTCATGCGCTTGGCGCCGGGGAAGTACCTGGCGCGCGTGAGCCCCTCGGCCTTTCCGGTCGCGGTGCCCGCTCCGTACCAGGAGGCAAGCCCCAGGGACATCCCGGTGCGGCGATCTCCATCTCTCCGATGGGGCTCACCCACGGGCTCAGGGTGGGCCCGCAGATCTCGCGGCGGCCGACGGCGTTGGCGCCGGCGACCTTCCCTTCCTTGACGTCGGACGAGCCGAGCTGGCTCATGGTAGGCCCGGGGTACACTCCGGACTGGCACTGGATGACGTCCCCGCATGCGAGGACATCGGGCAGGAGCCTTCCGCGCCTGTAGCACTGCATGGTGGGCGCGACCGCGACGGCGCCGAGCTGGCCGATGTCGAGGCCGAGCTGCTTGGCGATGTCGGTGTTGGCGCGGACCCCGGTGGCGAAGATGACGACGTCCGCGGGATACGTCTTGCCCAGGGACTCGACGCCCTCGGCCTTCCCGTTGCCGGTGACCTTCTGGACGGGCGCTTTCAGGACGATGGTGACGCCCTGGTCCTCCAGATACTTCTGGACCTGGGCCGCCATGTCGGCGTCCGCGATCCTGGGTATGACCTGGTCCATCATCTCGATGACGGTGACGTCCTTGCCGATGTTGTTGAGGGCGATAGCGAGCTCGAGACCGATGACGCCCGCTCCGGCGATGACGACGTTCCTGGCCGTCTTCAGGCAGGCCTCTATCTTCCTGCCGTCCTCGACGGTCCTCACAACGAACACGCCGGGGAGGTCGGTCCCCTCGATCGGGGGCACGAAGACCCTGCCGCCGGTAGCGAGCACCAGCGAGTCGTACTCGTAGGTCTTCCCGCCGGCGGTCACAGTCTTGGTGACGGTGCCGTCCTTGGCCCTGTCGTTGACGGCAGATTCCACCTTGGTGCGGGTCAGGACCTTGATGTTCCTCTCGGACGCGTACCATTCCGGGGTGTGCATTATCATCTGGTCCCAGGTGGATTTGCCCTCGAGGACCCAGGGGATCATGCAGGGAGAGTATGCGATATCGCAGTCCTCGGTGATCACGGTGATGTCCGCTTCCGGGTCTGCCGCACGGGCCGCGGACGCGGCCGACATGCCGGCGGCGCCCGATCCGACTACTATGACTTTCTTCGCCATTTGAATGCCTGCGTCGCCATGCCCCTATGATATTAAAAACACGCGAGGGCACGCGGGGGCGGGGGCACGCGTGTGTCCCAGGGCCCTGTTCTGCCAAGGTTAATAACCTGCCGGGGTGTGCGGACGGGCGATGAAGAAGGAAAGAGTTCCGAGCGAGCCCGAGGCCGTCTGGTCCGAGAAGGACATGGCCGGAGGGGAGACCGTCGGCGCCCAGGTGATCATCCTGCGCACCAACGGCTGCTGCTGGGCCAAGGCAGGCAGAGGAGGCTGCACCATGTGCGGCTACCGCACCGCATCCATGAGCGGCGTCACTGCGGAGGACCTCAACAAACAGGTCGATCTGGCACTTTCTAAATACAAGGGCGAGCCGTTCGTGAAGATATACACGTCGGGGAGCTTCTTCGACCCCGCGGAGATCCCGGCCGCCGTCAGGGACAGGATATTCGACGAGTACGGCGGGTGCAGGCGCATCCTGGTCGAGAGCCGCCCCGAGTTCCTCACCGCAGACCTGCTGTCCACCCTCCCGGCGCAGCTGACGGTGGCGCTGGGCCTCGAGTCGTCCGACGAGGAGGTCCTCAGGACATGCGTCAACAAAGGGTTCACGGCAGCCCAGAGCAGGGAGGCCGGCATGCGCCTGAAGGACGCCGGGCTGGGAGTCAGGACCTACCTGCTCCTGAAGCCGCCGTACCTCACCGAGTCCGACGCGATCGAGGACGCGGTGTCGTCCGCGCTGTTCGCCGACCCGTTCTCCGACGAGATCTCGGTGAACCCCCTCAACATACAGCACGGCACCGTCGTCGAGAGGCTGTGGAAGCGCGGCGAGTTCCGCTCCCCGTGGATCTGGAGCCTCATAGAGGTCATGAAGCGCCTGTCCGGGAAGGTGAACGCCAGGCTCATGAGCTCGCCGTCCGGCGGAGGGTCCCAGAGAGGGGTCCACAACTGCGGCGCCTGCGACCAGCGCGCCCTGGCCGCGGTGGAGAGGTTCTCGTTCTCGCAGGACCCCCGCGACCTGGACTGCGGCGGATGCGAATGTAAATCTACCTGGGAGCGCTACCTCGGCGCAGAGAAGATGCTGGGCACCGCCGACGATGTCGGCAGGGTGCTGGCCAATGAACTCAACATCAGAGGCTGAGAACATGGAAGGAATGACGGAATTCGACATAAAGAGAGGCTGGTACAGCAAGATCGAGGGCGGGAAGCTGAAGGACATAATGCAGAACGTCTTCGGCTCCGTCAGGGAGGAGAACGGCGCCCTCGTATCATCGTACGGCGCGATGTCCCGCATCGAGGCGAAGATCATCTCGAAGACCGTCCTCGGGGTCTCCACCGTGAACGTCGAGAACGCTAGGGACCTTCCCGACGAGACCGTCCTCGACTCCAAGAGGAAGCTCAACGAGTTCCTCCTCGAGGCCACCGGATTCACCCCCAAGGACCGCCTCAAGCGCGCCAAGGACAAGGCCAAGAACGGCACCCTTTGATGCGGCCGGCGGGCACCCTGCCCGGCCGGGACGGCAAACCTCTTCTCCCATAAGTTCCCGCGCGATTATACAAATAAGAACGCGGGGGCCACCTTTTTATATGCGATGTTGCTAGCACCCCTCAGATTGAGCACTCTGTGCCGACCAGACGTATCGGGCAATGCGGAAGCAACCCATCGTTCATTTCATGTCGGAAAACGACGTTTTTCGAGATGGATACGGCGTCACGGTCGGTTCACGAAGGCGTTCGTCTGATGAATCGCGAGGTTAGCGAAGATACCCTCGCAGGTATGTGGAAATATGCCGCAAACAAGACGCCCAACAAAGGGTTCCAGGGCATACGGCCCTAGGAAGAGAGCAAAGTCGCAGATGCCCAGGCTGGACAGCTGGCCCGAGATCTCCGGCGCGCCCAAGATCCAGGGATTCGCCGGCTACAAGGCCGGTATGACCCACGCGTTCGTCGTCGACAAACGCGCGAAGAGCACCACCTCCGGAATGGAGGTCCAGGTGCCCGTGACCGTCATCGAGGTCCCGCCTATGAAGGTCGCCGCCGTCAGGTTCTACGAGAACACCATCCTCGGCCTGAAGACCGCCGGCGAGGTCTGGGCAAAGGAAGCGGACATCGACCCTCTCCTCAACAGGAGGGTCAATGTGCCCAAGAAAGGAGAGCCCGACTACTCCAAGTTCGACGGCCTCGACATCGAGGACGTCCGCGTCCTCGCCTACACCCAGCCCAAGCTCGTGTCCGGCGTGCCCAAGAAGGTCCCCGACCTGATGGAGCTCAGGATCGGCGGAGGCAAGTCCGTGCAGGAGCGCGTCGATTACGCGAAGAGCATCCTCGGCAAAGAGGTCCCTGTGACCGATTTCGCCGCCGAGGGCGCCTTCATCGACGTCATCGCCATCACCACCGGCAAGGGATTCCAGGGAGCCACCAAGAGGTGGGGAATCAAGCTGCTGTCCCACAAGAACAGCAAGCACCGCCGCGGTGTCGCCAACCTCGGACCCAAGAGGCCCGGATACGTCAGGAGCACCGTGCCCCTGGCCGGTCAGATGGGATACCACCAGAGGACCGAGCTGAACAAGAAGATCATGAAGGTCGGAACCGACGGGAAAGAGGTCAACCCCCAGGGAGGCTTCGTCAACTACGGAGAGGTCAGGAACACCTACGTCCTCGTCCACGGATCCGTTCCCGGCCCCGCGAAGAGGCTCATCAGGTTCAGGGACGCACCCGCGTGCCCGCCAAGGCCGACACCAGCGCCGCCGAGGTAACCTTCGTGTCCACCCAGTCCCAGCAGGGAGCGTGATTCGAATGACCACAACCAACGTTTATTCCGTGAAGGGAGAGGTCGCCGGAACCGTCGAGGTGCCCGCAGCGTTCGCCGCCGAGTACAGGCCCGACCTCATCAAGAAAGCGATCCTTGCTGCGGCAGCCAACGGAAGGCAGCCCTACGGACCCAACAAGATGTCCGGAATGAGGCACTCCGTCAGCACCTGGGGCAAGGGACGCGGTGTAGCCCGTGTTCAGAGGCTCCACGACGGAAGGAGGGCAACCCAGTCCCCTAACAACATCTCGGGACGCAGGGCTCACCCGCCGAAAGTCGAGAAGATCTGGGCTCAGAAGATCAACAGGAAGGAGCTCAAGATGTCCCGCCTCTCCGCCCTCGCCGCAACCGCCAACGCGGAGTGCGTGAAGGCCCGCGGGCACGTCTTCGATGACAAGGTTTCCTTCCCCATCGTGGTCGACGACGCTCTCAACGAGGTCAAGACCGCTGCGGAGGTCAGGCAGCTCTTCGACGCCATCGGGATCGGATACGATGTCGACCGCGCGAAGGACGGGACCAAGATCCGCGCCGGAAAGGGAAAGATGAGGAACAGGAAGTACAGGACCCCTGTCTCCGTCCTTATAGTAATATCTGATAAGGACAGGAAGGCCGCCGTCTTCTCCGGCGCCGGCAACCTGCCCGGTGTGGATGTCGAGGAGATCAGCACCCTGAACACCAGCCTGCTCGCTCCCGGAGGAGACGCCGGAAGGCTCACCGTCTACACCAAATCCGCAATCGAGAAGATCGGAGAGTGGACCGAATGAAGCAGAGCGATGTGCTCATCAAGCCGTACGTGACCGAGAAGTCCCTCAACCTCATGAACGGGACCCCTATCCAGAAGTTCAAGGACGGCAACAAGATCGAGTTCCTGGTCAACAGGGACGCTGACAAGGCAGACATCAAGACCGCCTTCGAAGAGTACTTCGAGGTCAAGGTCGAGAAGGTCTGGACCAGAATCCAGAAAGACGGCAAGCATGCCATCATCAAGCTCGCAGAGGGCTACTCTGCAGAGGATGTCGGCACGAGGGTCGGAGTGTTCTGAGGTGAGATCATGGGAAAAAGACTGATTCCGCAGAGGAGAGGCTCGGGCAGCGACCACATGCGCTCCCCCTCCCACAGGCATGTCGACGACATCAGGATCCCCCACTACGCCCAGGCGGAAGGAACCATCAAGGACCTTATCCAGGCCCCCGGAAGGACCAGCCCCCTGGCCGTCGTGGACTTCGGCGGCAAGAAGAGCTACCAGCTCGCCGTCGAGGGAACCAAGGTCGGTCAGAAGATATACATCGGCACCAAGGATGCCGATGTCGGGAACATCCTCGCTCTCGGCAACATCCCCGAGGGAACCCTCGTCCACAACGTCGAGGGACAGCCCCTCGACGGAGGCAAGTTCGTCAAGACCGCCGGAACCTCCGCGCTCGTCGTCAGCCGCGGGAAGACCGTCGTCCTGACCATGCCGTCCGGAGAGCTGAAGGAATTCGACCCCAGCTGCCGCGCAGTCGTCGGGGTCGTCGCCGGAGGCGGAAGGACCGACAAGCCCCTCGCCAAGCCGGTAAGAACTACCTGACCCTCAGGTCCAGGTCTGTTGCGAACAAGAAGACGAGCGGTGTCGCGATGAACGCGGTCGACCACCCGAACGGCGGAGGAAGCCACCCGCATGTCGGAGGACCCAACTGCCACGGCAGGACCGCGCCTCCCGGCCAGAAGGCTGGATTCATCGCGCCCAAGAAGAAGATCAAGAGGAAGTGACCTAAATGGCAAAGAAAATCATGGGATCCGCGAAATCTTCCAGAAGAAAACTGAGGAAGAAGGCATCCGCGATCCAGGCGAGGAGGAAGAAGGAGTTCATGTTCAGGGGATACACCCTTGAACAGCTCCAGTCCATGCCCTTCGACCAGGTCCTCGAGCTCCTGCCGTCCAGGGCGAGGAGGACCTACCTCCGCGGGCTGAACTACGAACAGCAGATCGTCTACGACAAGCTGTCCGGCGAGAACAACGGAGTCGTCAGGACCCACCGCAGGGACCTGCCCATCCTCCCCTCGTTCGTCGGGAAGACCGTCGCTGTATACGACGGCCACCAGTTCGTCACGTCGACATCAAGCCCGAGATGATCGGATGCAACCTCGGCGAGTTTGTGATCAACAGGAAGATGCCGCAGCACTCCGGACCCGGAGTCGGTGCGACCAGGTCCTCCAAGTTCATGCCGCTGAAGTGAGGTGTCGAATCATGGCTACAAACAAAGGCTACACAACTGTTTCGGACCCCGACACCACCGCCAAGGCCCTGTCCAAGGAGCAGCCCATCTCCCCCAAGTTCGCCCGCGAGGTCGCGGGTCTGATCAGGGGGATGAAGGTCCCCGAGGCCAGGAAGACCCTGGAGGGCGTCATCGCCAAAGAGGTCCCCGTTCCCCTGAGGAGATACAACAAGCGTGTCTCCCACAAGGCGAACGTCGGGCCCGGAAGGTACCCGGTCAAAGCGTCCAAGGCCATACTCGCCGCTCTGGAGAGCGCGGCCTCCACGCCGACTACAAGGGACTCGACTCCGCGTCCATGGAGATCTCCACGATCTCCATCTCCCGCGGACAGGTCATCCCCGGGCACAGGCCCAGGGCGCAGGGACGCGCCACCCAGTGGAACCAGGAGACCGCGAACATCGAGATCATCCTCTCGGAGGTTGAGTGAAATGGCATCAGAAAGGAAATTCGTCGCCGAGAACGTCCGCAGGGTCCTGCTCAAGGAGTACCTCATGAAAGAGGTCTCCCGCGCGGGATTCGGCGCCTCGACGTCCAGAGGACCCCCATGGGGACCCGCATCATCCTCTCCACCGAGAGGCCCGGGCTCGTCATCGGCCGCCGCGGCCAGACAATCAAGAACCTGACCACCGTCATCGAGGACAGGTTCGGGTTCGAGAACCCCCAGATCGAGGTCGAGGAGGTCAAGGACGTCTCCCTCAACGCTCAGATCATGGCTGAGAAGCTTGCCTTCTCCCTCGAGAGGGGATGGCACTTCAGGCGCGCAGGCCACGCGACCCTCAGGAGGGTCATGGACGCCGGCGCCCGCGGATGCTACATCATCGTCGCAGGGAAGCTGAGCGGACAGAGGCACAGGACCGAGAAGTTCAAGGAAGGCTCCATCAAATACTGCGGTGAGCCCAAGATCCAGTTCGTCGACCACGGATACGCGGTCGCCAAGCTCAAGATGGGAATCATCGGAGTCACCGTGGAGATCATGCAGAACACCGCGAAGCTCCCCGCCGAGATCGCTGTCGCCGGAAAGGACGAGGCCGCCCAGAAGCTGCCCGACCTGTTCGGCCCGAACGCCGTCGCCGCGCAGGCCGCCCCCGCCGAGGGAGCAGAGCCTGCCGAGGCCGCGCCCGCTGAGGAGGCGCAGTGACCATGGCAGCACTCAAGGTCGCCGACATCAGGAAGATGTCCGCTGAAGAGCGCAACGAGAAACTGAAGGAGCTCAGGAACGAGCTCATGCACGAGAGGGGTGTCTCCGCTATGGGAGGCGCTCCCTCGAGCCCCGGCATCATCCGCTCCCTCAGGCTCAGCATCGCCCGCATCCTGACCGTCCAGAAGGAGGAGGAGAAGCTCTGATGTCTGAGATCTGCCCGAAGTGCGGCCTGCCGAAAGAGCTCTGCATGTGCGAGGAGATCGCACGCGAACAGCAGAGCGTCAGGATATCGATTGACAGCCGCAGATACGGTAAGACCGTCACCGTCATCGACGGCATCGACGGCAACGACATCGACATCAACGACCTCGCGAAGACTCTCAAGAGCCGCTGCGCGGCCGGCGGCACCTGCAAGGACGGGCGCATCGAACTCCAGGGCGACCACAAGAAAAAGGTCAAGGCCGTCCTGGAAGAGATGGGATTCCGCACCGAAGTAAGGTAAGCAGATGAATCGCACCGAATTCATGAGATCCGAACTCATAGGCCTCGACGTGAGTGTGCTGTCAGCGCCGTTCTCCGGTATATCCGGAAGAGTGGTCGACGAGACGAAGAACACGTTCACCATTGAATCGGCCGGAACTGAGAGAATGGTCCCCAAGTCGGGGAACGAGTTCAGGTTCATGTACAACAACGAGCAGATAGACATCGAAGGAAGCAAACTCCTTCACCGACCCGAAGACAGGATGAAGAAGGTTAGGTGAGAAAAATGACAGCAGAAATCAGGAACATCGGCATCGAGGTCAAAGCACCGCAGGGCGAGTGCAGCGACCCGTGCTGCCCCTTCCACGGAACCCTTTCCGTGAGGGGACAGGTCATCGACGGAGTGGTCGCCAGCGTGAAGATGAACTCAACCGTCATCGTGAAGCGCGACTACCTCAAGAAAGACGAGAAGTACGAGAGGTACATGAAGAAATCCGCAAGGTACGCGGCCCACGCGCCCGCCTGCCTCGGGCTCAAAGCGGGCGACTCCGTGAGGATCATGGAGTGCCGCCCCATCTCCAAGACCGTTTCGTACGTCGTGATCGAGAAGAGGGACTGAGATGAAGGGAATCGCAGGACACCAGATCAGGGGAGTGCAGCAGGAGACCGAGCTCACGGTCATCGACAACACCGGAGCCAAGGTCATCTCCATCATCACCGTTCCCAGCTACCACGGCGTCAGCAGGAGGATCCCCAAGGCCGGAGTCGGCGACTTCGTCATCGCCTCCGTCAAGAAAGGGACCCCCGCCATGAGGAGGCAGATCGTCTTCGCCGTCATCGTCCGCCAGAAGCGCCCCTACAGGCGCCCCGACGGCACGATGGTCTTCTTCGAGGACAACGCGGCCGTTCTCGTGACCGACACCGGAGAGACCAAGGGAACCGACATCAAGGGCCCCGTCGCCAGGGAGGCCGCCGACAGGTGGCCCAGGATCGCAGCGACCGCGAGCACCATCGTGTGAGGCAATGGACATGGTTAGCAGCAAAGCAAGGGTGCAGAGGAAGGCTCAGGCCAACGCCCCTGCGCACACTAAGAGGAAAATGCTCTCCGCCCATCTCAGCGATGAGCTTGCGGAGAAGTACGGCAGGCGCACCGCGAGGGTCTGCGAAGGCGACACCGTCGCGATCGTCCGCGGAGACGAGGACATCAAAGGGACCGAGGGAAAGGTCGTCGAGGTCTTCACCAAGACCGGACGCGTCTCGATCGACGGAGTGACCATCAAGCAGGCAGACGGGACCGCCGTCGCCCGCCCGGTTCACGCCTCGAACCTCGTCATAGTCAAACTGAACCTCGAGGATCCCCTCAGGTCCAAGATCCTCGACAACAAGGAGGCAGCAGAATGAGCGACCACATGAAGAGACTGGCTATGCCCAGGACCTGGGCCATCCCCAAGAAGACCCACGTCTGGGCGGCCAAGCAGAGGCCCGGAGCGCACTCCGTGGACGAGTCCGTCCCTGCCGGCATGCTCCTCAGGGACATGCTCGGCGTCGCGGACACCGCCAAAGAGGCCAAGAGGATGATCGCCGACCGCGACCTCATCGTCAACGGCAAGAAGGTCAAGGACGCCAAAGCGCCCGTCGGGATCATGGACACCGTCAGCATCCCGAAGCTGAACGCGAACTACAGGATACTCCTCACCGGCAAGGGGAAGCTCACCGCCGTCCCCATCTCCGAGGAGGACACCAAGTGGTCCCTGTTCAGGGTCGAGGGCAAGAACAAGGTCGCCGGAGGCAAGCTCCAGGTCAACCTGTCCTCCGGGAGGAACATCCTCATCAGCGAGAACAAATACAAGACCGGGGACACCCTCAAGATGACCTTCGAGGGCAACGAGGTCCTCGCAGTCTACCCCTACGATGTCAACGCCGTCGTGCTCGTCATCAACGGACGCCACGCCGGAAAGGTCGAGACCATCGCGTCCGTCAAGGACGGGTCCGCGACCGCCGCCGCCACCGTCACCTTCGAGAGCAAGACCGAGACCGTCAAGGACAACGTGTTCGTCATCGGCACCGGCAAGACCGAGATCGTTCTTCCGGAGGCTTCCGAATGAGCGAGAACGTCATGAGGGACCTCCGCATATCGAAGATCTCCGTCAACATCGGCGTCGGCGAGGCCGGCGAGAAGCTCGTCAAGGCCCAGAAGGTCCTCGAGATGGTTACCGGGCAGAAGTCTGTCCAGACCCTCTCCAAGACCGTCAACAGGGACCTCGGCATCCGTGAGGGCATGCCCCTCGGATGCAAGGTCACCCTCAGGGGAGAGAACGCCGAGAAGTTCCTCGCCCGCGCCCTGAGCATCAGGGAGAACCGCGTGTACGAGTACTCCTTCGACAAGGAGGGCAACATGTCCTTCGGTATCTCCGATTACACCGACTTCGACGGCATGAAGTACGACCCCGAGATCGGGATCTTCGGAATGGATGTCAACGTGGTCATCCGCAGGAAAGGCGGAGAGCGCGTCGAGAGGAGGGCTCTCCTCAGGAAGTCCATCCCCAAGGAGCACCGCGTCGGAAGGGACGAGGCCATCCAGTTCATGAAAGACAAGTACAATGTCCAGGTGATCGAATGAAGCCCAAGAAACAGTACGGCAGGCAGGTCGGATGCGACCGCTGCGGCCGCAGGCGCGGTATTATAAGGAGGTACGGGATGCACCTGTGCCGCCAGTGCTTCAGAGACATGGCCCCGGAGCTGGGCTTCAAGAAATATTCGTGAGGTGACATGAATGCAGAGCGATCCACTCAACGACGCAATGTGCGTCATAAAGAATGCATCGGTCAACGGAAAGGCGGAGTGCATCATCGCACCCTCCTCGAAGCTGATCGGCCGCGTGCTCAAAGTCATGCAGGACTACGGATACATCAACCAGTTCGAGTTCGTCGAGGACGGCAAAGCGGGCAAGTTCCGCGTCCAGCTCAAAGGAGCCATCAACAACTGCGGCGTCATAAAGCCCAGGTATTCCGTGAAAGTCGCGGACATCGAGACCTATGAGGCGAGGTACCTCCCCGCCCAGGATTTCGGGGTCCTCATCTTCACCACCACCGACGGCGTCGTCGCCCAGGACAAAGCCAAAGAACTCGGCATCGGCGGAAAACTGCTTGCATACGTGTACTGAGGAACAAAGATGACAGTTGCAGGGATAATCGAAAGCCACATCGCCATACCCGATGGGGTCACCGTCTCTCTGGACGGGAACACCTTGACGGCCAAAGGGCCCAAAGGTGAACTGAGCAGAAACTTCTCGCACCCCCGCGTGAATGTCGTCGTTGCGGACGGGAAAGTCACAGTCAGCTGTGAATACCCGAGGATCAAGGACAAGGCCATGGTCGGAACCTACGCCGCCCACATCAAGAACATGATCAAGGGCGTCACCGTCGGGTTCACCTACCACCTCAAGGTCGTGTTCTCCCACTTCCCTATGAAAGTGACCGTCAACGACAAAGAGAAGAGGGTCGAGGTCAACAACTACATGGGAGGGCACGCCCCCCGTTACGCCGTCATCGTCGGCGACTCCAAGGTGAAGATCAGCGGACAGGACATCACTGTCACCGGCATCTCCATCGAGGACGTCGGCCAGACCGCGGCCAACATGGAGAAGTCCACCATGAGGGGAGGCTTCGACAAGAGGGTCTTCGAGGACGGTATCTACATTACCGGCAAGTCGCACAAGGTGAAAGAATGACCGTAAAGGAGTTCAAGGACCTTCCGGGATTCTCCGACAAGAACACTGAAGAGCTCTCGTCGATCGGGATCACCACCGTTGACCAGCTGAAAGACGCTGTCAGCGACGCAGAGAAGTCCAAGGAGATCGTCAAGGCGCTCACCGGCGTCGGCCCCAAGACCATCGAGAAATGGCAGGCCGCGTTCGCCGGCGAGGAAGTCAAGGCCCCCGCGAAGAAGGAGGCCAAGGAAGAAGAGGCCGCAGAGGTCGTGGAGGCAAATGCCTACGCGGTCCAGCCCAAGCCCGAGCTCGACGACGAGACCGTCGAGGCGCTCGCGCAGAGGGCCGTCATCAGCGGCAAGCGCCCTGCTTTCAAGAGGCAGGAGTGGTACAGATACAAGATGCTCGGCGAGATGTGGAGGAAGCCCCGCGGAATCCACTCCAAGATGCGCAGGAGGTTCAAGAAGCGCCCTGCGATGGTGGAGATCGGCTACCGCGGACCCGCCAAGGCCAGGGACCTCCATCCCTCGGGATTCGAAGAGGTCATGGTCTACAACGCCGAGGACCTCGAGAAGATCGATCCCAAGAAGCAGGCAGCCCGCATCGGAAGGACCGTCGGAACGAAGAAGAGGGTCGCGATCGAGGACCGTGCCAAAGAGCTCGGTATCCGCGTCCTCAACAGGATGGTGTGATCAATGGCAGACCTTAGCAACCAGAAGAGGCTTGCCGCCGAGATACTCAAGTGCGGCATCCACAGGGTCTGGATCGACCCCGAGAAGGAGGACGACGTCGCCGAGTGCATCACCCGCTCCGACATCCGCACCGCTATCGCGTCCGGCACCATCAAGGCCAAGCCCAAGGAGGGTACCTCCAGGGGCAGGATAAGGCACGCCCAGGCCCAGAAGGCCAAAGGCAAGAAGAAGGGGCCCGGAAGCACGAAGGGAACCCACAATGCGAGGGCGCCCCACAAGAAGGTCTGGATCCAGACCATCAGGCCCATCCGCGACGAGCTCAAGCAGCTCAGGGCAGATGGCAAGATCACCCCGTCCGTCTACAGGCTTTACTACAGGAGGGCCAAGGGAGGAGTCTACACTTCCCGCAGGAACCTCAGGCAGCATATGGTCATCGACGGCAATCTGAAGGAGGAGAACTGATGGCAACCGGACCTAGATACAACGTGGCGTTCCGCCGCAGAAGAGAGGGCCGCACCAACTACTACACCCGCCGCAAGCTCCTCGCGAGCCATGAGACCCGTGCAGTCGTCAGGAGGTCCAACAAGAACATCACCGTTCAGTTCGCTGACTTCACGATGACCGGTGACAAGATCATCGCAGCCGCCGACACCAAGCAGTTCAAGGCCCTCGGATGGGAGCACTCCTGCTCCTCCATCCCCGCCGCCTACCTTGTCGGGTACGCTGCCGGCCTGAAGGCCAAGAAGGCCGGCGTCGAGTACGCAGTGCTCGATCTCGGCATGCAGAACCCCCAGCACGGCGGAGTCCTCTTCGCCGTCGCGAAGGGAATCATCGATGCGGGAGTCGAGGTCCCCGCCTCCGAGGACGTGTTCCCCGATGAGGACAGGATCAACGGAAAGCACATCGACGACAAGATCGAAGCGGATGTAGCAAGCATGAAACAGAAACTGGAGGCTGAGTGAAATGGTCGACTGGATACCCAAGACCAGGCTGGGACATATGGTCCTCAACGGCGAGATCACGACCATGAGCGACGCCCTTGCCACCAAGCTGCCTCTCCGCGAGGCCGAGATCGTCGATATCCTGCTCCCCGACCTCCAGGACGAGGTCATCGACATGAACATGGTCCAGAGGATGACCGACTCCGGAAGGAGGGTCAGGTTCGCTGTGACCTGCATCGTCGGCAACGGCGACGGGTTCATCGGAATGGGCAGGGCCAAAGGGAAAGAGGTCGGGCCTACCATCAAGAAGGCCATCGACAACGCCAAGCTGAACATCATCGAGATCAAGAGGGGCTGCGGGTCCTGGGAATGCGGATGCGGAACCGTTCACTCGCTGCCTTTCGAGGTCATCGGACGCTCCGGCTCCGTCACCGTCTACCTCCGCCCCGCTCCCCGCGGTATCGGACTGGCCGTCGGCGACGTGGCCAAGAGCCTGCTCACCATCGCCGGTGTCCACGACTCCTGGGGATTCGCTACCGGCAACACCAAGACCAAGGTCAACTACTGCATGGCGACCTTCGATGCTCTCCGCCAGACTGCGAAGATCAGGGTCACCGAGCAGCAGGCTGAGAAGCTCAAGATCGCTTCCGGCCCCATCGGGATCGCCAACAGCGACAGCACCCAGGCCGGAGACGGCGACTACAGGGAGGAGTGAAGATGGCATACATCGTTATCCGTGTGGTCGGGACTGTCAGCGTTCCCCGCGACATCAAGGAGACTATGAGGCTGATGGGCCTTAACAGGGTCAACCACGCCGTCATCGTCCCCGAGACCGACAGCTACAAAGGGATGCTGTACAAGATCAAGGACTTCTGCACCTTCGGCAAGGCCGACGCCGAGACCATCGCCGCCCTCCTCAGGGAGCGCGGGATAATCGCCGGCGACGTCGCCCTGACCGACGACTACGTGAAGGAGAAGACCGAGTTCGCCACCATCGACGACCTCGCCAAGGCTGTCGCCGCCGATGAGTACAAGCTCAAGGATGTCGAGGGCCTCAAGCCTGTCATCCGCCTCCACCCTCCCATCGGGGGATACGAGGGCAACAAGCGCTCCGTCCAGAACGGCGGGGCCCTGGGCGACAGGAAAGAGAAGATCAACGACCTCGTCAAGAGGATGCTCTGAGGTGGAATAATGCCCAGCAGGACAAAGAAATTCAGAGGTCTCAGGACCCACGGCCGCGGCAAGAAATCCGGCCGCGCGCCGGTATCATCGGCGGCCGCGGTAACGCGGGCATCGGGAAGACCGGTAAGATCTGGATGCTCAAATACGACAGGGATCACTTCGGACGCCACGGCTTCAAGAGGCCGCAGTCCGTCGTGAAGGCGAACAGCACGATCAACGTCTCCGAGCTCAAGAAGTGCATGGACACGTTCATCGCGCAGGGCTTCGCCAAGAAGGATGGGGAGAAATACACCGTCAACCTCACCGACGCGCACATCGACAAGCTCCTGGGAAGCGGCAACATCGACATCGCTGTCGATGTGACCGTTGCAGAGGCGTCCGCCAAGGCCAAAGAGAAGATTGAGGCCGCCGGCGGCAGCATCGCCGAGTGATACGGGGTGTGTTGTCCCAATGGATGATGAACAACCGAGCCTGCTCTACAAGGTGAAACCCCTTGGGGACAGGCTCCCCGCCGTCAAACGTCCTGAGGGCCATGTGGCCTTCAGGACCAAGATGATGTGGGTCATTGTCATCCTGGTCCTTTACTTCGTGATGTCCAACGTCTATATCTGGGGGCTCGATCAGACCGAGTCCCTGGATATATTCGCGCAGTACAGGACCATCATGGCCGGAGCCTCGGGAACCATCCTGCAGCTCGGTATCGGCCCCATCGTCACTGCATCCATCATAATGCAGCTTTTCGTTGGTGCCAAGATCATCAAATTGGACCTAAGCAACAAAAAGGACAAGGCATGCTATCAGTCGGTCCTGAAGCTCCTTGTCATCATCATGATCTTCGTGGAGGCCATCCCGCAGGTCTACGGATACCTCGTCCCATCGGACACGTTCGTGGACATGTTCGGGAGCGCGGGCTCCAAGCTCATGATCATACTGCAGCTCTTCGTCGGCTCCTATCTCATATTCCTCTTCGATGAGGTGATATCCAAATGGGGCATCGGGAGCGGTATATCGCTGTTCATCGCCGCAGGCGTAGCGCAGGCGATATTCACCGGAACGCTCAACTGGTACGCTGTCGACGACAGCGCGGCGACATCGCTGAGCAACCCGCCTGCGGGAACCATTCCCAAGGCGATCTATGTGCTGATGAACACGAACTCGTCCGACATGATGAACGGCGGGTATGAGACGATATTCCTGGGCCAGCCGAACCCCATGGTGGCGCTGGTCGGTACCGTCGTTATATTCCTGGTCGTCGTGTACCTGGAGTCGAGCCGCATAGAACTGCCCATATCGCACGGCAATGCGAGGGGTGCCAGAGGCAAGTACCCTATCAAGCTGATGTACTCGAGCAACATCCCGGTCATCCTGATGTCCGCCCTGCTGGCGAACATAAGCATGATCTGCCTGCTGTTCTACACCAACGGCTTCCTCAGCAGCATACCCTTCCTCGGAGCCAACGACTCCATCGGATACTATGAGTCCGGGAGCACCACTGCATCCGCAGGTATGGCATGGTATCTGTCGACGCCGCAGGGACTGACCGATTGGCTGCTGCCGATCCTGAATCCGTCCAGCTACGGCAACGGGCACTCAGTGCTGCAGAACCTATGCCATGTGGGCATCTACGTGGGCGTGATGGTCCTGGGTTCCATAATGTTCGCCAAGTTCTGGGTGGAGACCACCAACCTCGGTTCCGAGTCCGTGGCCAAGAACATCCAGAGGAGCGGCATGCAGATCCCCGGATTCAGGCGCGAGCCGCGTGTCCTCAAGAGGGTGCTGGACAGGTACATCCCGACCATCACCGTCCTTTCGGGAGCGCTCGTCGGTCTCCTGGCGGCCGTGGCCGATATGATCGGCACCGTCGGCAACGCGACCGGTACAGGTCTGCTGCTGACCGTCGGGATCATCATCAGGTTCTACGAGGCGCTGGGCCGCGAGCAGATGATGGAGATGAACCCCATGATGAGAGGGTTCTTCGGATCGGAGGATTGAGGTAAATGGCGAACCCTGGAAGCCCTGAGCAGATGCGTCAGATGCAGCAGGACATGCCGCAGATGCCGAAAGGCACCATGCTGGCTATGATGTTCACTCTGCTGATCATGATGGTCGTCGTGCAGTTCAGGTCAGCGATCGGCGAGGCCCTGGACGTGGTGTTCAGCGTCATCGATTTCGACGGGAAGTACCCCGTCCTCACCCTGTGCTGGGAGGGCTCATTATGATCACCCTCTCCACCACCATCAGGGCGGCGCTCTCGCACCCCATCGAGCAGGCGAAGAACCAGCATATCCAGTCCGAGTTCAACTCCGAGCTGAGGAAGGCCAGGCTGGAGAACAACCTCTACAAGATGAAGAAGCTCACCGAGGAGCAGCCCAAGATCATGGCCGGGTCGATGCAGCAGAGCACCGACATGATGAAGGTCATGCCGATCACCATGCTGGTCGTCATCCCCATCTATGCCTGGGTCTGGTTCTTCGTGAACAACACCGTTCCCGATGACCTCATCGACATAGTCATGCCGTGGGGGACCGCCAACCTTCTTGACTACATCTGGTTCATGCCGATCTGGATCATCGTCTACACGCTGATCAGCCTGCCCATCGGGCAGCTCGAGAACAAGGCTGTGACCTACATACTCCTGAAGAGGCGCCTGAGACAGCTGGAGTCTGAAGAATGAGGATAACCATCAGCGGTCCTCCCGGTTCCGGGAAGACCACTCTCTGCGGCATGCTGTCCGAGGCCCTCGGCCTCAGGGCGGTCGTCTTCGGCCAGGTCTTCAGGCAGATGGCCGCGGAGAAGGGGATGACGCTGGGGGAGTTCGGGGCCCTGGCAGAGAAAGATCCCTCTATAGACGCGGGCATCGACGAGCGCATCGTCGAGACGGCCCGTGCCAACCCCGACATCATTCTGGAATCCCGCCTTTCCGCGTACATGCTCACGCGCAACGGCATCCCGGCGTTCCGCATCTATCTAGATGCGAGCCCCGAGGTCCGCATGTCGCGCATAGGGGTGCGCGAGGACAAGGACATGGGGACCGCAGTGCAGGAGACCATCGACCGTCAGAAGTCGGAGGCCACCCGCTACATGAAGTATTATAACATCGACATCGGGGACAAGAGCGTCTACGACCTCATCCTCGATACCGCCGAGTACACTCCGGAGCAGGAGCTCGGGATCATACTCGACGCGATCAGGGCCCGCGAGGGCGCCCGAGATATGCTGGTCAAGGATGCGAAAGCGATCCCGGATAAATGGGGCAAGCGCCCGTCCGACCGGACCATAGGCGAGCTTCTGGAAGCAGGCGTCATCGCCCTCGACAAGCCGCGCGGGCCGACATCCCATCAGGCCACCGCCTGGGCGAGATCGGCTCTCCACTGCGAGAAGATCGGCCACGGCGGCACCCTGGACCCTTATGTTTCCGGCATACTCCCTATCTGCACCGGCAAGGCCGTCCGCCTGACGGACGTGGTCCTCTCATCGGACAAGGAGTACGTGTGCCTCATGAGGCTCCACGCGGACCGCCCCGAGGCGGAGATCCGCAGGGTCATGTCGAAGTTCGTCGGCAGGATATACCAGCTTCCGCCGGTCAGGAGCGCCGTCAAGAGGCAGCTTCGCATCAGGAACGTGAAGGAGCTGGAGGTTCTGGATATCAAAGGAAGGGATGTTCTGTTCCGCATCTCCTGCGACGCCGGGACATACGTTCGCACCCTGTGCACCGACATCGGCGACCTGCTGCTGTGCGGGGCATCGATGACCGAGCTCCGGAGGACCCGTTCGGGCAGGATGACCGAGGACGGCGCCGCCACCCTCCAGGACCTGACCGACGCATACATATTCTGGCAGCAGGACGGCCACGGGGAATGGCTCAGGAGCATCATCAGGCCCATGGAGGTCCTGGTGGACCCGCTCCCGAAGGTCATCGCCAAGGCCACCGCCGTAGATGCGCTGTGCCACGGGGCGGACCTCAGCGTCAAAGGGGTCCACATGCTCGACCCGGAGATCAGGAAGAACGCGCTGGTCGCCGTCATGACGGCCCGCGGCGAACTGGTGGCGCTCGGCAAGATGATGCTCTCCTCCGAGAAGCTCATGGCCGCCGACTTGGGGATAGCCGTGCACATCACCCGTGTGCTGATGGAACCGGGGCATTATCCCAGGATGTGGAAGTACTCCACCGACCTGGCCGATGTCCCGAAGCAATGACCCAGACATCCGTTCAATATATCTCGGGCGCAGACCGGTCAAGATGCAAATCGGGCAATCCTTTTTACATTGGACGGCAATCATGCACCGATGGGAATCTTCTCGAAGAGCGAGACGGTGCTTCAGTTGGACCGCAAGGTCGTCGGAGAGGTCAATCTCCAGAGCGATACCGGTACAGGCTATGACAACGTCCTGCATATCCCGTTCGGGGTCAAGAAGGGCCGCAAGGTCCGCGTGTCGGTCGAATCCGACAGGCCCGTCGACGTAGCGCTGGCATATGGGGATTTCTCCTCAGCCGGCCATAAAGAGGGGATGACCGAGGGCACTCTGGGGCCGTTCGACACCAAGGACTACACCGATATGGCGCTCTTCCTGGGTGTGTACCCCGGCGACAGGGCCACGGTCTCCGTCAGAGTATGGACGGATAAGAAATGACAAGGATCGTGAAGGGTAGGAAGGTAAAATACTGGGAGGATTCGCTCCCCAGCAGCGTCACCGAGCTCAGCTCGTTCGACCGCACTGTGCTGATCCTGTGGGCGCTGAGCCTCCTGGCCAGCCTCGCGGCCCTGTCGTATTTCATATATGCCAGCACATTCGACAAGTACGTCTCCGTCCAGGTCCTGGCGGCCCCATTCATCCTGGTCGGCGTCTATTACATGCTGGACAACTTCCTGCGCGGAAACAAGGCGTACCTGCTCTTCCTGGTGATGGTCGGCATCATCGTGGGGGTGCTGATAGCCATAGATGTCCACAGCTACGGTTCCGTGGCGCTGTTCATCGCCGAGATAGCCGTGGGGTCCGTGGGAGTGGCGGTCGTCGTGGCCTCCATCCAGAAGCTGATCTTCTTCAGGACCCTGCATTCGGTCAGGTACATGAACATCAAGGCCAAGCGCAGCCTGGGCGACAGGGTGGTATCGTTCATGTTCAACGTCCCGCCGGACATCGACACCAGGAGGATCGAGCTGACCTTCAGCAAGAGCTTCAAGTTCCCCTGGAAGGACATGTTCACCACCGCCATGCTCTCCATGGCCGTCGGGCTCTTCGTCTGGATCTATTTCTCCATGAACCCGGTGGCATCCGACGACAGCATCACCGATGCATCGCTCTCGGTCTTCACCGTCATCCTCTACGTCCCGATCATCACCATGACCTTCAGCATCTACAAGACCGTGGATGCCAGGGTCGAGAGCGATTTCGAGCCGTACAGGCTGTACAACGGCGTCGTGGCCACCATCCAGAGGATGGCCCTCCCGGTCCTCGCCGTCCTGCTGTACGTTTACTACAAGATCGACAACACCGATGATTACAGCTCCGTCCTGCAGTTCATCATAATCTCCGCGGTCGTCATCTTCTTCGTGGTCATGCTGACCTCGGCGATCTACTACCGCACCCTTTCCGACGGAGTGGTCGCGGACATCGAGCAGAAGAACAAGATCTTCATCCCCGTCTCCCTCTTCGCCAACCTGAAGAACGAGAGCCGCAAGGACAAGAAAACCGTCCCCGGGACGCCCGAGAGGGACGAGTCGGACATCAGCAAGCTCGATATCTCATACAGGTCTGACTGAGGCCTGTTACTGCTCCGCCCGGGCCTAAGAAGGTCCGGCCCGGGCGGAGCGTTTCGATTTATTCTTTCAATCGTCGTAGAAACGGGAGAGGCTCGGGTTGGCGCGCCCGGGAGCCGCCCATCCGTTGATGATGGGCTTGAAGACCTCCATGGATGACATCCCTTTGGTCTTCCTGAGGCCGATGATCTCGGGCTCATGGCTGTTGCTGATGATGATCCTGTACTGCTGCTCCGTCTTGTCGACGGTGACGGCCGGCCCTCCGAAGTCCTTCAGGGCCTTCAGGATCACATCGGCCATCAGCTGGATGTCCTCGGGAGTGTAGGAATCCGGGACGGTCAGCATGAAGTCGCTCTCCTCGGTCTGCCCGTTGAGCCTGAACTGGACGTCGGCCGCGGACATCAGTTTCCTGAATTTATCCTCCTTCTCGCCTTCCCCGGCGAGCGCGGTGATCCTTTTCCTGAAGGTTTCGGCGATGTCGAGGTACATGGCCTCCTCGCCAAGGATGCTGAACATACCGCTCTGATGCGCGAAGCCGTTAATAGGCATTCGCACGCCTCAGCGCCCCAAATATTAATTGCAGGCGCTCTTATCCGTCTCCAATGGCCGAGGATTTCAAGGTCACCCCGTGGGAGGTGACCGGCGACATAGATTACGGCGTCCTGATGAAGAGGTTCGGTACCTCTCCGGTCGACAAGACGGTGCTCGACCGCATCGCACGCTACGGGGACATCCATTTCATGCTCAGGCGCGGCATATTCTACTCGCACCGCGACCTGATCCCGCTCCTCGACTCCTATGACAAAGGGGACCGCTTCTGGCTCTATACCGGGAGAGGCCCGTCGGGTAACACGCATCTGGGACATATCATGCCCTGGATATTCAACAAGTGGGTGCAGGACACCTTCCATGTCAGGATGCTGTTCCAGATGACTGATGACGAGAAGTTCCTGTTCAAGGACCTCACCCTGCACGACACCCGCAGCATGGCCTACGAGAACGCCCTTGACTTCGCCGCCCTGGGGTTCGACCCGGACAGCACCAAGATACTCGTGGACACTGAGAACATCGGCACCCTGTACCCGCTGGCCCTCCAAGTGGCCAAGAAGGTCACCTTCAGCACCGCCAAGGATGTCTTCGGCTTCGAGGGGTCCTCCAACATCGGCAAGATCTTCTTCACCGCGCTGGAGTCCGCCCCCGCGTTCCTGCCGAGCGTCATCGAGGGCAGGCCGACCCCGGTCCTGATCCCCGCCGGTATCGACCAGGACCCGCACTTCAGGGTCACCCGCGACGTCGCCCCCGGCCTCGGGTTCCCGAAGCCCAGCCTGCTCTACTGCAAGATGTGCCCCAGCCTGAGCGGCGGGGACAAGATGTCCTCGTCCGATCCGATGGCCACCATATATACCACCGATACCCCAAAGCAGGTCAAGAAGAAGGTCGGCAGGGCGTTCACAGGCGGGTGCGTCAGCGTCGACGAGCAGCGCGAGAAGGGCGGGAACCCCGATGTCTGCGCCGTGTTCAAGTACAACTTCTATCTCTTCGAGCATGACGACGCCAAACTGGAGGAGATGGCGCGCAGGTGCAGGAACGGCGAGGTCCTGTGCGGCGAATGCAAGGTCGCGCTGACCCAGAAGATAAACGTCTTCCTCGAGGCCCACCAGGCCAAGAGGGAGGAGGCCAAGGAGATCGTCGCTAAAATGGCCTACGGCGGCTTCAATGGTGAGAGAATGGTCGCGAAAGAAGTAATCGATGGTCTTAGCTACAACGAGAAGAAACTGCTCCTGGCACTTGCGAAGGCTGGAGGCTCCGCAGCGCCGGAGGACCTTGTCCGGGACGGAGCGTTCTCCCTCGGCGTGGAGGCCATGGGAGCGGCCTCCAGGCTGTCCTTCAAGGGGCTTGCCTCCATCAAGGAGAGCAGCGAGAAGTTCTACGAGCTCACCGATCCGGAGGCGTCCGCCAAGGGCCTCCCCGAGAGGCATGCGCTCGAGGCAATCTCGGCGGCCGGCGGGAGGATGACCCTGGCCGACCTGGCATCCGCCATACCCGGGGAGGACAAGATCGCCGTCGGCTGGCTCATGAAGAAGAAGCTGGCCGTCATGGACAGGTCAGGGGAGAACTCCCTGCAGCTCACCGATGCGGGCCGCGCCGCCCTCGGCAGCGCGATGCCCGACGAGCAGCTCATAGCCAGGATGCTCAAGGCCCCCGTCCCCGAGGCGGAGGCCGACCCGAGGCCGTGAAGGACCTCAAGGGCCGCAAGGGCATGATCCGCGAGACTGAGGACGTCCGGAGGCAGATATCGCTCACCGATGAGGGCAAGGAGGCCGCCGCCTCCGGCATCGAGCTCAGGGAGGAAGTGGCCGACGTCACCGACACGCTGATCCAGAGCGGGAAATGGAAGGACGTCGATTACCGCTCCTACGATGTCCAGGCCCTCGCTCCGACGGTGTACGCCGCGAAGAAGAACCCCCTGACGCGTCTCGGCAACGAGGTTCGCCGGCTGTTCTGCGACATGGGGTTCACCGAGATGTCCTCGGAGTACGTCCAGCCCGCGTTCTGGAACATGGACGCCCTGTTCATCCCGCAGGACCATCCGGCCCGCGACATGCAGGACACCTTCTTCCTGGAGCACCCTGCGTCCATACCCCTGACCGACAGGGCGCTGGTCGAGAAGATCAAGGCCATCCATGAGAACGGCGGCGGCACCGGGTCCACGGGCTGGGGCGGGACCTGGTCCGAGGAGAAGGCGGCCCAGGCGCTGCTCAGGACCCACAGCACCGTGAGCTCCATAAGGTACATCGCGGCCCATCCCGACGCGCCCCAGAAAGCGTTCTCCATCTCGCGCATCTTCAGGAAGGAGTCCATCGACGCCACCCACCTGCCCGAGTTCTCGCAGATCGAGGGTATCGTGATCGACGAGAACGCCAGCCTGGACATGCTGATCTCCCTCATCCGCGAGTTCTATTCCAGGATGGGGTTCGATCAGATCCACGTGAGGCCCAGCTACTTCCCGTACACCGAGCCCTCCCTGGAGCTCGAGGTTTTCTTCCATGGGAAATGGCTCGAACTGGGAGGCGCCGGCATCTTCAGGCCGGAGGTCGTCGCCCCGTTCGGCGTGAAATGCCCCGTCATGGCCTGGGGATTCGGCTTCGAGAGGCTGGCCATGCTCAAATGGGACATCAAGGACATCAGGGACCTGTACATCTCCGATATCGATTCCCTGAGGAAGAGCACGGTCTTCTGAAATGCCTTCCCGGGCGCCGGCGCCTTTGCAGGAGCGCCGGGCCCGGTCAGCCCCGGTCAGGCCATCGAAATATCTCAGAGCGCCTGGAATCCCGGGTCCGTTCCTTCCGACACAGCATCGATCATGTGCCTGTACGCCGGACGGCGCCTTCGGGAGCGGACTGCCAGGCCTTCTCGAGGTTATCCATCGTGGCCGCGGCGTCCTTCTCGGCGAACGCTATGCGGGCGCGGGTGCAGAATATCCTGTCGATCCACGCTCCGTCCAGGGTCCTCAGCGTCTCGTTGGCGGCTATGTCGCAGAGCTCCCTGGCCTTCTCCAGGTTGCCGATGCTGGCATGCGCCTCGGCGGCGATCTCGGCAGGCAGGGGCCCGCCGACCTCCTCCATGGCGCGCTCGGCTATCGCGGCCGCCTCCTCGTAGCGCTTCTGCAGCACCAGGATCTGTGACCTGACCTCGAGAGCATGCCTGGACCCTATCCCGGCCAGTTTGCCGAGGCATTCCTCGGCATCCTTCACGGAACGGAGCCCGATCGATGTCTCGGCCATGAGCCAGAACAGATGCTCGCTGTACTCCGGGACCGCCTTGACGGCCCTGAGGTCGCAGTAGAGCTCCTCGGAGGGGCAGAACAGCGCGTTCTAATCCATGGTCTCGGCGAGGATGTTGGCCTCGATGTTCCTGCCCGCCTTGTTCAGATGGTACAGTCTCTCGGCCCTGTTCCCGCTTTTGAGCCAGTAGTCTGCCGCCCAGCTGTGCCAGGAGCGGAGGGAGAAGGGATCGGCCAGCCGGATGAACGCTTCCGCCGTCCTCTCCGGTATGCAGATGTACCCGCGGAAATCGGTTGGGATCGTCCCGGAGGTCATCCCCGGAAGGTCCTTCTTCAGGACCGGTTTGCGGAAGACGCAGGCCCTGCCGACCGCATCGCGGTCCGCCTGGCTCATGCACTTCCACTTCCCTTCCGGATTGCAGCGGCCGATGTCCAGGAGCATATCGGTGTCGATGCCCTTCTTCTCCAGGTTGGCCTTGAGCTTCCTCCCCTCCCCCGCGCCTATCGGCGTGAGGCAGTAGACGAAGCGTTTGGCCGGGGTTCCGTTCAGATGCGCCTGCCACCTTTCCACGAACCCGTACTCCTCAAGCTTCTTCAGATCGATAGATACATGCGCGCGGGAGATCCCGGCGGCGGATGCTATCCCGTCCTGAGTGAGCTCGCGGGGGACGTCGAAGTTCTGTTTCGGGTACACGCTCGGAAATCTGAGCATGTGAAGCAGGATGCGTTCTTTCACGGTCAGGCAATAAGTTTGTTCCATCATATCCAGGATCGAAGATTTTCGCATCCGGATTTAAAGGCATACTATTGCAATCAGAGATACGGATTACAGACAGCCAGGCGTGTCTTTACCTGCATGTAATGCCTGGGGCAGGGAAAAATTAACAACTATTAATCAGCAGTCGGTTCCATCTAGTAAAAAACATATTCATCTTGGTCTTTTGTGCGAATCTGTAATGCTGGCCGTAATCAGATGTATGCAGGATATTTCCTCGCGCAACATCACCGATTCACTGCTCGCGTCCGGGGGCTGGACCGATGAGGGGAAAATCGGAGATTTAGTGTTCTATACAAAATGACTTAGTAATGGCTGAGATCCAGGACCTCCACATCCGCCGCGACGGGCTCGATGCGCAGATCGCGGAAGCGGGATGGAAGCCAGACGCCGTCATCTTCCCCTCCGAGCATGCATCATCGAGCGGCACCCCTGCGCTGACCGTCCATCCTATAGGCAATTACGAGGACTGCAGGCTCGGCGGCAGGGCGGAGACCCTGGTCCCGTCCGCGCCGGTCCTCATGAGCAACGCTCTGCGTACGATCAAGGCGAAATGCAATCTGCCGGAGTTCAGCATCTGCTTCGAGGCGACGCATCACGGCCCGTACATGGAGACGCCTGCGTTCTTCATAGAAATAGGAAGCGATGAGAACCACTGGGACAGGAAGGACGCCGCGGCGCTGCAGGCGTCGGTCATCGAGGACTTCCCGCGCGACAACGATTACCCTACGGTCATCGGCATCGGCGGGGGCCATTATGCCCCGCGCTTCACCGAGCTCGCCCTGACGAGGAAGGTGAACTTCGGGCACATCGTGCCCACTTACAGGACGGACAACGCCTCAGACGAGGCGGCGGCCCGCATGATCAGGCAGGCAGCCGAGAAGACAGGCACCAAAACGGCCTTCCTGCACCGGAAGTCCATGAACGGGCCCTCGGCCGCGAGGCTGACGAACCTCGCCGAATCCGAGGGCATCGAGGTCATCAAGAAGGATTGCTTCGAGCCCCTCGGCCCGGAGCGAAGGCCGGTCACCCGGCCCTGTGCGAATCGACGTGGGTGCCGGAGAACGGCTGCCCGAGGATCGCCTTCTCCAGCTCGGCGAGGTTCCTGCCGTCCACCATCTCGATGTCGATACAGTCCTTCTCGGCGATCTTCACGCCCATCGGGTCGAAGACGCTGGACTTCCCGGCCGCATGGCCGCTGTAGACGATATGACCCAGCTCCTCAATAGTGAGGCTGCTGTACTTCACGGCGTCCGGGTTCTTGCGGGGGTCGTCTGAGTACACGGCGTCCACGGAGGTGGCGTTGACGATGCGGTCGGCGCCCCATCTCTCGGCGACCATCGCGGAGACGGCATCGGTAGTGTGGCCCGGCTCGGTCCCTCCCATGACCGGGATCTTTACCTTCCCGACCTTCGCCACGGTGCCCTCCACGGTGGGGGAGATGTCCATCGACGAGAAGTCCTTCCCGAGCGCCAGGGCGAGGAGCTTGGCGTTGATCCTGGTGGAGTCTATGCCCATGATGTCCAGGTCGTACTCGGACCCTCCGAGCTCCCTGCCGGTCGTCGCATAATAGCGGGCCGTCTTCCCGCCGCCGACGACTATGATCATGCTGACCTTTCCGGATGCTTCCCTGAGCATATGTGCCAGACTGCCGATGTAGGCTGCATCGTCCCTGCCGGGGATCAGTATGGAGCCCCCGATGGAGATGACCACTCTCTGATTAGCCATTCTTAACCCTTTTATACGCAAGCGCGATGGGTATAATAATTATTGTTGGAGGCTTTGGAAACGGCAATAGACAATTCTGTCAGCAAGGCCAGGTATGATTTCAAGAAAGCCATGGACGAGATCCGCGGCTATCGAGGAAAAGGCACCGAGCTCATCTCGGTGTACATCCCGTTCGGAAAGCTCGTATCGGACGTCATGGCCTACCTCAGGAACGAGGAATCGGCGGCGTCGAACATCAAATCGAAGACCACGATGAAGAACGTGACGGGCGCCATCGAGTCGGTCGCGGCCCGTCTGAAGACATTCGACAAGATCCCGGAGAACGGGATCGTCATATTCTGCGGCGAGGTCCCCCGCGCGGGCGACCAGACCAAGATGGTCCAGTACGTCATCAACCCGCCCGAGGCCATCACCGCCTTCCTGTACAGGTGCGACGCTCAGTTCTTCACCGAGCCCCTCGACGGCATGCTCGTCGACAAGAGGTACTACGGGCTCATCGTCATAGACAGGAAGGAAGCCACTATCGGCATGCTGGCCGGGACCAGGATCAAGGTGCTGAAGCACTACGACTCCCTCGTCCCTTCGAAGCACCACCAGGGAGGTCAGTCCTCCGTGCGTTTCGAGAGGCTCATCGAGATCGCCGCCCACGAGTTCTTCAAGAAGGTCGCCGACGGATGCACCACCTGCTTCCTGGACAGCATCCTGGACATGGAGGGCATCCTCGTCGGAGGGCCCGGCATGACGAAGGACTTCTTCATCAACAATGAGTACCTCCACCATGAGCTCCTCAAGAAGGTCGTCAGGCCGTTCTTCGACACCGGCTATACCGACGAGTCGGGGCTGAAGGAGCTCGTCGAGGCCGCTCAGGGCGTCATCGTGGACATGCAGATCACGTCCGAGAGGGACATGATGCAGCGCCTGTTCAAGGAGATCAGGAAGGAGGACGGCGGGCTCTCCGCCTACGGCGAGGACATGGTCCGCAAGTGCGCCGAGATGGGAGCGGTCGATACGTTCCTCATCTCCAGCAAACTGAAGAAATACCGCATAAAGGCCGTATGCCCGAACGGCCACGAGACGATGATGACCGTGGATGACCCAGACGCTCCGGTCAAGTGCCCGGAGTGCGGGTTCGGCGCCAAGGTCGCGGAGAGCAAGGACCTCATCGATGACTTCTTCGAGATGTCCGAGCTCTACAATTCGAGCATCCAGCTCATCTCCGGCGATTCCGAGGAGGGGGAGATGCTCTACAGGGCGTTCGGCGGCATCGCAGCGCTGCTGCGTTACAAGGTCGGATGATTCGGCATGAAAGCACAGGAACAGTTCGAAAAGGAATGCGAAGAGGCCGTTGTCAAGGCCCTCGCCGGCATGGGGGCCCCTGCCGACCTGAAGATCGTGAAGGAGGTCCCGGAGCAGGCGGACCTGGCCGTGCCGTGCTTCGCCTTCTCGAAGGCGCTCAGGGCGCCCCCGAAGGCGATCGCGGAGCAGATCGCGTCGGCCATAAAGGCGCCGTGCGGGCTCATCGCCGGCGTCGAGGCCGTGAACGGCTATCTGAACTTCACCGCGGACCCGACGGCCATCGTCACCGATGTCCTGCAGGAGGTCTCGGAGAAGAAGCAGGACTTCGGGAAATCGCGGCCGACCGGCCTCAGGGTGAACGTCGAGCACACCTCCACCAACCCCACCGGGCCGGTGCACGTGGGACGTGCCAGGAACCCCATCATCGGCGACACGCTGGCACGCTGCCTCAGGATGCGCGGGCACGACGTCACCACCGAGTACTACGTGAACGACGTCGGGAAGCAGATGGTCATCATGGCCTGGGGGGCCGAGAACATCACCCCCGAGGAGGTCAGGGAGGAGATCGCCCAGACCGAGAAGCCCGACGACAGGGACAAGATCGACCACAGGCTGGTCTACAACTACCGCGCCGCCACCAAGAAGATCCACGCAACCCCGCCCTGGAGGAGGAGATCGCCGAGATGATCAGGAAGTTCGAGGCCGGCGACGAGGGCACCGTCGCCCGCGTCGGGAAGGTCGCGGAGACCATGCTCGGCGGCATCCGCCAGACCCTCGCCGACATGAACGTGGTCCTTGACAGGTACACCTGGGAGTCCCAGTTCATCAAGAACGGCGCCGCCAGGGATGTCGTGAAGAAGCTCCAGGAGAGCAAGTACGCCGGCCAGGCCGAGGACGGGGCATGGTATGTGGACCTCAAGGACTTCGGGATCCACGGCAAGAACACCAAGTTCACCTTCACCAGGTAGGACGGGACCACCCTCTACACGACCAGGGACCTCGCCTACCACCTCGACAAGTTCTCCCGCTCCGACCGCACCATCGACGTGCTGGGAGAGGACCAGAAACTGGGGTCCCAGCAGCTCTGCTCCGCCCTCTCCATCATGGGCGTCGAGAGGAAGCCCGAGGCCCTGTTCTACGCCTTCGTCTCCCTGCCCGAGGGCAGGATGTCCACGAGGAAGGGCGTCGTGGTCTACCTCGACGACCTCATCGACGAGGCCACCGAGCGCGCCGCCAAGGCCATCAGGGACGGCAACAAGTGCGCCGGGATGACGGATGCGGAGATAGACAGGATCGCCCACGACATCGGGGTCGGGGCGGTCAGGTACAACATCGTCCGCGTCGGCGCCGACAAGCAGCTCGTCTTCAAGTGGGAGGACGCGCTCAGCTTCGACGGGAACTCCGGGCCGTACCTGCAGTACGTTCACGCCAGGGCCTGCAGCATACTCCGCAAGGCCGGGGATTTCAAGCGCGTCACCGACGGGTCCCTGCTCAAGGACGAGTACGAGATCAGGCTGGCCAAGACCCTGGCCAGGTTCGAGGGCGTCCTCGCGGACATCGATGCGACCAAGAGGGTCAGCATGATGCCCGCCTACGGCCATGAGGTGGCCGTCGCCTTCAACCAGTTCTACGCCCAGGTACCGGTCCTCCAGGCCGGCGCCGAGAGGGATGCGAGGCTCACCCTCGTCGAATGCACCAAGTACGTCCTGAGCAACGTCCTCTGGTGCCTAGGCATGGGCGCCCCCGAGGCGATGTGATATGGACTTCCGGCCCATGAAGCTCAAGGATATCAAGAAGGTCCGCGAACTGGAGCTGTCCTGCATAAAGGAGTACTTCAGCGAGACCATCGAGAACAAGTGGGAGGACCTTCCGCAGGAGTGGAAGGACAACCTCGGGGCGAGCAGCCCCAACCATTTCCGCCCCTACCTGGAGAGCGGGCTGAGCTTCGTGGCCGAGGAGGACGGGGAGATCTACGGGTTCATCTTCGCGCAGATGCTCCACCATATCGCAGACTGCACCAATCTCGTATGGATCGAGAACATGGGGGTCGACCCCATCGTCCGCAGGAACGAGATCGGCTACAGGCTTCTCAGGGAGACCCTCCGTGCGGGACGCGCCGCAGGCGGAGAGGTCGCCCACAGCATGATCGAGCAGGACAATGCGCCCTCGATCATGCTCCACAAGAAGATCGGGTTCTTCATCGACAGGCGCGCAGTGGCGCTGATGGACCTTAAGGATCCGAAACTGAAGCTCTGACGGCCGGCACCGGCGTTTCTGCCTGCCGGCCGGCGGATCATATTTCAAAAATCCCTGAAAGGGTAAGGGGTTTGTTCAGTGAGGCAGTGCCTCACTCGGAACCTTTGGATTCCTTCTTTGCCTTCTTCTTGTCATCGGCCGCGGAAATGGCTGCCTTGGTCCTGACAGTGGCCCTGGTGATGATCATGGTCATCGCGACGGCGAGGCAGGTGACGAGGAGAGCGTAGATGGTCTTCCCGACAAGGCTGTCATCATCATCGAAGACCGCGCTGACCGCGGACTGGATGGCGTCGTTCCAGGCAAGCGCAGCGACGAGCCCGAACGCGGAGATGATCAGCGCGGAGAGGGACTCGAGGAACTGCAGTTTGAAGGGTTTAACTTCAGCGTCTGCCATACTCCGCAGACTGCTGATGGCATATTAAAGGTATCGGCTTATGCAAAAGGGGGGCCGGACCCCTCTCGGGGCCCGAAAGGGGTTTCACTTCCTTCTGGAGGAGACGTACTTGAGCTTCTTGCCCTCGCCGTCCTTTCCGGAGGATTTCTTGGCCTTCTTCTCGTCGGCCAGTTCAGAGAAGGAAGATGCCTCCTTCTCCTTGGGTTCCTCGGCGGGCGCGGCCTCCTTGGACTCGGAGGATGCATCGTAGCGCCTCCTTTCGGTAGAGGCCTTCTTCTCGGCAGGGGCCTTGGAGTCCTTCCCGGCCTTCTTCTCTTCTTCGAGCTGGGTGAAGGTGGTGGTGGCTTCGCCTTGGGGTTCGACCTGATGTAATAGAGCACAGCGACCACGATTATGATGGCGATCGCTATGATCGCTATGTAGGACGTTGCCTTGTCCCAGATGCCTTTGTCGACATGCACTTCGACCGAGGTGGTGCCGATGGAGGTCTGGTCGCCGGTCGTGCTCTCGTCCCCGTCCTCATCGATGTAGGCATAGACGGTGACCGTGTGGTTCCCGCTGCTCAGGGATATCGACAGGGTGACGGTCTGCGTTCCTTCGGAGAGCCCGGTCTTCATGACCGTCTTGTCCGGGTCGGATTCGTCGTACGAGTCCACGTACATCTTGAACAGCACGTTGCTCTCCGCGGTCAGGCTCACCGGCACATCGATGTGCCCGGATTCTCCATCCTTCCAGTCGTCATCGGCTGTTGCGGTGCCGATACCGTTGGTGGCGGCATCCGTTGCGCTTGCAGCCACGGCGGCCGCGGCGACGGCCAGCAGGGCCGCCAGGGACAGTGCCAGGAGCCTGCCGGCGTTCTTCCCGGCGAATGCCTGGCTCATGTTATGATCTCCTCGAGCCTCTCCTGCTCTATGGCCTTGCGGACCTCCATGGAGAGGCGCCTCCCGGTGCTCATGTTGGTCCTCCACAGGGTGTTGCCGTAGGGGTGTCCGACGGACATGTGGACGTTGGTCCCTCCTCCGATCCTGGGGGCGACATCGTAGATGTAGAAGTTGAGGTCCTTGTCGACGCAGGTCTGGAGGCAGAAGGGCCCGATGATCCCGGGCTTGTAGTACTCCTGGGTTGCTTTGACGTACTTCTCGGCCATCGCGAACGCCTTGTCGAGCAGGGACTCCCTGAGAGTGGCGGAGTTGTGGCCGCAGACGGTGTACTCCGGGATTATGCCGTCGTCCTCGAGCTCGACCTGCTGCTTCCCGGGGAGCCTCACGTAGCCGTCCAGAGAGGACTCGAACCTCCAGTCGATACCGAGCAGCTCCACTTTCTCTCCCTTCTCCTCGAGGGGGTCGTAGAAGAAGTCGAGGTTGAAGACGGGGCCGATGATGTACTGCTCCATCCTGGCGTGCTTCTCGAAGTCCTCGTCGAGAACGCCCTGCTTGATCAGCTCCTGGCTCTTCTCCACGTACTGGTCGTAGTCCTTGGCGGTGAAGAACCCGCGCTCGAGCTTCTTGACGTGGTGGTGGACCTTGATGATGGTCAGCCCGTCGATGTCCTCGGGCTTCTCGACCTTCTTGGGGTAGGGGAGGTTGGCCTTCTCGAGGAGCCAGTAGTAGTCCTTCGGCCCGCCCCTCTCCTCGGAGCGGAGCAGGTTCCTGCTGCCGACCATGGGGACCTTGAAATTGTCCTCCACGTCATCGATGCTGCAGTAGGAGGTGAACGACCTGTTGGGCACCCACAGGGTGTTGGTGTTGATCAGATACTCCTGGTTCTCCGGCTTCATGATGTCGCCGAACTTATCGAGTATCATCGTGTCGTCGACGACTCCGCGGATGAGGTTGCCGTCGGCGTCCCTCTGCGATCTGAAGTAGTTGTTGAAGGTCCGTTCTCTTCCTTTCTGGCACACTGCGAGGGTGCGGAAGCCTTCCGACACCGCTCCGTCGCAGGTGTCGAGCGAGGAATGCGAGGCGAGGACCCCGATCCTGGCCTTCTCCTGATCGTAGCGTCCCAGATTGGCAAGCACTTCGTCTCTGCTGATCATGGAATTACCTGTGTGAAGGTAAAACAAGCCCTCTATTTAACATAATATAAGGAGGGGTCCGCTGTCCCCGGTGCCTCCTGGGCAGGCATCCTCCGCGCCGGGTCAGATGAATACCGAGATCACCGATACCAGGATGATGGAGCCGACGAGGTCCATCACCGACGAGGTGATCGGTATCGACTCATCGTCCGGGTCCAGGCCGAACTTGGTAGACGCCACGGCACGTAGTAGGACAGCAGGCTCAGGACGGCGGTGGTGATCATCCCGGCGGCCATTATAATGGCCATGGATGTCAGGAAGCCGATCCCGCTCCCGCCGTTGACGAGGATGCATGCCGCGTAGGATATGGTGCCGATGTAGGCGAAGGTGATGACCGAGCAGACCAGGATCATCGCGAACTCTCCCCCGGCGCCTTTGGGGTTCCACCTGGGGGAGAGCGTACCCAGGTGGATGGCGGAGGAGAGCTTGGAGGTGAGCATCCCGGACAGGGCGTTCCCCTGGTTCAGGAACGCCGGCATCATGATCATGAGGACGCCGTACTGCACCAGGGAGTCCTCCTCGTCCTGGATGACGATCCCCGCCCCGATCTCGAATATGAGGCAGAACATCAGGACCGGGAGGGAGGCGTAGAAGATCCTCTTGGCCTCTCCGGAGAAGTCCCTGCGGCTGGTCTTGGCCTTAAGCATGCGCCAGGTGTACAGCGCGGTGACGGCGATGATGGCGACCGTCATTATTATGGTGGCCGTCTCCCCCCAGCTGTAATCGTCCATCTCGAGGAAGACCCAGGTGGCGAAGAATATCATCGGGACGGTGACTATGTCGCCGATGGCCGCGATGAGGGGGGCCGTGATGTTGTCCACGTCCCATTCCCTCTTGTTCCCGACGTAGGCAATCAGGATGTTGAAGCACACCACGATGATCCCGGCCAAGAACCCTCCCACCGAGGAGATGAAGATGAGGTCCCAGATGTCGGCGTTCCCTCCGAACCAGATCAGCGCGACGAGCCAGGTGACGGCGCCCATGGCGATGCTCATGATGAGCGAGAGCGCTATGGCGGAGTCGAAGTTGGCGCGGAGAACCGTCCCCTTCCTGAGGCTCATCTCGAAGGTACCGATGTTCATGGCGGTGCCTATCCTGGAGCCCATCGCGCCGAAGATGTTCCCGCGCATCCCTATCGCGGAGTAGATGAGGATCATCATCCCCGAGATGGTCAGGATGTAGCTCTCCATGCTGTTGAGGACGAGGCCGGCGAAAAGATCGGCGGTGCCGGCGATGCAGAAGGCGGCGAGACCCATGATTATCGCGGACCCGTAGCGGGCCAGGAATCCGTCAGATCTCTTCTGCCTATCCATCCGAAGAACCTCCTCAGACCATGCGATCGAGTGCGACAAGGCATCACTCTTATAAATGGAAGACGGGAAGAGGCCCCGCATGCCTGCGGACAGCACGTGCCAGCCGTTCAGAAGGGCGTCTGGGACCGATGCAGGCCGGTCGTATTGATAGTGATAATCATATATCGGCGATGCAATATTTCGCCGTAAATTCCGTTCAAGGGTGAAAGGAACTTGGTTATCTGCGTCGGCCGGAGACTCTCCGGCATGGTCCCGGGGGCGTCCGAATGAGCGAACCCGAAGACATCTCGGAACTCAAACACATAGATATGACCGTGCGCGAGCTGCTCACGGAGATGAAGGATTCTTCCGAGGTCATCGTCGACCTCGCATACGCATCGCTGATGTACAACAGCACCAGCATGGCTGAGAAAGTGCGCGAGATCGAGGACGAGATGGACGATCTGAAGTTCGCCACCCGTTACAAGGTCCTCCTGTCCAGCAGGACCAGGGAGGACGCCAGGCAGCTGTCCGGCCTCCTGGAGGTCGCTTCCGCCGCCGACAGGATCTCGGACGCCGCTTCCGACATCGTGGGCCTGCTGAGGTTCCCTCCCGAAAAGCGCCCGTTCATCACCGAGATGCTCTCGGAGGCTGATGAGAAGATCAGGATGATCAGGATCGCCGACGGGTCGAGCATGGCCGGGAACACGATCGGCAAGCTCGCCGTCGAGGCCAACACCGGCTGCAAGATCATCGCCGTCAAGAACCGCCGCGGGTGGACCTACGACCCCGAGGGCAGCGCCAAGCTCCGCGCGGGGGATACCATAATCGTCCGCGGGACCGACGACGGGGCCGACCTGCTCACCGAGTACGCTTCGGGCAAGAAGGAGTGGGAGTTCGAAGAACCTGTCTCCGAGGAGGAAGAGGAGACCTCGGACAAGGAGGACGAGAAGAACGAGGAGGAGCTGACCCAGGAGCTCAACGGGGAGGGCGATGGAGAATGATGAGCCGTCTCGCCGCCATGCTCACCGAGCTCAAGGACACCTCCGAGATGATGATCGATCTGGCATATTCGTCCCTGCTCTATGACAACACCGAGATCGCCGAGGAGGTCATCTCCCTCTCCAACAGCCTCGACGGGCTGAGCGAGCGCATACAGGACGAGATGGCCAAGTCCGGCCAGAGCAATTCCGAGGAGGTTTACAGGGCGATCGTCACCGTGACCCTCATGGACAGGATAATGGACATCGCCCACGCGGCGGAATCCATCGCCGACGTGGTCATCCGCGGTCTCGCGGAGCACCCTGTCCTCGCCATGTCCATCAGGGAGGCGGACACCACCATGTGCCTCGCCAAGGTCGCCGACGATTCGATCCTGGCAGGGAAGACCTTCGGAGAGGTCTCCCTCAGCACCGTCAGCGGCATGTTCGTCATCGCGGTCAGGCGCGGCGACGACTACATCTTCGGCCCCGGGGAGGAGACGAAGATGGAGGCCGGCGACATCCTCATAGCCAGAGGGCCCGAGGAAGGGGTCTCGTACTTCAAGGACCTCGCCGACGGGACCGAGAAATCGCTGGACTGACGGTTTTTATTCCATCAGGCCGCCAGGGCGATCCCCGCCCAGCGTCCGGCGGCCGCTCCGCCCAGGCAGAGGACCACGGTCCCGAGGAAGTTCATCGCTGCGTCGCCGAAGCGCCCGTTCGAGAACAGCACCGTGGTGTCCAGAGCGAATGTGGACATGGTGGTGAACGCTCCGAAGAAGCCGGTGAACATCAGCAGCCTGGCCTCCTGCGATATGCCGGTGAGGCTGAACGTCAGGAGCGCCAGCAGGAAAGACCCGATGAAGTTGACCGCGAGGGTGGCCCACGGGAACTGCGTCGAGTCGATGTAATAGATGAACAGGTAGCGGACGGCCGCTCCGATCGCTCCGCCGGCAGCGACGATGAGAAGGCATGCAGGCAGGCTCAGTTCCATGAACGGTCGCCAGAGGCGGGACGGATAAATAATTGACGGGACCGAAGCCGGAACCGATCAGAAGTTAGAATGAGAAGTGGTAGCCCCGACCAGATTCGAACTGATGTCCAAAGATCCAGAGTCTCCGATGATTGACACTACACTACGGGGCTATTGAACCGCCATATCCGGCGGTTGTTATTAAGCGTTTCTGTTGTGCCCCAGAGGGGGCACGGGATAGGCATCCCGGGAATCACTGGAGGGCCGCTTCGACCTTCTTGAAGATCTCGTTGATGTCGCCGACGCGTCGATCCTGACGAGCTTGTCGGCGTTCTTGTAGTAGCCGATGAGGGGCTCGGTGTTCTTGTGGTAGGTCTCGAGCCTCTTCTTGACAGTCTCCTCCTTGTCATCGTCCCTCTGGTAGAGCTTGGATCCGCACTTGTCGCAGATGCCGTCGACCTTCGGAGGGTTGTTGGTGAGGTGGTACACCGCGTTGCACTCGGGGTTGGGGCAGGAGCGCCTCTGGGTCAGCCTCTTGACGAGGATGTCGTCGGCCACATCGATGTCGAGGGCGAGGTCGATGTTCAGCTCCTTGTCGAGGGCCTCTGCCTGCTCGATGGTCCTGGGGAACCCGTCGAAGATGATGCCGGGGACCTTGCCGAGGCTCCTGATCTTCTCCTTCATGAGGTTGATGATGACCTCGTTGGGGACGAGCCCTCCGGCGTCCATGTACTTCTTGGCGGTCTTGCCCAGCTCGGTCCCGTTCCTGACGGCCTCGCGGAGCATGTCGCCCGTGGAAAGTCTGACGTATCCGAGCTCGGTCTCGATCTTCTCTCCCTGGGTTCCTTTCCCGGCCCCGGGGGGTCCCAGAAGTACAATCATGGATTTCATATGGGACGGTAGAAGGAAGGCGGTTAAAAGGGTGATGGGCGGGGCGGCGCCCCGCCGAAGCTGTTTCGCGCTGCTGTCAGGCGATGACGCCCTTCAGCCTGTAGGCGCCGTACATCCTGACGATCCCGGCGGCGGCCACGAAGGCGCCGATCACGATCATCACGACGTCCGCCGTGTCGTCGAGGTTGAAGAGGGCGATGATGCCGGTGACGATCATCAGCACCGCGACGGCGACGTTGACGATCTTGGAGCCGCTGTCCGGGAGGCCGAAGGCCGGGATGCCGAGCAGGGAGAGGACGCCGATCACGATCAGGCCCACGGCCAGAAGGGCCATGAGGACGTCCGAGATCAGCGCCGGGACCAGTATGAGGATGAGCCCGAGCAGGAGGTAGAGCCCTCCCATGAGCATCCCTCCCCCGCCGAATCCGACGGAGGCGGCGCCTACGAATATCAGGACCGCCCAGATGACCAGGATCACGCCGACGGCGATCAGGATTATCTCCAGGGCATCCTCGCCGAGGACGGCTATGGCTATGCCGATAATAAGTGCCAGGAGCCCTTCGGCGAACTGCATCGCGCAGAGCTTCTTGCGTTCGTTCACGCTTATCATGAGGCGGGAATCGGCGCCGGCCCGTATAATTGTGGCGACCGCGCAGAGGCATCGCGCGCATGCGCATTCTTATAACCAATAACGTGAATCGGCATGGCCGATAGAAATGGCCCTGGACGAGAAGATATTGAAGCAGCTGGAGGCTGTCGTCGGGAAGGACGGCATATCCACAAGCGCAGCGGTGCTGTACACCTACGGTTTCGACGCATCCGTGTACCACAGCAGCCCGGATGTGGTCGTCCAGCCCACATCCACCGAGCAGGTGTCCGAGATCATGAAGATCGCCTACGCGAACGGCATACCCGTGGTGCCGAGGGGCGCCGGGACCGGGCTCTGCGGCGCCGCCGTCCCCATCATGGGCGGGATCTGCCTCGCGATGCAGAAGATGAACAGGATCCTCAACGTCAGCGTCAAGGACCTCTGGGTCGACGTCGAGGCCGGGGTCGTATACAACGACCTCAACGCCGAGCTCGCCAAGTACGGGTTCTTTTTCCCCCCCGTCCCCCGGTCCGGGGAGGCGTGCCAGGTCGGCGGCATGGTCGCCACCAACGCCTCCGGCATGAGGGCCGTCAAGTACGGGGCCACCAGGGACTACGTCCTCGGTCTGACGTTCGTCAGGGCCAACGGGGACATCGTCCGCTGCGGCACCAGGACCATCAAGGATGCTTCTGGGTACCAGCTGGCACGCCTTATGTGCGGGTCCGAGGGGACCCTCGGGGTCATCACCGAGATAACCTTCAAGCTGACCACCAAGCCGAAGAAGTCCGCCTCCGCCCTGGTGACCTTCGGCTCCGTCGTCCAGGCCGGGAAATGCATCTCTGCCATCATCGCCAAGCCCCTCATCCCCGCATCCTGCGAGCTGCTGGACTCCACCTCCATCGAGGCGGTCAACAAGGCCAGGGGCCACCCGCTTCCCGATGCCGAGGCCATAATCATCGTCGAGGTCGACGGTGAGACCGATGAGGTCATCAGGAGGGACCTGAAGGTGGTCGAGGAGGTCGCCGCCGAGCAGGGCGCCGAGTCCGTGACCCCGTCCTTCGACAGCGCGCAGATCGCCAAGTGGACAGACGCCAGGAAGTCCGTCCTCGCCTCGCTCTCCGCCCTGATGCCCGGCTACTCCTGCGTCTCGCTGGCGGACGACATGGGCGTGCCGGTGTCCCGCGTGCCCGAGGCCGTCGAGAAGTTCCAGGCCATCGCCAAGAAGAACAACGTCATCGTCGCCGTTTACGGCCACGCCTCGGACGGGAACCTCCACAGCAAGATGCTCCTGAAGGTCGGAGACGCCGACGAGTGGGACCGCGGGATCAAGACCGCGGACGAGATCTTCGATGCCTCCATATCCCTGGGCGGGACCGTCACCGGGGAGCACGGGGTCGGGATCTCCAAGGCCGTGAAGTTCCAGGAGGAGAGGAAGACCGAGCTCGACTGCATCCTCGCGATCAAGCAGGCCATGGACCCCAAGAACATCCTGAACCCCGGGAAGGCCGCTCAGTGGCGCGGCACCGTCAAGAGGAACCTCAGGTACCCCTGCGAAGAGTACATGTGAAACCGGGCGGGCTCCCTCGGGCCTGCCCAATTTTCTTTCCTTTTTCCAACTTGATCTGCCGCCGACATCCGCCGAACCGGCCGTGCCGGTTCAGGAGTAGTAGATCGTCGGCATGAACCAGAACGAGATGAACAGCACCACGGCTATCCCCATGGCGAGCGCGTAAATCCCGGTGTTCCACCTGAGGATCTTGGCGCCGTCGAGAGGGCCGAAGGGCAGCATGTTGAACAGTGCCAGCGAAGCGTTCATGCTTGCCATGAGGTAAACGGGGACGACATAGGCGGTCTCGTTCAGGACCAGGCTCCCTGCGATGCCGACGGCCGCGAGGAACATGTTGACCGCGGGCCCGGCGATGCTTATCCTGCCGTTGTCCTCCACGGTCATGTTCCCCCTGATGTACACCGCCCCGGGGGCGGCGAAGAGGAAGCCGAAGACGGACATGACGAGGGCCAGCAGGAGGCCCATCGGGTACATCCTGTACTCTGCCCAGCATCCGAGGTCCTGGGACATGAACTTGTGGCCCATCTCGTGGCCCACGAAGCTCAGGAGCATGATGACGAAGATGACCGCGAACATCGCCCCGTACTCCGAGCCGCCGAAGTGGCGCTCGAAATAGTCCGCCACGCTCCCGGACCTGAACATGATGACGACCGCGGCCGTCAGGACAAGCGTGGAGATGAATATGTCGCGGATCTCGCGGGGACTGAAACTGTGGGCGCTGGACAACCTGCCGCTCATCATGACTGCTCCTAGTCTGCATATGTAAAAGCCAATCACTTATAAATCGGGAGCGGATGGGCATCAGAGATGGATGCTCAACCGAGGAACGCGGCCAACGGCAAGGAGACCATGAGGTGGTGCGACGCCTGCGGCACGCTGATCCTGGGAGCGCGCTGCTCCGTATGCGGTTCCGCCGGCAGGGAGTTCGAGGTCAACAGCCCCGGCGACATACGCCCCTGCATGGGGGACAGCAGGGGCATCCTCGAAGGTCTCCTCAGGGACGCCTTCGGCACCGCCGCCCCCATCGAGCGCAAGGCGGTGTTCTTCAACAAGGTGCCGGGCGAGGACCGCACGGACGAGATCGTGGCCCACGGGTCCGTCATAGGCATCCTCAGGTTCGACATCCCGTCCGAGAGGCTGCAGGTGGAGCTGCGCCTGCGCGGCGCGGAGCTGTTCGCGCCCGTAGCTTCGAAGAACGTCGTATCGATCTCCGGCGTCTCGGGGCACCTCAAGGGCAAGGGCGTGGCGGGGGAGAACGTCTCCGCCATCATCGGGGAGTTCCGCAGCGGAGACCCCATCATCGTCAGGAAAGGCACCAAGACCGGCCCCGGCGTGGCCATGGCCGATTCGGCGGACATGAGGTCCGCTGAGAAAGCGCTCCGCGTGAGGGACCTCGGGGCCCCGTCCGGCCCGCCCCTGTCTCCGGATGCCGATGATAGGACATTCGTCGCCTGCAACAGGGAGCACCTGGAATCCATAGAGCGCAGGGCCGTGGGGGAGATCCGCAGCTACGTGAAGGGCAGGAAGCAGTCGGTCACGGTGTCGTTCTCGGGAGGGAAGGACTCCCTCGCCGCCTGCGGGCTCGCCATCGAGGCCGTCGGGTCCCCGGAGCTGCTCTTCACCGACACCGGCCTGGAGTTCCCGGAGACGGTCGCGTACGTCAGGCGCTTCGCGGAGGAGAAGGGGCTGAAGCTGCATGCCGCCGAGGCGGGGAGCGCGTTCCGCGACAACGTCGATACCTTCGGCCCCCCGGCCAAGGATTTCAGGTGGTGCTGCAAGGTCTGCAAGCTCGGCCCGATAACCGACCTCATCGCCCGCGACTTCCCCCGCGGGACCGTCACCTGCGAGGGGAACCGCTCCCTGGAGTCGTTCTCCCGCTCCGGGACGGAGTTCGTGTCGAGGAACCCCTTCGTCCCCAACCAGACCAACCTCAACCCGGTCAGGGATTGGTGCGCGGCCGAGATCTGGGGCTACATCTGGATGAAGGGCCTGGACTACAATCCCCTGTACAACAGGGACTTCGAGAGGATCGGGTGCTACCTGTGCGCCTCTTGCCTCGCCAGCGAATGGAGGAACACCAAGAGGATCCACCCGGAGATGTACTCGGATTGGGAGGCGTACCTTCACAGGTACGCCGAGTCCAGGGGCCTGCCGCCCGAGTACGTGGACCTCGGCTTCTGGAGGTGGAAGGTCCTCCCCCCGAAGATGAGGCAGCTGGCGGACAGCATGGGGCTGGACCTCCGCGGCGGCCCGGAGGGCGGCGGAATGTCCATGAAGCTCATGAAGGGCGCCTCGGTGTGCGTCGCCGGCGGTTATTCCATGGAGCCGTGGCCACGATGCCGAGGAAGAGGGATTTCTCGTACGTGGAGGATGCCCTGAGGACCGTCGCGAGGTGAAGTACTCGCCGGAGTTTGAGATTGCCCTGGTGAGAACGCCTTACGGGCGCGCAAGGCTGTTCGGCGGGGGGCAGATCTCCGTGACAGCGGAGAACGCGGAGGATGCCGAGCGCATGTTCGCCAAGGCCGGGAAGGCCCTGGTCCGCGCCGAGCTGTGCACCGAGTGCGGAATCTGCGCCAAGTCCTGCCCCAGGCACGCCATCAGGATAAAGGGGGGCATGAGGGTCGACCCGGAGAGATGCACCTCCTGCGGCAGGTGCGAGGCTTCGTGCATGGTCGTTCACTTCTACGACAAGATCATGGAAGGGAAGGCCGCGCCGGCCCCGGAGAAGTGCCAGGTGTCTCCGGGCCCCGCTGACAGCAGGGGGCCCCGCAGGGAACGCTCCGGTCCCGGCCGGCGCGGGAGGTACTCCACCGGCAGGTATTCTGGGCAGAGGCGCGGACGGGCGCCCTCCGGATCCCCGCGCAGGGAAGGGAACGGGCATCCGCGAGACCGCAGGCGGGACGGCGGACGGGCGCCTCCCCGCCCGTGAAGATTTATAAGGCCCACAGGATGCTCCATCATGGACTCCCCGATATTCTACATCGCGGCCGTTCTCGCCTTCGCGCCTGCTCTGGCACTGATGTACGCTCTCGTCAGGAAGTACACCTATCCGTACACCGACCATCCTTACTTCGGGGACCCCATGTTCTTCGGGCTCTTCGCTGTCGGGCTCATAGCGGGGACGGTGATGTTCATGGTGTACACCTACATCATGAACGCGATCCTGGGGATCATCCTCTTCTCCGTGGTCCAGTGCCTGGCACTTGTCGTGGTCATGAACCTGAAGCGTTTCCGCGGCCACTCGGAGAGCATATTCTACGGCCTGGCGTTCGGCCTCGGTGCCGGATGCGCCACCGGGACGGGGTTCATCTATTACATCGCGTCGGCCACCGACAGCCTCGGGGACAGCGTGGACGTCGCAGGGTACGCTTACCTGTTCATCATGTCGCTGTCAATGCTGTTCGAGTACTCAGCCGTGGGGATCGACATCGGCAACGGGATCGCGCGCATGCTCCCATGCAGTACGCGGCCTCCGCGATGATCTGGAACCTGGTCTTCTGGATAGTGGTGTATGTTTCCCTGGACAACTCCGACAGCGCCATCATGTACGTGGCGGCCGCGGCCGTGCTGGCACTTTCCGCGATATATCTGTGCGCAGGGGCGCTCAGGGAGATACCCCGCATGGTCAGGGAAGTCGATTCCCAGAACAGGAAGGGGAAGAAAGGGAAGAATTCCCGAGACAGCCTCTGAAACGGCATCGCGAGCGCTTGTAGCGCCCGTACTTGGTCTCGTAGACCAGGCACCTGTCCAGCATGGCCGAGAGCATCTTCTCGGCGTTCTTCGGCTCGAACTGCCTGAGGTCATCGACGGTCCATTCGCCGTAGATCCTGTCCAGCCCTTCCGCTAGGATCTCCATCTTCGCTTCCGGGCCCGAAGCGCGCTTGTACTCGTACTTCAGGACGGATCCGGGGTCGGACGGGTCGGGAAGGGCGGTCTCTTCTTCCGCAGGCAGGGACCCGGCGGCCCATTCCGTGTCCGCAGGGGACCGCCTCATGCCCTGCCTCGCCCCGTCACGCAGGGTAATCGCCTCGATGCGCCTGCGGAGCAGCTCCTGGTCGCGGGCCCTGAACAGCAGGGCCCTTTCGGAGGTGACGTCGGCGTTCCCGCAGTAGGGGCATACGGTCCTGCCGTCCTTCTCGTCGATGATCCTGGGGCGCCTGCAGTTCCCGCATCTGATAATCGCGAACATCTCAGTCTCTGAAGTCCGTGAAGACGACCGCCGAGACGCAGCACCCGTACTCGCCGTCGGGCACCGTCTGGTTCTCCACCCTGCAATGGACCTCTCCGAACTCCACGCCGCGTATGCGTGACATCTCGCGCATCTTGTTCCTGAGCTCTTCCGCCAGGTCCTCGCCGGACCCGTGGAGGTGGCCTTCGGCGACATATCCGCCGTGCCCGTCCTTCCTGAAGGCGTAGGCGACCCCGGACGAGATGACGTCTCCCGATCTCCCGCGCATCTGGGACAGCACGCAGAAGGTCACCATGCCCATCGGGATCTCGCAGACGTCCACCTGCTCGGCGCCGTCGGGTATGACGGACGAGACCGCGACGAGGTTCTGCTCGCTGATGTGCGCTTTCAGGAGTGCCAGGTCGAACGCGTTGAGGTCCGACACAGGGCTGGCGGCCTGGCCGGAGGTTACGAAGAAATGTTTCGGTACGGTCTGCATATTGCTCTCTCCGAGTTCTCATCCGTAGATGCTGTGGTTGATCGTCTGCTGCTGCATCTGCGCCTTTATCCTGCCGTCGATCTCGTTGGCCTCGTTGGTGAGCGGGGACGGGTCGACGTCCAGGCCGGGGATGAGCGTGGAAAGGGGCCCGAGGAGCCAGGATGCCGCCCTCGGGTCGGGTAGCTGCGGGTTGGCCGGGGACAGGACGCATTCCACTTCCCTCCCCTGCTGCTCCCCCTTGAAGAGCATGACCCCGGAGACGCCGCGGACTATGCCGTCCTTCATTAGCTTGAGGCCGCTGTCCTCCATGCGTTTCCTGGCGCTGTCGGTGGACCCGAGCCCCAGGAGCTCGGTCTGGTCGGGGGAGATCCTGGGTATGCCGTCGACGCAGACGATCTCCTCCACGCCCAGGCTGTCCAGCGCCTCCAGTATGGAGTCGCAGATGCAGCCGGTGTGCTCCGGCCTGGGCGCGATCTCCGAGGTGACGATGACAATGTCGCGCTTCTTGCGGGATGCGCGCTTCTTCACAGCCGCTGCGGCCGGCGCTTCGGAGGCGCTCCCCTCGGTTCCGTCGGCCGCCTTCTTCGCGGGCTTGCGCCTCTTCCTGGGGAGCTGCCCGGCGTAGATCCTTACGGGCGGGTAGCACCTCCCTTCCTGGACGAGGCGTACGGGGGCAGCTCGGTCGAGTCGACGGCGGCCGCCACATGCAGTCCCAGCGTCCTCGCCAGGTAGCTCGATACGATCCATCCCACGAGCCCTACGTTGGGGAAGCCGACCACCGCGATGGGGTCCTCCAGCGGCTCATCGGCGTATCTCAGCACCTTGAATTCCGACATCGCGGGGTCGGCATGCGGTAAAGTTATTAAAACGTCCGCAGAGTGGACCGGAGCATGTCGAATAGCATCAGGAAAGCGGAGACCGCCGGCGGGATCCCGGTCCTAACAGAGCCTATGGACGGAAGTGCCAGCGCAGGGTTCATGATAGCGGTGAGGACAGGGTCGCGCGACGAGCGCGACGGCATACGCGGCCTCTCGCACCTCCTGGAGCACACGGTGTTCAGGGAGACCCGCAGCATGGACTCGTTCCAGATGGCGAAGCTCATGGAGGGGAACGGCGGGGAGCTCAACGCCTTCACCGCCAAGGAGATGACCGGTTTCTACGGGATCACCCTGAAAGAAACGTCCGATGTCGCGATGAGGTGCGTGGCGGACATCGTCGCCAACCCCCTCATCAACGAGAAGGACACGGAGCTGGAGAAGCAGATCGTCCTCCAGGAGCTGAGCATGGTGAAATCGGAACCGGAGGAGTACGTCCACGACCTGTTCGAGAGCGACCTGTGGAAAGGGGAGCAGCTGGGATATGACGAGGGCGGCACCGAGGAGAGCGTCAGGCCGCTCACCCACACGGACCTGCGTCAGTACTACTCGGAGAGGTACGGCAGGCCGAACCTCGCCGTGTTCGCCACCGGCGGCATAGACCCGGACAGGGTGCTGTCCTGGGCGGAGGACAGCCTGGACGGGATGTCGGCGCCGGTCGTCGGCGCGAGGGTCCCTCCCAAGATGCCGGGAGCGTCGCACACGGTCCATGCGTCCGCGGCGGAGCATGTGAACATCGGCTTCGGGTTCCCCTTGGGGGAAGGCACCGAGGCCGAGCGCTATGCCGAGTCCGTCCTCGCCTCCGTGCTCGGCGCCGGGACCAGCTCGAGGCTGTTCCAGAGGGTCCGCGAGAAGAACGCGCTGGTCTACTCCATCTACGAGACCGCGGAGCATTACAGCGACGCCGGGTACGTGGCATCGTTCATGTCGTGCACCCCGTCGAACGTCCCGAAGGCCCTGGAGGAGACCGCGAAGGCGCATGCCGAGTTCAGGAAGGAAGGGCTGGAGAAGGACGAGCTCTCCCGGACCAAGAACCTCCTGAAAGGGGAGATAGCCAGGTCCGCCGAGACCACCGACGGTCGCATCTACAGGATGTGCCGGGGTTTCATGACCCACGCGCCGCCCACAGCGCCAGGGAGACCATGGACCTCATCGACTCGGTGACCGAGGACGATGTCATGGCCGCCGCCGAGAGGGTGTTCAGGGCCGACAGGCTCAACATCACGGTCCTCGGAAAGCTCGGCCGCCGGGCCGGGGTCTTCGACTTCTCGTCGCTGGACGTCTGAGCCGGCCGCGTCCCTGAAGCCGGAGATGACGTGGAGGACCGCGCTGCCGGCCGATCCCCTCGAGGCCGCGACCTCGGGGGTCAGGTCCTCGCTCATGGTGGCCATGTCCTTCACCTCAATGGCCACGAACTTCACGGACAGCGGCATCTTCTCGGGTTCCATCTGCCTGCCGATCTTCAGCGCGGTGGCTATGTTGATGTCGTGCGAGGGGACGCTTGCCACGGTGGACTCGAAATCGGCCACATCGAAGATCAGGACGGTCCCGGGGCCGTACTGCCCCGTCTGTATGGCGTCGACGAACACGGCGTACGAGTACCCCTCTATGACCGGGAGAACCTCCAGCCCGCCGATCGCTTCCGCGAAGCAGTCGACGTCCTCCATGCCCATCGCCTTGATGTCGTCGGAGACTTTCAGCCCGACCGAGTCGTCGCTCATTATCGGGCTGCCGAGGCCGACCACTGCTATGCGTCCGTTCAGAGCCATTGTACCGCACGGAGCATGGCCTCCGCATCTTAAAAGATGCTTCCGGCGGCCCCTGCGAGTCACGCGCGCGATGTTCCTTTAATATCAGGGAGAGGATGACTGCGCTATGGAGATCAGGGTCCGCACCGAGCAGATCATCAATGGTCAGGGCGTGACCAACCGTCAGCTCGAAGCCTTGATCGCGGTGGCCAAAACGGGCAGCATGACCGCGGCAGCCCGCGAGCTCGGGATATCGGTGCCGGTGGTGCACCGCTACATCTCCAACATCGAATCGGCCGCCGGTTTGCCAGTGACCGTCTCGACCCCCTCGGGCACATCCCTTACCCCGGTCGGGAAGGAGATTGCCGAGAGGTTCGCTGAATCGGAGGCCAGGGTCTCCGACGGCAGAGGCTTCACAGTATGCTGCAGCCCGGTGACCGAGGAGCTCATGACCTCGGTGTTCTCATCCCTCAAGCTCACGGACGTCGAGCTCGTGATATCGGATGACGTGCACAACGTCAGGATGATGAAGGAGGGCCTTGCGGACCTGGCCCTCATCGACGATCCGCTCTACCTCTATGATTTCGACGAGATGGGATACGACATGGACGAGGTCGGGTACATGGGGATGGTCTATGTGGACAACGGCCCCGAGTTCATCCGCTACAAGTACGGGGCGCAGAGGGTCGCGTTCATGTTCCTGGAGTCCATGAACAGAGAGCACACGGTCGTATCGGAGACGTATTCTCTATCGGAGATGCTGGGATCGGGCAAGAGCTTCTTCGTCGACGAGTACCTGCTGACCAGGAAACGTCTGAAGATCAAATCTGCCGTGGACCCCGGGGTGCTGAGGCATGCGATAACCGCGGTCTTCAGGGAGAACGACCGCACGGCGGAGAAGATAATAGCGGCGGTCAAAGCAAGGCATCTGGCCTAATCCAGCGGACCTGTTCTCGGGATAGATATTTTAAGTATACCTTATAAGGTAACCCTAACCGTTCCAGACCGTTCCCTGTTAAATATCTTCAGAAAATCTTCGCATCCAGTGAACGTCATGGACGCTACTGAAATCAAATACGACCCGGAATTCGAGAAGAGTCTCGCCGAACTCGGAGGAGCAGACGCAAAGCTCTGCTTCCAGTGCGGGACCTGCACTGCCGGATGCCCCTCCGGAAGGAGGACCTCTTACAGGGTCAGGAAACTCGTCAGGATGGCGCAGCTCGACATGAAGGAGCAGATCATCAGCTCCGACGAGCTCTGGATGTGCAGCACCTGCTACACCTGCGTGGAGAGGTGCCCCCGCCGCGTCCCTATCGTCGACATCGTCATCGCGCTCAGGAACATGGCCGTCGCCGAGGGCCACATCAAGCCCGCCCACAAGAAGACCGCCAACAACCTGTACACCATGGGCCACACCGTTCCCATCAACGACAACATCAAGGCCATGAGGAAGTCCCTCGGGCTGCCTGAAGTCCCCCCTACCGTCCTCAGCAACCAGAATGCGTTCGCCGACCTCAAGAAGATCATGGATGCGGCCGGATTCAACAAGATCGTGGAGGAGTGAAAAATGGCAAAGTACGCTTTCTTCCTTGGATGCATCGCGCCCCTCAGGTACCCCGGTGTCGAGAAATCGACCCGTGTCGTCTGCGAGAAGCTCGGCATCGAGCTCGTCGACCTGAACGACGCCTCCTGCTGCCCCGCCCCCGGAGTCATCAGGGCTTTCAGCAAGACCACCTGGCTCGCTGCCGCCGCGAGGAACCTTGCGCTCGCTGAGAAGATGGGCCTGCCCATCCTGACCATCTGCAACGGATGCTACGGATCCCTCTTCGAGGCCGCCCATGAGCTCAAGGAGAACCCCGAGGAGCTTGCCAAGGTCAACGAGATCCTCGCCCAGATCGGCCTGCACTACAACGGGACCACCGAGGTCCACCACTTCGCCGAGGTGTTCTACAGAGAGGTCGGGATCGAGAAGATCAAGGCCGCTGTCACCAAGCCCCTCGACTACGGTATCGCCGTCTTCTACGGATGCCACTTCCTGAAGCCCGGGCACCTGAAGAACCTCGATGACACCGAGAACCCCAAGATCCTCGATGAGCTCGTCGAGGCCACCGGCTGCAAGAGCCTCCCGAGGAAGCAGAAGACCCTCTGCTGCGGGTCCGGAGGAGGTCTGAAGGCCGCTTTCGGCGACGTCGCCAACGAGTTCACCAAGACCAACCTGGAGAACATGAAGCGTCCGGAGCCCAGTTCATCGTCGATGTCTGCCCGTTCTGCCACCTGCAGTTCGACACCACCCAGGAGGCCCTCGGGTACAACATCCCCGTGCTCCACCTCTCCCAGCTCTACGGCATCGCCATGGGCATGTCCGAGGACGAGCTCGGCCTCTCCGCCCACAAGGTGAAGGTCGTCCTCTGAGGTTGTAAACGCACAGGGGCCTTCCCCCTTCATTTTTTTTTTATTTTATTGATCCGATCCGCGGAT
>NZ_LOPS01000010.1 GCF_001481295.1 Candidatus Methanomethylophilus sp. 1R26
GGTTCTATAACATTTCGTGTGGAATCGGGCAGAGGAGCAGGCTCATAACGACCTGCAGCTGTCGCGGAAGAACACTATCCTTCCGAGACGCATCTCCTTCCCGTAACCTCTCGCCAATCCCTTGGACAGCTGCACCCTGCCGTTGAGGGATTCCTGGTAGCCGTTGTTGATGCCGGTCTCTATGGCCTTCAATATCCCTTCGAGATGCTTCTTCACGGTCTTGGCCAATGCTCTGAAACCCGCGGATCCTTCCTCTGCGGCCCACTGCGCCCATCTGACCAGATGGGCACGTGCCAGATCGATCTGCTCGTATGAGTAGTCGAACACCTGCCTGAGGGACTCCTTCATCTGATAGGATGTACCTACAAGCTCGTTGTCCTTGGTTATGTCCATGAGCTCATGCATCTCATCCGGACGGAGGTTCTCGGGGTTCTTCAGCAGCGCGTAACGGACGGATTTCCTCCTCTGGCCGTTGATCTGCGTCGATGCGCGGTCGCGGTCCAGATGCCTGTTGGCGATCTGGACCAGATGGAACGGGTCGTAGACCGGCTCGGCGTTGGGGAGATATTCTTTGGCGCCGGCGATGAACGCATCGCCGAAGTCCGTGGCGATCAGTTCGATGGCCCGCGGGTCGCCGTCATGTTCACAGAGCCAGACAGCGAATTCCCTGATGGTATCGGAATCCTTCCCCTTGGTTATGAACACGATATCCCCGGTATCGGCGTCGGTCACTGCCGTGATGTACTTATGGTGCTTCTTCGCCGCCGTCTCATCCACACGGATGCGCCTCAGTCCGGACAGGTCCATGGAATCGAGATGGCGGTCGACAACGGCCCCGACTATATCGTCCAGCACCTTCCAGGACACCTTGAGAAGCCTCGATGCCGCTGCAAGCGACATCTGTGCCATATGTTCGATGGCCGCCTCCATGAACCTCTTCGTATAGCTCACGCGCTGATCCGCCCAGGGTATGTCCGCCTGGGTTATCTTCCCGCACTTGGGACACATGCAGCGCGGTATCGCGGCATGGATGTAGCAGACGGTATCGTCCAGATTGGCATGTCTCCATACCCTGACCCTGGCGTCGTGGATCGAACGTCTGCATCCGCACTCCGGACATATTCCGGGGTCTCCGATGAAATCCATGTCGATGTGGGTGACCTTCACGTCATCCTCCACTCCTCCCCGGATCGCCGTTATTTTCCACTGATCGGTCTCCACCCCGAGGATGAATTTCATCGACTGCTCCAATGTCATCGGGGCGCATCCTTCGCCCTTCGGCGAAGGTGCCTTACAGCTCCTTTTGGCGCACACAGGTGCGTATGCGCATGATCGATTATGAGCCTGCTCCTCTGCCCGATTCCACACGAAATGTTATAGAACC
>NZ_LOPS01000011.1 GCF_001481295.1 Candidatus Methanomethylophilus sp. 1R26
ACGACATCGGCAAGTCGATCTGCTCCACCATGCTCCAGTGCGCCGGGTTCGAGGTCCACGACCTCGGTCGCGACGTCCCGAAGCAGAAGTTCGTCGACGAGGTCGCGGCCGGCGCAGGGTACTGCGGCATGTCCGCCCTCATGACCACCACCATGACCGTCATGAAGGACGTCATCGGGATGCTCAAGGACGCAGGCCTCCGCGACAAGACCGTCGTCATGGTCGGCGGAGCCCCCATCACCCAGTCCTACTGCGACAAGATCGGCGCGGACATCTACGGAGAGTCCGCCTCCGAGACTGTTTCGAAGGTCAAGGACCTCTGAAAGGGCCGGAAGCAGAAGCGAATCAAAACATCTAATCATACTCTCAACCAAGTGGTACCTATGGCAGCACAGGAATATTACACCAGAATGGGAGACGGCAAGAGAGTCACCATGACCAAAGAGCAGATCATGGCCGACATCCAGGCCGGTACCGCGGACGCCGCGGACATGGGGTCCATCCCCGCACTGACCGATGATGACATGGCGAGGATCGCCGACATCATCATGGACAAGAACAGGGTCGTCTCCGTCGAGCCCGGGAACGAGGTTGTCCTGACCTACGATATCGGACAGCTCGACTTCACCGGCGACAACGGAAACTCCGGAAACGGAGTCGACATGGGCAGGCTCGAGGCCGCTCTCCTCCACGAGAGGGCGCTCGGTGCCGATACCTTCGAACTCGCGCACTCCGACTACTCGATCAAACCCGTGAAGCCTGTCATCGCTATGGAGATGCAGACCATGGAGGAGATCCAGCAGGAGATCGTCGCGCCTTACTTCTACGGAGCGATGCCCAACATGGGCCTCTATTACGCTCCCGACGGCCCCTACGGGAACCCCGCCGACCTGATGAGGGAGTTCAAGATCGACGAGTCCATGCAGCAGTCCGAGCTCGCGTCCGAGCACATGGCCCGCGACATCGAGTACGTCGGGAACAAGATCCTCTCCGCCGGCGCCGACGGTTTCGACTTCGACACCATGGCATCCGCCGGAGATGCAGACTTCGTCGGCGGCCTCAAGGGCGTCGAGGCCCTCAGGAAGGCCAACCCCCTGGCATACATCAACACCGGAATGGCCGGAGAATCCGTCATGGGAATCCACGGAGGAATCGAGTTCCACGGGAAGACCGTGGCCGGAATGTTCCCCCACCAGCAGGTCAAGATGTGCGAGGAGGCCGGAGCCAACGTCTTCGGAGCCGTCTGCAACACCAACACCAGCAAATCGCTCGCCTGGAACATGGCCCGCGCTGTCACCTTCGTGAAGGAGTGCGTCAAGCAGGCCAACATACCCGTGCACTGCGACCTCGGAATGGGTGTCGGAGGAATACCCATGTTCGAGACCCCGCCGATCGACGCTGTCTCCAGGGCCAGCAAGGCCATGGTCGAGATCGCGCACTGCGACGGTGTCTAGATCGGAGTCGGGGACCCTGTCGGAATGGACATGGCCCACATGATCGCCTCCGGAATGGGCGGAATCCGCACTGCTGGAGACCTCGTTGCCCGCATGGAGTACGCGAAGAACATGAAGGTCGGCGCCGCCAAGGAGTACGTCGCCAAGAAGCTCGGTGTCTCAACCCTCGAGATCGCCGATGAGCACGTCATGAGGGAGCTCAGGGAGGACCTCGGAATCGGAGTCGTCACCGGAGTGCCCGGCGCGCCCAGGGGAATCGCGGCCAAGATGAACATCGAGAAGCTGCTCGGCATCAAGATCAACAGCTGCGAGAAGTTCAGGCAGAGCCTCAAGAACTAAACCTAATCACTAACGCTTAAAAGGAGGAAGAAAACAATGGGAGTTATTGTACCCGAGTACCCCGCTCAGACTCAGCTGAACGGAATCAATTTCGAGCTTTTCACCGAGACGAGATCCGCAGGATCGACATGGCCACCAGGGATGTCCTGGAGACCTACGGTGTCCAGGTGTCCGATGAGGAAGGCCGCCAGATCTTCAAGGCTGCCGGCTGCCCCGTCGACGAGGAGACCCACATGGTCAAGATCCCCGGATACGTCCTCGACAAGGCCCTCGCCACCGTCCCCAAGAAGTTCTACTGCTACGGCAGGGACGAGAGCAGGACCTTCTCTCAGGAGTGGAAAGGCAAGGTGCACTACACCTGCTTCGGAACCGGTATCCAGGTCTGCGACTACAAGGGACACGGAAAATACGAGACCAGGGACTCCAACGAGGAGGACCTCGCCAACATCGCGAGGCTCTGCGACTGGTGCGACGGCCTCTCCTACTTCTCCCTGCCTGTTTCCGCAAGGAACTGGGCCGGAAAGGGTGCTGAGGATGTCCACGAGCTCCTGACCTCCCTGAAGAACACCACGATGCACTTCCACCACATCGACCCCGTCGCCGGCAACGTCGAGTTCTACCGCGACATGGTTCTCGCGTACTACCACGGGAACGAGGCCGAGGCCCGCGCCAAGCCCATCATGTCCATGCTGGTCTGCCCGACCTCCCCGCTGGAGCTGTCCTACAACGCGTCCCAGTGCATCATCAAGGGAGCCAGGTACGGCATCCCGGTGAACGTCCTGTCCATGGCCATGGCCGGAGGATCCTCCTCCGTCTTCCTGGCGGGAACCCTCGTCACCCACAACGCCGAGGTCCTGTCCGGTATCGTGCTCTCTCAGCTTGCCTGCCCCGGCGCGAAGGTCTGGTACGGATCCTCGACCACCACCTTCGACCTCAAGAGGGGAACCGCTCCTGTCGGATCCCCCGAGCTCGGTCTGATCTCCGCGTCCGTCGCGAAGCTCGGCCAGTACTACGGAATGCCCGTCTTCACCGCCGGTATGTAGACCGACGCCAAGGTGCCCGACGGACAGGCCGGACACGAGAAGACCATCACCTCCCTCGCAGCCGCTCTCGCCGGTGTCAACATGATCTACGGCAGCGGAATGCTGGAGCTCGGAATGACCTTCTCCCTCGAGCAGATGGTCATCGACAACGATATCATCCGCATGGAGAGGAGGTTCATGGAGGGCGTCCCCGTCACTGACGAGACCCTCGCCGTCGACGCCATCAAGGAGATCGGAGTCGGGAACGACTTCATCGCCCACCCCTCCACCATGGAGAACATCGAGCTCGCTTCCGACCCCCTGGTCTTCAACAGGCTCATGCTCGGAGACTGGAGGAACGCCGGTTACAAGGACGCCGCCGATGCCGCCCACGACATCGTCGTCGATGTCCTGAAGAACCACGAGGTCAAGCCCATCGAGGCCGACGTGCTCGCCAAGATGGAAGAGATCGCGAAGAAGGCCGACCAGGCATACCTGAAGAGGGCTGCCCAGGAGGAGAACCAGTAAACGATAACGGGGGAAACCCCGAAACGTTTTACCTCCGGGTCCGCCCGGAGGGTTCATCTAGAGGAGAAATAGAAATGAGCCAGGAACTTAACGACAGGGCCATCAAAGCTGTGATGACCTACAACATCAACGAGTCCAAGAAAGTCGCCCAGGACGCCCTCGACCAGGGAGCGGACCTCGTCGACCTGATCCAGAACGGGTACACCGTCGGGATCAACAAGGTCGGAGACCTCTACGAGCAGAAGAAGCTCTTCCTCCCCCACATCATGGCCGCCGCAAACGCCATGAACGCCGGTGTCGACCTGCTGACCCCCCACCTCGGTGACAAATCGGACAAGACCGAGTCCCTCGGCAAGTTCGTCATCTGCACCATCGAGGGGGACATCCACTCCATCGGCAAGGACATCGTCGCATCATGCTGAAGGTCGCCGGGTTCGACGTCATCAACCTCGGCAGGGACATCCCCCTGAAGCAGATCGCCCAGGCCGTCGCCGACAACAACGCCGTCGCCGTCGGGACCTCCGCGCTCATGACCTCCACCATGGTCAACCAGAAGGCCTCGAGGAGATCATGAAGAAGCAGGGCCTGAAGGGCAAGTGCCTCACCAACGTCGGCGGGGCCCCTGTCACCCAGGACTGGGCCGACGAGATCGGAGCGGATGTCTACTCCGAGAACGCCCAGACTGCGTCGCCAAGATGGTCAAGGCCGTGAAGCTGATCATTTCCCGCGCCCTCCGCCTTCCGGCGGAGGGTGCAAAACCCCTTAGGCTCGCGGCGCCGGCTTGAAAGCCGCGGTGTGTGGTAATATGGCAGAGAACATTGAGCCTCAGGCTAATCCGGTCGATTCCAGGCCGAATCAAACGCCTGTCGATATAGAGACCCTTGTGAAGGCGGACCATAAGAAGAAAATCCGCTTCGGCCTCATCATGGGAATCCTTTGCGCGCTGTATTGGGGAGTGTGGTATGTCCCCGGGTACGCCGTATACGATCTTCCCGACCTACTTAACAGTCTTTCAGCTAATCTTACAGAAAACCACCCCAGCCTCAGCACCGACGCGAACACTCTCATGGTATGCGTGTTCCTCACCGGTCTGAACGCCATCGCGTGCGCTCTCGTTCTGTTCATCTGGAACGGCGCTCTGGGGAAGCTTCCCGAATTCCACAGGACCCTTGTGGAGTTCAAGGCGGCCAGCAAGTACTTCCTTCTCGCAGGCATCTGCGGGGCCTGCGCTGTCTCCGGAACTTACATCGCTGCAACTTTCCTCAGCCCCGGTTTCGCGGCCATCGCCGGCCTGCTGTACCCTATAATCGGGACCATCATGTCCGTCCTGTACCTGAAGCAGAAGGTCTCCAAGAGGGGATATCTGGCTATCATCGTGCTGCTGGCGGGCGGAATCACTCTCTACTCCGGAACCCTCATCGCAGGGAACACTGAGAGCTCCAACCCTACGCTCGGTGCGATCGGCGGTATCATGGCCGCTGTCGGTTGGGGATTCGAAGGAGTCGTTGCCGGCAAGGCGCTCGATATCTGCGAGCCCGATGTCGGCCTCCACCTCAGGTTCTGCTTCGAGGCGCTCTTCTGGATCATCGTCATGCTCATCTTCACCGGATGCGGATACAACCTGTTCTACGCCATCGGCGATGTCCTCTGCGACCCTGCCGACTTTGTCGTCGTGCTCATGCTGGGTCTTTCCTTCGCATGGTGCTATGTAACTTGGTACAAGTCCTTCCCGTTCCTGGGAGTGGCCAGAGGGCAGGCTGTCGGAAGCCTGTACGCCGCCTGCGCGGTCATCTTCCTGATCATCTTCTTCGGACCCGAGGACGCCCTTGGGTACGATGACGACTCCATGGCGCTCATCGTCGGCTCGACCATCGCCGGGCTGATCATCTGCCTCATCGGAAGTTTCCTCATCGCCACTGAGGACAGCGAGGGTCTCGTCAGCCTCAGGACAGAGACCAAGACAGATGACGGGCATGTGGAGACCACCGTCGTGCCTATGGACGACCACGGCAAGATCATCAAGAAGGCGCCGATCAAGTTCCGCCTGATGCAGATCCTCGAGAACGGAGGTCCGATGTGGAGTTACGAGATCGTCGACAAGCTGTGCGAAGAGTACGGCATGAAGTCCGACCACGACAAGCACATGGTGAACTACGACCTGATCGAGATGACCTCGGCCGGATTCCTCAGCGAAGAAGGCTATGAGATCGATACCGAGGGCAAGCTGAACAAGGACCATCTCCTCGTGAAGTACGCTATCACCGATCTCGGGATCACCACTGTCGATGGACTCAAGTCGAAGGTGAGGTTCTATGAGTAACTGGGATGCATACGCGGGCCATTTCGCCGACGGCATACCTGCCGGCGAGATCATCAGCACCGTGTTCATCGTTGCCCTCTGCGCATTCGGCGTCATCATCGCGCGCTGGATGTACAAGCAGCTCTGAACGGGCATGAACAGGGGGCCTTCGGGCCCCCGCCAAACGCTCTGAAATCTTTTCGCCCATTTTCTTATTTTATTATAACGAACGCCGCGGAAGACTGCCTGCGGGATCTGCAGGAAGCCAGTATGCGGCTGTTCATACTCCCGCTTGCGCCCCAACGAAAGTACGCGGATTCTCTCAGAATCGATTGGGAAAGTCTTCTTTTCCTTCAGTATTTAAAGATTTGCTAAAAAGAGGGGCTGTTGGATGAATGCCATCTTTCCAAGCGTCCGGAACTCTGTGTTTTTCGATTCCGATTGCAGCCGTTATTTCTACGTATTTTTGTCGAAATTAGATATCAATTCACAATTTTCTGAATTAGTGAACAAATGACTAATTATTCAGAAAAAACTTGACGAATAAACTTTAAAATAGAAAAGATTAAATATAAAATTCTGAAAAAATCTAATTCGCCAGAAAATATTTAAATAGATTACTTCCATCTATTAAATCAGACAAAAGAAGACCGGAAGCATGTACGGAAAGTCATGCGGCAGTCTTTCGGCGTCTGGAGTGGTAATATGGCAAATGAAGAGATTCTGGCGGATCTTAAAAAAGGCCGTCGAGACCTGGAACTTCGCGCTCTGCAAGGAAGCTACCCAGAAAGCTATCGACGCGAAGATGCCCGTTTCCGAGATCATGGACAAGGGCCTCGGGAAGGGAATGGAGACCATCGGACAGAGGTTCAACGACGCGGAGATCTTCCTGCCCCAGGTCGTCGCTGCATCCAAGACCATGGAAATGGCCATCAAGATGCTGGAGCCCCTTATGACCGGCGGAGCTACCGCTATGAAGGGAACCATTGTCATGGGAACTGTCGAGGGCGACATCCATGAGATCGGAAAGAACGTCTGCTGCGCGATGCTCCGCGGAGCAGGATACAAGGTCATCGACATCGGACCCGACGCTGACTCCCAGAAGTTCCTCGACGCAGCCGAGGAGAACGACGCGAAGATCCTCGCCGGATCTGCGCTGATGACCACCACCCTGGAGTCCCAGAGGGATATCGTCAACGCCAACAAGGATGACGGAGGGAACTACCTCTGCATCTTCGGAGGCGCGCCCTGCTCTCAGGAGTGGTGCGATGAGATCGGAGCGGACGGATACTCCGAGACCGCTTCCAGCATGGTAGACCTCGTTAACAAACTGATGAGTGATTGAAATGGCAGCAGAGAGAGCTCTTTCCGTATGCGACACCTATGACAGGTTCAGGAAGGGGAAGAAAGTCGATGAGTCCGAGTGGGACTACAACATCATCCCCACCAACGCTACCGAGCTGAAGAACAAGTACAAGCTCGACTTCGGCAACACCTTCATCCCTGAGGACAACGAGACCAAGAACGCCCTGTTCCAGGCCGGCCTTGAGATGCTCGTCAACACCGGGTACTACCTGAAGGACATGGGAAAGGTCATGCACGTGACCGAGGAGGAAGTCTGGGAGGGCATCAAGAAGACCCCCACAAAGCTCATCCTCGGTGAGGGCAGGGATATCGCCCGCTTCTACCCGAGGCACGGCAACAGCCCCGTCAAGCCCATCATCCAGGGAGGACCTACCGGATCCCCCATCTCCGAGGACGTCTTCGTCCAGGTCATGCAGTCCTACGCCCAGGAGGGTGTCGTCGACGACCTCGTCGACGGTGTCATGACCTCCCTCGAGGGCCACCCCGCGAAATCCGGAACCCCCTACGAGATCCGCGCCACCATGGCCGAGCTCCGTGCCACCAGGGAAGCAAGGGAGAGGGCCGGCCGTCCCGGACTGGGTGTCTAGGGACCCGAGACTCCGCTGACTGAGGCCGCCAGGCTTGCAGCGGACATGGTCCACGCAGGACACCGCGTCACCGACGCGCACGAGTGCTCCCAGCTCAACGAGCTCAAGATGGACATGACCGGCCTCAACATGCTGGCCGGCTGGACCGTCAACGGCGACACCATCATGATCGAGCAGATGCCCATCTTCGGAGGGTACTGCGGCGGGCTCGAGGAGACCGCGATCTGCGATGTCGCCACCACCCTCGCATCCTTCGCGCTCTTCAACGGCAACTTCCACCTCGACGGACCCATCCACATCCGCTGGGGAACCACCACCAACAGGCAGTCCCTGCAGGTCGCGGCCCACGCCGCCGCCGCTGTCGACGCCAACACCGACCTGCTGCTGGCCAACCAGTACTACCCGATGGCCGGCCCCTGCACCGAGATGTGCCTGATCGAGACCGCCGTCCAGGCGATCAACGATACCGGCTCCGGAAGGGAGCTCCTCTCCGGATCCGCCGCCGCCAAGGGTGTCGTCCAGGACAAGACCACCGGAATGGAGGCCCGCGCCATGGGCGAGGCCGCTCTGACCGCTGCCGGCATGAAGGTGTCCGACCTTAACGAGATCATGAACACCCTCGTCTCCGAGTACGAGCAGCACTACAACGATGCTCCCGCCGGAAAGAGGTTCCAGGAGTGCTACGACGTCAAGACCGTCAAGCCCACCGCGGAATACCTCCAGGTCTACGACCAGGCGATGCAGCACCTCCGCGACGCCGGACTCCCCATCAAGCACTGATCGGGAAGGCTGTGAAACACAGGGGGCCCCGGCTCCCTGCTATTTATTTCTCCCGCGGGCCGCAGTTTGCGGCCCGTACCTTATAATGCCTCATCCGTAGGCATCCTTTTTCAATCAAACAGAGTTGCAAGTACAATGGCTGCATCGAGACCTCTCGACGTGTTCGAATCCTTCACCCGCTTCTCGGAAGGGAAGAAGACCAGGGAGGACCAGTGGGACTACGTCACCGTTCCTACGAACGCGCTCCGCATGAAAGAGAAATACAAGATTGCGTTCGGCAAGAACATCATACCCGAGGACGAGGACATAGCCGACAGGCTCTTCCAGGCCGGCATGGACATGCTGATTTCCACCGGCATATACAACAGCAGCCTGGGGAAGGTCCTCTGCCCCACCGAGGATGAGGTGCTGGAGGCCATCCGCCGCGCTCCCCGCAAGATCTCGCTCGGATACGGGAACGAGCGCGTCAGCTGCAAATCCCGCCGCATGGGCGACCGCCGCGCTCCTGTCATCGAGGCCGGGCCTACAGGCGCCCCCGTGTCCGAGAGCATCTTCACTCCCATGATCATGTCCTATGCCCAGGAGCCGTCCGTGGACGCCATCGTCAGCGGGGTCCTGGACACGGTGAGGGGCCAGCCGGTCAACACCAACACGCCCTGGGAGATCCGCGCCACCGTGGAGGAGATCCGCTACATCCGCGATGCCTGCGCCATCTGCGGGCGCCCCGGCCTGTGCATATAGGGGCCCCAGACCGCGCTGTCCAGCGCCGCCTGCCTCTCGGCCGACCTCGGCGAGATCAGCCTGAAGAAGCACGACCTGCACGAGTGCTCGCTCATGAACGAGATGAAGATGGACTCCAACCTGATGAACATGGTCGCCGGCTGGAAGGCCGCCGGGGACCTCATACTCGCGGAGCAGATGCCCATGTTCGGCGGATACTGCGGAGGGATCGAGGAGACGGCCATCTGCGACGTCGCTTCGACCCTGGCATCGTTCACCATCCTGGGCACGGACATGCATCTCGACGGCCCCGTCCACATCAGGTGGGGCAACACGACCGCCCGCGAGACGCTCCAGATCGCTGCGCATGCGGCGGCCGCCATCGATATCAACACCAACCTGATCATCGCGAACCAGTACTACACCCTTGCCGGCCCCTGCACCGAGATGTGCCTGCTGGAGACTGCCGCCCAGGCGGTCACCGACAGCGTTTCCGGAAGGGACCTGATCTCCGGTGTCGCTGCGTCCAAGGGCGTGGTCAAGGACCGCGGGACGGGGATGGAGGCCCGCATGATGGGCGAATCGGCCATCGCATCGGCAGGCATGGACATCGAGCGCGCCAACAGGGTCATCGACAACATCGTATCCCTCTACGAGAACAGCTACAGCCATCCGCCGTCCGGGAAGCGCTTCCAGGACTGCTACGATGTCGATTCCATCACCCCCTCGAAGGAGTACCTCAGGATCTACGACAAGGCCGTTGAGACCCTGAACAAATGCGGTCTCGAGATATGATCCCGGCCCTTCCGGAGCGGCCGCGCCCGCATCGATGGATGCTATCTGGGAAATCTTTATACTCGTTGGATTGGATTACAGTCCTGCGTGGGGGACGATCCGGCGATCAGCGGGTCTCTAAAACCTAGCCAGCGGGGATCGACACCCCGGTCTCTCGCCACTTTCATTTGATATTTCGGGGTAATTCCAGATGGCGGAACATTTTACCGATGCGCAGATCCAGCGGCTGAGGGAGTACGGGAACGGCACTTACAAGGACATGGAGTTCGCGGATGTCTCCGCCAGGGAGAAAGCGTTCACCAAGCTCATGTCCGACGCCTCCCGCGACAACGAATCCGCGCTGAAGGGCATGATCGCCCATCCCGCCAGGCAGGGCCTGAGCCGGCTGATGAACGACATCGCCGATGCTCTCGTTGCCGACGGTTTCATCGAGGTCCGCACCCCCATCATCATCTCCAAGGACGCGCTCGCCAAGATGACGATCACGCCTGACAAGCCCCTGTTCAAACAGGTTTTCTGGATAGATGATAAGAGGGCCCTCAGGCCCATGCTCGCGCCCAGCCTGTACACCGTCATGAGGTCCCTCCGCGACCACACGGACGGCCCTGTCAAGATCTTCGAGATGGGCTCGTGCTTCAGGAAGGAGTCCCACAGCGGCATGCACCTGGAGGAGTTCACGATGCTGAACCTCGTCGACATGGGCCCGGCAGGCGATGCGACGGAGTCCCTCAAGAAGTACATCGGGATCGTCATGAAGGCCGCCGGCCTTCCGGACTACCAGCTCGTCCATGAGGAATCCGACGTCTACAAGGAGACCATCGATGTCGAGATCAACGGGCAGGAGGTCTGTTCGGCGGCCGTCGGACCGCATTACCTCGACGCCGCCCACGACGTCCATGAGCCTTGGGCGGGGGCCGGGTTCGGCCTTGAGCGCCTGCTCACGATAAGGCAGGGATACAGCACCGTCATGAAGGGCGGCGCCAGTACCACCTACCTTAACGGCGCCAAGATGGACTGACCGAACATATACGCAATTCCGTTCATCTGATATGCAGAAGATGCGGGTGCCGAGGCAAAAGGCCATGGATTCCAGGGGGCAGTAGACTGAAACTAGGTATTGTAGGAGGCGCGCTTCAGGGCATCGAGGCGGCCTATCTCGCGCAGAAGGCCGGATATGAGACTTTGGTCCTGGACAGGAGGGAGGATGCTCCCGCCCGTTCCATAGCGGACGGCTCGGTCACAGTCGATGTGGCCAAGGACCCGGAGAAGGCCGCGAAGGCCCTCGGGGACTGCGATGCCGTCATACCGGCGCTCGAGGAGATGGATGCCCTCGAGAGCCTTGAGAAGATCAAGGGCGGTTTCGCCGGGCCGTATCTTTTCGATATCGATGCTTACCGGATCTCGTCATCCAAGCTGAGGTCCAATTAGATCATGGGGAAGTTCGGCGTCCCCATGCCGAAGCCGTGGCCGGAATGCGGCTACCCTGTCATCGTCAAGCCGTCGTCCCAGAGCGGGTCCGTCGGCGTCTCCGAGGTGGAGAACGATGAGCAGATGAAGGCGGCGCTGGAGAAGGTCTCCGCGCTTCATGACGAACCTGTGGTCCAGGAGTTCGTCCACGGGAAGAGCCTGTCCGTCGAGGCCATCGGGGACGGGGAGAAGGCGAGGGCCTACGTGACCACCCAGGTGGTCCTCGACAGCGGGTACGACTGCAAACAGGTCATCTGCGATCCCGGCATCCTCAGCCCGGAGGCCGATGAGAAGTTCGGGGAGTGCATCAGGATGACCGCCGAGGACATGCATCTCCGCGGACTGATGGACATGGAGGCGATCGGCGGCAACGCGGGGTTCAAGGTCCTCGAGATCGACGCGAGGATCCCCAGCCAAACGCCGGCATGCATACTGGCAGGCACCGGCATCAACCTCCTGAAGGAGCTCTACCTGACCCTCTCCGGCAGGGGTTCGGACCCGGTGAGGAGGCCGGGAGCGTCCTCGTACGAGCATTTCTACATCGACGGGGCGCGCATGTACACCACCGGGGAGAAGGCGTTCTCCCATGTGGAGAGCCCGCGCATCGAGAAGGGGCTGTTCGGGTCGGATGAGATGATCACCGATTATGCACCCGGCAGGTCCCGCTGGCATGCAACCATGATCACGTCCGGGAAGGACAGGGAGGAGGTCTTCTGGAAGAGGAAGGACGCCATCGCCCGCATCATGGACGAGTGCGGCATCGAGGAGTTCATCGACGGCTCCCCGGAGGTGGTCTGATGACCAGGCTGACCCCCAAGATGATCTCCGGCCTGTCCGGAGAGCTGAGCGATATCGACAAGATGCTGATCCGCGACACCGGGATGGACCTCAGGACGCTTGGTTTCAGGGCCATCGGCGTCGACCCTGCGAAGGTCGACGTTACCAAATACAGGGCCGCGGCGGTGCCCATCACCTCCGGCCTCGGGATCATCAGCAAGTTCTCCAGGAGCGTCGCCGACATCGTCTCCGCCATGGGCATCGAGTGCACCGTCACGGAGCACACCGATGTCTGGGGCTTCGGCGATGCCCTCGACCTCGGCGCGGACATCATACTGATGGCGGACGATGAGCAGTACATGGCGTACAGCGTCGCCGCCGGGAAGTACGCCAACAACTCGTACTGCACGGCGGCCGGGTACGTGGAGGCCCTCCGCGGCGCCGCGGGCGGCCTGAAAGGGAAGGACGTGCTGGTCCGCGGAGCCGGAAGGGTCGGAGGCAACATGGTGGCCATGCTCAGGAAGCTGGGCGCCAGGGTCACCGTGGCCGACATCCTCCCCGACCGGGCGTCCGCAGTGGCATACGCCAACCCCGGCACCATAGTGGCCACGGACATAGACGCATCGACGAGGAAGGCGGACCTAATACTCAATGCGTCACCCACGCCCATACCGGGCGACCAGATCAAGGAGGGTGCCATAGTCTCTACGCCGGGCATCCCCCACGTTTACGACGAGGAGACGCTCGCCAAGGCGGAGTTCATCCACGACCCGCTGGCGATCGGGACCGCGCCGATGGTGGCCCAGGCCATTTCTTTCTCGCTGGGCAAGGACTGTTTCCTGCAGGAGTGAATCTATTTGACAGAATACGGAATCGCATTGGATATCGGAACAAGCGCCTGCGCGCGCAGGCGATCGAACTCGGAACCGGGGAGACCGTGGGCACCGCCATCACCCAGAGGCACCCGATCCCCGGGATGAACGTCATCGACCACGTCAACTTCGCCATCAAATCGGGCGAGGATGTGGCCAACCGCCTGCTGGTGGACTGCGCGAACCAGCTGTTCGCCTCTCTGGGCATCGACCTGTCCAAGGTGAAGAGGATCGGCGTCTGCGGGAACACCTTCCAGATGTCCCTGTTCCAGAACATCGAGATCAGGGACCTGGCCTATGCCGGCCAGAACATGCTCAAGGACCTCGGCGTGGTCCCTCCCAAGAGGGACGGCGCGGTGATCAACGCCAGGAGCATGGGCATCAAAGGGGTCGCCGATGACACCGTCGTCATCATACCGCCGGCGGTCAGGCACGAGATCGGGGCGGACGCCATCGCCATGCTGCTGATCACCGGCGTCGCGGACGCAAGGAGCCCACCCTGGTCGTCGATTACGGCACCAATGCCGAGATGGCCCTCATATGCGGAGACGGCAGGATCATCACCGGTTCCGCCGCCGCCGGCCCGGCCATGGAGGGACAGGAGATCGAGCGCGGGATGCTCGCCGCCCCCGGTGCCATATCGGACGTGGACATCGTCGAGGACGGATGGAAATGCACCGTCCTCGACAAGTCCATGATCGACACGGAAGGGGACACCGTCGACCCGATGGACGGGCGCACCGTGAGGAAGGGGAAGGCCGAGGCCATCGGCATCACCGGGACCGGCACCGTCGCCGCCCTCTACGACGGCATCAAATCCGGGATCATCCCCACATGCCCCAACATCAACACCCCCGACGGGAAGCTCCACCTGATGAACGGCATCAACATCACATCGCACGATGTCGATGAGGCCGGGAAGGCCATCGGCGCCATGCGCGCAGGGTTCCTGACCCTCCTGCACGAGGCCGGCATGTGGACCGGCGACGTCAAGACCGCGTACATGTCGGGCGCCTCCGGCCTCTATGTCGATGCGGTCAAGGCCCTCGGGCTCGGCATGGTCGTCCCGGGCGCGACCCATCTGATCCAGTTCGGCAACACCTCCATCGAGATGGCCCGCAGGATCGCCATGGGGACCATCGACATGGAGTTCCTGAAGCAGTTCGCCCAGAAGCTCAAGGCCACCCACTGCATGTTCGCGACCTCGGAGACCTTCAAGCAGATCTACTCCATCGAGTACTCCGTCTGGTGCACCGGCATGCCGATGTCCATGTACGACGAGATGCTCGGGATCTACAACCTGCCTCCCCTGGGTAAGCCCTCCGAGGACGTGTCTGTCGAGAGGAAGAGCATGACCGACCTTCCGGACACCGACAAGTGCCCGGTGAAGGTCATCGAGTCCGGGACATTCCTGACCGCCCGCATCGACGGCTGCATCTACTGCAGGAAGTGCATGAAAGAGTGCCCCGAGAAGGCCCTCACCATCGTGAAGGGGCCCTCCGGGTGCAGCTTCCGCGTGGACTCCGCCCGCTGCGGAGGGACGGCGTGCCGCCGCTGCGAGCGTGTCTGCCCCCAGAAGGTCCTGCACCTCGACGGCGGGAAGCCGACGGCCTGAGCAGGCGGGGCCCGACGGGCTCCGCGGTCCCCCGACAAAGAATATAAATGGGTTTTCGATAAACCTAAACAGGAACTAACTTAGCCCGGGGCTTCCCGGGTTTCTTTATTTTCTATCTTCCAGCGAAAGTGAATGAAATGACAGAAGGCAAGTTTGAGGACCTAGGCATCTCGGACGAAGTTCTGAGAGCCGTCAGGTCCGTAGGATGGGAGGTTCCCACCCCCGTGCAGTCTGCCGCGATCCCCGCCGAGATGAAAGGCGATGACATTCTGGCCCTCGCCCAGACGGGAACCGGCAAGACCGGGGCATACGGCGCCGCCATCCTGAGCAAAACCGAGCCGAACGGGAAAGACCCGTCGGCCCTGGTTCTCGTGCCTACAAGGGAGCTTGCGACGCAGGTCTCCGATCAGCTGAACGCTCTGTCGAAGTTCAGCGGACACAGGTGCATCCCCGTTTACGGCGGGGTCAACATCGAGAACCAGGTCAAGGAACTGAGCAAAGGGTCCGATGTGATCATCGCCACCCCCGGGAGGCTCAAAGACCTCCTGGAGAGGAAGACCCTGTCCCTCAACTCGGTGCGCATCGTCGTGCTCGATGAGGCCGACCGCATGCTCGACATGGGGTTCGCCCCCAGCGTGAACATGATACTCTCCAAGGTGCCCAGGGAAAGGCAGACCCTGATGTTCTCGGCGACCATGAACGAAGAGGTCAAGAAGCTCGTCGTCAAGCACATGATCAACCACAAGGAGATCGAGGTCTCCCCGGACGAGCCGACCGTGGACCTCACCGCGCAGTACTTTATCAGGACGACCCGCGATTCCAAGCGCGAGGAGCTGGCCCGCCTGATCGACGAGGGCAGCAAAATCATGGTCTTCTGCCGCACCAAGCGCAAGGTGGACTACCTGTCCAGGAAGCTCAAGCGCGACGAATACGTCGTCGGCGCCATACACGGCGACATGCCGCAGAACAAGAGGGAGAAGACCCTCAGGGCGTTCGAGGACGGGGACCTCAGGGTCCTCATCGCCTCCGATGTCGCGGCCAGGGGGTTCGACGTCCCCGACGTCGACCTGGTGGTCAATTTCGACATCCCCGCAGAGGTGGAGACCTACATCCACCGCATCGGCAGGACAGGCCGCGCCGGCAGGAACGGGCGCGCTATAACGTTCGTGAACAGCGACGACGAGGAGATGCTGGCCAAGATCGAGAAGGCCATCGGCAGGAACATCGTCGAGATAAAGCCGACCTCCAAGCTCTACTACGAGGCCCCGGAATCCCCCAAGGAGGACAGGGCCCCCAAGAAGAAGGCCAAGGCCGAGAAGCGCAGGGTATCGGCGCTGAAAGCGGCCGCAGAGGCAGCCATCAAGGCGGCCCAGGAATCCGGAGACCCCGATATGAAGGCGACCGGGCGCACCCTGAAGGGCCAGCTCGACCGCGGCAGGAAGTCCAGGTCCGCTTCCGCAGAGGCTTCCGCCCCGTCAGGCAGGCAGAAAGGGGCCAAAGGCAGCAGGGCCGGGAAGCCCCAGGAAGGGCGCCAGCAGACCCAGCAGAGGCCTCAGAACGGCAAATCCCAGATGCCGAGGCCGCAGGGAGTCCCCGCCCATCCCAAGGTTCTCCACAAGTACGTCAAGATCGACCGCGCCGCGCCTCCCGAGAAGGACATGTCCTTCGACAGCTGGAGATCTCCGTGGGGTCCGACGACGGCATCGACCAGGACAAGCTCCTCGAATTCGTCCTGAAGACCGCCGGGATCCGGAGGGAGGACGTCGGGAACATCCACGTCTACGGCAGCAAGTCCAGGGTGCAGGTCGTCAGGTGGAGGTCCCAGGAGGTCGTCGACGAGCTCTTCGGGCACACCGTCAACGGCCGCCGCGTGATGGTCTCGAACCTTTCCGACAAGCAGTGAAAGGGAAGGCCGGGGCATCCGCCCCGGCTGAAAACAATTTAAAAAGGGTTTTTCACAGGTTTTGGGGCAGAGTTTCGCTCAGTCTCCGTTCTCATCCTCGAAGCGCCCGGTCAGGTCGTCTATGTAGATGTACCGGCCCTTCAGCATGTCCGCGAGCTTCTGGGCGTAGTTTATCCTGCGGTGCCTCGGGCCGTTGTCTATGATGACCCACTCGGTGTTCGGGACCTTGATGGTCGCGACTATCTTCTTCAGCTCGGCCCACGGCTCTCCCTTGAGGGCAGGTATGTCGGGGGACCCGTCGGTGATCATTATGACGTAGCATTTCTGCTCCGGGTTCTTGCGCGTGTAATTGCGCATGTACTTGTCGAGGGTCATCATCGCCTGTCCCAGAGGCGTCGATCCTCCGGTGACGGTCTTGGAAAGGGCGTCGAAGATGGCCTCCACGTTGCGGGTGAACGGCACCGCGAGGTTGACGAGGTGCTGCCCGAAGGTGAGCAGGGCGACCCGGTCGCGGCGGACGTATCCGTCCTCCAGCATGGCGCGGACGGCTTTCATCGCCTCCTCGAGCATCCCGGTGTTGTCCAGGGAGCCGCTGACATCCACGGCGAACATGAACGAGCAGACGCTCTGCCTTATGCGGATGTTCTCGCGGATATCGCGGTTCTCTATGACCACGCTGAGGCCGTTGGGCTTCCTGGTCTTCTGATGGGGCGCCGCGGCGCGGATGGTCGGCACGATGGCCGGGTCCGAGGTCTTCCCCTCGGGGATGCGGAACCCGTGGGCGCGGCCGTTGCGGTCCCCGCTCTCGGCGCCCCTCGGTATCTGCCCGACGACGTTCCTGAGGCTGATGGTCTCGATGCGGTCGATCTCCGCGAGGTTGTTCTGCACATCGTCGAGGAGCAGGGTCATGACGTCCACATCGGGGATCGGGCCGTCATCGTCCTCTTCCTCATCCGATGATTCCTTCTCCGGTTTCGAGCCGTCCCCGTCGGCCTTGATCGCCTCTTCCTCGGCCTCCTTCAGGATCTCCTCGCTGTCGGTGTCGAGCTCTCCCGACTTCTCCATCCTGGCGACCTCGGCGATCTCCTCCGCGGAGATCTCCTGCTCGTCATCATCTGCATCGGGGGCGGCGTCATCGCTGTCGCCGCTGAGGCCCAGTTCCCTCTTCCCGACGGCCGGGAGCTTGGGGTTCCTTCTGTGGAGGAGGCACATGACCGAGGCGTCGCGGATGTCGTCGGCGGTTATCCTGTCCCTGCCGTCGAGGGCGGCGAGGTCCCTCGCGACCCTGGCGCAGGCTATGTCGCCGCGGTGCCCGACGGCGTTCATCTTCTTGCAGACGGTGACGATGTCGTATATGTCGCGGCGGGTGATCTTTATGCCGGGGATCAGCTCCCTGGCCCTCGCGATCCTCTCGGCCGTTCTCCTGTCGTCTTCGGAGAAACGGGAGGCGAAGCCTCCGGGTCCTCGCGGAAGGCGAGGTCGCTCTCGATGATGTCCGCCCTCGTCTGCGCATCGCTGTCCGCGAGGGTCGAGATGCAGATCTCGAAGCGGTCGGCGACCGAATCGGGGAGGTCCTTCTCCGCAGGGTTCATGGTCGCCACCACCGAGGTCCTCAGGGGATACTCGGCGGAGACGCCTTCCCTCTCTACCTCGACGCGCCCGGATTCGACGGCGCCCATCACGGCGTCCGCCGTGCGGGTGTCAAGGAGGTTGATGTTGTCGATGCAGAGGATGTTCCCGTCGGCGCGGCCGAGGATGCCCTCCTTGAGGTCGGTCCTGCCGTCCCCTATGGCCTTCTCGAGGTCCATCCCGCCGAATATGTCCTCATCGCCGGCGCCCGCCGGGAGATTGACTATTTCCCGGCCGGATATGCCGGAGAGGGAACGCACGAGAACGCTCTTGGCGGTGCCGGAAGGCCCTTTGATGAGGACCCCGCACAGGCTGTCGTCCGCCAGGAGGCACATCAGGCGCGTTTGGCGGCGGTTTCGCCGCTGACGGCCGAGAACGGGTACTTCAGAGGTCCTGGAGACATTTGTGCACGTCGCTGATGTCGTAGTCGGGGGTCTGTCGAACGGCTTCTTCTTCAGCCTGTGGCTCAGGACCAGGGGGGCGACCGCTTCGAGGTCGTCCTTGGCGACCTCGGTCCTGCCCTCGAAGGCCGCATTGGCCCTGGCGGAGCGGATCATAGTGATGTCAGCCCTGTGCCCTTCCATCTTGAAGTAGATGGAGAGGTAGGCCGCGGCCTCGATGAGCTTCCTGTTCGTCTTCACGCTTCCGAGCAGCTTCCTGGCGTTCGCGATGCTCTCGGCTATGCGCTTGGTCTCGTCGGCGTACCTGGCGGTGAACCCGGCCGGATCGCTGTCGAACTCCAGCCTCCTGGAGACGACATCGGCGCGCTCGCCCATGTCCTTCTCGCCGACGACATCGACCGACATGCCGAACCTGTCCAGCAGCTGGGGCCTCAGGTCCCCTTCCTCTGGGTTCATGGACCCCACCAGGACGAACCTGGCAGGGTGGGTGAAGGACACGCCCTCCCTCTCGACATAGTTCACGCCCATGGCGGCGGAGTCCAGGAGCATGTCAACAATATAATCTTCGAGCAGGTTGATCTCGTCGACGTAGAGTATGTTGCCGTTGGCGCTCGCGAGGATGCCGGGCTCGAACTTCTTCTTCCCGGTCTGCAGGACAGACTCGAGGTCCAGCGTGCCTGCGATCCTGTCCTCCGTCGCCGACAGGGGGAGCTCCTGCACGGTCATGGGGACCTGAACGGTCTCGGGGGCCTCCTTCCCCGGGCCGTACTTCTCGGCGCAGTAGGGGCAGTACCTTTCGGGGCGGGCGGGGTCGCATCCGAACGGACATCCCTTTATGACCGTCCGCGGCGGGAGGACCTGCTCGAGAGCGCGGACCGTGGTGGATTTGGCGGTCCCTTTCTCCCCCTTGATGAGGACCCCGCCGATGCCGGGGTCGATTACGTTCAGGAGGAGGGCCCTTTTCATCTGGTCCTGTCCGACGATGGCCGCGAACGGGAACATGCTGGAATGCCTGGTTGCCATTGTATCGGGATGCGGACAGGGAAGCACTGATAAAAGGCATTCGGCACAATCCCCGTTAATTGGTTTTGATTAAGATGTTTAGGGCGTCCCGGGAAGCGCTCAGTCGCTCGGTTCGTACTTGGGGACCTTGGAGAGCGATGACTTCACGACGGCAGCCATGACGATCATCCAGAAGACCCCGAAGCCGATGAGGACGGCCCCGCCTATCTCCCCGACGAAGATGCCGAGCGCGATGCAGATGAGGCCCCACAGCAGGCCGAAGCCTCCGATGGAGTAGATCATGATCTTGTTGTCATCCTGGACGTTGTCCGCGACCTCTTTGAGGACGGCAATGTAGTCCTCCTCGGTGAAGTACTCGCCTTTGCCCTTCTTCCTGGCCGCCGCCAGGTCGGTCTTGACGGTGCGGGTGATCTTCTTGGTCTTCAGCAGGGTGACGGCGGCATCGAGGAACATGGCGTCCGCCATGTCCGGGACCCTCTCCTTGGCCTTGGCGGCGTAGCCGTCGAGCCTGGGGTCGTACACGATGTGGTCGCCCTCGTGGTCGAAGAGCATCTTCCTGGCGCTCTTGATGGCCTCGACGCCTTCCCATGCCTGCTTGTCGGCATCGTTCTTCTTGGTGATGTCGAAGGTGTGGCCGCAGTACTGGCAGGTGGCCTTGGTGTGCGCCGCGTTCAGAACGCAGGTGCCGCCGCAGTATGGGCACCTGGTCTCCTCGATCCTGCGCTCATCACCCTCGGGCCCTTCCTTCTGCGGAGCGGTTCCCTCGGTCTTCGGTGTATCGCTGGTCATGATACTGCCTTCCTGGGTGCCCGATGTTAAATTGGATAAATAACCGTATTGCCGTGCTGGAATAATCGGGAATCGAAATCATACCGGTGCTTTTGTTAGATGCCCATTGCAGTCGTTCATCTTCAGTCTGTCTGAGAATCGCTGGAAAGCATTTCTCTGAACTGACAGAAACAGTTCGGTTCTGTACACCTTCCTTCGGACAGGATCACGAACAGGCCTGTGCTTTTACACTGACTTTTCCTTCTCACCATCGATCCTGCCTCCATTGCGGCTTCTGTCTATGACTGGGACTGCTCCGAATCTTCCAGCCAGATAATTGGCTGTGAACCGAAGGTCGGACCTGACATTGAAATCAAGGAGGGAATATAGCGAAGTGGCTCCGATGTTCGGGTCCCTGGCAGTGAGCCAAATCTGATCGCGCCTCATGTTGGTTCTGTCGGGTATCGCTGCATCATGGGTCGTGAATATCAATTGGGCGCCGTTCGCGTTATCAGCTGGGTTTGTGAACAGGCTGATGAGATAATCCACAATGGCCGGGTGGAGATGCTTCTCTATCTCATCAATGATGACGGCTTTGCCTTTTTTCAGTGCATCCAACCAATATGGGATGAGGCTTAACAGACGTATAGTTCCGTCTGATTCCTCATCTTCGCTGAGTTCATGGGTCCTTTCTCCCTCGGAACCGCGGATTATGTGTGTTATGCCCAGCATTTTCACAGTTACGATGTCTGTGCCAGCGCTCCTGATGCGTAATCCTTTCTCAATCTCCCGGATATCGGATATTCCGATATCCGCTGCGGACAGCATCTTCACAACTTCTTCTTTCAGTTCCAAGATCTTTTCATTCGATGCATGAGTCTGGCTATTAACAATCACGAGGCTGTCTGCAATCCAATCAAATGGAATTTTCGTTACAGGGATCTGGAACTGGGAGCATTTGGACAGGAACAGCGAATTGGGGTTCACCAGGTCTTTTATCATCTCCATCCTGGCTCTGTCTGTTTTCGATGTGTTCGGGAAATCTATTTTCTGGCCGCTGCGCCGGAAAACGATCTTGCTCTTGCATCTCAGGGTCTCCTCCTCCATATGATCCTCGAGGACAGAGAAAGAGTACGCATATTCCATGCCGTTCGATATGAACCTGATTTTGAATTCGGAGGATCTGGGTTTCGCATTGTCGCAGAAGGCGAATCCAGGGCAGGAGACCGGTTTCTTTTCCGAGTAGTTTCCTGAATCCAGTACCATTTTTCTCAAGAAATCGATCGCCTCAATGACGGCACTCTTCCCGGATGCGTTTGCTCCGAATATGCCTACAGTCGGAAGGCAGACTTCTTTCCCGTTCTTTATCAGAGATTCTTTGTTCCTGCGGTCTTTGGTATATGCTTCCATTGAGAGCGTGCATTCGTCTCTGATCGAACGGTAGTTAGAGACAGTGAAATCCAAGAGCAATTCAATCACCAAAACGATTCAAACGCTTAATCAGGAAGATAAATGGCATATCTCAAACAAAATGGTTGTTTTAAAACGCAATCTTCGTTTGATAAGCATTTTTGGATTCGCATGCTGTCACTCTAAAGACATTTCGATTCAAAAAGCGACCCGCCGATTCACAATCGCAACAACGAGATGCAAGGAGAAGCTTGAGGACAGCGATTAGGATGCAACTGCACAAAAAGACCGCCGTATCTGCGCGGTTTATGCAGATTCAGGGAGATTGAAGTAAAGGATGAGTGCGGAAGCCGGGATTCGAACCCGAGTTCTAACCTTGGCAAGGTTAAGTGATAACCAACTACACTACTTCCACAGCTGGCTTCCACATCTGCTTAATGGATTTAAAGCTTTTGAAGGCCAGCCGGGGCGGGCCCAGGTGTGCCAGATGCCCCGATGTCAGTTCTGGTACAGGAGGCGGTCCCTGAGCACCGGCTCGCTGGTGACGTTTATGCCGAGCTTCCTGAGGACCGATACGTCCTGCGGATAGAGTATGACCGAACCGTGCAGGTCGCAGCCCCTGAGCCTGCCCAGCTTGGAGAACGCCCTGGCGGACTCCTCGGATCCCTCGGAGCATATGGAGAGCGCCACCAGCATCTCGTCCGCGCGGAGCTTCGGGTCCGTCCTGAGGACGTTCTTCTTCAGCCCTTCCACCCGTTTCAGGACCTCCGGGGGGATGGGGTTGAAGCTCCCGTCCACCCCCGCGAAGACCTTCACGGAGTTCAGGAGCACGGCGGACACCGATGACAGGTCCCCGGTCGCCATCCCGGTGACCACCGTCCCGTCCGGGAGCTCGATGCCGGCTATCGATGCCCCGGTCTCGGACGCCCTCCTCCTGACCTCGCGGTAGAGGAGGAAGCTTTCCGGCGAGGTCTCCGCCTTCTTCATCAGGAGGTCGATCCTGGAGACCGTGGCCGCGGTCGCCTTCCCGTTGAGATGGTCGGCTGCCGCATGGAAGTAGCGCCTGACGATCTCCCTCCTGGACGCTTCTGATACGGCCTTGTCGTCGACGATGCAGAACCCGACGGTGTTGATGCCCATGTCCGTGGGGGACCTGTAGGGGGATTCGCCCATCACTCCGTCAAGAATGGTCTTGAGGACAGGGAACGCCTCGATGTCGCGGTTGTAGTTGATCGCGCTCTTCCCGTACGCCTCCATGTGGAACGGGTCGATCATGTTGACGTCGCCCAGATCGGCCGTGGCCGCCTCGTAGGCGAGGTTGATCGGATGGTTCAGCGGGAGGTTCCAGACCGGGAAGGTCTCGAACTTCGCGTATCCGGACTTGATGCCCCGCTTGCCGTCCTGGTATATCTGGGACAGGCACACTGCCATCTTCCCGCTGCCCGGCCCGGGGCCGGTCACGAGCACGATGGGCATCTCCGTCTGCACGTAGTCGTTCTTCCCGTACCCTTCGTCGCTCACTATGAGCGGGGTGTTCGTCGGGTAGCCGGGGATGGGGTGGTGGAAGCTGACGTTCATGCCCCTGTCCTTCAGCAGCCCGGCGAACTTGTCGGCCGCCGGCTGTCCGGTGTACATGGTGAGGACGAAGGTGTCCGCTTTGATCCCGTATCCGCGGTAGAGGTCGGCCATGCGGAGGGCCTCGAGGTCATAGGTGATGCCGATGTCCCCGCGGACCTTGCTCTTCTCGATGTCGTTGCAGTTCACGCAGATGACCGCTTCGAGCTCGTCCTTCATGGTGGACAGCATGCGGATCTTGCTGTCGGGCTCGAATCCGGGCAGTATGCGCGCCGCATGGTAGTCGTCGAAGATCTTGCCCCCGATCTCCATGTAGAGCTTCCCGCCGAACCTGCCCAGTCTGTCCCTGATCTCCTGGGACTGCAGCCTGGCGTATTTCTCGCCGTCGAAACCGATTCTGCTCATGTGAAACGACCTGGGATGGCTGAACGGCGATAAATCCCCATCGGGGCCTTCCGGGGAATGTCAATAAAGAAATGGGCGGAGATGCTTGCCCCCCGCATGGACAAGACCAATCCCATGCGCATCCTCGACCGCGCGGGCGTGGCATACGAGGTCAGGGATTACACAGCGACGGGCGCGGTGTCCGGCCCCGATGTAGCCGCCGCCCTGGGCGAGGACCCTTCCGAGGCCTTCAAGACGCTCGTGACCCGCGGCAAGTCCGACAGGATGTACGTGTTCGTCCTGCCTGTCGCGAAGGAGCTCGACCTGAAGAAGGCCGCCGTCTCGGTGGGCGAGAAATCTGTCGAGATGCTGAAATCGAAGGAACTGCTGCCATCCACTGGGTACGTCCATGGGGGATGCTCTCCCCTGGGAATGAGGAGGCCGCTGAGGACCGTCGTGGATTCCTCGGTATCCTCATTGAACAGGATGTACTTCAGCGCGGGGCGCATCGGGCTGCAGATCTGCATGGACCCGAAGGACCTGCCGAAGGTCCTGGAATTCGCCGTGGCGGACCTCTGCCGCTGAATGGGAGGCGGGGGCCTCAGTCATCCCTTTCGATGACCCAGACCTTCACCCTGCGGCTCTTGAACTCGGTCTTGGGAACATCCTTGAGCATGCGGTTCCCGAAATCGCGGTGGACCTCGACCACCGAGGAGTCCCTGCCGATCTCGATCTTCCCGATGGCGGCGTCGATGATGTGCCCCGATCTCATGATGAAATCGGCGAGCGCAACCTTCCCGGCCCCGTCAGCCTTCCCGATGTCTATGCCGAACTTCACCATGCCGAACGGGTCGGAGAGCTGGTCGTAATCAACGACCTTCCTGATGGTGTCCTTCGAGCCCTCCTCGGCCTCAGGGACCTCCCTCTTCTCGATCTTCAGGCCGTCCACGCGGCGTTCGAACTCGCGGATGAGGTGCTCCTCCTCCGAGGTGACGAACGACACGGCGGTGCCTTCCCTGCCGGCCCTCCCGGTCCTGCCGATCCTGTGGATGTAGGTGTGCAACTCCTCGGGCATGTCGTAGTTGATCACGTAGTTTATGTCGTCGATGTCCAGGCCCCTGGCGGCGACGTCGGTCGCTATCAGGAGGTCGGTCTTGCCCTCCCTGAAGTCGTCCACGGCGCGCTCCCTGTGCCCCTGGCCCATGGACCCGTGGAGGGCGACGACCTTGTAGCCGTGCTCCTGCAGCCTCTCCTCCAGGGTGTCCACCATCTTGATGGTCTGGCAGAAGATCAGCGCCCTGGGCTTGTCGATGTCGATGATCCTGGTGAGGGCCCAGGACTTGTTCCTCCTCCCGACGGAGATGTAGTACTGCCTGATGTTGTCGAGGACTATCTCGTCCTTGGAGACGTCGATCTCCTTGGGCCTCTTCATGTAGTCGGAGGCGAGGTTCTTGATGTCCTCCGGCATGGTGGCGGAGAACATCATCATCTGCCTGTCCTTCGGGCAGGCGTTGAAGATGTACTCGATGTCATCGATGAACCCCATGTCGAGCATCCTGTCGGATTCGTCCATGACGATGACCTTTATGCCGGAGAGGTCGAGGTATTCCCTGTCGATGAGGTCCCTCACCCTCCCGGGGGTGCCGGCTATGACATCGGCGCCCTGCTCGAGCTCGTCCACCTGCTTCTCGATCTTGGCGCGGCCGTCGGATCCTCCGTAGATGGGGACGCAGACGTGGCCGCTGTACTTCGCCATCGCCGTCAGGTCGTCGGCCACCTGGATAGCGAGCTCCCTGGTGGGCTCGAGGACGATCGCTCCGGGCTTGGAACCTCCCGGCTCGGTGACCGAGAGGATGACGGTCCCGAAGGCTCCCGTCTTACCGGTGCCGGTCTGGGCCTGCGCTATGATGTCGCGGCCCTCCATGCCGGCGGGTATGGCCTCCTCCTGGATCGGCGTAGGGGCGTCCCATTTCATATCGGCTAGGGCTTTGGCGACATCCTCGGACACTCCGAGGTCGAGAAACTTGGAATCCATATGTTCAGCTCCGGTAATCAGCCTGCGACGGCCGCAGACAAGCTCTGTTATCGGTTCGGGATAGTTTCGGGGCTCATAAAAACGTATCCCAGCAGGCCGATGGTTAAGTGACATGGAGATTATTATATATGACGGGACGGACGCGGCGGTGTCTGGCACATGCGGATCGTTCAGCTCGGTCAGGCCCGGGGCGCGGGACGGCCGCAATATCCTGGAGGAACAAGGCCTGCCTTCCGGGATTCAAAATCAATATAACGGTCCCGTACCGTTAAGGGGCCTATGGCGAAGTACGAGTGCACTCTGTGCGGATACATTTACGACGAGGAAGCGGGGATCCCCGCCGACGGGATACCGGCAGGGACCAGATTCGAGGACCTCCCGGACGACTGGGTCTGTCCCGATTGCGGCGCCGGCAAGGACATGTTCAAGAAGATCGAAGAGTGAACATGTCGAAATACGTCTGCACTATGTGCGGTTTCGCATACCGCGAGGAAAGGGGGTTCGCCCCTTCCGGGTTCCCTCCGGGCATGCCCTGGTCCGATGTCCCGGACGATTGGAAATGCCCCATGTGCGGGTCACCGAAGAACATCTTCCGCCTGTACTCGGACGAGCGTTTCGAGTGATCCCGGAACATAGTATCCGCCGGTATCCTTACGCCTATCATCCAGCAATGGACTGCTTCAAATACCGCGTAACCGATTACCGGACACTATGTCTGTCATAGCTATCGTTTCCAGCCCCCAGATCGGTGCGAACACCGACATGATGGTCCAGGCGGCCGCCGAGGGAGTCAAATCCGTCGGGAAGGACGTCAAGATCTACTACATCAACAAGATGAAGAATGCCCGCCCCTGCCAGGCCTGCGATTTCTGCAAGGCCAAAGGCCAGGGGTGCGCTGTCAAGGACGACATCAAGGAGGTCCTCGATGCTATCATCGACTCCGACGGCGTTATCCTCTCCGTTCCTGTGTACTTCGGACAGCCCTGCGCTCAGTACAGGATGTTCGAGGACAGGCTCTACAGCTACCTCAAGGGAGACTTCAGCTCCATCTGCGCCCCCAAGAAGTTCGCCGTCTTCACCGCCGCAGGCACTGCCGGCGCCGACACCCTCGCCGACGAGATCGAGAAGAGGATGACCGGATTCTTCAAGTTCGAGTGCATCGGAAAGGTCGCGGCCATCACCAAGAACGACAAGAAGGCCGTCGAGAACAACGCCGACATCAAGACCCAGTGCAAGGCCATCGGCGCCAAGTTCTGATCGGATAAACGCTTTCACGGGAGGGGTTTCCCCTCCCCGGTTTATTTTACATTGATGCTGTGTCCGGACGGTCCGGTCCGGCAGATCTCCGATACGATTTCGGAAGAAGACCCAGATGCCCGCCGAAGGCAGGCACCGCAGGGTAAAAGGACAGATGCCGGAAGGCCGGGTCTCTCCCCGGCCCAGGGCATCTCACTGCTCGATGACGAGCAGCGCGTCCCCGCACTGGACGGTGGAGACCTCCCTTCCGTCCAGCGAGAGGGATTTCCTGACCTCGAAGAACTCGGGGCCGATCTCCACCTTCTCCCCTCCGACGTCCAGGGTGACGTTCCCGGCGGCGATCTGGGAGGCGAGGGATTCAGGGTCGGCGGCAGTTATGGCCGCGGCGATCGCTTTGGCTTTGTCCTTGAACGCCGGGCCGAGCTTGGCGTAGACAGGCTTCACGGAGGCGACCTTCTCGACCAGGTCGGCCTTCTCGGCGACGGTCAGTTTGGCCGCCCTCGCTCCCTGCCTGATGTCCTCCTCGGACATCCTGTAGAGAGCGGAATCCCCGCCGACAATCTCGAGGCCGGAGATCTCGGCCCCGACGGCGATCTTCCTCTCGGCCTTCCAGGCGCGAACGGCGGCGACGAAACCGGCGGCGGCGTCGCCGGCCCTGACGGCAGTCTCGTCCGCCTCTCCGGGGACAGGCCAGGAGGTGACATGGATGGAGACGGCGCCGTCGAACTTCTGATAGATGTTCTGGTAGACGTCCTCGGTGACGTGCGGCATGAAGGGTGCCAGCATCTTGATCGAGTCGAGGAAGACCTTGTACAGGGTGTAGACGACGGCATCGTCCTCCCTGCCCTTGACCATCTCGACATAGTCGTCGGCGAACACGTGCCAGATGAACTCCTCGACGCGCTTCATCGCCTTGTCGAACTGGTACTCCTCGAAGAACGAGGTGACGTCGGCGAGGGTCTTGGAGAGCCTTCCGAGGATCCAGAGGTCGGCCGTCCTCAGCGACGCCGGCCTGGCCGGAGCGGAGGTCAGCTTCTCGAAGTACCTGGAGACGAACTGTCCCAGGTTGTAGACCTTGATGCAGATCTTCTTCCCGCGGACGACGTCCTTCTCCCTGAAGGCATGGTCGATGCCGAGGGAGCAGTTGGCCGCGTAGTAGCGGAGGGCGTCGGCGCCGTACTTCTCCAGGATGGGGACGGGGTCGATGACGTTCCCGGCGGAGGTGTGCATCGGGGTCCCGTCGGGGGCCATGATGAACCCGTGGATCATGATGTTCTTCCAGGGGATGGCATGCTCGATCTGCTCCGTCCTGAGGATGGAGTAGAACGCCCAGGTCCTGATGATGTCGTGGCTCTGGGGCCTGAGGGTCATGGGGAAGAGCTTCTTGTGGAGCTCGGGGTCCCTCTCCCAGTAGGTGTTGTAGAGGCAGGACCCGGAGGAGTCCATCCAGGTGTCGAAGACATCGGTGCAGCCGACGAACTCGGTGCAGCCGCACTTGGGGCACCTGTCGACCGGGGCCTTGTCGATGGTCGGGTCGACGTACTTCCTGGCCTGCTCCTCGGTGGCGCAGACGGGGCAGCCGCACTTGGCGCATTCCCAGATGGGGACGGGGGTGGCGAAGATCCTCTGCCTGGAGAGGACCCAGTCCCATTCCAGGGACTTGGTCCAGTCCTCGAGCCTGACCTTCATGAAGTCCGGGAACCAGTTGATCTCCGACGCCCTCTTGAGGATGGCATCCTTGAACGCAGTGGTCTTCAGGAACCACTGGGGGACCTGCAGGAACTCGATGGGGGTCTTGCACCTCCAGCAGACGGAGACCTGCTGGGGGTTGTCCTCCTGCTTCACGAGGACGCCCATGGCCTTCAGGTCCTCGATGGCCGCGGCCCTGGCCTCGACGACCGGCATGCCCGCGTACTTCCCGGCGAGCTGGGTCATCTTCCCTTCCTCGTCGATGCCCTTCTCGAGCTCGAGGTGGTACTTCATGATCCACTCGAGGTCGGCCTTGTCGCCGATGGTGCAGATCATCACGTTCCCGGTGCCGTACTTCATGTCGACCTTGGGGTCGGAGATGACCTTGACGTGCCTGCCGTAGATGGGGGTGATAAGCTCTTTGCCGACGAACTTCGAGTTGACCGGGTCGGCGGGGTTGACGGCGACCACCTTGCAGGTGCACAGCAGCTCCGGACGGGTGGTGGCGATCATCATGTGCTCGCCGCTGGGCTTCCCGTCGGGGCCGGCGATGTCGAACTTCAGATAGTTCAACTTGTTGACGTTGTCCTTGTAGTCGACCTCGGCATCGGCCAGGGCGGTGCCGCAGCGGGGGCACCAGTTGACCGGGAAGTTGGCCTTGTAGACCAGCCCCATGTTGTAGAGCTTGACGAAGGACAGCTGGGTGATGCTGCGGTAGTAGGGGGCGTCGGTCTGGTAGTAGATCGACGGGTCCATGCTCTCGCCGAGCATCTCGAAGTCGTGGGTCATCTTGGCGATATACCCGTTGGCCCAGTCGGAACAGAGCTTGCGGTACTCCTGGCGGGGGAGGGACTTCTTGGTGATGCCGTACTTCTTCTCGACGCGGACCTCGATGGGGGTCCCGTTGACGTCGAAGCAGAGAGGGAAGAAGACGTTGTCCCCCTTCATGCGGTGATAGCGCGCCGCGAAGTCGATCAGGGAGTATCCGGTAGCATGACCCAGATGCAGGTCTCCGGAGGTGTACCTGGGGGGATTGTCGATGCTGAAGACCGGCCTGTCGGACTTCGGGTCGAAGCGGTAGACAGCCTTCTCCTTCCACATCTCCTCCCATTTTTTCTCGATAACGGAGGAATCGTATGCCATGGTAACGTTGGCGTGTAGATACCCAGAGTATAAATAGGAAACTAAAACGGCGGCGGAAGGGGTTTGACCGGGGCGCCGGGCGGGTAAAGATGCCCGGCGCCCGCCGAGTCTCCGGCGGTTGCCGGAGCATCGGGCCTGCGTTCAGGACTTCGTCTTCTTGCGGCGGGAGACGTGGCTGTCCTTCTCGTCCTTGACCTGGGATCCGAGGGCCTGCACGAGGTCCTTGTTGGTCTGGACGAGGTCCCAGCCGACCGCCTTGGAGTTGTAGGTCCTGCCGGAGATGAAGAGCTTGCCGATGAGGCTGTACTTCTTCTTGTCCCCGCTCTCGTTGTAGCGGGTGACGTGGATGGTCAGCGACTCGGGCTTGTGGATCTTGCTGACCTTGGACATCTCGTTCCCGATGTCCTCGTACATGGCCTCGGCGTAGATCTTGTCCTCTTCCTCCAGGCCGCTAATCTGCACGTAGAGCTGGTCCCTCTCGCGGCAGGCCGAGATCATCTCGATGATGTCATACTCGGTCAGTATGCCCACCATCTCGTCCTTGTCGAGAACCGGCAGGGTGGAGATGTGCTTCTCGGCCATGAGGTCCGCGGCCACATGCATGTCGTCCTCCCAGTCGACGGTCACCACAGCGGTGACAGCGACGGACTGCACGGGGATCTGGGTCTTCGCGTCGTTGGTCCCGACGCCCCTCTCCCCGGCCTTCCAGCCGTTCTCGATGATCTCGTTCATGCCGACGACGCCGACCAGCCTGCCGGCGGAGTTGACGACCGGCATGGTCCTGATGTCGAGGCGTCTCATGGTGTCGACGGCGTCCGAGAGCATGGCGGTGTCCTTGACGTACTCGACGGGAGTGGTCATGATCTCCCATACCTTCACGTCCTGCAGGGACTTGGTCTTCGCGGCGATCCCTATGAGCGCCGTCCTGGTGACGACGCCGATGACCTTCTTGCCGGTGACGACGGCCAGCTGCCTGCAGTTGTTGGTGACCATCGTCTCTGCGATCTTCGTGATCTCGTCTTCGTTATCCATGGCCGGAAGGCTCGATACCAGGGACCTGAGCTTGGTATCCGGGCTCGCGCTCTTCTTCCTGAGGATGACCGAGTAGCGGATCATCCCGCCGTAGATGCCCCCGTCGATGATGGGTATTTCCTGGTAACCTGTCTTGCGCATCAGAGTGAGCGCATCGGACACGGTGTTGTCGGGACTCAGCGTCGGGAAGTCCGTAGTCATGATGTCGGTGACGGGCACGGCATCGATCTGAGACTTCAGCATCGAGAGCTTCTTGAGATCTTCGAGATCCTTGATTCCCACTTTTCTCACCGATGTGGATATCGGAATGCACTGCTATAAAAGTAACACATCCATCCAGCGCCGGCCGGCGTCCGGAAGGCGCCGGCCCCTCGCCTGGATGGATCCGCGGGCGCCGGAGCGGGCGTCCGCAAAAATGATTTATACCGTCAGATGTCGGCGAAGGGGGTTCCGGCCAGGAGGCGGGCCACGATGGACGGGGCGTCCTCCGCCCTGATCCTCTTCTGCTCGGTGGTGTCCCTGTCCCTGATGGTCACGGTGCCCGCGTCGGGGCCGCTGAGGGTGGAGTAGTCGACGGTGATGCACCACGGGGTGCCGGCCTCGTCCATCCTCGCGTACCTCTTGCCGATGGTCCCGGAGCCGTCGTAGTACGCTTCGACGCGGTGCGTGTGGATGCTGTCGCACAGCTTCCTGGCATAGTCGTCGAGGCCGTCCTTCTCCATGAGCGGGAAGACCCCGACCTTCACAGGGGCCACCTCGGGCTTCAGGCGCAGGACCGTGTAGTCCTTGGCGTCGTCGTGGGTGTAGGCGTGCTCGAGGACGGTGTAGAATATCCTGTCGAGCCCGCAGGAGGGCTCGATGACGTGGGGGATGATCCTCTCGCCGGCGACCTTCTCCTTCACGGTGGCCTTATCGAACATCTCGGGACCGAGCTCGATCGTCTCCCCGCCGACCGTGACGGTGAGCTTCCCGTCCTTCACGTCCCCGGGGACCGCCGCGTCGATGGCGTCGGCGACCTCTTTCGCCTTGCCCTTGAAGGCGGGGCCGATGTTCCTGCGGTTGGGCCTGAGCTTCTCGATCTCCATCTCCTTCGGCTCGCTGAACCTCTTGAAGTGGGTGAGGTCCGCTCCGGAGAACTGAGCGTGGCGGGAGAGGTCCCAGTTGCCCCTGTCCGCGATGCCGGTGATCTCCGTCCATCCGATGGAGAGCAGGGCCTCTGCGTCCCAGCAGTCGTTCGCGTAGTGGGCCATCTCGTCCTTGAGGTGCTCCCTGAACCTGAGCCTGGCGGGGTCGACGCCTGCCCTAACGAGGAGCTGCTTTATGGTGCCGACGAAGTAAGCGAGGATTTGGCTCTTTATGATCCCCTTGTCCACGGCCTCCCCCACCGTCATGGTGTAGGTCTCGGTGCCGGTGTTGGGCAGGAGGGTGAGGACCTCGTCCTTCATCTCCGCGAAGCGGGGCCAGAAGGGCTCCTGGGGGTCGAAGAACAGCTCGACCTCCATCTGGTTGAACTCCCTCATCCTGATCATCCCCTGCCTGGGGGCGATCTCGTTCCTGTAGCTCCTGCCGGTCTGCATCACGCCGAACGGGAGCTTCTCCCTGTTGTACCTGTAGAGGTTGAGGTAGTTCAGGAAGATCCCCTGGGCGGTCTCGGGCCTGAGGAACCCGATCCTGGAGGAGCCGGGGCCGATGTTGGTCCTGAACATGAGGTTGAAGTCCTCCACCGGTCCGAGCTTCCCGCCGCAGTCGGGGCAGACCACGCCGTGGTCGGCGAACGCCTGTTCGATCTCCTTCTCGGTCATGACGTCCGCGTTGTCGCAGAAATCCTTGATGAGGTGGTCGGCCCTAAAGGGGGCGCCGCATTTGGTGCAGTAGGTTATCTTGTCGGCGAACTTGTCGAGGTGGCCGGAGGCCTTGAAGACCTCCCTGGGGTTCACGGTCTCGGTGTCGATCTCCGAGAAGCCCTCGCGGCCTTTGAAGAGGTCCCTCCAGATCTCCACGATGTTGTTCCTGAGGCTGAACCCCAGGGGGCCGTAGTCGTACATGCCGGCCACGGAGCCGTAGATCTCGTAGGAGGGCCAGATGAAGCCCCTGCGTTTGCACAGGGACATCAGGTCGTCCGCGCTGCTCATTCGCTCGCCCCGGTGATGGCCCTCAGGACGTCGACGTCGTAGATCATGCCGACGATCTCGTCCTTCGTGCCGTGCACGGGAACCTGTCCGAAGTCGTTTACGACCATCAGGCGGGCGACCTCGCTGAGGGAGGTCTTCCTGAACACCGTGATGGGCTTCTTGACCATGTAGTCCCTGACCGCCCTGTCGTTGGTCTTGTACATCTCCGTGGAGGTGTAGAACAGCGGCATGACGTTCCTGAGGCCGATGAGCTTGGCATCCTCGACGCCCAGCTTCTTGGCGTCCTCCTCGGTGAACTGGTCGCTGAAGAGGTCCCTATCGGTGATGATCCCGCAGAGGCCGCCCTGGCTGTCGAGGACGGGGGCGGCGACGGTGTCGCTGATCCTGAACGCGTTGACCAGATAGCTCATGGGATCGCCCTCCCAGACGGTGACGCAGGTGGTGCAGATGACGTCCTCCGCGGTCATGTCGGTCTTCATGCCCCTGATCTCGCGGAGGATATCGGTAGGCGTGATGATCCCGATGAGGCGGCCGTCGTCGACGACCGGGAGCTGTGTATCCTCTTGCCGGAGAGGATCTTGGCGGCCTCGGCGACGCTCGCGTCGGGACCGATGGTGATGCAGTCCTTCTTCATGATGAGAGAGAGCTGCTCCTCGTCGAATTTCCTGAATATGTCCCTGCGGGACACGATGCCCATGAGCTTCCCGTCGGAAGCGCGGATCACCGGCACTCCGGTGAGGTTGTTCCTGACCATCACGTTGATGGCCTCGTTGCGGCTGCCGGGCACCTCCACCACTATGGGCGCGGGCGTCATTATGTCTGCTACGGTCTTCATCGCGTTCACTCCGAGTTCCTGACCACGATCACCGGGCAGGTCGCCAGCTTGACGACCTTCTCGGCGACGCTTCCGACCAGGAGCTTCTTCATCCCTGTCCTTCCCAGGGTCCCCATGACGATGACGTCATGGTCCGCGGATTTCTTCGCGATGACCTCGGCGGGGACGCCGGAGAGAACGGTCTTCTCGAAGGGGATCCCGGCGGCCTTGCACTGTTCCTCGACGTATCCGACCGCGGCATCCGCGGCGGCGTCCGTGGCGTACTTGTCCTTGACGAAGAGCGCGGTGATGTGCCCTTTCGCGGTCTTAGCAAGCTCTACTGCCTCGGCGACCGCGGTCTTGACCGCCTCGCTGCCGTCGGTGGGCACGAGAATGTTCTGGAAACTCATTTCAATCCCTCTGATGCGTCCGCGCTTCAGTTCTTCCTGGAAGCGTCGGACCTCACGACCATGACAGGGCACTTGGCGCCCTCGATTACCTTCTCAGCGACGCTTCCCATGAGGGCCTTGCTCATGCCGGTCCTTCCCAGGGTTCCCATGACGATCATGTCGAAATCCTTGGACGCCTCGTTGATGGCCGATGCCGGGAGCCCCTCGACGATCTTCTCCTCGAAGGGGACGTCGGCGTCCTCGGCCTTCTTCTTCACATAGGCGACGGCCTCGCGGCCCTCCTTCTCGAGGGTCTCGTAGACGTTGACGATGGCCGCGTCCATAGGCATGTTGGAGTAGACGGACTGGTCTAGGACGTAGAATGCGGTGACCGTAGCTCCGGAGAGTTTGGCCAGTTCAAGCCCCTTGTCGATGGCGGGGTTCGTGTAAACGCTGCCGTCGGTCGGCAGCAGGATCTTCCCGATACTCATTCGAATCACCTTGGTGTAAATGCCGGGGAGCGGCAGTCCAGCGCGCTCCCCGCGTCCTTGCCCGGGCACGGGAGCACGCATACGCGCCTCCCCTCTATTGTTCCGTCCAATGCACGCGCGCGATTTAATAACTTCGAACCTGCAGAGGCCATCATGCCCCAGGCCGCTCCCGGGTCCCCTCCCTGGGACCTGAGGATGTCTGCGGCGAGGGAGGCCTCCGGGCGGAGGTCCGGGGAGCAGAGCATCGCATTGTCGGTGCCGAGCGCCACCGTGCATCCGGCGGACAGCATCGATGCGAGCGGCGGAACCTTCCCGAAGAAGCGGTTGGAGCGCGGGCACGAGACTATCGGCACATCGGCGTCCGCGAACATCCTGAGGTCCCCTTCCGCCGCCTCGCACATGTGGACCGCGAACGCGGGTTCCAGGGAGAGCGCTTCTTCGGCATCCTCGCGGATCCTCTCGCTGAGGTGCAGCGCGAAGGGCTTTCCGGCCCTGCGGCAGGCGTCGGCTATCTTCTCGGCGTACCTGTTCCCGATGTCCGTGAGCGAGGATATGGCTATGCCGTCCGCCGACCCGAGGATGGCATCTATCTCGGATTGGTCGAACTCCCCGGAGACGGGCCTCCCGAGCACGATGGCGTGCGGGCAGGCGCTCTTGGCCATGAGAACTCCTTCCAGGCCCCCCTCGCGGAAGTCGATGAATCTCCCGATCCCGTTGGCGGCGGCCTCCGAATCGAAGCGCCCCATGCTGCCGAGCAGTTCGCTGCGCGGGGCCTCCCTCAGGTACCTGTGCTTGAGGCCGTCCGGAGGAGCGACGAGCTCTTCCAGGGTCATGCCCGGGCGGACCAGGGGTGCGGCGCCCGCATCGGCGCAGTGCGTATGGCCGTCGGTCATCAGCGGGACGATGATTCCGGACGCGTCCGGCTCCGCAGGGGGCCTCCCTTCGCCGGCCTCCGCGGCGATCCCGTCCTCGGCGAGGACATAGCCCTCGCGCAGGGTCCCGCCGTCGAGGAACCATCCTGACAGGCAAAGCATGCCCCTACACGGTCCCGCGGATATAAAAGCGGTGGGAACAGCGCGGACAGGGGGAAGGCATCAGGCCCAATAGGGCTTCTTGACGAACTTGTATGCCATCAGGCAGGCGGTGGCGGCCTCGCCGCAGCCCGTGATGATCTGCTTGTATTTCCCCGGGTAATCCACCACATCCCCGCAGGCGAATATGCCGTTGCGGTTGGTGCTCATGTCGACGCCGACCTTGATGAGGCCGTTCTCGGTGAGGTCGAGGCCCCATCTCTTGAGGATACCCAGATCGGCGGTGATCCCGATGTTGATGACGGCGAGGTCGGCGGGGATGGTCATCTCCTTCCCGTCCTGCTCGAGCGTGATGCTCTCGAGCCGGTCCTTGCCGTTGAATGATTTGACGGTGGCGTTCATGATCCTGCGGACGTTGCTCTCGTTCAGGTTCTTCACGTTCATCTCGTCCGCCCTGAACTCGGGCCGGCGGTGCACAATCGTGGTGTCGGTGACAGAATCGGCGATCAACGCCATTTCAATGGCGCTGTTGCCGCCGCCGAACATCACTACCCTCTTGCCGACCAGGTCCTCCTTCTGCGGGAGGATGTAGTCGATGCCTTTCCCGGTGAGCTCGTCCTCTCCGGGGGAGCCCATCTTCCTCGGGATGAAATCCCCCATCCCGATGGCTATGATGACGCTCATCGTCTCGTACTCGCCTTTGGCGGTCTTGACGATGATCTTCTGGTCGCCGTCGATGATGTCCTCGACCTTCTCGTTCTCCCTGATGTCGCATTCCATGCTCTCCGCCTGGGCGTAGAGCTTGTCCGAGAGCTTCCTGGCCTGAACTGTCTCGAATCCGGGGTAATTGTGTATTCCCTTCTCGGGATAGAGGGCGACGAGCTGTCCGCCTACTTTCCCGGATTCCAGAATGAGCGTGCTCATCATTTTGGATCTGGCGTAGATCCCTGCTGTGAGGCCAGCGGGGCCCGCGCCGACGATTACGACATCATAGACCATTGACGGCTCCATCGAGTCAGGATATAAAAGAATGTTGATAAACAGTTTAAAAAACGTGGAAAATGAAGCGGTTTCAAGAGTTTACAGGAACTAATCTACGAAATTCGTAGAAGTCCGTCTGAACCCGCCAAAACCGGCGCCCATTCGCAGTTCATAATGGATAAATATGTTGAACCAGATTCGTCGCGCATGATTGAAATCGATTACGGCAGCTTCGCCGTTGCGATCGTCGCCTGTGTCATCTACGCTGTTGCGATGTTCATCTTCGATCACAAGAAGAAAACGAAGGACTGACCGCCCTTTCCTGCCGGGAAAGACGGCAGGAAAAACAGATTACCATCCATTTTTTGATACCAATAGTGCCGGCGCTCTCCGGCACCTGACATGACTCCTGCGGATCAGCCGCTGTCCGGCCCGGAAACGCCGTCCGCCCGGCCGATGCCGCCGCCTATCTACCCGGTTTCGCGTAGCCTCCGAGTTTCATAGTCGAAAAACGACTTATATTCAACTATCATTTTGATAGTTAGGTGAAACAGATGGTTTCCATTCCCAAAGAGGTTCTCGACCTTCTGGCCGAGGGTGATGCAGTAAAATCGATCGCTACCGTTGACAAGTCCGGTCAGCCCCACGCCATTACCGCGGGCAGCATCGGGGCCCTCGACGACAAGACCATGATGATCAGCCAGGTCCTCGCCCACAGGACGTACGAGAACGCTGAGGAGAACAAGAAGGTCGCTTTCCTGGTGACCAAAGGCCTCAAGTCCTACTCGATCGACGCGGTCCTCAGGGAGACCGTCAGCTCCGGGCCCCTTCTGGACGGCGTCAACCAGAAGCTCGCTGCCATGCACCTTGTCGCTCAGAAAGTGCTCCTCTTCGATGTCATCGCGGTCTACCAGCAGGGCGCCAACCACGACGCCGGCAAGAAGATCGCCTGATCGTCGAGCAAACAAGCGGGCTCCGACCCGCACCTTTTTCTTCTCTCTTTTATTGCGATTGCGTTGCTGGCACAGACTGCCGGTGTTCCGCTCATCTGGTTTTTCCGGTTCATCCGTTCGCAGCATGCTGCGGACCGCATACAGGCTCATGCGCAGACTGCTGGGTCTTTGAAAAATATGGCAAAATAAGGAAGAGGTTTGGATGCGGCAGGGCCTCGGCCCTGCCAAGGATGTTCTCAGAACCTCCTGTGGTTCTCGGGCTTGTGCTTCTGGAAGCACTCCCTGCAGTAAACGGGGCGTCCCTCGGTGGGCTTGAAAGGAACCTCGCACTCCTTTCCGCAGTCGGAGCAGACCGCCTTGAAGAACTCCCTGGCTGGTCCCTGTCCCTGTATCCGCCGTTCCTGTTTCCCCTGTATCCGCCGTTGTCTCCGTAGGCCATGATATATTCCTCTTTTCTTTTTCCGGGTATTCTTTTACTCCTAACCTACTCAGCGGGTCCCGGGTATCCGAATGCCTATCCGAGTCTAACTGAAGGACCTTAAAATAAGTTGGCATGGAAATTAGGACGCGGTTGCGAACCCGTTCTCCGGGCGATTTATTTTAATCATGTCCCGCCATGAGCGTCCGAGATGTATGCCATACCGCCGGAGGACGACGTGGAGGGCGAGATAAATGAGCCCGGGAACGAGCGGACGCTCGACTCGGCCATCATCAGGATCTTCCCGGCGTTCGTCGTTCTCTTCGGGCTGATCGGCATCGCCGCGTTCATCGTTGCCTGGGACAGCCATTCCCTGGGTCAGTTCATCTATGCCCTCGGGCTGTCCTACGCGCTCGGCTTCGCCATCCTGGGTCTTCCCGCCGCCGTACTTTCCGGACCGAGGATCGTTCCCCCCTTCATCTCCGTCCCCGTGTCCTTCGCCGCGGCCGCGCTGATGGGCACGGTGCTGTGGTTCGTCTTCGGCGACGGGGGAGGAGTCGGTCAACGACTTCATCATGATCTTCGCCGAGGCCGTCGGGATGGACGGGGATATCTCCTGGGAAGGGGTGGTGGTCGGCATCTGCGTCCTCCTGGCGGCCGTCATCCTCGCCACCTACGGGGTGCTGGCAGTGGTCTGCGCATACTTCAGGAGGAACTACCACAGGATCCTCCTGTCGATGATGAAACCGGGGGAGTCCAAGCTCAAGAGGCGCTCCCTGTCCCTTTTCGCCGTCCCTGACATAATCGACGTCACCGACGTCGAACTGGAGCCGGAGGAGTCCGGCGGCTTCAGCAGGGATGTTTTCCTGAGGGTGTTCAAGTACACCGTGGGGACGGGGCTGATCATCGCCTCCTACCTCTTCCTCAACCCGGTCTTCCTGGACACCATCAACTTCACGGACATGATGGCGACCATGGTCCTGATCTCCCTTTTCATCACCGTCCTGGTGGTCCCCGTCAGCATCCTGCGCTCTCTGGGCGCCGAGGCGGTCTCGGCGGCGCCGCGCCCCTATGTCCTCTGGAAGGGCATGAAGGCCAAGATGTTCAGGTGGTGGCTCTTCGTCTTCCTGATGCTCACCCTCCTCTGGATATGCCTCTACACCGGAGCGGACACCGTCAGGATATTCTTCTCGTACCTGGGGTACATCGTCTTCGTGCTGTGCATGTCCGCAGTGAGCTCCTTCATCTACGCCAACACCTTCTACCGCGGCCTGAGGGACGGGATCGCGGACAGGTTCGCCGTCCTGCACCGGCGCAGGAAGGGATGACGGCCCTGCCGGGTCGCACTGGTTAAGAACAGGTATGCATTCCGCCATGCCATGGCAGACCCGGCATATGCTGCGATCACGAAGGCCAAGAACCAGGAGAGCAACGGCAACTTCGCCGGCGCGGCGGAGACGCTCGAGAACTACCTCGCCACCGATCCCCACTGCACCTCCCCGAGGCTGGAGCTCGCGCGCGTCTACCAGTACGGGCTGAAGGACACGAAGACGGCCGTCATGCAGATAGACATCGTCCTGGACCTCGAGCCCGACAACATCGATGCGCTCAAGATCGCCACCAGCATCAAGACCAGCGACAAGACCAAGATCGACGAATGCGAGGAGGAGTTCGAGCATCTGGGACATCTGCTCGCGGGCCGCAACGACCCCGTTGAGTTCGCCCAGGTCGCCGGCCTTTACGCGGTGTTCCTGCGCAAGCAGAAGATGGATTTCGAGAAATCGGCGGAATGGTACAGGAAGGCCATCGCTGCCGATCCCGACAACTACGCCTACCATCAGAACTACGCCGTCCTCCTCCTGAACGACCTGAAGGACTATCAGGCCGCCAAGGAGGAGCTGGAGACGGTCATGAGGCTCCGCCCCGGGTCGGAGGAGGCCAAGAAGAACTACGACCTCCTGATGCGCCGGAAGTTCGATAAGAACGGGAACCTGAAGAAAGGGCTGATGGACAGGATCAGGCGCCGCTGAGGTCTCGGCTCATCTCCAGCCGAAACGTTCCAGCATCGCCGACACGGAACGGACGGATTCCATGCACAGGGGGCATCTCTCGGCGAAGAAGTCGGAGAGGCCCCCGGTCTCCGGGAACTCCATCAGGCGGTTCCTGACCGCATTCGTGTCCAGGAGCTCCTTCAGCTTCCTGGCGTCCCTGCAGGCGGGCTCTGTTGTTTTCACTGCCTGGAACACGGGCGGGACCTCCCTGAGGTCGTGGTTCGTGAAGGGATCGAACGCCTCCCCCATCCCGGGGCGCGCCGAGTCCGCTCTCTTCAGCGCGGCGGCCGCTTTCCTGCACCTGATCCCGGAAAGGTCGGTGAGCCCGCTGAACAGGCCGATACCAGCCGGCCTGATGCCGATCTCCGATCCGTAGGCGTCCCTGGCGCGTCCGGAGCAGCAGGCGAGGGAGGCCCAGAGGGCCATCGCCGCGCCCGTGCCGCTGCCGGCGAAGGCCGCCCTCTTCAGGTCGAGGCGGTAATCGTCCGCCCTGGACTCCGCCCATCCGATGAAATCCCTCAGGCCGTCGAGCATCCCGCAGGCCCCGTCCTGCGCGGAGCGGCCGTAAAGGTCGACGGAGAACACGGCGCATCCGCGCTGGGCGATAGACGCGCACAGCTGGGGGGACGGGCCCCTCTGGAACCTGTCGAACGTGTAGTTGGGGAAGTAGATGACGGTCGGCCTCTCCCCCATGGTCTCGTCCGAGTAGAACAGGTCCGCCGCTCCGCCGCCGTAGTCCATGCCGGCGTGCGAGGTGATGGACGGGAAGAGCGTTCCCAGTCCCGAAGAGGCTTCCATGTTCCCGCCATCGGCAGGTATGTAGAAAAACCTGCGTCCGCGGAGCGCAGTGCAGGGGATTTTCCCAGCGTTATTACATAAAATAAGGGTCTGGCTGGAAATCTCTTTAAAGATAAACCGAAATAGGAAAGACCAACGGAGGATTATCAGAATGGAACTGAAAGGATCCAAGACCGAAGCGAACCTTCGCGCGGCATTCGCCGGAGAATCGCAGGCAAGCATCAAATACACCTACTTTGCGTCCAAAGCGAGGAAAGAAGGCTATGAGCAGATAGCCGACATCTTCATGGAGACCTCCGGGAACGAGAGGGAGCACGCGAAGATCTGGTTCAAGCAGCTCAACGGCGGGGACATCAAAGACACGATCTCCAACCTCAAAGAGGCCGCCGACGGCGAGAACTACGAGACCAACGTCATGTACAAGGACTTCGCCGAGACCGCGAAGGCCGAGGGATTCGACCAGATCGCCAACCTCTTCAAGATGGTCGGCGACATCGAGGCCCACCACGAGGAGAGGTACAAAGCGCTCCTCGCCAACATCCAGAACGGCGCCGTCTTCGCCAAGGACAAGGTCTACATCTGGAAGTGCAGGAACTGCGGGCACATCCACGTGGGCAAGGAAGCCCCCAAGATCTGCCCTGTGTGCAAGCACCCCCAGTCCTTCTTCGAGATCCAGGCTCAGAACTGGTGAATGCGGAACGGGGGCGCAATGCCCCCGTCTCCGAACGGCTGAAACTTTTCCTATCTATGCGCCGCGGTCTTCGCGGTGCAGAGTTCTTTCCTTTACTGTTTTGACAAAAAAACGGATGGCGGCAGCCGGGACTTCGTTTACCCAGACATAACCGCCGGAGCCTCCCCTCCCGGGCAGGGAGGGTTCGGCCCGCGCCGTTAGGTTCAGGACCCGAACGACTCTTTGCAGTTGCTTATCCTGTAGGTGACGTAGATCCCGCAGATCAGCGTTATGATGCCGAAACAGGCGAAGATGGTGGACAGGAGGCAGCACCAGAGCGACAGCTTGTATTTCTGCGCGCGGAAGGTGAAATGCCCCGATACGAGCGCCAGGGCCCCGGAGATGATCTCCGCCATGCTGCTGACGAGGATGATGTTCACGAAGTCGTTCCTGTCGAGCCCCATGTACTCCCCGTTCTCCCACAGCCCGGCATCCTCCAGGGCATCGATCATGGTATCGGCGCTCGACTCGCTCAGCACGGCCGAGTAGATGCCGTCGATCAGGGCGATGACCCCCCAGAGCAGGAGGAGATAGGCGGTGACGCGCCTGTAATCATTGAGCCAGCGGGCGTTCTCCGGGGCCTGCTGATATCCGGCCCCGGGGGACCAGTTCCCGGAAGAGGTGGCGTCGGGCTCGGCGGACGCTCCGCAGTAGGGGCAGAACTTGTCCCCGTCGGCTATCTCGCGCCCGCATTCGGTGCAGTATCTTGTCATTGTAGTGTTCCTCCGTCTCCGGCAGTCCGCGGGGAGGGCAGCAGCCCTCCGCCGCAGAGAGGTTCACTCCAGGTCTTTGCGGGAGTTCAGGGCCTTCTTGAGGATGGCGGCCTCATCGGGGGAGAGGGTGATCCCCTTGCCCATCTTGGTGCCGTCGGGGGACCATTCCCTGATGTCGTACTTGGGGTCCTTCTCGTTCCAGCTCACGAGGTTGAACTCCTTGGTCCATCCTTTGGAGGATTCGGAGAGCACAGCGATCTTCTCCACAATCTCGTATTTGAACTCGGTGGGCATTTCGATTACCTTGCCATCGGTATCCCTCTAATATTTTAAAATTAGTGGCATCCTGCGCAGGGCCCGGCCTGCACGGCGCATCCGGTGCAATCATTATAAGGCAGATGCCCGTTAGAAAGCGCATAGGGACGTTCAGGCGTCCCGGACGTGAAGCAGGCACATGGATTCTCTAACCCTCGCGATCCTGGTGGCAGTGATCGTATTACTTCTGGCATTCTCGGCGTTCTTCTCCGGGACCGAGACAGCGTACACCTCTGCTAGCACTGCGCGCCTGAAGAAGATGGCCGAGGACGGCGACAAGAGGGCCCGGAGGGCGCTCGCCAACATGGACAACTTCGACCGGCTCCTCACGACGGTGCTCGTCGGGAACAACGTCGTCAACATCGCGTCGTCCACCCTCACTACCTTCGTCCTTACCGAGATATACGACGCCGGGACCGCTACCATCATCTCCACTGTGCTGATGATCACTGTCCTGCTGCTGGTCGGGGAGATCACCCCCAAGACGCTGGCCAAGCACCATCCGGAGAAGATGGCCATGCGCAACGCCGGCCTGATGCACGGCATCATAGTCGCCCTGTCTCCGCTGACCTGGATCTTCCTCAAGGTGACCAACGCCCTCACCGCGGCGATCGGCGACGACGGCAAGAAGCAGCCCACCATGACCGAGGCGGAGCTCGGCGTCATGATCGACGAGATCCAGGAAGAGGGGCAGCTCGAGAAGAGCGAGAGCGAGCTGATCAAGTCGGCCATGGAGCTCGACGACAAGCCGGTGGAGGCCATCTGCGTCCCGAGGGTGGACATCACGGCGGCCAGCGTGAGCGTCAACGCGGAGGTCCTGAAGAACATCTTCGTCGATTCCGGGTTCTCGCGCATCCCCGTCTACGAGGGGAGCATCGACCGCATTGTGGGAGCGGTGTTCATCAAGGACTTCTTCGCGAAGTACACCTCCGGGAAGAAGTTCCGCGTGACGGACATCATCCGCCCGGTGAAGTTCGTCCCCAGGGACGCGAGCGTGGCGAAGGTCATGAGCGACCTCCAGAAGGCCAAGCTCAACATGGCGGTCGTCCTCGACGATTACGGGGGGACCGTCGGCATCGTGACGATGGAGGACCTGCTCGAGGAGCTCGTGGGGGAGATCTGGGACGAGAATGACACGGTCGATTACCCCATAAGGCAGGAGCCGGACGGCTCGTACGTGGTCGACGGGGCGGCCAACATATACGATGTCTTCGAGAAGATCGGCAGGTCGTTCGAGGACTCCGGATATGATTCCTCTACCGTAGGGGGTTATTTCGGGTATCGTCTGCAGAGGATACCCAGAGTAGGGGATTCGGTGCTGTTCGGCGACGTCCGCATGACCGTTACCGCCACCGGCGGGCGGAGGATAAAGGAGGTCAGGTTCGAGATCGTTCCGCCTGCTCCGGAGCTTCCTCCCGGGGAGCCTGAGAAGGAGCGAAGGAACCGAGGTAGTTCCTCATATTGGCGACCGCGATCTCCTTCTTCGCCGGGTTGGACGCGACCTTGCCGGTGATGGATATGACGTCGCCGTGATGGGCGATCGCCCATTCGCCCTGCACCGCCTTCTGCTTGTCGAGGCGGGTGTAGAACACGCAGTCGTCGTCGATGCGGTTCTCCAGGTCGGCCGTCAGGTCGGACAGGACCTTCTGCCCCAGAGATCCGAACACAGCATCCATCTCCTTCTGCCTCGAGGCCATGAACTGGAGGATGAGCATGCGGTTGCCGTGCTCCCCCTCGCTTATGTCCGTCTGGAACTCATCGGTGCCCACGAGCGAGGAGAACGTCTCCCTCACGAGGTCCTCCTTCTCTGTGGCATAGACGAACGCCTCCACCCTGAGCCAGTGGAACACGGAGTGCGTCATTCCTCTGCCTCCGGGCCTTTGATCCCCGAGCGGAGGACGGCGGCAAGCCCCTCCGGGTCCGAAGTGGTGACGGTGACGACGAGCCTGCCGGTCACCTTGACGGAGACCGCAGTGTCTATCCCGGGGCAGGCATAGGTCTTGAACCTGACCTTCTTGATGCCCCATCCGCTGTAGTTCCTCATGATGTCGATGTCCCCGGTCTTCACGTCGATGATGTCGGACAGCGGCACGGGGTACATCCTGAGGATCCCGGAGCTGAAGACGCGTCCTCTACACGTATCTTCACACTGAGCCAGCGGCAGAAAACGGCAACGAAGACAGTGATAGCTGCGGTGGCATAGAACATCCACCAGGGGGTTCCGCCCACATCGAGGGCGGCGCAGGCCGCGATGAATATGCTGGCAGCCGCGAAGACACCTACCATGAAGATGTAAGGCATCTGCTGGAATATCCTGTCATGCTCCTCGAAATCAGCGGACATCGGGTCTTAATCGGGTTCATTCGTTTTAATGTTACCAGGCGCAATTGTCTGGACGTCCGCCCGGAAATCGGGAATCTTTAAATACGATATCTCGATACAATGGCTGTTGGGCCCATAGCTTAGGTCGGTGGAGCGTCCGACTGATAATCGGAAGGTCATGCGTTCAAATCGCATTGGGCCCACTATCTCACTCTTTGACCGGTCTGTCTGTGATTTTCGCGGTCTTTGATTATTCTGACGATCTTCGGGGGAACTGATTCGGGCTGTACGTTCATCCGGACACGCCCGTTTCGATTATACTAAGACGGGATCTGCCGCCGGGCTGCATTCCGGGCATTGCCCTGTTCTCATGATCATGAATGAATATGCGGACGTCGGGCGGCAGAGGTTCCGGGACCGGGTCCGAAAGTGCATTTCTGTTAAGCAAAAACAGATTTTTCATGCCTCTGCGCCGAATGCACATGTTCGGGCATTAATTGAACATGTTCGTAACTTGTTTTATAGTTTTTTAAAGTATTATTTAATACTATCTACTAACATATATAAGTTGACCGTGACAATATCAATACCAAGAAGGGGCGAGGCCCCTCTAGGAGATTGGAAAATGGACTTCTACACAGCAGCAACAATCTGGATCTTCTCAGCGGTCGCCATCCTCGCGCTCAACGTTGTTGACGGACTTGGGCTCGTTGGTAACGCCATCATGGATGCGGCGATTCTCATCGCAGCGATCGGCTTCGTCGCGTACAAGCGCATGTATGAGAAGATGACCGACTCCGACACCGGATACATCGCCTACTGATCGGGCCATGTGTGTCGGGAAGCGGGCGGAAGCCCGCTTCAAACTTCTTCCTGTAATTTTATCAGTTTATGCGGCGGTGCAGGCCGGCGCTCTTCTCCGGATTGTCAGTCCGCAGGGATTGTCTGTACTGAATATCAGAAACCGAAGATTTCATCGACGGGGATGGAGGCCAGACGTTGTAACTGTTTCATAATTTCTGATACTGAGTAAGCAACTGCTTATATATCCGAAATAATAGAGCCTACGTTCAGGCTATCAGAGGCCTGTTCGGAGGAATGAAAACGGAAACAAAACAGAACGACTCGCGCAAAAAGCTGATTGTTCCTGTTGTCGCGCTCATGCTGTGCGCTGTGGCCATCCTCGGGATCGGATACGGCCTGACCAGCTCGTCGACAAATGAGAACAACCAGGTGAGCGGAACCGGACTCGTTGTCGATCTTAATAATGGAACAAAATCCCTCGGAGAAGGTGGATTTTTCACGAATTCCGCCCAGACGGCCATTACTTACACGTCGACTCAGTCAAATGGTAACTTCACTTACACTGTTTCTGGTGGAGAAATCGGTAAGGGAATTCTGAAGATTACCAGCACTGACACGACAAAGGCGACTGCCAAAGTCACTGCAACACTCTCGCTGCAGAATTGCGAAAAATCCAGTGCCTTTACATTCACCATGGATGGCAAAACTCTAACCCTCGATACGGCAACTGCACTCAATGATGTTACGCTGACGAGTGGAGAAGCTTCCCAGGAATACACCCTCATTCTGGGTGCCGGTGACACTAGTGCTAAGCCTGATGTGGCTTTCACCTACACCATCGTTTTCTCAGTGGATGTTAACTGATTGTTGAAACAAACCTCTTTCCCCCTCACGGGGGCATTGAATGAACATGAAAAACGGATTCTTTGTCCTGCTGAGCGTTGCGGCTCTTCTTTGCCTGTCTTATATGCCGGTGGCCGCAGCTTTGGAATCCGTCACTTCGGTATCTGGCAATCAGGTTACCCTGACGAAGGTCGCATCTGAGGTCAATTCCTCGTCCGATGTAGTCGATCTTCTCAATGAGTATAATCAAGATGGCTCCGTAACGTTCGTTGCAGACGAAAGCCGCACGGACGGCAACTACGGAGCGTACGTTACCAATGGGAATGGTGGCACGAATCTGGTCTCTGCGCTTGGCAGTGTTTCTCTTGAGGTGACCGTCCCTGCGGGCTATGCTTTTGCCCTCGAGGTGTTCATTGGAAGCTTTTTAGGCGTCAATATCTCATCTATTACGATGACACTTAACATCGACGGGACCACTTACAGCACTACTGTGAATTCGGCCAATAGCCATTGTTATGTCTATCTGGGACAGAATAACGGGGAAAAGGTGCTGATGACCTCAGAGAGTATTTCTGACGTTGTCTGGACTACCGGCGAGCATGACATAAAAATAACGTTCGACGGTACCAGGTATTTCTCCTCTCTTAAGGCCGAGATTGTCATGAAGAATTCCGATCAGACTTCGTCCTGAACAAAGTTCGGCGCCGCATCGGGAGTTGCCGCCATACTGGCTTTGAATAACGAAGCGATCAAAATCTTTCTGTATATGCTTCTGTGACGGGGTCCCATTGAAACCCATCTTACCTTTTCCTTGGTCCTGCGGAGCAGATCCAGTCAGACGCATTCAAAAAGATAGATTCCTCTCGGAATGCATGGACGGTAAACTCAGGCAGTAGTCTACTGATTCTTCTTAATGCAGAAATGCGCGATGATTCGAACCTCAAAGCGACTGCTAGGGTCTTTCACGATAAGTACAGAGATTTGAAAACGTCGATTATCGCAACTCATGCCATAGATAACAATGATCAGAGATTTTTCCCTATGATGTTTGAATTCTTCGTCTTCGCACATGTCAATTGTGCTAGTCACTCATCGGATGCAGAAGAGTAGATCCTGCGATTTCATTGTCTGGCTCTTTTTAAAAGTCATCAGGCAAGCATCGGATTACATAAAACGGTGAAAAAGGAATTATTCATGTCCGTTAATTATTCTCTGATTATAAACGCATGTTTAAAAATGTTTATTCGTCTAAATACAAAAGGAAAAGATGCGCGATCATCTATCAAACTGATGTTTTAGAATATATTAAAAAATACAGCAATTATCCAATATAACCATCATTTATGCATTTAATGAATAAACATTTTAATTTATCTTTCTGTTTTATATAAAGCTTCCGACTCATTTTTATTGTTCGTAGTACAAAGTACAGATAAAAAAGC
>NZ_LOPS01000012.1 GCF_001481295.1 Candidatus Methanomethylophilus sp. 1R26
TCGAATCCGGAAATCGAGAACAGCGTCATCTTCTTGTTCTTCAGGCCGCGCATGCGCTCGGACCGTTCTATGAGCATGTCGAGAGCGCCGGAGTCGACCTTCCCGTTCCTGAACTTGCAGTCGCAGATGTAGTTGGTCTCTCCGTCGGTCCCGACAAGGGTGATGTTCGCGGTATCCTCCCCGACGATCCACCATCCGCCGGTCTTGGTGCAGCCCATCTTGTGCTTAAGGTATTTGGCGCAGAAGGTGCGGAACCTGAGCTCGAGGAACATGCCGGTCTCGGCGGATATGTTCCTGAAGTCCGGGTTGTCCGCGTAGATGAGGTTGGGGTTGTTCCTTATGACGCCGTGGTAGAACGCGAGGAGGCTGCTCGTGACCATGTAGACGGGCTTCTTCGGGGCGCTGCCCATGGGGGTGACCCTGGAGACGAGGTGCTCCGATTCCATCTTCTTGATGTATATATCGCAGAGCTGCCTCGAGATGCCCTCGTCCTCCGCGATGTCCACCGGCCTCCCCTCGCCGTGCGCTATGTCAGAGAGTATGGCGGAGCAGTAATCGTAGGGCACTGACGACCTCCTGACGAGGTTCTCGGCCTCCATGCACAGCCGGGGGTACTGTCCCAGGAAGCATTTCTCCACGGATGCCTCGTAGCTGCCCTTGTTCATCAGCGCGCTGTAGACGGGCACGCCTCCCACGGTCAGGTAGGTCATGCACGAATCGAGGGGCTCCATCTTGGGGTGGAGGGAAGCGGCATCCTCGCGGCCGAGGGGCCCGACAGTGATTATTCTGATATCATTTACCGCGAGCTTCGCGGTGCGCTCGGCCGCGTGGGCGGGCCATCCGCAGAGGATGAGCATATCGCCTTTGGCGGCGGCCTTCTCCGCGAACCTGGCCAGTTCCGGGGCGAACCATTCGGCCTTGGGGTTGCCGATCCCGTCTATGGCGATCACGCGGACGCCGTCCAGGTAGGTGGCGAGCTGATCGAACGCCTGCCCGAGCGTTCCGGCCTCGGGCGCGCTCTCCCCGGTGCATGCCCTGATCGCTTCCGGGATGGAGTCGACGATCTCCGAGGGGCTCCCCTCCGGCAGCTGCACCCTGATGCATTCCTTCCCGGTGCAGAAGCGGCGTACGAGGCTCGATGTCCCGGTGCGCGACTCCCCTGTAACAAGGCATATCCTGCGGTCGGACCTGTAGATGTCCCCGAGCTCACCCAGCTCCTTTTCTCTTCCGACGAATGCTGACATGAGTGAACAGAGGGCAATTGCAGTAGATAAAACAGACTAGAATTATTTGACAAGAATG
>NZ_LOPS01000013.1 GCF_001481295.1 Candidatus Methanomethylophilus sp. 1R26
TTTTTATTTTATCGGATCCCTGCGGATCCGAACCTTTTCGGAGTGTTCTATAAAGGCACTCAAGCGCTCTGAGCTCCGATGTTGACCCAGGAGGACGCTGAACGCGCCGCCCGGAGAGCGGTGATGAATTACAGCGCAGCGGCTGCCCGCGATATATCGGAAAGGGCCCTGGCCGGAGGGCTCGATCTGATATCCCTGATCACAAACGGATTCACGGCCGGCATCAAGGAGATAGGGAGGCAGTACGACCGCAGGGAGATCATGCTCCCTCAGCTTATGGCCGCCGGCAGTGCGATGAAGGCCGGAGTGGATATCCTGACTCCCCATCTGGGCAGCCCCGCTGACGGGTCGATGCTGGGGAAGTTCGTCATCTGCACCATAGAGGGGGATATCCATTCCATCGGCAAGGACATCTGCGCCGCCCTCCTGCAGGCCGCCGGGTTCTCGGTCGTCAATCTGGGGCGCGATGTGCGTGTTAAGTTCATCGCAGATGCTGTGGAGGACGACGGCGCGGTGGCGGTGGGGACGTCCGCGCTCATGACCTCCACCATGGTCAACCAGAGGCGCTTGGAGGAGATGATGGCCGACAGGGGCCTCAAAGGGAAGGTCATCACCAATGTCGGCGGCGGTCCCGTGACCCAGGATTGGGCAGACGAGATCGGCGCAGATGTGTTCTCGGAGAACGCCGAGGACTGCGTCCGGAAGATGCGCGCCGCACTCGGGGAGAAGACCGGAGATGCAGGCGCTGCTTCTGCCGGAGCGTCTCCTGATGAGAATGTTATAAATAATAGCGGTACCACCCATTGATGGAATTTATTATATTTTTAGGTGAATTTTTCAACATCTGGATGTTGTTCGGAAGATGAATTCCTAAATTCGGACCTCTCTGGTAATCTTTTTATACGCTCCGAAGATAGGCGACAGCAATAGGAGTCACCGAAATGGCAGCACCCGGAGCAGAGAAGAGGGCCGCAGAGGCCAAGGCCGCCGCCGACAAGGCAGCGGCTGCCGCAGAGCCCGCTAAGGATACGAAGAAGTCCGCGCCCGCAGCGAAGACCGCAGGCGGCAGGAAGAGCAAGGACAAATGGAAGGCGAAGGAGTGGTACCAGATTCACGCTCCCCGCATGTTCAATGAGGTCGTCGTCGGAGAGACCCCCGCGGTCGACCCCGAGGCCCTCATGAACAGGAAGGTGGAGATCACCGTCAAGGACCTGACTGGCGACCTCACCAGGATGCACATCAAGCTGAAGTTCAAGATCGTCGGAGTGGACGGGCACGAGGCCAAGACCGAGTTCATCGGCCATGAGTTCGCCGCCGACCACGTCCGCAGGCTCACCCGCAGGAAGAAGACCAAGACCGACCACGTCGTCGATGTCACCACCGCCGACGGCTATGTCGTGAGGATCAAGACGATGGCCATCGCCGACCGCAGGATCCAGTCTTCCCAGGAGGACGCCATGCGCGCCGCCATCGGGGAGTACCTGGTGAGCTTCGCCAAAGACAAGAAGCTGTCCGATGTTGTGAAGGCCGTCATCTCCGGAGACATGTCCAAGGACACCGCCAAGGCATGCCATGTCATCGTCCCCATCAAGAGGGTCGAGATCCGCAAGACCGAGGTCCTCAGGAAGGGAGAGGGAGAGCCCGACCCCATCATCGAGGCCCCCCAGCCCGAGGAAGCTCCTGCAGAGGAGGCTCCCGCAGAGGCCGCCGAAGCCCCTGCAGAGGCCACTGCTGAGGAGACCAAGGAGTGATTTCCCCGCAGGCGCAGGCCTGCGGGATCCAAACCTCTTCCGCCCATCCAATAGGGTTATAAACCCTGAGAGGATGGGGCGATTCAGCGCCGGGATGGCTCAGCCTGGTAGAGCGTCGGACTCATAGGGTTTGGTTTAATAACTGACCTCACCAGGGAAATCCGAAGGCCGAGGGTTCGAACCCCTCTCCCGGCACCAACTTTCCATTATTCCAGAATTCCGTGATGGTTCCCGCTGCCCGTTGGCGGCCGATCCGGAAGCCCGGCTGTGCCGGCAGATTCCATTTTGACCCAGACTCGGCAATGTTAGATATGCATCTCCGACATTGCGATTCGTGCTTCTTGAACATCCGGCCATGCCGGTACGGACTCGATCTGCGGTCCGGTTTCCGACAGGAAGAGACACATGGGAGCAGTGCCGGCAATGTGAATGGGTGCTCGGGCAGGATGCTCCCGACACCTTCCGAAGGCCTGGCCGGGCTCCGGGTCCAAACGAACTTGGACTGTGCGAAGCTCCCCGCGAGATGATCTTCGGCAGCTGTCCGTGATGAAGATCGATGGCAGTTCGGTACAGTGCAAGTCTCAGATAGATCCAGGCGAGATGGCGTCTCATTTGATGTCCCTGTATCTGAAGACGAATGCGGCGACTATCGTCGAGAATACTGCATAAACAGACATTACAGAACATGCCAATGCGGTATCGGGGCGATATTCGTCAGTATACAGGCCGCTGCTTCCGTCGATATGGAATTCCGTGACGTCACCGAGAACGTAATTTTCGAGGATGCCGGACTCGTACCCTATACTGTACCACGGCTCTGTTGTGAAACTCATATTTTGCATGAATATCTGGAGGACTATAAGCAAGAAGAATGAGACTATCATTGCAATGCTGCCCTTCGGCGATAATGCACTGAACAGCAGGCATATCCCGGTAATCGCCAACAGGTATAATGTGGCCAGCGGTATCGCGGCGAATGCGCGGGACGGAACGTCCCCTGTATCGATGAAACACGCGACGAACGTTATTGCATAGTAGAATGCCAGGACGATCATCGATGGAAAGAATCCCGACAGGAACTTTCCGATAAACAGCGTGTTCCGGCTTATGGGCTTTGTGAAGGTTATGAACCCGGACCTGCGTTCGAACTCTTCCGAAAGGGAATCAGTGGACATGACAATGGCACTGATGGCCAGAACAAGCGGTGCGGAAGCCATAAACGGCCTCAGGAATGCATATTGTGTATCCGAACCGTTCATTCCGGATGCCTCTCCGTTGCCATTGGCGTATGCAAAGGCAAATATCACGGCCGCACACAGCATCGGAAACAGCAACCTATAGCTCAGGATTTTCCTGCGTCCTTCGAATCCGGTTACAATCATGGCCTGTTTAATTTGATGCCCATGTTCATCTGCTGTTGCCTCCTGTCACATCCATGAACACTTCTTCCAACGGATCCTTTTTGCAGACTGAATATACGCGGATTCCGCTATCAGTCAATGTTTTAACCAATTCTGCCTGCAGTTCCGGTCCTCCATCGATCCTGATGGACATCTCGTTACCAGATGAACCGACTTCGATGACTCCGGGGATCCTGGATACCATGGAGATGGTTTCTTTCTCAATCTGGCCAATAACCGAGATCATCACCGTGGACCTGCGGATGATCTCCTCCATAGCGCCCCGTCTGACCGTTCTGCCGCAGTCGATTATCACTGCGCTGTCGCAAAGGCCCTCAACTTCGTGGAGCATGTGAGAGCTCATGAGGATCGTTTTCCCTTCACGATTGAGTTTTTTCAATATGCTGTTGAATTCAGCCGAACCTTTGGGATCCAGCCCCGATGTGGGTTCATCCAGAATAAGCACTTCCGGATCGCCCAACAGGGATTGAGCGAGAACGATCCTCTGTTTCATGCCCTTCGAATAGGATCCGATCCTCCTATCTGAACGGCTGTCGGACATGCCGACTATTCCCAGGACACGTTCCGTTTCGGATTTTGCATCTTCCGCAGTCATCCCCGAGATTTTTCCAAGGTAATCCAGATATCTTCTTGCGGTCACATCAGGGTAGATCTCCGGAGATTCTATCACGCAGCCGACGTCTGACAGAGCTTCGACCGTATCCTCGGCGACATCGATTCCGTTCAGGAGGACCCTCCCTGAATCGGGCTGCAGCATGTTAGTGCACAGCTTCAGGGTCGTGCTCTTTCCGGAGCCGTTAGGACCCAGTAGTGCAGTGAAACTTCCCCTGCTGACGGCGAAAGAGATGCTGTCGACGGCGCGGGTCCCTCTGAACGTTTTCACCAGGTCTTCGACGAGCAGTGTTCCGTTCATCCCATCGCTCCGTATTCGAATTCAATGATCTGCTTGGATGTGATGTTGCATGAATCATCAAGTCCGTATATGGTGACGGTTCCAGACATTTCGAGAACAAGGCTGCCTGTATCATTCACGCTTATGCTGTAATGAATCTGCGGGACGATATAGATCCCGTCATTTCTCAGGTACGGTGTGAGATTGTCGCTCTGATATGTTGTTTCAGAGCCTACATACGCCTCATATGTAAGGAACTCGGCCGGAATCTCTGTTCCTTCCAACAATATCTCCGTCCTGATATTCTTTCTCTCATAGGGTACAATCATGTTGAGTTCTAGATATGCATTGACCGTACCGCTCTTCTCCGCCCCATTCTCTTCGCCGGTCAGATTGCATCCGTTAAGCTCGTCCTTCTTCTGTGTCTCTATGGAGTTTACATACGTCATATCCATCTTATATGAGATGATCAAGTCGAACTGAGCAAATTGAAAATCGCCCTCTGTTCCGACCACTGTTGTTCCTGTGAATTTTATGCTCTGAAGGGCCCTGTCCGACTCATAGAACTGAAGGCTGTCCCCGGAAACAGGATCCTTGTAGAGACATGAGATGCCAGGACCGTTGTCAGTATCTCTGCCTGAGTCCAGCGGGATCAATGAGTGTATGGACGATTTATAGGAGTAATGAAGGTCGAACGGCAGGTATTTGTAATCTTCATTGACGGTTGCTCTGATGTAGATGTCGCACGTCACCTCATCATCAGAACTCCTATGTGCGCTGAGGTCGGAATCAACCGTTATGTTCTGATAGTTCCTGTCATCGATCCTCACCGATGATTTGCAATCGGCATCATATGCCGAACCATATATGATCTCCACATCCGACCTAGAATTATCATGAATGGCATAGAGACCGGACAATGACAGTACGAACAAGACGGCAATCGCACCCAAAATGACAAGTTTTTTCTTCATTTCAGCCACAGAAATGGATCCGGCCCGAAGACCGGAAGTTCAATTCATGAATAGAATTCAATTGTTCCATTTTGACCGCGTCATCGACAAACACGGCAGCATCATATGTTGTTTTTCAACTGCATTGTTTTTCACTTCTCCCCCAGATTCTGTCCCATTGATGCATAGAATAATTAAGCAGGGCAATACGGTTAGTGTTGCCAACACAATTGCCCTGTTCTTCACACTATTCATTCTATACGTGTCTTGATTTCATTTTCGACACAATAATGGGACATGATTAACATCATGATTCAGATATCAAATTGCTTAGTTCAATTATATATAGTCAATCTCGAACTCGTTCTGGAATTTGCTGAGGCCCTAAGGGGGTCATCTTTTCAGAAAGCTTGTCTGAATGAGGTGTTCCTGCGGGGGATCGCATTCACGCGGAATGGGATGGCCGGCCAACGGTGATGGCCGACTTGATGTTGGGTGCGGCATCAGCTGCGGCGCTGTCCGCAGCGTCCGGCATGTGCGGGGGCTTCCTCAGCTGGTTCGGGCTGTCCCAGTACAGCACACCGGAGGACAGGGAAAGCTCATAGGCATCAAGAAGAAAGCATGGAGCCTAAGATTTCCGGACCCTCCTCATTAACTCATGCCAGATTTGCCGAGTTAGAGTTTTAATCTGCGTACCGTACTGTTGCCGCAATGAGGCTCATTATCTACAACGGCAAGGGGGGCGTGGGCAAGACATCCGTCTCGGTCGCCACCGCGCTCCGTCTGGCACAGAAGGGCCACCGCACAATGCTCATGAGCGTGGACACTGCCCACTCGGTAGGCGACTCGCTCGATGTCAGGCTGGGGGCCGAACCCGTGACGGTCGCTCCGAACCTCGATGCCTTCGAGATCGATATAATCCACGAGATGAAGACCAAATGGGGCGCCATCAACGACTATCTCCAGGCATTCATGCTGTCCCAGGGTCTGGACGGCATCACCGCCGACGAGATGGCGATCCTCCCGGGGATGGAGATGGTGGCGGCCCTGCTCTACGTCCTGACGTTCGAGAAGGAGGGAAGGTACGATGTCGTGGTCATCGATACCGCTCCGACCGGAGAGACCCTCAGGCTGCTCTCGTTCCCCGATGTGTCCAACTGGTACATCGACAAGATCTTCTCCGTCGTCTCCAGGCTCATGGGGCTGGCGAGGATGACTATAGGCGCATGGTGGACTTCCCGCTGCCGACCAAGGAGGTCATGGACTCTGTCATGGTGCTCAAGGACCAGATGAAGCAGGTCAAGAGGATCCTCGAGGACTCCGAGAAAACCACCGTGAGGCTGGTCCTCAATCCCGAGAGGATGGCGATAAACGAGACCCGCCGTTCCTATTCCTATATGTGCCTCTACAACAAGAACGTGGAGTGCCTGATCGTGAACAAGGTCATCCCGGAGGATGCCGACGGGGACTTCATGAAAAGCAAACTGTCCGAGCAGGACGGCTACATGAGGATGATCGACGAGTCCTTCTCCGGACTGAAGATCATGAAAGCATACCTCATGAGCACCGAGGTCCGCGGCAAGGACAGGTTGTGCATGCTGGCAGACCAGATCTTCGGCGATTCGGATCCTATCGAGACCTACAGCTCTGAGAGTCCGATGAAGTTCACCGCCGGTCCGGACGGCCTCACCGAGCTCCGGATCAAGATGCCGTTCGTCCCGAAGGACCAGGTGGAACTTTTTAAGGGCAAGGAGAACACTATCATAATCCACGCAGGGAGCCAGAAACGCACCGTGTCCCTACCGACATCCCTTTCCGGAGCGGATATCGTCGGAGCGGACTTCGGCGGCCAGGCCCTCATAGTGAAGTTCAGGAAGGAATGACCATGGCAGACGGCGCGAACGACGAGGATCTCAGGAAGTTCGAAGAGGAGAACAGGGAGATGATCGACAGGATCATCGCCAAGAGGAAGGCCGAGGAGGAGGCCGCGGACAGGGCCCGCTTCGAGGAGATGCGCGGGCGCATCGAGGAGCAGGAGAGGCGCGCCTCGGCAGACGAGAGATACAGGGCGGCCATGGCCCGGGAGGCAGAGGAGGAGAGCGCCGCACCGCTTATGACGATGCCGCGGACCGCGCCTACAGCGCTTTCGGAGATGCCAGGGACAGGGCGGCGGACTTCGCCCGCGACCAGGAGGAGTACGCTTACAGGCGCTCCCGCGAGGCCAGGGACCGCATCCGCGGCAGGTATGCGGACGAACGCCGCTACGCCTTCGAGGCGGCCGACGAGGCGAGGGAGAACATCAGAGACGACATGGACCGCATCCGCAGATATGCGAACGAGGATATGGAGCGCGTATTCAGCCCCTTCACCGACCCGAAGTTCCAGCAGCACCTGGTCGGGGCCGGCCTGGAGGCCTGGATGGCGCTCAACTCCCTCCTCAGGAGCAGCAGCGCTCCCGATTTCATGAAGGATTTCGCCGACATGGCCGACCGCAGCAAGAACATCGAGTACTGCCGGAAGAACGAGTACTGCCGGAGCAAGAAGAACCCTGACGCGCCGCGCTACCGCGGCGGATACGGGAGCTATCGGCCGGAGAAAGAGAAGCCGTCCGACGGGCCCACCCCCATATCGATCAATATCGCCGATGCCTCCGGGAAGAAGGAAGAGGACGGAGAGGGCAAGGGGGAGTGAGCCTGCTCACGGACGGCGAGGGGGCCTGCATCGTCAGGGCGGCCAGGACTGTGGTGGAGGCCGAGGCCGCCGGCAGGGACATAACGCTCCCGGAGGGCCTCCCGGCATCCATGGACAAGAACCGCGGCGTCTTCGTGACCCTGGAGAAAGAGGGAAGGCTCAGGGGATGCATAGGGATCGTCATGCCCGTCTACCCCGCCCGCCAGGCCCTCGCATATGCGGCGAGGGACGTCTGCCGCGATCCGCGCTTCCCCCCGCTCAGGGATAACGAGCCCGCCGCCTGCATCGTGGAAGTATCGGTCCTCACTCCTCCCGAGAAGATAGAGTATTCCGACCCAAGGGACCTTCCGGGGATGATCGTCCTCGGCAGGGACGGTCTGCTGCTGAATTACAGGCGCAACGCCAAGTCGTGCCGCAGCGCCGTATTCCTCCCGCAGGTGCCGGCGGAGCAGGGATGGAACGCCGAGGAGTACCTCTCCAACCTATGCGAGAAGGCCGGCCTGCAGGATGATGCCTGGCTCTCCGGGGTCATCGAGTTCAGCAGGTTCTCCGCCGAGGTGTTCTCCGAGGAAACTCCGCGCGGGAAGGTCGTCAGGGTATGACCCAGGAGCCGGAGACCGTCCTCTGCGGCAGGATGTACCGCGGAGGGGAGCTGAAGTACACGGAGGTCGGCATAACCGACGGGAAGATCGTCACCGTCGGGAGCCTGGTGTCCGGCGGGGAGGACAGGATAGAGCTCGGCTCGAGCATGACCGTGCTCCCCGGCTTCATGGACCCGCATGTGCATTTCCGCGACCCCGGGATGACCCAGAAGGAGACATTCTCGACCGGGTCCATGTCAGCCCTATGCGGAGGCGTCACCTGCGTCCTCGATATGCCGAACACCAAGCCGCCGGTCACCGATATCGATACCCTCATGCGCAAGAAGGCCGCGGTCGCCGGGCGCTCGTATACCGACTACGGGCTTTTCGCCGCTCTCACAAAAGGGTGCCGGGCATCGCTTCTGGCACCGTATGTTCCGGCCTTCAAGCTCTTCATGGGTTCGACCACCGGGAACATCCTCTTCAACGATGACTCGGAGATCCCGGACGTTATGGCCGATGTCGCCCGTACCGGGAAGGTCGTCAGCGTGCACGCGGAAGACGACGACCTCATCGCGAAGGGCATCGAGGAGAAGTGCTGCCAGGACCACCTAAGGGACCGCCCTGCCGAGGCCGAGTACTCGGCGCTCAGGCGTTTGGCGAGGTACTCAGGCTCCAACAGGATCAATATCTGCCATTGCACCAACGCCCCTCAGGCCGAGGAGGCGCACCGCCTGGGGTTCACCACCGAGGTGGCCATGCACCATCTGACGTTCTTCACCGGGAGATATGAGAGCGCCCTATACAAGGTCAACCCGCCGATCAGGGATAAAGTATCCCGCGACGGCCTCAGGGAGCTGTTCAGGCGCGGGGGCATTGACATGTTCGGTTCCGACCATGCCCCGCACACCCTCGATGAGAAATCGGCCGATTTCGATTCGGCGCCCGGGGGCATACCCGGCGTGGAGACCCAGATACCAATGGCCGCCGAGATGGTGAGGTCTGGGGAGATCCCCCTGGAGCTGCTGGTCTCCATGGGCGCCGAGAACCCCGGCAGGATATTCTCCCAGCCTAAGGGCAGGATAGAGCCCGGATACGATGCCGACTTCGCGATCTTCGATATGCGCAGGGTCACCGAGATAGACGCCTCCAAACTGCATTCGAGGCCGGATTCACCCCTTACCGCGGGATGCGCGCGGTGTTCCCCGATACCGTTATAATAAGGGGCCAGGTACAGGTCTCAGAAGGGGAGCCCTGCGCGGAGCCCCTCGGAAGGGATGTCTGTGGCCGAGTACGTAGTCGATTATTCCGAGGTTGCCGGGAAGAAGGCGGAATGCATTGAAGGCTGCGGCATGTGCTGTCTGTGCCAGCCGGAGGTCCTGCCTTCCGAGCGTGCCTATTTCAAGGAGAACCATCCCCGGGACCTGGTGAGGACCAAAGGGCCCGAGCCCTACACCGCCCTCGCCCTCAAGAAAGGCTGCGGTTCCTGCGTCTTCCTGAACGGGGACCGGCGCTGCAGGGTGTACGGCCACAGGACCACCTACTGCAGGCAGTACCCGTACCACCTCTATGCCTCGGACCGCGTGCAGGTGGAACTGGACCTTTCCTGCCGCGGGCTGTGGACAGGGCGCGGTGCCTCTGCCCTGGATGAGGCGAAGGCCGTAGTGGCCGCCGCCTCCGACCGGCTTTCAGAGGCGGTGAAGGACGCATCGGCGGTCTACGAGGAGTTCTATGCCAATGCCCGCGCCGCCGGGGTCATGGCCGATTCGTCCATGCTCAGGATGTCGGTGTCGGAGCATCTGGACGATTTCACGGACCTCGGGTTCATATCCCAGATACTGGCTCTTTCCGACTCCGATTCCGAGATGTCCATTTCCGGAGCGCTCAGGGGAGCGGCGTACGACATCAATGACCTGAACGATGCCGCCCGTGCGGCGGCCATGGAATCGCTGTCGTCAGAGGATCCGGTCAACCTTCCCGTATACTGCGGCGAGGACCTCTCCTGGAACATATTCTCGGCCGCCGAGTCCGAGATCGTCTGGCACGTCCTGGACGGCGATGGGAACCTGGAGAGGAAAGGCTCCGCGCCCCCGCAGTCCATAAGGATCAACGTCCCCAACGACGAGGGCAGGAAGGTCCTCGCCGACTACATCAGGGTGCTGAACGGCCGCGACAGCTTCCTCGGGAGTGTCTACTGGCTCATCGACGCCGACGGGTACGCTGACGATATGGCCAACGCCTATTACGGGAGCATGGCCACGGCAGTCCTGGACATCCTCTGGAGGACAGCCCTCCTGGACAGGTTCTTCGGCACCGGTTTCGGGGCCAGGGGCATCAGGGATGCGGTGATCTTCTACGACATGGACAGGCTGGACGCGCCCGCTATCGGAGCGTTCGTCTGACCTCCGCCGGGGCCCTATTTTAATAGGATAACCTTTAATACTGACTGCTTTATCGCATGCCTGATAAGCCGCGGCCATGGCGTACAGTGCCTGAAGGACGCGGAGACGGCACACCTGCGGGCGGGGCCGTATAAACGATAAAGGAGACTTCGAAATGGGAGCAGGTACAGCAGCACAGGGAAGGCACAACAAATTCAAGACCCATATCCCCTGCCGCAGGTGCGGGAAGCGCTCGTACAACGTCAGGAAGGGCTACTGCGCTTCCTGCGGCTACGGCAAGACCGCGAGGATCAGGTCCTACGAGTGGGCCAAGATCCGCGACTGACGGGATAAGGGAAACAGTTCAACGGATCATCATGGGCCCTTGGCATCACTGCGGAGTAGTCGGCATCGCCGCCGATCATAACGTGGTACCTTCTCTGCAGAAGGTCCTGATGATCATCCAGAACCGCGGACAGGATTCCGCGGGGATCTCCGTCTACGACGGGATGAAGATAAACACGGTGAAGGACATCGGTCTTGTCCAGACCGCTCTTCCCAAAAGCCGCATCGAGAACCTCTCGGGCAAGATAGGCATAGGGCACGTGAGGTACGCCACCACCGGCTCCAAGGGGATCGAGAACGCCCAGCCTATGACCATGGTCGCTTCGGCGGGCATGATCGCCGTCGCGCATAACGGCGACATCACCAATTATGACAGGCTGAAGGCGAAGTACATGGAGTCCGGGTCCGCCTTCCAGACCAGTTCGGACACAGAGCTCATCATCAAGATCCTCAGCAAGAACCTCGGGCAGAACGGCGATTACGTAGCTGCTATCCGCTCCACCATGGGCGAGATCGGCTGTGCATATGCCCTTGCCTCATGATCAACGGGCGCCTGTTCGGGATCCGCGACCCCTGCGGGATCAGGCCCCTCATCATCGGGAAGCTGGACGACGGGTACATGGTGGTCTCCGAGAGCGCCGCCATCGATGCCCTCGGCGGTGAGATCGTCAGGGATGTCATGCCGGGGGAGATAGTGGAGCTGACCAAGGACGGCATAAAATCCTATCCTCCCAGGATAAAGGCCGACAGGGCGTACTGCATGTTCGAATGGGTCTATTTCGCGAGGCCCGATTCCGTCATCGACGGCATGTCCGTATACCAGGTCCGCAGGAACATCGGGAGGATCCTGGCCAGGGAGCACCCGTGCCCCGATGCCGACCTCGTCATGCCTATCCCCGATTCCGGGAGGGCGCACGCCATCGGGTTCTCGAACGAGTCCGGAGTCCCGTATGAGGAGGGCTTCATGAAGAACCGTTTCGCCGAGAGGACCTTCATCCTCCCTGACCAGAAGGAGAGGGAGAAGGCCGTTGCGACCAAGATGAACCCCATCAAGAGCACTGTGAGCGGCAAGAAGATCGTCATCGTCGATGATTCCATAGTCCGCGGCACCACTCTGAAACAGCTTGTCACCATGCTCAGGAACGCAGGCGCCGTCGAGGTCCACGTCAGGATCGGGTGCCCGCCGATCATCGCCCCCTGCTATTACGGGGTCGATATGAAGACGAGGGACCAGTTCATCGCCAACAAGCATGATGTCGAAGAGATCAGGAAGATAATCGGCGCCGACAGCCTCGGTTATATCAGCGTCCCCGGCCTGGTCGAGGCGTGCTGCAAGCCCGAATCGGAGCTCTGCCTTGCCTGCGTCACGGGCAGGTATCCTACCCGCATAGACGGCGAGGTCCAGCGTTTCCAAGCCCGTCTCGACACAGAGTGAGCCGGATACTGGCACTATGTTCTCCCAGCAGCCTCCGCGGCTTGAGAATCTATAAATACAACCATATAATCAAGGGTTCATCAACTGGGCAGGTAGATCAGTTGGAAGATCGCTACATTGGCATTGTAGAGGTCGTGAGTTCGAATCTCGCCCTGTCCACCTTTTTTATCACACCGATCGACGTCTGCTGCCGTATTGTCAGTCCGTTCCGATCAGACTCTGTACAGATTCCGTTGCACGGCATCCATTCTCACGGTCCACATGTTCCAGAATGGATGTCTAGACGCAGTGGGACATAACCGCGACGGGGAGGATCTGAAACAGACCAACATGGCCAGGGTCACGGACGGCGATGGGATACCGGTGATGTTTCGCATGCCCCAGGAAGTATAGCCGATATGGCGGTGATGCAACAGACTGTGCAGGACATTAAAGAGATGGAATGCAACGGTTCATGTTCATGGACAGGGTTCGAGACTATGGCCAATATATCTGCCTTTAAATTCAGGTGCATAACTAATGTTATTCTCTATTAGCGTGATTGTGGGCTTCATGTCATTTTACTTCTTTCAACTGTCTATTTAGTTTTTGAATTTTTTCATTCATTTCACTATACAATTTGATCATCATAACAATATCAATGCGTTATCTGTATCGAGATATCATCGTGCGTCTTATTCGCTGTTAAAATGACGAAGTCCAACGAGTTGATATCTTCCAACTTAATTTTTCCGTTCAAATGGAGCTCTATCACAGCCGTTCCGGATCCTCCGACAGTAATTACTTCTGGAGAGCCATTGGCCTTCGCTATGTAGATGGAATGTCCACCGTCCGGCCACGCTCTAACGTAAGCATATTTTGATGAAGTATCATCATTGAAACTGCATAGGACTTTGTCAACATCAAGTCCGGCAGGAATGGAGAATTCTACCCCCATATCATCCGCCCCACCTACGATCAAATCGGCAACGATGGTTGCACTCAGTGAGTTCTTGTCCCGTGTAAGGAAGATTATTCCCTCTACAGAAGTGCCGGCATCGGAACATGCCGCATCAAATTTAGTGAGCGATGCGAGTCCGTTATTGACTGGATTCCGATACTCGTGATATCCTTCATCCTTATCCAATGCAATATACGCGATTGTTGTTATCAGGAGTACAAATGATAAAATTGTAATGTATATTTTATGATTCTTCTTCATTATATCGCCTAATATCACTATTCATACATATTGGAATATACATCCAACATTATTTAATCGTATCGTAAAACAGAATTGACAGATCAACTGTGTTTTATATTTCCGAGTCAGTCATACGCCGTTATCTTCTTCTGATGTGCAGGAAATTCGGGCCATTTTTTGATTATGGATCGCCTTTCCGCCTCAAGAGATGCGGAAACGTTCGGTTGATTGAAGCGACCGCCGGCAGAAGCGGACACAGGTTCCGTTCTGTCCGTGCAGAAAATTAAAATCGGCCGGCGCATAGCCGCACTAAGCATGAACAAGGAAAACCTCTCGCTTCTCTGCGATTTCTATGAGTATACGATGGCCAACGGTTACTTAGAATCCGGGATGGAGGATAGGAAGGTCTGTTTCGACATGTTCTTCAGGAATGTGCCGGACGGCGGCGGTTTCGCCATCATGGCAGGGCTCGAGCAGGCCATAGAGCGCATCGAGAACATGCATTTCGAGGAGGAGGACATTGAATACTTCCGCTCCAAAGGGGTGTTCTCCGAGAGGTTCCTGGAGTATCTTCGGAAATTCAGATTCTCCGGCGACGTCTATGCGGTCCCAGAGGGTACGCCGATCTTCCCCATGGAGCCCATAGTCACCGTGGTCGCGCCTGCGCCGCAGGCCCAGATGCTGGAGACCCTGCTCCTGATGACCATCAACCATCAGTCCCTGATAGCCACCAAGGCCAACAGGATCGTCCGCGCCGCCGACGGGAGGGGCGTCGCGGAATTCGGGTCGCGCCGCGCTCAGGGGTCGGAGGCGGCCATCCTCGGCGCGAGGGCGGCCTACATCGGGGGGTGCGTAGGCACCGCCTGCACCCTGTCCGATGAGAGGTTCGGAGTGCCGGCAAGCGGCACCATGGCGCACAGCTGGGTCCTGATGTTCGATTCGGAGCTCGAGGCATTCAGGCAGTACTGCCGGCTCTACCCCGACAACGCCGTCCTTCTGGTGGACACATACGACGCCCTCGGGAGGGGCGTGCCGGATGCGATAACGGCGTTCAAGGAGGCCGGCATAACCAAGGGCGGCATCCGCCTCGATTCCGGGGACCTTGCGTTCCTTACCAGGAGGGCCCGCGCGATGCTCGATGAGGCCGGCCTCCCCGGCATAAAGATAGTCGCGTCCAACTCCCTGGACGAGTACATCATAAAGGACCTGATCGAGCAGGGCGCCTGCATCGATTCCTTCGGGGTCGGGGACAGGCTCATCACCAGCCACAGCAACCCGGTATTCGGAGGGGTCTACAAACTGGCGGCCGTGGAGGAGAACGGTCAGATAGTCCCGAAGATCAAGATCTCCAACAACGTCTCGAAGATCACCATTCCCGGATACAAGAAGGTCTACCGCCTCTACGGGAAGGCCGACGGCAGGGCGCTCGCCGACCTCGTATGCCTTGCCGACGAGGAGATCGATCAGTCCAAGCCGCTGACCATCTTCGACCCAGATGCCCCGTGGAAGAAGAAGACCCTGACAGATTTCACCGTCAGGCCCCTGCAGGTCAAGGTGTTCGAAGGCGGGAAGAAAGTGTATCGCTGCCCCCCGCTGGGCAAGGTCAGGGAATACTGCGCCGAGCAGATCGGCACCCTATGGGAAGAGGTCAAGAGGTTCTCCAACCCCCAGACTTATTATGTGGACCTGTCGGACAGGCTGTGGAAGATGAAGCGCTCCATGCTCGATAACGGCGGGCTGTACAGGCCGGAATGAACCGGCGCGGCCCGCCGCCCTCCTGAATGGCGGCGGACCGGAAAAGAGAGGGGCGGGCGCCCCTCTCGGAAAAGGTTTCGGGGACTGCAGACCTCAGTCGTTCTTCTCAGGCTTCCTCCCGAACTTCAGACCCTCGTCCTCATGCCCCTTCTCGACTGAGAGCAGAGCGCACACGAGAGCGATCAGCATCATGATGAATGCCATGAGCCAGAGGTCCTGGAACTCGCCCAGGGTCTTGTCGGAGATTATGAACCCTCCTATGGTGATGAGTATCGCGCCTCCGGCGAAGGGGAACAGGTTCAGGGCAGCCGTCGACGTACCTGCCATGGCCACCGGGAAGAGCTCCTTGATCTGCGCGTATGAGACCACGAAGAACCCGCCGAAGAACCCGAACAGGAAATTGATCGCTCCCTGGACCGCCATATTGTCCATGCCGTCGCTGCCGGCCGTCAGCCATATGACCGCCCAGACAAGGGTGTACACGGCAGTGCCGAACACCATGACCTTCTTCCTTGAGTGGAACACGCGGTCGGAAAGCATCCCTGCCAGGGGGCATCCGAACACCATCCCGATGCCGACCATGGTGACCATGAGCGACGCTTCGGTATTGGAGAAGTCATAGATGTTCTTGTAGAACGATCCGGACTGGGATGCCTGCCAGAGCATGATGGTGCCGTACATGAAGAAGAACCATATCGCAAGGGGCCAGAACTTCCTGCCCCCGCCGAACGTCAGCTTCAGGGCCTCGACGGTGCCCATCTTGGCCGATGTCGACTCGGTGACGGGCTCCCCGGTCTCCTCGGAGACGATCTCCTCGATGCTCGGGAGGCCGAGTTCCGAGGGGTGGTTCCTGACGAAGTACCAGCAGAGCAGCGAGATGGCGGCGGTGACGACCGCGAGGACCAGGTAGGTGTTCTGGATTCCCAGACCGTCCATCATCACGACCATCGGCGTGGCTGCGGCGATGCCTCCGACGTTCCCGACCAGGAGCAGGACGCCGCTCATCGATGCGAACTCGTTCTTCCTGTACCATACGGCCAGGACCTTCATTATCGGTATGTATACGACCGCGGCGCCGATCCCTATCAGGAACTTCCCGGCGATCATCAGGTCGAACTCGCTGAAGGTATCGGCGAGGGCGCTCAGCACGGAACCCAGCGCAATCAGCATGACGAATATGCTGGCGGCCTTCCTGGGCCCCATCCTGTCGGTGAGTATCCCGCTGGGTATCTGCATCAGCGTATAGGCGTATAGGTAGGCCGATGCGAGCAGGGCGATCGAGGACGAACCTACCTCGAACGAGTCCTGCAGGGTATCGGATATCGCACCTCCTGTCGTACGGTGGAAGTAGACGAAGAAGTACGCGATAGCCAGGACAATGAAGATGATCCATCTGTAGGACAGCATCTTCGTCTTCTTAGCATCGTCTATTGTCATACATATTCCTCCTGTGTATATTTACGACGAGGCAATCCAACCTCCTATTAGCATCTGAATGTAGGTAATTAACGGGGTTTGCGAACATGTTTCCGGTATGTTCGCCCTTAAAAATCAGAATGCAGCATTACGTGCGGAAAACATGTAAAAACATGATGTCTGGATATGCGGTATCGGTCGCAGAGTTCCCAGTCGACCCTGTCGAAAAGTAGCTTCTTGTACGCGTTGCCGTATTTCGAGAACGGCGACCTGAAGATCCTGTTCTCGGACATGGTGCGCGCCAGCCACAGCGGTATCGCGGTCGCGGTCTTGATCTCCATGAGCGTTCCCCCGGGGATGAGTTCGGTCCCTCCTGCCGGCAGGGATATGTCCAGGCCGTCGAGGCGGGCGGTTATGCGCTCATCGAATGTGATCCTCAGATCGAGGGCGCTGTCCAGCGGGCGGAGCGCCTCCCTCTCGTATGAAAGGTACATCGCGGGACCGAGCCCCGGATAGTTCCTGAACATGTAGGAGATTTCCCTCCCTACCTGCGTGTCGGGGCCGCTCCCTCCCCTGTCCAGCCATTCCTCGGCCTCTGCCTCAGTAAGTGCCAGACGTCTTTTGTAGACGATCCCGAGGTACTTCTTCTTGAGCTCCACGAAGATCCTGGAATCTGGGCCGGGCGCGCCGTAGGAGCGGGTCCTGAGCTTCTCCTTGTAGGCGGGCTTCTCGATGGACCTGCGGGCGAGGATGAAATCGGGGGTGTCGTAGTAGATGTTGCGGATCTCGGTGCGTCCGTAGCTGTCGACGGCCATGCGCCCGTCCAGGACATCCAGGACGGCGCGTTTCTGGTCCGGGTTCATCACATACTTCATCTCGACCCGCCTGAAAGTAGACTGGTAGTCCGCCATGGTCTGACCCCCTTCGATATCCGGAATGCACACCCATTAATAATCTCCTGCCGTTAGCCTGCCCGTGGATTGGTGCATAGGAATACCGGCGGGCATTGCCCTGGTCATCCTGGGCGCCGTCTGGATCTCCAGGGGCGTCAGGTGGATATCGCCCAGCAGCGGGATCTCGCCGTATTATGTGGGTTTCTTCGCCGGCGGTCTGGTCTGCCCTCTCACCGTTTTCATCATATCCGTCTTCTCCGATCCCGCGACCGTAACCCGCAGCACATACGGTTCTGCGATCGCCGCCTTGGTCCTCGCGCTCCTGATGGCGGTCCTGGTCATCGATGTTAACAACCTCAGTTTCAACCGCAGGATCGAGACCGTAACGGTCGCCGTCGGGACGGCTGTGCTGGAATACATGGCCCTCGTCGGAGACATGGGGTTCGCGGAAGCGCAGGCCGCGGCGGTGCTGCTGTTTCTGTTCATGCAGTTCGTGCACAGGAACAGGAAAGGGGCGGTCAGCGATTTCAAGGAAGACTGCACGCCCAGGACCGGGCCGGCCGGCAGCGATATGGTCCTCTGCGCCGTCCTCCTCGTTTCGGGCCTGGCCGTGTTCATATCGGGATTCTTCCTGGCGGTCAACGGAGGAACGGATCTGGCACATGCGATATTCGGCGCCGGGGGCCCTCTCGAATCCTCCCGGGGGTTCGACAGCGCATCGGTATCCGGGTCCCTGTCGGACAACATCGGGCCGTTCGGGTACGCGCTGGTCGCGGGCGCGGTTCAGTCCCTGTCCGCCGCCGTGCTGACGATGTCCATGAGGCATGTCGGTCAGAAGGCGCTCGCCGCCGGGACGCTGTCAGGAACCGTGTGCTTCACCTGCTTGCTCGCGCTCGTTTCCGTCATGTTCCTCGATATGACGTTATACGGCTGATACACTGTCACTGCCGGAGACTGAATCTATCGCGCGCATTTATTATCCTAGACGATTTCTCCGAGAACGAGGGAGAATGGGCGCGTTCTTTGACAACATCTTCAACAGCCCCTACATAAGCACATTCACCGTCGAGCAGTTCCTGCTGGTGATGATCTGCGCTGTGTTCGTCGGGATGCTGATCTCCGTCGTCTACGCATACAACAACGAGTACAGCGAGGCTTCCTGATCACAGTCGCCATCATACCGGCCGTGGTGGCGGTCATCATCATGGTGGTCAGCGACAGCATCGGCATGGGGATAGCCGTCGCAGGGGCGTTCAGCCTCGTCAGGTTCCGTTCCGTCCCCGGGAAGGCTACGGAGATAGGGGCGATATTCATCGCCATGGCCTCCGGGCTGCTCATCGGCACCGGATATCTGGGATTCAGCATCCTTTTCGTCATGCTGATCGGGTTCTTCTATGTGGCATATGAGCGCCTTTCCGGGAGGGAGCCCATCAGGAAGGACAACCGCAAGACCCTCAACGTCACGATCCCGGAATCGCTCAACTACACCGGGCTTTTCGACAGCGTCCTGAAGAAGTACGCCACCGACATCAAGCTGACCAAGGTCAGGACCACCAACATGGGGAGCATGTTCCGCCTGACGTACGATCTGGTCGTGGCCGACGACTTCGACTCCAAGGCGCTGGTGGACGAGATACGCGTCATGAACGGGAACCTGGAAGTCTCCGTCTCGGACACGAAGGAAACGGAGTGGCAGAGCCTGTGAGAAGACCGGCGAAGGCGGCATTCGCTATCCTCGCCGCCGCGGCCGTGGCGGCGGCGGGGCTGTGGATCGTCAATGATGACAGCTCATCGGAACCGTATACCCTGCCGGCCATGGCGATAGTGACGGACGGCTACGAGGACGTGGTCTCCAAGGAATATTACCTGGACTGCAGAATCTCAGTGTCGGACTGCGACCCAGAGTACGAGCTCAGCGGGGAGGATGCGGAGATTAAAGGCCGCGGGAACACCACCTGGTACGGCAACGATAATCACTGGTACGATACCAAGAAGAAGCCCTTCAAGATCAAGTTCAGCGACCCGGTCGATCTATTCGGCAGCGGCCCCGCCAGGGAATGGACGCTCATCGCCAATTACACGGACCAGAGCCTCAGCAGGGATTACTTCGCGTACAATACCGCCCTCCTGCTCGGGATGTACGCCAGCAGCACCCAGTTCGTCAATCTGTGGCTCAACGGGGTGTACGAGGGGGTATATCTTGTATGCGACCAGATCGAACTGGGGGAGGGGCGTGTGCAGGCTTTGGACCCATTGGGCAACCCGTATGTGTGCCAGTACCTCCTGGAACTCAACGGCTGGGTCCTGACGGATTACTCCGAAGGGGCGGCAGAGGGAAGGGATTACTTCGTGGCCGATGACCAGCCTTATGAGTTCAGCGATCCCCACGGAAGCGATCTGGAGAACGGTGTATTCGGGACGGTCGAGGAGCTTTTCGGCAGAGTTCTTTCCATGCTCCGGGCCGGACCTGACGAATATCGTTTCAGCGAGATCCAGTCGGTCCTCGACACGGAGTCCTTCGCCAAGACGTATATCGTCAACGAGATCTTCGCGGTGCAGGACATCAACTGGTCCAGCTTCAAGTTCCTTGTGTACGGGAACGAATGCGCCGCGGATAAGCTGAAGATCTCCAGCGGGCCTGTCTGGGACTTCGATACCAGCTCCGGGAACACCAGGAACGAGCACAGCAAGGACCCGGACAATCTCTGGGCGGCCGAGACCAACGCCTGGTACCATTATCTCCTGGATTACGATGAGTTCCGGACCCAGGTCGCTGATATACTGGAGGCGGATGCCGGTGCGGTCCGGGAGCTCTGGGCGTCGCTGTACAGCGAGGAGATGTCGCACAGCTCCGACTTCGAACGCAATTTCGACCGCTGGCCGGTCTTGGGGTCCTCCATTTGGTCGAACCCCCTCGAGTTCATCCAGCTGAGGACCTGGGAATCGCACATGGATTACCTCGCCGACTGGCTGTACCGCAGCCTCGATTATGTCGTGTCCTATTACTCCGAATACGCGGGCAGGATCTACCGATGAGGTGATATCTGCCGGACGTTGTTAACCTGCAGTTCATAATATTTATATAGAAGGGCATTTAATATTGTGCCGTTCAGACAGTGATCCGAATGGCGAAGAAACAGTTCAAAACGGAATCGAAGCGCATTCTGGACATGATGGTCAATTCCATCTACACGCACAAGGAGATCTTCCTCAGGGAGCTTATCTCCAATGCATCGGATGCGATAGACAAGCTCAACTACAGGATAATGCAGGAGCCTGACTCCAAGGTGAGCAGGGACGACTTCCGGATCGATGTGAAGGTCGACCGCGACAAGAGGCTCATCACCGTGTCCGATAACGGGATCGGCATGACTGCCGATGAGCTGGAGAAGAACTTGGGGTACATCGCCCATTCAGGCACCCTCGAGTTCAAGAAAGAAGTCGGTGACAAGGACAAGGACAGCGAGGCCATCGGCCAGTTCGGGGTCGGGTTCTACAGCGCGTTCATGATCGCCGACGATGTCAAGGTGGTGTCCCGCGCTACGGGAGTGGCACGGCCAACGAGTGGGAGTCAGACGGCGCCGACGGCTACATGATCAAAGAGTCCCAGAGGGATTCGTTCGGTACGGACGTCATCATGCATGTCAAAGCGGATGCGGAGGGCGAGGATTATTCCGAGTTCCTGGAGACCGAGAGGCTCAGGGAACTGGTGGAGAAGTACTCCGACTACATCCGCTGGCCGATCCACATGACTGTGGACGAGAGCGAGTGGAAGGAGACCGGCGAGAAGGACGAGAAGGGCAATCCCAAGAAGGACTACGTCACCACCAAAGTCGACAAGGTCGTCAATTCCATGGTCCCAATATGGAAGAAGTCTAAGGAGGAGGCCGACGACGAGAAATGCTTCCAGTTCTATCAGGACAAATTCCACGACTACGAGAAGCCGATCTCGGTCATCCGCGTCAACGTCGAGGGCGCAGTCACTTACAGGGCCATGCTGTTCATCCCATCCAAGGCCCCGTACGACTTCTACACCCGCGACTTCCAGCCCGGGCTGCAGCTGTACTCCAACGGTGTGCTGATCATGGACAAGTGCTCGGACCTCGTTCCCTACTGCTTCAGGTTCGTCCGCGGAGTGGTGGACTCGCCCGACTTCAGCCTCAATATCTCGAGGGAGGTGCTGCAGCACGATTCCCAGCTGAAAGCGGTCGGCTCCAACCTGACCAAGCAGGTCAAGAAAGAGCTCGAGAGGCTCATGAAGGACGAGCCGGAGAAGTACCAGCAGTTCTACGGCAGCTTCGGGAGGCAGCTTAAGTACGGCTGCGTCGACCAGTACGGCAGGGATGCAGATCTCCTCAAGGACCTGATAATGTTCGGGTCCGCGAAGGAGGGCAAGCTCATCTCGCTCGCCGATTACGTGAAGGGCATGCCCGAGGGCCAGAAGAAGATCTACTATGTCTCTGCGGACACCGTTGAGCATGCGAAGGAGCTGCCCCAGGCGGAGCCTGTGCTCGCCAAGGGATACGACGTCCTCGCGTTCACCGATGAGATCGACTCCTTCGTAGCCAATGTGCTCAGGGAGTACCAGGAGAAGGAATTCTGCAACGTAACTAACGAGGACCTTGGCCTGGAGACGGACGAAGAGAAGAAGGCCGCCGAGAAGAAGGACGAGGAGTTCAAGGAGCTCACGGACTTCGCGAAACAGACTCTCGGCGACGGTGTTGCGGCGGTGAAGATCTCGCACAAGCTGAAGAACCACGCCGTGCTCCTGACCACCCAGGGCAGCATAACCTTCGAGGTGGAGAAGTACTTCAGGGAGATGCCCGGCGCGGCCGGCGACGGCGTGAAAGCAGCAAGGGTCCTGGAGCTCAACTCCGAATCGGATGCCTTCAAGGCCCTGAACGAGGCGTTCAAGACCGATAAGGACAGGGCCGCGAAAATCGTGAAGGTCATGTACGGCCAGGCATGCCTGATGGCCGGCCAGCCGCTGGACGATCCTGTCGCGTACTCCGATCTCGTCCTCAGCATGCTCTGAGGGCAGGGAGCGATCTGACCAGGGTCCTGCTGAGGTTTCAGCCTTCATGGACGATCGGGCCGAACCTCTTATCAGGATTCCGGCCTAAGGATGAAATCCGCGATCGCCGAGGATTTCAGCCTGTGCGGTCGTGCGGGCACCGGCATCCCGGAGAGGCCAGTGCCCTAACCTTCAATATTCTGACGGAGCGGTCACCAGTCGAAGATGTCCAGCAGGTCTCCGTCAGTGGCGATGACTGCGATTATCAGCAGGCCGACGACCACGACGATGACTCCTGCGATCAGGCTGAACGCCAGGGCCACCAGGGACACAGCGATGTAAACTATCACAATCAGGATGTAACCTGCTGCGATCAGACATTCCTTCACCAGGCTCTCGTTCCCTCTGTTCGTGGCGTACAGCATCAACCCGCCCAGGATACTGAGGATAACCCAGGCCGCTAAAGCATATAGTGCGAACTCTCCGTATGTGTAACCGAATATCTCTCCTGACATAATGCATCACCACCTGCCGTTGATTTCCTTCAGTGATGCTTCGAACGAGTAAAGGCCCGTAACATCGCTGGAGATCATCACCGTTATGAGTGTGTCTTTGGAAACTGTGAAGTTTATGGGGGCCCCGTCGACCGTCACCGTGACCGACACTGCATCGATGGTTCCCAGGAAGCTGTTGTCTATCAATCTGTATGCTGCCTCTGCCGAGGGGGTTACCTGAGCGACAGTGCATGTAAAGGCCCCGTTCATGCCTATGGTCTTTTCATCGTTTGCATCGCCGACGAGCTTACAGTCGGTCCATGTATAGATGTAATCATTGTTACCGGCGTAAGCGCAGCCTACTTTCTCGGACGTCAATACCGCTTTAATCAATTCCGCGCTCAAGCGGGAGTATGATTTGTTATCGTGATCGGCGGAGATGTGGAACTTAAGCGTCACTGCCGCGGACCCGCCGCGCGAGTAGGTGAAGGAATCGTCGTCATTGCTATCAGTCCCGTTATCACTGAATGCCGTGATCTTCTGGGTATATTCTCCGACGAAAGATGTGCTGTCTACGCCGAAATCGATCTTCCAGCCCGTGTGCGCCGACAGTGCGATGTTGATCGCGTCCCTGATGGACGTTATCTTATCCTCTATCCATTCGTGGCCTTGGGGGTCGACATCTCCGCTTATGCTGTATACTAGCTCGGTGCCGACACGGGCGTTCAGCAGGCCCCATTCAGCCCATTGCGCATAGAGGATTGTGTCGGATGCAGGAACAAATCCTGTTCCGGAGGCATAGGATTCTCCGGAACCATCTTCTCTGGTGTTCCATCCCTTGAAGTACATGCCGTTTTTGACGGCTGGGGGTAAGACGTACGGCTTCCCGTCTACCACGTCTGCAGAGTCAATGCCGTTCCCGCCGCTGGTGTTGAAGGAGATGGTGTAGACGTTGTTCCAGATTGCATGAAGAGTGAGGCCGGAGGTGAAATTGTATTCATTTCCCGGAAGGAATGAATCGCCGGTCCCGTCAGATCTGGTGTTCCATTCTTTGAAAGAGTGTTTGGCGAATGTCGGAACTGCGGCAGGAATCTTGGTCTTGCCATCTTCGTTTACTGCGACATTCCCGATATCGGAGCCGCCAGCAGAGTCGAAAGTCAGTTCCTCTTCGGCGGAACTGCCGTCATCTCCCCCCCCCACGACGACGTATGCGCCGGCTCCGACGCATACGGCCGCTGCGAGCAGGGCACCTATGATGTATATGGCAGAATTCATCAGATCCAGACAACAATCGCTGACACTTTATTAATAATTCCCTCGGATTCTCCCATCCAGTGTTCTGCATCCGGAGGCATCTGCTCTCTGGCCACCTGATCTGGATGCCGGATCAATCCATGTCTCGATACGGTGCTTTCAGGCCCTTTTCCGGACTGTGCAGGCCGAGGATTGTTTAGGAAAGGCGGGCGAATGCCCGCCAAGGTTTCACTGGCCCTTTTCCTTGAGAGTCGTCTGGGGCCCAGAGACCTTGGGGTCGGATCCCCAATCCGGGTCGTCCACGGCCGCCTCATAATCGTCGAACTCCTTCTCGATCTCTTTGCCCGCGCCGCCGGTCTTCACAGAGACGGCAACGGTGACGATGAAGGAGAGGACGAAGCCGGGAACGAGCTCATAGAGCTGGGAATCCCAGATGAGCCAGTCTCCTCCGGCGATGATCCCTCCGGCGATGAAGAACGTGTTCCAGATGATGACAGTGGCGAACCCTGTGGCCATCCCCCACATAACCCCCTTCGCATTGGTCTTCTTCCAGTACAGAGATAGGATCACAGCAGGGCCGAAGGCCGCTCCGAATCCTGCCCATGCGTAGGAGACGAGGTCCATGATGGCGCCGTCCTTATCGAGCGCCAGCAGCGCGGCGATGACGGCGATGACGATCACGACGCCCCTGGCGACCCACATGAGCTTCCTGTCGTCGGCCTTTTTTCTTGAATATGTGGGTATAGAGGTCGTTCGATACTGCGCCCGAAGCGACCAGCAGCTGAGAGTCTGCAGTGGACATAATGGCCGCCAGCAGCGCAGCGTATATGATGGCCGCCAGGGCTGCCGGGAACATGGAGTCTGCGAGGACGATGAAGATGTTCTCCGGGTTGTCCAGCGCGGTTCCGCTGTCGGAGATGTACGCCCTGCCGATGATGGCCATGGCGCACGCGGCCGCAAGGCATATGACCACCCAGACCGTGGCGACACGCCTCGAGATCTTCAGGTCGGCGGGGTTCTTGATGGCGGTATACCTGACTATGATGTGGGGCATCCCGAAGTATCCCAGGCCCCAGGCGAGGCAGGATATGACCGTCGCGGCGGCGATCCCGGTCCCGCCGCTGTACAGCAGGCTGGTGAAGTGGTCCGGAGCGCGTCCGGTGCTCATCATGTCATCGAGGATGTCCGCCGTGTTGTCCCAGCCGCCGAGTTCGTTGACAGCGGCCAGGGGGACCAGTACGATGGCGAATATCATGAGTATCGCCTGCAGGAGGTCGGTCCAGCAGACCGCTCTGAACCCTCCGAGGAATGTGTAAACGATCAGAACGACCGCCCCGATGATCATGGCGGCCGTGTAAGTGAAGTCGGGGAAGATCATCCTGAACACATTGCCGGCCCCGACGAATCCGGATGCGACATAGATGGTGAAGAAAACGAGGATGATGACTGCGCTCACGGTCCTCAGGCGCCGGTATCGTCGTGGAAGCGGTTTTCGAAGTATTCGGAGAGGGTAAGGGAGTTCTTCGCTTTTTCAGAATAGATCCTAAGCCTTTTGGCTATGAACAGCCAGGCAAGATAGGAACCGATCGCGAGTCCGATCCCGATCCACACCTGCCCCATGCCTGCCACGTAGATCGACCCGGGCAGTCCCATGAGCAGCCACCCGCTCATGTCCGATGCCTGCGCCGACAGCGCGGTGACGTAAGGGTTGAGGGAACGCCCGCCAAGGATGTAGTCCGACAGGTTCGTGGAGCGGTGGTAGAAGTAGTACCCGACGCCGATCACGATTATGAAATAGATGATGACGACGGCGAGCGTGACAGATTGGTCGCTCATTGGTTATGCCTCAATGTGCGCTCGGGATGGATTCATTGTTATATAATCAGATAGGCGCGTTCAGGCTGCGGCTGGATGACTTTATGCAGGCGGCAGGGCCCGATGATGTAATATGTTGGATGGATGGTTCGTCCATTATTTTAAATACCCTGAGTTCTTAAACGGAATCAAGGAAGGCCCGAGGTCTTCCCTCCTCTAGAAGCCGGTTCGGCTGAACGATGAATCCGTTCGCACCACATAACCCGTCCGAACCGGCATAGTCTTCACGTCGTTTTTTATTGTTTTCCGGCGGGAATGCTCGAGGATCCGGTCTTTGTCGGTTGCCGATACCGGGCAGCGCATGATCCGCAGTGCATTCCGTATCGGCCGTATAATGGATGGATGCTATATCCATTAATTTATATACGCGCTATACATTATGCTCTACAGAAGGGACGGAATGCCTCTTCCTCCTCCAGACGCGTCCGCGGAGGCGGCGTTTGCCATTCGCCGCCGATTGCACAACTGCCGCGGATCTATTCGCACTCACCTGGCATTCCGTTCCCCTCTCCTCTGTCTGAACGGCCCTTTCCGTTACGTATAAATCCGCTTTTCTGCATGAGCGCATGAAGGGTGGATGGGATGGATGGCAGCATTGCTGAGTATGTTCTCCTGGCGGCCGGTGTATCCGCGTTGCTGATAGTGTTTCTGTATCTCAAGCACAGGGATTCCGCAGCGTACAAACTGATGGTGCTGGTCGGTATGGCCGCGGGCGCCGCCGCGATCTATACGGCCGCGATCAATTACGGGGAATGGACCGATGAGTGCGTCGTCATCTGCATTGTCGCCGGATATGCGATGGTGATCCGTCCGTTCAAGAACATCGATTTCGCAGCTGTGCTCGGAATCTTGGCTGTTTTGCTCGCGTATGCATACCTCGGCGAGATGACCGGGGACCTTGAGGGTCTCTCCCACGAGCTCCGAGGATCATTGTCGCAGTCCTCGCGGGATCGGTCGTGTACATGATATTCAATTTCATCACGAAAGCGGCCATATTCATAGGGAAGGTCCTCAACTGGTGGCCTTTCCTGTTCATCATCGCTGTCCTCTGCATAACCGAGGCCGCATTGATCATGTCGGGTTCCGGCACCATAGTGGATCTCTATCACAAGTACTACGGGAGCGCATCGGGCGATCTGGCCTCTTTGGAGGCCCTGAAGTCCGCTGTGGTAAGTTTTAAATGATAGTACCAGATGGTGGTGCTAAGGGCCCGTGGCTTAGCCAGGATATAGCGCTGGCCTTCTAAGCCAGACGCCTCGGGTTCGAAAGTAGTGGCAAGCTACCGAAAGTCCCGACGGGCCCGCTCAGAGTCCGTCTGCGCCAAAAGGCGCCCAGAGAGGAATAACATGAAGAGAAGCTCACGCGCCTGGAAGAAACGCGGCAACCAGCGTTGGAAATGGCGCAAGAAGAAGATGAGGAGAAGAAAGAGAGCTGCAAAGATGCGCAAGCAGTGACGCCGACGCTCTCGGCGCCGCTCAATTGGGGATTTAGGCTAACCTGGTAGACTAGCGGGCTCCAGTTATGAGCGTGATTTGACTGAGTTTGCTGAAGTTATGATGAATAACTGGAGCGATGACTCATCAATTTCATGGGGAGGTAGCTCCTCCCCGTGGTGGAAACCCGCCCATGGGGGTTCAAATCCCTCAGTCCCCACCATACCGCATCTATGAGCGCTGCCCCGTATCGACGGGGAGACAAACTTTTCCTCCCGCACGGGACTTTTGAGATTTCTGCTTTTCTTTCCTGGACGCGAACCTGTGCGCGGTTCCGTTTAATTCTCCGTTCGGACATATTGAAATCATGTACGGCAAGATTCTCATCGCAGTCGACGGCAGCGAATCGAACAAGGCAGCGGTAGATCAGGGCCTCGGAATGGCCAAGATCTTCGGGTCCAAGGTCACCGCGGTCTCCGTGGCCGATCCGGGGCCGTCTTCCACCGTCCCCCGCGACAGCACGGCGGCCTACCGCAAGTCCATCCACGATGAATCCAGGTCCGCGCTCTGTTATGTCAAGGAGAAGGCGGATGCTCTGGGAGTGGATGCCGAATACAAGGTCGTTGAGGGGCATCCCAGCGAAGTGATCGTGTCGATGTCGGCGGATTTCGATCTCGTGGTGCTGGCCACCCTCGGCAAGACCGGGTTCCGCAGGCTGGCCCTCGGTTCGGTCGCGGAGACTGTCATCAGGTCTGCCAAGTGCACCGTGGTCGTCTGCCGCCCCTCGGAGAACTGAGGCCGGCCGCAGTTCCCTGCTGCATTATCTCAAAACGATCCGGATCCTCGGACGGGCAGTGCCCGCCCGAGGCTGTTCCGGCAGATGCGCCGGACGTCAGTTCTTGAAGCTGTGTATCGGCGCGGGGATCCTTCCGCCGCGGGCGATGAAGTCAAGGCATCCGTAGCGGTTGACCGGCATGATCTTCGCGTTCCCCAGGAGGCCTCCGAGCTCGATGGAGTCGCCGGCCCTCTTGCCGATGACCGGTATGACCCTGACGGCGGTGGTCTTCTGGTTGACCATCCCGATGGCCATCTCGTCGGCGATGATCCCGGAAATGGTGGATGCGGGGGTATCGCCGGGAATGGCGATCATGTCGAGGCCGACAGAGCATACGCAGGTCATGGCCTCGAGTTTCTCGAGGGTGAGAGCTCCGCAGGCGGCGGCCTCGGCCATGGATGCATCCTCGGTCACGGGGATGAACGCGCCGGACAGTCCGCCTACATAGGAAGATGCCATGATGCCGCCCTTCTTCACCTGATCGTTCAGGATGGCCAGCGCCGCCGTGGTGCCGGGGGCTCCGCAGCGTTCCATCCCCATCTCCTGGATGATGTCCGCGATGGAATCCCCGACGGCGGGGGTGGGGGCGAGGGAGAGATCCACGATGCCGAACGGGGTGTTCAGCCTCTTGGAGGCCTCTTTGGCCACCAGCTGGCCGACGCGGGTGATCTTGAACGCGGTCTTCTTGATGGTCTCGCAGAGGACCTCGAAGCTCTCCCCGTGCACCTTGGACACCGCAGTGCGGACGACGCCCGGTCCGGAGACGCCGACATTGATGACGCGGTCCCCCTCGGTCACGCCGTGGAAGGCGCCGGCCATGAAGGGGTTGTCGTCGGTGGGGTTGCAGAACACGACGAGCTTGGCGCAGCGATGGAATCCCTGTTCTTTGTGGCCAGAGCGGTCTCTACGACCTTCTGCCCCATCAGCCTGACCGCATCCATGTCGATCCCTGTCTTGGTGGAGCCCAGGGATACGGACGAGCAGACGTGCTCGGTCTCGGCGAGGGCGTCGGGTATAGAGTCGATGAGGAGGCGGTCCGCCGACGTCATCCCCTTCTGGACAAGCGCGGAGTATCCTCCGAGGAAGTTGACCCCGACCTTCTGCGATGCCTTCTCCAGGGCCTTGGCGATCTCCACGAAATCTCCGGGGGTCTTGCAGGCGGGGGACCCGACGATGCCGATGGGGGTGACGGACACCCTCTTGTTGATCACCGGGATGCCGATCTCCAGGGCGATCTCGTCGCGACCGAGACCAGGTCCTTAGCGCTGTCCGATATCTTGGAGTAGATGTTCTGGCACAGGTCGTCCAGGTCAGGTGTCATGCAGTCAAGGAGCGAGATCCCCATGGTGATGGTCCTGACGTCCAGGTTCTCTGCCGAGACCATCTGGTTGGTCTCGATGACCTCGTTCAGGTCTACCATGGTCTCAGATCCTGTGCATCATGTTGAAAACGTCTTCGTGCTGGGCCTTGATGGAGCATCCGACCTTCTTGGCGATGGAGTCCAGGTCCTCGGTCAGCTGCGGGAACGATTTCGAGTACTTGTCGAGGTCGACGATGAGCATCATGTTGATGTAGTCCTCGACGGTGGTCATGCTCAGGTCCAGGATGTTGATGTCGTTCTCTGCGAAGTAATTGCAGACGGCGGCGATGATTCCTGTGTGGTCCTTACCGACGAGGGTGACTACGGTTCTGCTGGTCATTTGGTTCTCCCTTCCTTCTCTTTATACACGGCGTATTCGACCGAATCCAATAATGCGTATAGCGAAGCTTCTATAACATTTTCCGATACGCCAACTGTGGTCCAGCTGCGCACCCCGTCCGAAGTGGTTATCAGCACCCTGACGGTGGATGCCGTGGCGGCCTTGGCATCGAGGACGCGGACCTTGTAATCGGTCAGCTTCATGCTGTCGATGACCGGGAAGAAGCGCGAGAGCGCTTTACGGATGGCGTTGTTGAGGGCGTCCACCGGTCCGTGGCCGTCGGCGGCGGTGTGCTCCGTCTCCCCCCGCAGGTCGGAGACCTTGATGCTGGCCTCGCTGGTTATGCCCCCGCCGGCGCCTGCATCGATGAAGAGGCGGAATCCGTCGAGGCGGAAGGCCGGCCTCAGCTCTCCGCGCATCTTCCTCACCAGGAGCTCGAAGCTGGCATCGGCGCCTCGAACTGGTATCCCTCAGCCTCCAGGCCCTTCACCCTGTCGGCGATGGCGCCGGAGTCCGCCCCCTCCTCGATGCCGAGCTCGCGGAGCTTCTCGGCGATGCTGGCCTTCCCGGCCATGTCGGACACCAGAACGCGGCGGGAGTTCCCGACGGAGGATGGATCGATATGCTCGTAGGTGCGCGGGTCGCGGACCAGCGCCGACACATGCATGCCGCCCTTGTGCGCGAAGGCGTCTTCGCCCACGAACGGGAGCCCCGGAGGGCGGACGAGGTTCTCCACATCGGCTATGCCCGCGGACAGCTGGGTCAATCTCTTCAGGTCCACGCCGAGGTCCATGCCCATTTTGGTCCCCAGGATCCCGGCGACTGTGCAGAGGTCGGCGTTCCCGCAGCGCTCCCCTATCCCGTTGACCGTTCCCTGGACCATCTCCGCGCCGGCCTTGACGGCGGCGACGGAGACCGCGGCGGCGAGGCCGCAGTCGTTATGGGCGTGAATGCCGACGGGGGCATCGAACTCTCCCGAGACCTTCTTCACGATTTCGGATACGCGGTCGGGAAGGGTCCCGCCGTTGGTGTCGCAGAGCACAAGCCAGTCGGCGCCTGCCGATACGGCCGCCCCGAGGCACTGCATCGCGTAGCCGGGGTTGGCGGCGTACCCGTCGAAGAAATGCTCAGCATCGAACACGGCCTCTTTGCCCCTGTCTTTCAGGAAGCGGACGGAGCCGGAGATCATCTCCAGGTTCTCCTCCAGGGTCGTGCGGAGCGCCCTCTCCACATGGAAGTCCCAGGTTTTGCCGAACACGGTGCAGACGGGGGCCGGCGAGGAGGCGAGGGAGGCCAAACAGGCATCACCGCTCTCCGGCACGCCGGCGCGGCGGGTGCTCCCGAAAGCGCAGAGCCCGGACCTTTTCAGTTCCGGCGGGTCTCTGAAGAACTCATCGTCTACAGGGTTGGAGCCCGGCCATCCTCCTTCGATGTACGGTATCCCGAAGGCGTCAAGCCGGCGGGCGACCTCGCGTTTGTCGGCGGCGGAGAACGATACTCCGTCCCCTTGGGCCCCGTCGCGGAGGGAAGTATCGTAGAGCCAGACGTCAGGCATGCCCGCGCCTCTCGTCCAGAATGGCGATGAGGTCGCTGAGGATTGCGGAGGCGGTCTCGATCTTACCGGCCCCTCTGCCGGTGATGGTGATGGGCCCGGCCAGGTCTGCTTCGATCTGGGCGATGTTCAGCGTCCCGCTGATGCTGAGCGGATGGCCGACAGGTATGAGCCTGGGACTTACTTCCAGCTTGGTCTCGGACACCTCTCCGATGAGGCGTATGACCATGTTGTGGGATGCGGCCTGGGCAACGGCCTCGGCCGTGATCTTGCTTATACCGGTGATCTTGACGTCGTTCACGGTGACCTTCTTGTGGAAGACCGAGTTGGCGAGGATGGTGACCTTGGCGGCGGTGTCGTAGCCTTCGACGTCGTTGGTCGGGTCGGTCTCCGCATAGCCGAGCTGCTGGGCTTCCTTGAGCGCCTGCTCGTAGGGCTGCCCTTTGTCCATCTTGCTGAGTATGTAGTTGCAGGTCCCGTTGAAGATCCCGCGGATGGAACGGATGTGCTCCCCCACGAGGTTCTCGTGGCAGAGGTTGATGATCGGCATGGCGCCGCCGACGGTGCCCTCGAAGCGGAACTTGCAGCCGTTCTTCCTGGCAAGCCCGATGAGCTCGCAGAACCTCAGTGCCAGCGGGCCTTTGTTCACCGTGATCACATCCTTCCCGGATTCCAGGGCGCGGGTGATGTTCTTCAGCCCCGCACCGCCGGTCTTGATGTCGGTCGGCGTGACCTCGATCAGCATATCGTAGTCCGTCCGGGAGAGCAGCTCGGCAGAGTCGGAGTATCCGGTCTTGCCTACGGATCCGGTCTCCTTCTTCCGGTCTATAAGGGCCTGCAAATCCAGGCCTTCCGGGTCCGCCGCATATGTCCTCGAATCCATGGCGAGGACGATCTGCGGCATCTCCCCGTAGCGGCCGGTGAGGAAATCCCTTCTCCTGAGGAGGACCTCGGCGACCCCCTGGCCGACGGTGCCGAAGCCGGAGACGGCGATCTTAATCAAAGCCCAGCCCCCTGATGAGCATGAGGCCGTCCCTTTCCGAGGATGAGAAGAGGAACCTGTCGAGCTTGTCGCGGTCCTCATGGTCTCTGAGTTCAGCGGTGATGAGCGCCGTCCTCGAGTCGTCGGCGGAGTTTTTCGAGGTGTACGAAACATCCACGCTCTCGAAGTCGACGATTTTCGAGGCATTGTCGATGATGTCGTCCACGTATGCCGCCCCGAACTTGCCGAGGAGCATGTACTCGGCTGTGACCGTCTCGTAGACGGAGCCGAGCTTCGAGATGACGATGTCCTTGGACCTCCAGATGGCCTTAAGCTGGTCCAGCTCGCGGGTGGTCGAAACTTCGAAGGTAACGCTGACCAGGATCCTGTTGTTGACCTTCTGCTCGCGGTCGTGGACGACGCCCACGATGTTCCCGTCGACCATGGATATGGGCTCGAGGGACCCGACCAATTGGCCGGGGGAGATCGCGGACGTACAGTTCGGCATTAACCATCATGGGGGCTCACCTCTTCGGTAACAGGCGTGTATGGCAGAGGGCATATTAAATAAGTGACAGGAAGGGGCCCGCAGCTTCTTGTCCTGTGGGCCTTCCTTCCCTGAATGTGTTCGGTATTTCCATTGTTTCACTGAATCGGACACGGCTCCGTTCAGGGATGGTTTGATATCCGCGTATCGGATATCATGTTCCGAATATGACCGAAGAAACCAGCGCAACACCGCTCTTCAAGAGAATCCTCATCGCGGTCGACGGTAGCAACAGCAACCATGCCGCCGTCGATACCGGCCTCGCCCTTGCCAAGCGCCTCGGGTCCAGTGTGACCGCGCTCTGCGTCTTCGACATCGGCAGCTACGGCAACTATGCCTCCTCAGACGGCAGCAGCCAGGAGCGCGACTACATCATAAAGATCTCCGAGGAGTCCCTCGAGTACATCATCCAGAAGGGGAAGGAGGCGGGGGTCTGCGTCACGCCCAAGATCGTTTCGGGCCATCCGTATGAGGCCATCGTCGCCGAGTCCGAGAATCACGACCTTGTGGTGACCGGGACCCTGGGACGCACCGGCATGAGGCGGGCCATCATCGGTTCCGTCGCCGAGAAGGTCGTCAGGCTGTCCAAGTGCCCCGTCCTGGTCTGCCGCAGCCCCGAGGATTGAACCCGCAGACGGGCCGCACCGCATGCGGCCCGCCGGGGAAACGTGCCTGCCGGCATCAGTAACACGAGCAGGGATTAATCTTATTATCCAAGCGGTCATAACTCGGTGCATGCGCAGGATCGCCGTATACGGCAAAGGGGGGATCGGCAAATCGACGACATCCTCCAATGTATCCGATGCGCTGGCCGAGAAAGGCCTGAGGGTCATGCAGATCGGATGCGACCCAAAGGCCGATTCGACGCGCCTGCTCACCGGCACAGAGAGGCCCGCCACCGTCCTCCAGAAGATGAGGGACGGAGGAGAACTCGAGCTGGACGACATAGTCGCCGAGGGGAGGCACGGGGTCCTCTGCGTGGAGTGCGGCGGTCCCAGGCCCGGGATGGGCTGCGCCGGAAGGGGCATCATGGCCGCTTTCGCTGAGCTCGAGAGGCTGGACGCCATGGACGTCTGCCGTCCGGACGTCATCGTGTACGATGTCCTCGGCGATGTCGTCTGCGGCGGGTTCGCCATGCCTATAAGAAACGGGTATGCCAGGGACGTGTTCGTCGTCACCTCGGGCGAGATGATGTCGCTCTATGCGGCCAACAATATCTCCGAGGCCGTCGCCGGGTTCAGGGAGGACGGCTATGCCAGGTTCGGCGGGCTGATCCAGAACTCCCGCGGAGTTGCCGGTGAGGATGGGCTCGTCGATGCGGCCGCGGCCGAAATGGGGTCCCGTACCGTCTACCGCGTCCCCAGGAGCCCGGCCGTTCAGGAATGCGAGGCCCGGCTCACCACTGTGGTGTCAGGCGCTCCGGACTCCGCCCAGGCGGAGGAGTACAGGAGACTGGCGCAAACGCTTTACGACCTGTCCGAGGATGTGGCCGGCGCCATGCGCCTGGGCCCTCTCGGAGGATGTGATTGCTGATGACGAAGGGAATACTTATCGCAGGGTACGGAACCAGGAAAGGGAACCTCGAGGAGGTCATGGAGAAGCAGGCCGCCAGGATGAGGGCCAGGGGGATCCCGGAGGTGCACATCGGATACTTCCGCGTGAGCTCCCCGTCCATCCCGGAGGCCGCTGCCGAGATGGCCGCCGCCGGCATTGACGACGTCCTAGTCATCCCCTATTACATCGCCGAGGGGAAGATGACCCGGTCCCTGATCCCGGAGAAGCTGGGCCTCCCTTGCTCATACGGGGTGACCGAGAAGTTCGGCAGGCCGATGAAGGTCCGCACCGCCCCCGCCTTCGGCGCAGGGGACCTGCTCGCCAGCATCCTCTGCGATAAGCTTGCGGACGCCGGCGCTTCGAAGGACGACGGCATCCTCGTGCTGGGACACGGGACCCTGGATCCCCTGTCCGGCAACACCGAGGCCGTTGCCGATGCCGAGAACAGGCTCAGGAGGTACGGGTTCAGGCATGTCGCCCATGCGTACAATGAGTTCAACGAGCCGTCCGTCGCGGACGCGGTCTCCGCTCTCGCCGCCGAAGCGTCGGCCGCATAGTCGCCGTGCCGATGTTCATCGCCATGGGCCTTCATCTCGGCGAGGAGATCCCGGAGCAGATCGGGATACCTCCGTACTCCGACGGAGGGGAGATCGAGGCCGGAGGCGCAGGATCCGCGTCGATTATCTCAGGCCGGTCGAGGACGACCCGCGCCTCTGCGATGCGATGATCAAGATCGCCAGGGATTTCTACGGGATGTGAAGGTCCGGGAAAATGAAGGTTCTGGTTCTCGATCTGGTCCACGGGGGGGAAGGTCCTCGCGGAGGAGTATCTGAAGAGAGGCGACGAGGTCACCGCCACGGACGTCTACCATGTCACGCCCCGCGATATCCTCGGCGACCTGAAGCACAAGGGCGCGAGGGTCATGCTCGACCCCCCTGCAGAGCACTTCGACCTGCTGGTGCAGCCGATCCACTGCGCGGACAGGTTCATCGGGGAGGCCACCTACGACAGGAGGATCTGGTACTCCGAGGCCGTGGGGGAGTTCATCCATGACAAGAGGTTCAGGGTGGAGATCACCGGGGTCAAGGGCAAGACCAGCACCGCGTACATCCTGGCACATATCCTTTCGGAGCAGGGGAAGTACGTCTACCTGCACTGCTCCCGCGGCATGGGCCCGTACGCCAAAGGGAAGCATTTCATCACCGAGTTCAAGTCGATCGCCCCGCCGATGCTCCTGACCATGCCCAAGGGCGAGTACGACGTTATGGTCTGCGAGGTGTCGCTGGGAGGCTCCGGGAAAGCGGACATCGCCGCCATCACCAACCTGGTCGGGAACCCCGGGATAGCCAAGAACACCCGGACCTCCGAGGACGCCAAGAAGTACGTGCTGACCGACAGGGGCGTCAATATCGTCGCCGAGGAGGAGCAGGGCATATGGTCGAAGTACGGGAAGCCGCTGCGCACCTACGGTCACCGCGTGATCCCGATCGGGAAACCTGTGTTCGGAGAGCCCCTGAAGGTCTCCGTGGAATACCGCGGGAAGCATGAGGCGACGCTCAGGGCCGACTATCTGGCACTCCAGTACCTGAGGTCCTTCGACCTCGCCCTGGAGATCTGCGACGCCATGGACGTGCCCGCCGAGGCCGTTATCGCGGCGATGGAGTCGTTCCCGGGCGTCCCGGGACGCGGAGAGGTCTCCGTGAAAGACGGGGTCAGGTACCTGAAGGACAGGAACCCCGGCATATCCCACATGAGCATCGACTACCTGCTGTCCTGCCTCAAGCAGATGGACGTCCTGGGCAACGCCGTCATCATGATGGACCCGGTGAACCGCAAGGTCTGCGACAAGCTCGACAAGGACGAGATCGGAGAGGTCTGCGCCCGCTACGGGGTGCCGATCGTGCTGACCCAGCCCGGCGAGGAGCAGAAGGTCCCCGAGGGGAAGGACACGGTCATCTGCATGGTCAAAGAGGGGTATCAGTGAGCACCCCGGCCGTGATCCACCCCCGGCCGAACCCCATAGTGGCGGCCATGTACACCCTGCGCGACATGGACGTCGGCGTCATCGTCCTGCACGGCCCGGCCGGCTGCAGCTTCATGGCCTCCCGCCCGCTGGAGAACGCCGGCGTCAGGGTGGTCACCTCCGCCCTGAAGGAGGACGACCTCATTTTCGGGGGCTCCGAGCCCCTGATACGCACGCTCAAGGAGGTCCGCGCCAAGTTCGACCCGAAGACCGTCGCTGTCGTAGCACCTGTGCCAGTTCCATCATCGGCGACGACATCGCCGCCTCCATCCGCCGGGCGGACATCGGCGGGACCGTCTTCGCCGTGGACTGCCACGGCTGCCTCCCGGCCAACACCGAGGGGGCCATCCGCGCCCTGAAAGCGGGCGCGGCGGCCGGCATCATCCCGCAGGCGGAATGCGACAGGCAGACCGCCCTGCTGAAGGCCGCCACGGAGCTGGAGAAGCGCAGGGGGATGGCCGCGAGGACGTACCTGTCGCCGGCGGTCAGCCCGACCAAGCTGCACGTTTGCAGGGGGATCGCGCAGGCCCTGAAGGACGGGAAGAAAGTAGCGGTCGTCATGAACGCCAAGAAGGAGCTTGCCTACCGCTTCGCCGATATGTTCGTGGCCGTGGAAGAGGCCCGCCGGAAACTGGGCGGGAGCACGTTCTTCATGGCGAACATGGACAGGAACCTCGGGCTTCCCCGCATCCGCAGGTACTGCGACAGCATCCTCGCCGAGCTTGATTCCGACGGGGTGAAGATCGACAGGATCGTCGGAGGCCTTGATGAGTACGCAGTGGTCGGCGACCGCATGCAGGCGGAGCTGGATGCGCAGAAGCCCGACCTAACCGTGGTCCTCGGTATCTGCCATGCCCTCCCAGGCCTGAAGAAGGAGGACATCCTCATCACCGACCAGCCCAGGGAGCTCGCGAACTACCTGAACCAGAACTTCCTGCAGGCGGTGGGCGAGGTGTCCAGCCACAACATGGTCATGGGAGCGACCGGCATAGTCCACCTGGAGACCGCCGACACCCTCAGGGAGATCGTCAGGGAGATGTGATCCCGTGAAGGGGATCGTCATATCGGGCACCGGCAGCGGGGTCGGAAAGACCAGCATAACCACCGGCCTGATGTCGAAATTATCGAAACAATACCGGGTGCAGGCCTTCAAGGCCGGCCCGGACTTCATCGATCCGATGTACCACACGGCGGCCACCGGCCGCCCCGGCAGGAACATCGATTCGTTCATGATGGATGACGGGACGATCAGGAACCTCGTCGGCTGGGCCTCCCGCGATGCAGACCTCTGCATCGTCGAAGGCGTCCGCGGGCTTTATGAAGGGTTCACCGGCGACGGGGACGTCGGGTCCACAGCATATCTCGCAAAGCTGCTGGGGTTCCCGGTGGTCCTCGTAGTCGACGCCGGGTCGCTGACCAGGAGCGCCGCCGCCATCATCCGCGGGTTCAGGGACTTCGACCCGGATGTGAGGATCGCCGGGGTGATCCTCAATAAGGTCTCCGGGAAGCAGCATGCGGACAAGCTCGATGCCGCCATGCGCGAGTACTGCCCGGGCATCAAGGTCCTCGGGAAGATACGGAAGGACCGGGAGAACACCCTGGGGCAGAGATATTTGGGTCTCAAGACCCTGCATTCGTTCGAGAAAGGGGAGATCGAGCCCCTCGAGAGGCTGGCCGACGCTGTGGACACCGACATGCTCATGGGGATCGCCGAGGACAGCCCTGCGGGCCTCCCGGAGTCATGCCCCTACACGGTCAGGGAGGCGGGAATGAAGGCCGCCGTCCCCATCGACGATGCGTATTCGTTCTACTACCGCGAGAACCTCGAGTGCCTTGAGGCGTCCGGGATAAAGGTCGAGGCGTTCAGGCCGGCGGACGGGGAGGGGATGCCGGATGCCGACATGGCCTACCTCGGCGGCGGATACCCGGAGCTGTACGCGGATCAGATATCCTCCAACACGGACTTCCTGGAGGGCCTGAAGCAGATGTCGCTCGAAGGGAAGCCCATCCTGGGCGAATGCGGCGGGCTGATGACCATGTGCCGGAGCATGAGGCTCAAGGACGGCTCCGTCCGTAGGATGGCGGGCGTCTTCGATGCCGAGGCCGTGTTCGTCGACGTCCGCCACGGCCCCACCTACATGCTGGCGGAAGGGCTGGGGAACAACCCGCTGTTCAGGGGGCCGATGAAAGGCCACGAGTACCATTACTCCGAGGTGGTCCCCGGGAAGGACTCGGAACTATCGGTCAAGGTCGACCGCGGTCTGGGGATCCGCGGCGGTATGGACGGGCTGACCGCCCGCCGGAGCCTGGGGACCTATATGCACCAGCATGCGCTGTCCTATGCAGACTGGGCCAAGGGCTTCGCCGAAGGCGTGAATGAAGTTATAATCGTCCGGAAGCGAACAGATAATATACCCACACCTCCAAATCCCGCTCATGGCGCGGAGGTTCCCGAATGCAGCCGAGACAGCGGAGGAGATACGCCGCAGGGCCTCCGCCGCGGATGCCATGGTCCCTCCCGAGGACAGGTTCCTGGAGCCGGACGAATGCGACCGCATGCTGGATAAGGCCGGCCGGCTTCTGGACATGAGCGGTTTCTCCCTGTCCTCAGTCTCCGCCAGGAATGCGTACTCCGATCTGAAGCGCAATGTCGGGGAAGCGGTCAACAGGATAAGGCTGCACAACGAGACCCTGGGGAAAGAGAAGGGCGCGGAAGCAGGCAGGATCATCAACCCTGTGGAAGGGCGCGATCTCGACGAACGGCAGCTGCAGGCCATCGCCACCGATGTCCGCAGCAGGCTGGTGGTCGCCGGCGCCGGCACGGGGAAGACGACGGTCATCGTGGGGCTGGTCAAGTACCTCTTGGCCACGGGAAGGGCCCGCCCGGAGGAGATACTGGCACTGTCGTTCACCAACGCCTCCGTCAACGAGCTGGCGGCCAGGCTGCGCGCGGAGACGGGGGAGGAGGTGAAGGTGTCCACCTTCCACTCCTTGGGAATGGGGATCATCGAGGCCGCGGAAGGTTCCCGCCCGATAGTATCGAAGATGGAGATGGGCAGGTTCGTCAGCGACTCGCTGGACATCCTCTCCGAGGTCCCCGGGTACCTGGAGGATGCCGCGGAGTTCATCTCCCTCTCCGGCGGGGAGAGGGACGAGTCCTCCTTCGGAAGCTGGGAGGAGAGGACGGCATGGTACCGCCATTCCCCTCTGAAGAGCCAGAAGGGGGAATCCATGAACCTCTCGGGCGAACGGGAGATCGCCGATGCGCTCTATTTCGGCGGGATATCCTACCGTTTCGACGGGCCGGGGGCGGGTTTCTTCCTGAACGGGAGGAGGATCCGCGTCCTCTACACCGGGATGGGCGCGGACGGGGAGCCGTGCAGGTGGTTCCTGAAGAACCGTCCGAACGCCGAAGAGGAGTACCTGAAGGAGCTTGAGAAGAAGCGGAAATCCGCCGAGGCGGAGGGGTGCAGGGTGATCGAGGTCGCTGCCGGGGAGCGTTTGGCAGGGAACCTGAGGACGCTTCTGGAGAAGAGGCTGGAGGCCGCCGGGGCGGCGTTCTCCGATATCCACCGCGACCGTCTCGAGGACATGGTCGGGAATCCTGTCGTCCGTTCTCAGCTGGTGTCCCGGCTGTCGTCCTCGCTCATACTCCTGCGCGATACCGGCAAACCTCCTGAGGAGGTCTATCCCGACGGGGAACCGGGCGCCGAGAGGCTGATGCTGCGCTCGCTCAGGAAGCTGCTGAACCCCATGGTCTCCGCCTATACCGAGTACCTGCGCCGGGAGGGAGCGGTAGACTTCTCTGACATGCTCAACCTGGCCGCTGAGGAGGTCCGCAGCGGAAGGTACCGCAATCCGTACCGCTGGGTCATCGTCGACGAGTATCAGGACCTGGCCGGGCCGTCGTTCAGGCTGATGAAGGAGCTGCGCGCAAGCTCCGATTACTGCCTCTTCTGCGTGGGGGACGATTGGCAGTCCATCTACCGCTTCAACGGCTCGGATGTCGGGTACATCATGGACTTCGAGAGCCACTGGGGAGGGGCGGAGGTGCTCAGGATCGAGCGCACGTACCGTTTCTCTGGGGAGCTGCTGGAAGCGAGCGGGAGGTTCATCATGCGCAACCCCCGGCAGATCCGCAAGTACCTGCAGGGCGGGGACGGGAACACGTTCCTGGAGGGGCTGTGGGTGCGCCACAGCGGGCCTCCGTTCCCGGAGCTGTCGGATATTCTGGGGAATCTTCCCCGGGGCGCTTCCGTTCTGCTGCTGGGGAGGTACACCTTCGACGAGAAGCTCCTGGAGTATCCGGGCATGGACGCGGGGGATTCGGGAGACGATAAGGTGCTCTTCGAGCCGCGCCCGGACCTGAAGATCAGGTTCCTCACCGTGCACCGCTCCAAAGGCCTGGAAGCGGATTATGTGTTCATAATCAACTGCCGGAACGGCCTTCTGGGATTCCCCAACCTAATGGACGAATCGCCTCTGGCGAAGTTCCTGATGGCCGGGAAGGACGAATTCCCGCTCGCGGAGGAGAGGAGGCTGTTCTACGTGGCGGTCACGCGCGCAGGAAGGGCACGTTCCTGGTACTGGACCCGAAGTCGGAATCCCCGTTCGCGGCCGAGATGCTGTCATCTGTAGCCCTGATAAGGGGGAAGGATTCGCATATGTGCCCCCAGTGCGGGGCGCCGCTGACGCTCCGCGAGAGCAGGTTCGGAACGTTCTGGGGATGCAGCAGGTATCCCGACTGCAGCTATACTCTGAACGAGGAGACGAGATATCAGCATCCCCGTAGAAAAGGGCGCAGATACGGTCAATGATATTTTTCCAAAATCTTCCTGGCTTCCTTCTCAGCCCCTGCCCTGTCTCCGTTCCTGAGGAGGTTCCATACAGCCTCATCGGCGAGCACCTCGGCGAGGAACCTCGCCCGGTCGGGCTGCCTGGAGATCCTTTCCTTCAGGCCCTTCCTGAGCTCGGTGAGCAGGTCGAGCATGTCCTCGTACTCCGGGCCCAGGAAACTGTCGATCTTCGATGCGACGTACGGGGGGAACGCCGGCGCCGAGCCCTCCGAGGACACGGCAACGGTGAAGTTCCTCTTCCTGACCGAAGACGGCAGCAGCAGGTCGCCTCCGCCGTGGGCGGAGTTGGCCAGCACCCCGCATCTCAGCGCCTCGTCCTTTATGGCGGCATTGAGTTCCTGCGAGTTCGTGGCGGCGACCGCGGCGAATGCACCGTCGAGATATCCTGCGACCTCTTCCGGGACGACCTCGGCGATGATCAGCCTGTCCGCCACCTCCGATATCCCGTCGACCGCATCCTCGGCGATGACCGTGATGTCGAAACCCCTGAACTGCCTGCATTTACGATACGCGACCTCTCCTCCGCCGAAGACCACGATCCTGCGGTCCTTCGACGGCTTCAGGAAGACCGGCACCATCCTCGCCTGCTCTTCTTTCCCTGCCATATAAAAATCAGCTCCAATGAACCGAGATGTTCCTCGGCGGCACTGTCCTCGCGAACCTGATCCTGGGATGCCCGCAGACGAAGACGCATTTCAGCTTCTTATCCCGCGGCACATCCGGGAAGAACCCGGCGAACCTCTCCGGGTCCCTCTCGGCCGCCATGTTCATGAAGAGGGAGTAGAACCCTCCCAGCCCTTCTGCATAGAGGGCGAGTTCCGCCCTCGCCATGGCTATGAAGGCATTCGCATCGACCTTCGCGAACGTCAGGATGAGCTGCCTTCCCTCCCAGAGGAAGGGGTGGCGTTTCGGGTCCGGCCGGTCTCCTTCCATCCAGCGGCAGAACTCCTCGATCCTGGGAAGCTCTCCGCGGATTGGCTTCAGGATCTCGTACACCATCTGCATGAAATCATCGAGCCTGTCATCCACGACCGCGAACTCGACATCCTCGTAGTTCATCGCAGTCGGGCTCAGGGCCCCGGCCGCCAGCGCCGGCTCCAGCTCCTCCCTGGTCAGGTTCCTGTCGAACCAGCGGATGCTCCTCCTCTGCTCCAGGAAGCCCATGAACTGCCCGCAATCCAGAACGGGCGTTTTAGCAACAGGCTTCGGGACGTAGTCCGAGCCTTTCACCGATATAACCCCCTTCGGGCAGACGGCGAAGCAGTGGAAGCAGGCGAAGCATCTGTCCCCGGTGTAGACGGCCTTCTTCCCGCGGATCTCGATCGCGTTCCTGATGCAGACAGACGCGCATCTCCCGCAGCCGACGCATACGGAAGGGTCGGCCTCCAGGATATCAGATGCAAGGAACTCCATGGCGGATAATCGCCTTCCAGATATAGAAATACGGACACGTCATGGCGGGGTGCATGGATGCGGACTGGGAGGCCAGGGCAGAGGCGTACATAACGGGCGTGTTCGCGGCTGATTCATCGGGGCACGATATCTGGCACAGCATCAGGGTGTACAGGACGGCGATGTCCATCTGCTCGGAGGAGAAAGGAGCCGACCCGGTCATCGTCGGGGCCGCCGCCCTGCTGCACGATGTCGACGACAGGAAGCTGGGAGGGGACTGCGGGCCAGCCGAAGGCCAGGTACTTCCTTTTGAAGGTGCATGCGACCGAGGAGGAGACCGAGGCGGTGCTCAGAGCGATTTCCGAGGTCCCGTTCAAGGCATCCGGAACCGTCGTCCCTTCTTCGTTGGAAGGCAAGATCGTCCAGGATGCGGACAGGCTCGATGCAATAGGGGCGATAGGGATAGCGAGGGCCTTCGCCTACGGAGGGGCCCACAAGAGGCCGATGTACGACCCATTCGCGAAGTACAGCGGGGATCCGACCGAGGAGGAGTACCTGAGAGGGTCTCCCGATACCATATCCCACTTCCGCCAAAAGCTGCTGAAGCTGAAGGGCATGATGAACACGGAGGCAGGGAAGAGGATTGCGGAGCACCGCCATGAGGTGCTGGAGAGTTTTCTTGAGGAGTTCGCCGACGAGTGGGAGGGGAAGTTCCGAACGTAACAGGTCTGGATCCCCGGAAAGAGCATGCTGCCGCGGCACAGCATATGCTACGAGTTTCATGGATCGCTCATTCCGGATGTGCCAGACGCAGTTATATGCTATGAATCTGAAATTCAGCATCTGAAGAAATCCGGTCACAGCGATATTGGATCAGAGGCTGAGAGGACCCGGAATTTTGTTCGGCGCCGATGCTGAGTTCCCGCTGACTGCCGCATCCGGGTTATAAGTAAACCGTTTCCGCGTATGCTCTCCATGGGACATCTCGGTTCCGAGGATCAAAGAGAGAAAGGGAAGGACAGTGATTTAAACACGGCAATCGATTGGAAGTCCATGGAAGCGGCGATCGGCATCCAGAACTTCAGCGAGGTACGCGACAAGGGAGCGTACTACGTCGACAAATCGGAGCTCATCGGCAGGATCCTCGAAAAAGGTCCACGAAGGCCTTCCTGTTCACAAGGCCCAGGCGCTTCGGGAAATCGCTAAACCTCAGCATGCTGGACGCCTACCTGAACCAGAGATACAAAGGGAATTCCTGGTTCGACGGGCTGAAGGTCTCCGAGCTCAGACCGGACGACCCTCTGAAGAACTCCTTCCCGGTCATCTCCGTCGACATGAAGACGATGTACGGGGACAACTACGAGGACACCGTGGATGCAGTCCGCGCCGGCATGATGAAACTGTTTCAGAGATTCGGAGAGCTGGACGGTTCGGACAGGCTTTCCCCATCGCAGAAGAAACTGTACAGATCCATCGCCGATGGCGAAGAGGGTATCGGAGCGCTGCAATCGGCCCTGAGCTTTCTGTCGGGCTTCTTGAAGTAGCATTACGGGAAGAAAGCGGTCATCCTCGTCGACGAGTACGACACGCCCATCAACAGCACCTGCAGCCTGGATGATTCGAAGCGCATCCTGGGATTCTTCCGCAATTTCCTGTCGGACGCCCTCAAAGGGAACGACTCGCTGGAGTTTTCGGTCATGACCGGCATCATGCAGATATCGAAGGAGAGCATCTTCAGCGGGCTCAACAACCTCAGAGCAGACAGCATCCTGTCCGCCGGATTCGATGACATGTTCGGGTTCACGGAGCCGGAGGTCCGGAAGCTATGCGCGGACTTCGGAAGCCCTGAGAAATTCGCGGAAGCGAAGGAATGGTACGACGGCTACCGCTTCGGGAACGCAGACTTGTACAATCCGTGGAGCATCCTCATGTACGTCAGCGAGAAGTTCACGCCCGGGAAGTATTGGGCAGGAACCAGCGGCAACAGCATCATAGCGGATCTGGTGAACAACGTCGATCATGATATGTTCGGGGATCTCAAAATACTTGAATCGGGAGGTTCGATATCTGCGGATATCGAAATGTCCGTTACGTTCGAAGGTCTCCGCGACCCCGGCGGCAAGGACATCTACTCCGTTCTGGCCGCGTCGGGATACCTCCGCGCGGAGATGGACGGAGGCCATTACAGGCTCACCATCCCTAACAGGGAGATGCAGAAGGTCTACTGCGATGCCGTCATCGGGGCTCTTGGGAGGTTCAGGGACGTGAGGAAGCCGGTCGATGGCTTCTGCAGCGCTGTGCTGAAAGGAGACGTGAAGGCGATGGAAGAGTCTCTGCAGAATGTTCTGGACGCTCTTGCGAGCATTAGGATCCTCGATTCGGAGCACGTCTATCAAATGATGGTCCTCATGATGCTTGCTCGCCTCAGAGGCACCTGCGAGGTTGATTCCGACCATGAGGCAGGGGACGGCTACTACGATATCCGCGTCCTGAGCCTCGTCCCGAGGAGTCCGAGCATCATCATCGAGATCAAGCGCTGCAGAACCGCCAAGCAGGCCGAGACGGCGGCGAAGGCGGCGATAACCCAGATCCGCGACAGACGGTACTTCTCAGGTCTGAAGGGTGAGGCCATCCTTTACGGCGTTGCCTTCTTCGGGAAGAAGACGAAGATTGCCGTCGAGCGCATTTCCTGCGGTAAATGATGTTTCCCGGGATTACCTTTCCGAAAGTCGTCCGAGGGCGATGCCCTTTTCTGCGCAACGACGAATCATGGAACGGCGGAGATACGAAAGTGTGGCTTCTGCCACATGCCTGCTGTCGAGCACTGACAGATTGTTTCTGGGATCAGATTTCAGCAATGCCTCGGGGCCTGGTTCACGGTTCTTCCAGCGTAACTATTATAAACAACATCTGAATGTGGAAGAATACTGCTCCTGTAGTGTAGCGGCCAATCATGAAGCCCTCTCGAGGCTTCGACATGGGTCCAAATCCCATCGGGAGCACCATTCTACTTATTCCATTCAGGCAGCGCCCGCCACCTAGGCCTCCCGGTGGGAGACCCCCCTCGCCCTCAGCCTGTTGTAGAGGGCCGAGACCACCGAGTCCTCGGCGGTGCGGACGTGGACGATCGCCGACTGGCACAGCAGCCTGCGCATCTCTCTGTCGCCG
>NZ_LOPS01000014.1 GCF_001481295.1 Candidatus Methanomethylophilus sp. 1R26
CCTACTTGTACAAATTAAAAAATTTTAATTGATCATAAAATGAACATAATGAGTGCGAAGCGATAATTATTGTGAAAAATAACATTATTGTCAGCATGGGATTCGTATTGATCACCGATGAAACTCTGCATGCGATTGAGAAAATTACGAATCTTGAAAATTATGGCGGCCAAGCATTATTGCAACCTTTCAAAGACACGGATAAACTTCTTAAATGGCTAATCATACTTTATCGCAATAGTAGATTATCCGATAAAATAAAGAAAATATTCTTTGACAACTCGTTGGAAATAAGCCATCATTATCGCTTTGGAATCAAACTACATAAAGATTTGAATGCGGCCCTTGAATGGGCAAAAATAGGGCTTGAACTCGGGAGAGGAGGATCTTGCAATTCAATATTTGATGTCTGCTGGGACATCGGTACGAGCGGATCATACAACATGATGATTGATGCAATATCGAAGACAGCTGTCAGAGGTGATAGCACATCTATCGCTCAACTTGGTATTGCATATTTTAAAGGAAAAGGAGTTAGAAAAGATTTGGGAATTGCCGCGTCCCTCCTTAGACAGGCAAGAAAACAAGGGCTTGAATGGGCAAATTGGAATCTTTTCGACGTTCTATGGGAGATTGGAACACAGGAGTCATATACAGAGATGATCAATATTGCACTACCATTGGCTGAAAAAGGCAACGCTCAGCTTCAGGTTCGTATCGGTCGTGCATACAAAGAAGGGCGCGGAGTAGAGAAGGATTTAACTAAAGCTGCTGAATGGTTGGAGAAAGCGGCTGATCAAGGATTGGAGTGGGCCAATAATGAATTGGCCCAGGTAGAGGGAATGATCAACAGAGCAGATTGAACTGAGATATACGATCATTCTTTCAGAAACTTCCTATATAATAGCCTCTCGAAGTTATAGAATTTCTTAGCAATGCGCCCAGGAGCAGATTTTTCATCAAACTCAGGTTCTCCACTAATGTAAACAGTCTGCGCAGTTTCACTGGAAGACAATTGCCAATTGCGCTGTTTAGCCACGCGGGAAATATCATTGTTCCAGAAATCTACTGCGTTGAATACCTTACCTTCGCCAAGATTGTCTTCGAAAGTCAGATTGCCGAATATCTGACGGTCATCTTGGGCTGATGAATGAAGATAGTGCTCAAATGGTACGGATAGGTCATCAGAACGGCTGTACAAAAGATCGAGATCGCTGCCAAACAGATCCTTTATATCTTTGGCAAATTGGACTGCAGCATCCTGAGCGATCTTCGTCATGATATATGATGGATAATCTATCTCATAATCATCGAAAATCGGTTTCTCTGCATCAAAATCATAACCAATCGTCGATGGCGCCATATCCATCATCAAATGTTCCCTCATGACACCCGTGATTGCTGGTTTATGATTGTAGAATAGATTGATAGAGAATCCATATTTGGATTCCCTTTGATCCGCAACATCCGAATTAGTATGAATATAATAAGAATTTACCGGGAATCCCAGGAAATGAGACAAAGATGCCTCTGTACGTCCTCCATACCCCACATCGAATATCGCATCCCCCTTGTAAACACGCTTGGAAAACAACTTTCTGTATCTGGAATCCTTGAAGTCGAAGTCCATCTGACTGGAATAGTTGTCGATAAGGAACTTTATGAACTCTTCATAGGAACGTTTATCGGAGAATTTATTATCAGGATTTTCATAGATTTCCATTATCTCCGATTTTATTTTTTCAGAATAGAATCATCGAAAATCGGAGACAGCGCATCGACCAAAGAATTTGGAGATACATTGAGAATATTCATTTTGTAATAAATTGAATATAGATCGGAAGGCGACCCCATATCCGCTGTGAGAAGGGCTTTTCTGGATACATGTAGATAGTCGATACCTGTGTCAGGATTGGAGTTGTAGACTTCGAAAAATCTTTTCGGCAGATATCCATCTCTCGCCACAAAGTGAATTGTACGTTTCACCCCGGAGCGTTTCTCTGATTCGCAGATCCATTTCGAAATGGCAAGCATATGCATTCCGAGGGCACAATAACCCAGATAGAACGGGTTCTGATTGAAATCTGTACCTTTTTTCACGCTCACATAGGGATTATCGAATATCTTGTTCGCCACTACTGCCCAGAAACATCTAGTCCCGAAATACGATTTGAAACCTTGGATGGAATCATAAAAGGCAGTTTTCGGATACATACAATTCCTATACAGATCTCCAGAATAGATTCCAGGATTGGAATTCGTAAGCATATCGGTCGTTTTACAAAGCTGGAACGCTTTTATTCCCAGTTTAGATGGCGATGTGACATCAGACTGCCAATTGTCACCGATATGACATATGGTAGAAGGAATGTTTATGCCCATATCCTCAATGAATGAGGAGAAGAGGTGCCCAGTGAACTTAGTAACACCTTTCGAACTTGAAAGATACAGGTTATATCCATAATATCCGCATTTTTCGAGAATAGCATTGACGGTATCTTCATCCAGATACATATCGGAGATGAAGACCACTTCTTTTCCTAGTTCCTTGGCCAGACTGAACAATTCCTTTCCAGTTTTCCGAGGGTAGCAATATCTGATCTCAAGCTTTTTTCCAATGCCTTGATCTCATTCAGAACTTCACTGGGTATTGAGAAATATTCTCCCAATTTTGCATAAATATCGTCGATAGTGATGTCTTCATTCTGACTGCCAGAATTGATAAGATCCTCCCTCGCCATAACTTCGGCGTCCACCCTCATCTTCGAGAACAACACTTGAGATGAGCAGGATGTCATAGTGCGATACGGCCCATCCAACAAAACAAAGAGATCTGTCGGATAAAAGAACGGGCGCATGACCAATGTATCGAAAATATCAAAACTGACTACTTTACACCAGTCTAACGCGATGTATCTTTTGATATCATCGTACCACGTGCTGCTAGGAGCCAAATCAGTCAGTTGAGTATAGAGGAAGTAATCAGATGGCTCTTGCACAGACACCTCATCCATATGAAAATCCGAGAGAATCTCTTTGCGAATTTTGGCTCTGTCGACAAGGGGCGCACTGATCTTATCGAATTTCTCCCACCATATCCGACCATATAAACTGAGCCATTCATTGTAATAATTCTCGTATTTTGAAAACAATCCTTTTTTCTCAAGTTGTTTTCTGAAGAAGGAAAAAACCTCCTTCACATTAGCCAGATCACGACTCAATTTACTCCATTTCAAAGTGCTAGCAGTGCTACTGTCGTTACCTTTATAGTAACAATAGTAAGAATTATGCACGTTCACAACTCTTGTCGCATTGGTATATACAGCAGAAGAGAACGCGATGTCTTCGGTCATGACGACCTTTCCAACCCTGTTAGAGAACTCTGTCAAATCAGGAAGTATCTTCTTCCATAATTCTGCAGAATAAAGTTTGTTCCAGCAGGTATGCCACCCATAGAAATGGCCACTCTGGCACATGAAAGCATCAAGAATTTCATCTCCAACGAGATGAATATCCTGGCATCTGATTGGATCCAAGGAATGATATTTCTTGGAACCATCTGGATATAACAGAACAAAGTCGCCGAGAACTACGTCGGCCGATTCCAATTCGGCTTTATCGACCAGTAACCTAACCCAGTCTACCGAGATACAATCGTCAGAGTCGACAAACAACAAATATTTTCCAGATGCATTTTGCACACCTGTTATGCGCGCTTGGAATAAGCCGCTATTCTTTTTGTGATGTACGATTTTTATCCTATTGTCTGACTTTTTGAGTTCTTCGATTATCTCGCATGATCTATCGGAAGAGCCATCGTCGACGAATATTATCTCGAGGTTCTTATACGTCTGAGACATGATGCTATTAGCGCAGCGTTCAACATACTTCTCTACTTGATACACAGGCACAATTACGCTAACAAGCACATCAGCCACGATAACCAACCTGGGTATGCAATATTGGACAGCCCAATAAATATTTGCTTCGAGAGAGAATCCAGCTGTTGATGGAACCCAAGATCCATTGAAAATTTCTCGGCAAAATTAGCTTTTTTCGACGTCTGGAACAGCTGTTCATTATTGTTCCGCGTTACCGGAAAGCCTTTGATTCCGCCAAAGCGGCTGCCATAATTTACTGGCTGAATTTAGAACCCGGCCAGGATAGATTACCTGGAGAGTTTAAGAACACTGGGGCTCCATAAAAATACTACATGGGGGAATCTGACTCAAACGTTAAACCACATGAGTGCATAATCTCAGATATGGCAATCCTGGTAACTGGCGGAGACGGTTACATCGGATCTCAATGTGTTCTGGCTCTGATTGATTCCGGATACGATGTTGTAATAATGGATAATCGTTCTACTGGCCATTCTGAAATCTCTGAACGTCTGATGAAATTCCAAAGCAGAGGAAGAATCATCGAGGACGTGGACGGCAGCCTGCTGAACCCAAAAGAAATTGAACAGTGTTTTAGGAAAAATAATATTGATGCTGTTATTCATTTTGCTGCCTCATCGCAGGTCGAAGAGTCAGTGAGAAATCCTGAAAAATATTATGTTAACAATGTCATAGGAACGATTAATCTTCTCAACACGATGATCAGGAACGGAATAAAGAAGATTGTTTATTCGTCATCGGCAGCAACATTCGGAAACCCCCAATACATTCCTATCGATGAGAAACATCCGCAGCACCCAATCAATCCGTACGGTCGCACAAAACTATTTGTTGAGAATATTCTCTCCGATTATGATACAGCCTACGGGCTCAAATCTGTTGTTCTGAGATACTTTAACGTTGCGGGCGCAGATTCCAGAGGACGCAGCGGCGAATGGCATGACCCAGAGACTCATCTGATTCCAAACATCATCAGATCTTCATTCGAAGACGGAAAGGAATTCCGTCTGTTCGGAACTGATTATGATACCCGCGACGGTACTTGCATTCGCGATTATGTAAACGTAGAAGATCTCGCAGACGCCCACGTTCTGGCACTTAGATATCTTGCAAAGAATGGAAGAACGGATTGCTTCAATCTAGGCACCGCAAATGGAAGCACAGTAAGGGAAATCTTCTCGGAATGCGAGAGAATAATCGGAAAGAAGATACCCTTGAAAGAAACGGCACGGCGCCCAGGAGATCCCGACATCCTTATTGCAGACAGTACGAAGGCGAGAAGCATCCTCGGATGGAAACCGAAACGCACACTGACAGACAGCATCTGTACCGCTTATGAGTGGGAGAAGAAAAGGCGCAACCTCTGATTATCTGGCACATATATGCCCGAATTATCATAAGCAAGCGTCCGCATATCACTCCTTCATGGAATCTAACCTGCTACGTGCCCACCAGTCTCCCATCTTGGAGGATTTCCCATACCATTCCGCCGCCTTTATACGATCCCTTCTGACACCTGTCCCATTGAAATAGAGATTTCCCATCCGATTGCATGCGTCGATGCTTCCTGCATCTCCTACAGAGATCATCTTTGCAAGAGCATCTTCGAACATCTTGCGGTCGTCCGAGAGACCGGAAGCGTAGAGGTCGATGATGTTCCCCAATGCTGCGATGTTACCGTAATTGGACGCCTTGACGAACATTTCCCTGGCTTTCACTATGTCTGCATCGGTCCCTTTCCCGTCCCGATACATCTCCCCGAGACGGTTGATACTCCAGGAATCCAGAACGGCAGCGGCCGACAAATACCATTTGAGAGCCTCAGGATAATTTTTCTCGACTCCGACACCGGAATAATAGAAGTTTCCCATCTCCGCATAGCGTCGGTATTCCCATTCTCTGCCAGGAACCTCATCCTCTCGATCAGCGGCTTCCAATCGTCTGTTCCTGCAGCAAGGGATAAGTTAATCTCGTTCCCTGCACCCGGAGCGATACCCTGAGCGGCTGCTGATTCATAGCATTTCCCGATGAGATTAAGATCGGCCTTACTGCATAACCTCATCCTGTCTGCAATCTGTATGCAGTTCCATCCGAGAGATGAGAGGGAGAAGAGCGAGAACCATTTCTTAGATCCCTCCAAGTTTACCTCCGTTCCCACACCGTCCCTCATCATCACAGCGGTCTGGTACATGCAGTTCCCGTTTCCCAGTTCCGCCCCTTTCAGGTAAAGCGCGAAAGCTTTGGCATCGTTTTTCGGAATGACCCTCCCACGGAAATACAGGTCGGAAAGAAGCGTTATCGAAGGCATGAACCCTCTGTTACAGGCTTCGGTCAGATACATCTCCATCTTCTTGAGATCTTTTGAAGTTCCCGCACCGTCACGGTACATGAATGCGACCTGCTGCATAGCCGGCAGATAGCCTTGATCAGCAGACTTGGAGAACCAAGAGAATGCTTCCCTGCGGTCATCGTTGGAAAGTGCCAGTTTAAGGATTATATCTCCGCATCTGAATTGATCTAAGGGATCCCCCTGCTCTCCTATCGTGATAGCGGCCCTCTTGAGTTCGATGCGGAAACTGTCCTGCGGACCGGCAGAGGAAATCCTCAGTTTGGCGTCGTTATTCCCCATGTCGGCCGCCGACTGATAGAACGGCACAGCTTCGTTTCTTTTCCCTTCGTGCTCGAGTATGTCGCCATACTCGACCTGAGCCTGTGAATGACCCTGTTCGGCAGCTTTCCTGATCCATTCGCGGTAGAGCTCCTCGCTTTTGCCGAACGTGCCGTTGCCGTCCCTGTACATCATGGCCAGTCTGTACTGGGATTCCGCATCTCCGGATTGCGCAGAATCGAAGATAATGTCTGGAGACTCGGACATCATGAACTCGTACTGGGCGCAGACATCTCTGGCCTTCCCATCCTTGAAGATCTTCCCGCCTTCGATCCAGACAACGCGGGTGCACATCTCTGCCATATCTCTGATCGAATGTGACACGAATAGAACAGTCTTCCCGCTCTTTGCAAGCTTCTTGAAATGCTGCTGTGTTTTGATACGGAAAACTGCGTCACCGACACTGAGTATTTCGTCCACCAGCATGATGTCTGAATCCACATTGACCATTATCGCGAATGCCAGCCTGCTGTACATGCCTGAAGAATATGTTCTCACTGGATTGTCGATGTATTTCCTTATCCCGGAATAATCGATTATGCTGTCGACTTTGGAATCCATCTCCTTCCGGGTGAATCCGTACAGTTCGCCTTTCAGGTAGATGTTCTCTCTCCCTGACATATCCTGATTGAATCCCATACCGAGCTCCAGTATGGAAGCGACTTTCCCTGCCCTTTTGATGGTCCCGGAATCGGGCTCCATTATCTTGGCGATCATCGAAAGCAAGGTGCTCTTCCCAGCTCCGTTCCTGCCGATGATCCCCAGGACCTCCCCTTTGCCTACATCGAGGGAAATGTCATCGATGACCTTGTTCTCTACAGTCTTAGTCGGAGTTTTATTCAGCAGTCCGGGTTTCTTATCGGCATCGGCAACCTCGATCTTGAAACTCTTGCATACATTCCTCAGTTCGATAGCGTTCTTGGGATCCATTTCAAAGCCTCTCGGCGAATCCGCGCTTGAGCCGGCGGAATACGGCATATCCGACAGCCAGAGCGGTGAAGGCTATCAGGAAGCAGGCCAGCAACACCCCTGCATCAGGCGATTCCCCGAAATACACAGCGCTGTGCAATGCCTCGATATAATAAGTGAAGGGATTGATCCAGATGATGGTGCTCAGGATGCCTGTGGCCTGGTCTGCCGAGAAATACATGGGCGTCAGGAAGAAGAACACCATGCTGATGGAATTCAGAATGTACTGCACATCGCGGCAGTATACATTAGCGGCAGAGAACAGCATCGTGTATCCTGTGGTGAAGATCAGTTCCAGCAGAAGGATCAGCGGCATGAATAGGAGCGATACGGGATCCAGGCTGTACCCGGTCGCTATTATCAAGATGAAACTCGTGATATATCCTATCAGCATGATGATGAATGAGCTGATGATCTGAGCAAGGATCAATATCTCCCTCGGGAAGTACATTTTCTTCACCATCCCCGAGTTCCCTGTGACGGCAGCAGCCCCCGCGGTAAGATTCTGGGTCATAAATGTGAAGGGGAACATGGCCGATAAGACATAAACTATGAAATCCGGAATCTCTGACCTGCGGATTTCCGTGAAAACCACGTAGTAGACGCAGATCATCATGAGCGGGACGACGAAATTCCATGCAAATCCCAAAGCAGAATTCCTATAACGCCCGAAAAGGTTGTTATAAATCAGCGAATGGAGGACCGTACGCGATCCGTACAGTTCATGCAGGTGTATCATTGCACCGTGCACGAGTTTGTTTCTTCCTTCAGTCATTTATCTCATCGCGTGAGCGCACGGAAATCAAGAGCGCGGATTTCAATGAAAATGCGGACCGGATTATCCAATCTCGGCCCTTGGCACATCATTGAAACATGCGCTTGGAGAATACTCCTTTGATTCTTGATTTGATATCGGTGATAGGGTCGACATTGCAGGGGTCTACGCCTCTGATGGCCGCCAAATACAGAGAGATGTGATCTCCGACCATAATGCCGAAGATCATCCTCTCCAGCAGACATTCCCCGCAGGTCTCGATATATACTGGCCTGAGCCCTCTGCTCGACAGTACATCGGTGGTTGCGTGAACCATCTTGTCGATCTCCTCGAGGGAGTTATCGTTGATCACGATAGGAATGAAGTTCCTCCGCTGACGGTCATCATACCAGCCGACAATCTCGTTGTGGTTGAACTCCGGAAGGACTCCGGAGAACGCTACCATCTTGGAATTCTCGTTGAGCTGGTTCTTCATGCGGACGGCAACGGCCTCCATATCAGGAGTTCCGTAGATCACCGGCACTTTCCCATCCACGGCGTTGGCAACATTCCATGCCTCGGAATTCTCATCTTCGATCCCTGATTGATATTCCCGAAGGCGGGGGATCATGTCCCTTATCTGCTGCCTGAGGGCAGGTCCGCCGCATCCTCGATGACTGCGGCCAAGGTGCCGATGAACCATCCTATGGCACTGCGAGGCTGCATATCATCGCCTCCGATCATGACGAGGGGATTGCCGTTTTTCTTGGTACAGGCAAGAAGTTTGCCTCCTTGGGTGACAGAGACAACATCCAACCCTGCTTCGAAAGCCTGATCATACATGTAGAGGGTCTCGACCGTGTTCCCGGAATAACTGCAGGCCACGAAGAGCGTATCTTTATCCACCCACTTCGGGAGAGCCATGGTCTTAGCGATGTAGACGGTGATGCCGGATTCATAGTACATGGAATCAGCAAAGATCCTCCCTCCGATGGCTGAGGCCCCCATACCGCAGATTAGGATATGCTTGTACTTCTTCGCGATACCCGTCTTTGATTCTACCGCCTGGGACAGGTCGTCGACGAAACCCGATACCTCGGACGACATCTTGTTGAGGGAATCGGTGCGGAACTGCATTTTGCGCGTCATACACTCTCCCGCTGTTTTGAGAAGATTAACATCTGCATGTTAATAACCATATCTAACACTCTAACACATAATGATTATCTAACACCCATAAGTTATATTCGTACTGGCACACCGTCAATTCCGACGTTTAGAAAAGGATAGCCTCTCGATTGCTTTATAAAGTGCCAGCACAGGGATGTCGGTCCGTCTGATGATGAGCGGGCGGGTTTTCGTATGCTGAGTGTTGACGGCCCATCTCATGCCTGAAAGCTTATCTGGGTCATTCCCATGCTCTTCGGCCATTAGAACATCCAGCCACCCGTCGATGGCTTCAGGATCCAGTTTGGGGATGCGGCATCCGAACACGCTCTTCCAGAATCTGACACATTCCATTGCGCCGGATTCGATCTGAGGATATACATCACGCCTCTTTCTCTCGTTATCCGGTGCTTTCTTGCAGAAAACAGGCTTCCCCTCTTCCGAAATGTCGGCCAGCGGCAGTTCTCCGCTTCCCATGAAGAACTCTGTGAGATTCACGTATGAGGAGGACAGCCGCTGTTCCGCACGGTCGCAGAATGTGACATGCTCGGGCCCTCCTTTCCCAGTCACAGCATAGTAGCATCCCTTCACGGCCTTGTGTGCCAAATATGCCTGTATATCCCTCTGGGATGTGTATTTCATCGTGGTGGCATCTATCACCATGATCTTGTCCGCGCCCTCGGCCATATCCTCGATCTAACAGCCGAACCTCTTGTGTCCGGCATCGGCGACCCTCTCGATTTCATCTCTGTTTTCCGAAACGAATGCCTTCCACTGCCGAGGGCCAGGAATCTGCATCCCCTCAGGTATCCCGGTCTCATTCAGATAATGCATCATGGATACTGCCGTATCTCTGTTTGAAAAGTCCCGGAACCCGAAGATTTTGGCAATCATCCTCGATGTATGAAGATATCCGTGGTCCCTGCTCCCGTACAGTTCTTCCCAGGCCTTCATCGCGAGATAAGAATCACGGGACAGGAAGAACATTTTCTGCGAATCGCCGGCATTATCCTCTATGAACCGCGCGAAGGCTGTACATATGATTCCCCCGAACCGGCGTGAGACACAGTGCCAGTACGATTCGTTCTTCTCTCCTTGGAACAGCATGTCCATCGCTGCGATCGCGGAAGCGGAGTATCCGGGGTATTTCCTGAAGTATTTCGCCTCCTTCGGATGTGACAGAAAATATCTCTCCGACATAGGAGACCAGCGGTATGCTTCCATTCCCAGCGATATAGGCACTGAGAAATCATCGTCTTTGGAATCCCCTATGACCGTGACCTTTTCGGGATCAATATCCAGATATCCCAGTACCTCTGCATACAGCCCGTTGCGTTTGGACTTCTTCTCCTTGCAGGAGACGAACATCCTCTCCCATCCGGCATAGCCGCAATGATCCAATATCTTCCCGATCGCTTCCGGAGGAAGATACATGTTGGAGACAAGGACTATCCTCTTCCCTAGATTCCTCATCCTCTCGTACAATTCTTTCGCAGCCGGGTCGGAGAAAGATAATGCTATCTCCTCCTCAATCTCTGTGTCCTTCATCGGCCTGTATCTTTCGTCGATACAGTCATAGATTCCGTCCAAGTCTGTCTCGCGGTCGATTTTCCTTGCCTCATGCTCGGCATCGATTCTTGCTTCGGCAAACCCCGATATCGAAAATTCGTTCTCAAGGTACAGGAAGAGATCCCTCGGCCTCATGAAAGGCCTAGTTATCAGCGTATCGAAAATATCGAAGGCTATAGCCTCCGCGTCTTCGATGGCCCCGAGGGCGGGCTCCGCGTCCATTTCAGAATCGCTCCGACTGAGCGAGATCCCTGAGGAAACTGTAATAAGGAGTCTCCTTGAACTTAGAAACCCACTGAAGAAGTTGCTTCTTAGTGATGTATCCGCGGTTCAGCGCCACCTGCTCAGGACATCCTACGAGCGCACGGCCGGTCCTCTCAGTGTCATGCACATAATTGCCGGCTTCCAACATGGTATCGCAGGTCCCGGTATCGGCCCAGGCAACACTGTCCGGCAGGACGATCGTTTTGAGCTTCCCGGCTTTCATGTACATCCGGTTGATGTCGGTGATCTCAAGCTCTCCTCTGGCCGATGGACTGACCATTTTAGCGTATTTTACGACGTCTTTATCATAGAAATAGAGGCCGGTCACAGCCATATTGGACTTAGGCTCAGCCGGCTTTTCTTCGAGGGACAGGACTTTCCCGTCTTTATCAAATTCCGCTACCCCGAACCTCTCAGGGTCCTCCACTTTCTTGCAGAATATCGTAGCGCCGTCGTTGGACATCGCCTCGGCCAGGAGCTCGTCCATCTCGTCCCCGCAGAAGATGTTGTCGCCGAGGGCGAGGGCAACATTCCCTCCTCCTATGAACTTCTCACCCAGGATGAAAGCGTCAGCGATGCCGCGCCTCGTCTTCTGGACCGCGAACTTTATCTCGATCCCAAACTGGGACCCATCGCCGAGGAGCCGTTTGAAATATGCCCTGTCGTCCTTACTGACGATCATCAGAATCTCGGTGATCCCCGCGCTCATCAGCGCGGACAGCGGATAGTAGACCATCGGTTTATCGTAGATCGGCAGGAGAATCTTCGAGATGTGCTGGCTGGCCGGATAGAGACGGGTGCCCCTGCCGGCCGCCATTATTATTCCCTTCATAACCGACGAATCCCCACGTTCATTTGTTATAAAAAGGTGCCAGTCTGAAAAATACTGTTCCCGCCAGAAATACGTCAATCAACGTACATAGTGCACGCAGACATGCGGATTCTCCCTCGACCGAAGCAAATGCTTTTATCAGACGAGCGAATCCGAGTGTTCAACCCGTGGCTATGGGGCTGTGGGGTAGCTTGGTATCCTTGTAGGTTCGGGACCTATTGACCCCGGTTCAAATCCGGGCAGCCCCACTCGATCGCAGTTTTCATCCGTCACGGCGGTGTTTTCCGGGCACGCACGCCCCGTCCGCTCTGGATCATGGTGGCTGGCTCATATGTCGGACGGGCCTATCGGACCGTCTATGACGCCTGCGCTGCCTATCGAGCGCATCAGCACCGTCCTGGCCGCATCCTCGCTGGCCGGGCCGCCGTTGGAGGCCGTGTAATGCATGAGGACCCTGCAGGGGATCCCCCTCTCGAACAGGTCCTCGGCATTCTTCAGGATGCAGCAGTCGGTGTCGAACCCGGCTATGTAAACCGTTCCCGCCCCGCGCTCCTGCAGGAGTGCCAGCAGCCTGCCCCCGACCGCTGTGTAAAGGTGCTTCTCGATGACCGCATCTGCCCTCTCCTCCACGAAATCCAGGAGGTCGGTGTCGGGCGGGGAGGACATGCCGGTCCAGCCCATGAGCTCCCGGTACGGGGACCCAGGAACGTTGACGAACCTTGTGGCCACGACCGTCCCGAACGGACAGTCCAGCAGGTCCCTGATGCGCTGAACGGCGTGCTCCGTCCTCGCTGAGACGAATCCCCGCTGGACATCGATCAGCAGCAGCACCGGGCCGCTCAATCGGCGGCCTCCGGGGGATGGGCGTCGCACCAGAGGCGCGCCCTCCTGCAGATGTACCCGACGATCATCAGGAACACTATGCCGATCATGACAGGCCTCACGATGTACCAGAGGGAGTCATAGTTGCTGAAGACCATGGTCAGGGCGGTAGCTCCCCCGGGCGGATGGATGGTGTCGGTGCATACCATCGCGATGATGGCGATGGAGACGGCCGCGGCGATGGAGTACCATTCGACGCCCAGGAGTATCACGCACACGGCGCCGATGAACGCGGAGAAGAGATGGCCGAAGAAGACGTTCTTGGGCTTGGACAGCGGGCCGTCGGGGACCGCGAAGACCAGGACGGCGGTGGCGCCGAACGACGTCACGAGATAGGGGTCGTTGTACTCGAGGTCGGCCCAGGCGGTGACCGCGATGCCGACGAACGCCCCGATGAAGGTGATCAGGAGCTTCCTCGGGTCCGATTCGGTCGGATGGAAGTATCCGGACAGTTTGCTCATGGGCCGGCTGACCTGCGCGCACCTATAAATACGGACGGTTTCCGCCGGGAAACGTTCCCCTCCCCGTATGTGCCTGCCACGCGCCTTCCGCCTGCCGCATGCGAACGTTTATGTATCCCGGAAAACGGAGGGGAGGACGATGACATATATCGTGATTCTCAACGGCAGCCCCCGTCCCCGGGGTAACACCGCTTCGATGATCGACGCCTTCGAGAAGGAGGCCGCGAAGCTCGGGATCGAGGTGCACAGGTACAACATGTTCAGCCTGAACATCCGCGACTGCAAGGAATGCAACGCCTGCTACCGCGCCGGCGGCAAGCCCTGCATCCAGAAGGACGACTTCAACCCCATCGCCGAGGATATCAGGCACGCCGACGGCGTGGTCTTCTCCTCCCCGGTCTTCTGGTTCTCCATGACCGCCAACCTCAAGCTCATCATGGACAGGATGTACTGCTACAGCGGGCTCGGCTTCGATGTCGGCGAGAAGAAGGTCGGCATCATCGCCGCGGCCGGAGATGACGAGGCCGATACCTTCGATTGCCTGGTGGACCCCATCGAGAAATCCTGCGATCTCCTGAACTGGAACGTCGTTGGGAAGGTCCTCGCCGGGAACGTGATGGAGGCGTCCGACGCGGACAAGGCCGGATGGCCCGCCAAGGCCGCCGAGCTGGCGCACGCGTTCGTATGAACGCGCCCGAAGACTAAAATAAAGAGAGGCCCGTTCGGCAGCAGGAAGGAGCAGGAGAACCATGAAGGTATTGCTGGTAAACGGCAGCCCCCATGAGCACGGGTGCACGTACACCGCGCTGAAGGAGGCCGCCGGCGCTTTGGAGGAGAACGGGATAGAGACGGAGATCATGTGGATCGGGAAGGGCGCCGTGCACGGATGCTCCGCCTGCGGGCACTGCAGGAGGAGCGGGGACGTATGCATCCGGGATGATTCCGTCAACGATGTCCTCGGGAGACTGGACACGATCGACGGTTTCGTGTTCGGGGCGCGGTCTACTATTCCGGGCCAGACGGGCAGCTCACGGCTTGGATGGACAGGCTGTTCTATGCCGGCGCGGGAGGATGGCCGGCAAGGCGGCGGCATCCGTCGTGTCCTGCCGCAGAGGAGGAGCCAGCGCCGCCTTCGAGCGTCTCAACCAGTATTACCTCATGAGCAGCATGATCGTCCCGGGGGCGAGCTATTGGAACCAGGTCCACGGGAACACCCCCGATGAGGTCCGTCAGGACCTCGAGGGGATGCAGAACATGCGCATCCTCGGCGGGAACATCGCCTGGATCCTCAAATGCATCGACGCCGGCAGGAAGGCGGGCGTGGCGATGCCGTCCTTCGGGCCCAAGGTGTTCACGAACTTCATCCGCTGAGCCGGACGTGCACGGCCGGGTAACAGGGGCCGGACGCATCACCGGTCATGTCCCAGCGATCTTATCCATTCGCGGCCGCGGACGTATTTGGACATCCGCTCCTCATCGAACAGATAGTCCTCGGTGAGCCTGTAGACCAGGCGCTTCATCATCCTGTCGTCCGCTATCGCCTCATCGAGCGATTCGAACTCCAGCTCGCAGACCGGGGCGGACCTGGCGCCGGTGCGCGGGTCCACATACACGACGCTGTCGAAGTCGGCGGTGTATCTCCTGACGTCCGACTCCGCCGTGAACTCGCACCTCGTTATCTCCGCGATCAGCCTCGGCACCGGATCGATGTCCTCGGTCCCGAGGTAGTTCCGGGCGTGGTCCTCCAGAGCCTTCATCCTGTCGAACCCCGGGGAATTGATCACCCTGGTCTCGACCTCGCGGCGGGAGAGCCCCATCCCGTTCCTGATGCTGGGTATCTTCACCGTGACATAGCCGGTCATGCCCTCGTCGCGGAAGCGCAGGACGATGCCCCTGTCCGCGAACGTGTCCCCTGGATCGGCATAATAGGTATCGGTGTGCTTCCTCACCGATGCGCCGCCGCATCTGAAACCTTCCTTGGCGATGACCGAGCGCAGCCTCTGCAGGGCCGGGCCCGGGTCGTCCGAGAACACGAACGGCCCCGAATCCGCATAGAGCTTTACCTCGTTCTCCGTCCTGACGTCCGTCATGGGATCGTCAGTATGAACGATCCGCAGGGCTATAAAAGCGTGCTGCAGGAGCCTGCGGTTCAGTTCTTCCCGCGGAACGACTTGTCGGTGCCCTCGATATAGGAGCAGATGATCTTACGCTCGGCGGTCCTGAGGGCCACGTTGAGAGTGGACTTGGAGCATCCCAGGATGCCGGAGAGCTCATCGAGGTCCATCTTCCTGGGCACGGCGTAGTAGCCGCGGGCATAGGCCTCGCTGAGGTACTTCTCCTCCTTGGGGGTGAGGGTCATCTCGTCACCGAACTTCCCTCCGGCGAGGAACTTGATCCTGTACCCGTAGTCGCGGAGAGCGGACATAAGGCCGTGGACGGTTGAGGAATCAGGGCCGACGATGGTCCACTCCACCAGGTTGTTCTCCAGCGGCACCGAGGACATGAGGAAGCACTTGTTCTTGCTGATCAGCGAGCAGATGAAGCAGCTGTGGTTGGTGATCATCGCCGTGTAATGGGTGGAGCTGATCCTCTCTATGCTGCACTCGCCCAGGTCAGTCTTGGTGACGCCCTCTTCCAAAGCGTCCTTGTCCTGGGTTATGACCCTCATCATGGAGATGCCTTCGCCGGCGCTCGTGGATGAGCATTTGATGACCTGTATCGATACATCCGCTCCTCCGGGATGGGGATCAGCCTGCGGCACGGGTGCTCCTCATAGGGCATGCTGCGGTCGATCATCAGTCTGCAGTAGTACATCGGATTACCACCCATCCAAGCGGAGTTGGATTATATTAAACATGCCTAGAATGTAACAAAACTATATTTGAAACCCATCCAACTGATCTGGCCTGTTCGGAAGATAGAAAAACTTAACCGCGAAAATGGAAGGGGGTTGGAGAAAAGGTTTAATATGAGGTCCCGAGGGGCCCCTCAGCTGCCGGGCCTCAGGCCGAGAGCTTGGAAGCGGCTGCGTCCACGTACGCCTTCCAGGCCTTCTCGAGATCGGGCCTCTGCACGGTCTCTATGACGTACTGGGCGAACTCCTCGCCGGTGGCGCCGGTGGACCTGCCGGTCATGACCAGCTTCTTCTCGAACTGCACGCAGACATCGAGCGCCATGTCGAGCTTCCTGGCCTTCTCGGTCTCGCCGATGTGCTCGAGCATCATCGCGACGGCCTTGATCATCGAGCAGGGGTCGGCGTACTTGGCGCGGCCCTCGGTGACCATCCTGGGCGCGGACCCGTGGATGGCCTCGAACATGGCGTACCTCTTGCCGACGTTGGCCGACCCGGCGGTGCCCACGCCGCCCTGGATCTGCGCCGCCTCGTCGGTGATGATGTCCCCGTACAGGTTGGGGAGCACGAACACACGGAAGTTGGACCTGCGGGCGGGATCGAGGAGCTTGGCAGTGGTGATGTCGATGAACCAGTCGTCCCACCTGACCTCGGGATAGTCCTTGGCGACCTTCTCGGCGATGGACAGGAATTTCCCGTCCGTGGTCTTGATGATGTTGGCCTTCGTGATGACGGAGACGTAGTTGGCGCCGGACTTCTTCGCATAGTCGAACCCGGCCCTGAGGATCCTCTCGGTCCCCTGGGTGGTGGCCACGCAGTAGTCGATGGCCAGGTCGTCGGTGACGTTGATACCGTTGGAGCCGACGGCGTAGGACCCTTCGGTGTTCTCCCTGAAGAACCTCCAGTCGATGCCGAGCTCCGGGACCTTGACAGGGCGGATGTTGGCGAACAGGTCGAGCTGCTTCCTCATGGCGACGTGGCGGATTCGATGTTGGGCCAAGGGTCGCCCTTCTTGGGGGTGGTGGTCGGGCCCTTGAGGATGACATGGCACTGCTTCAGCTGCTCCATGACGTCATCGGGGATCGCCTTCATGGTCTCCACACGGTGCTCGATGGTGAGGCCGTCGATGTCCCTGATCTCGACCTTCCCGGCCGCGATCCTGTCGGCCAGGAGGAACTCGAGGACCTTCTCCGCGTCCTTGCAGATATAGGGGCCGATGCCGTCCCCTCCGCATACTCCGATGATGAGCTTGTCCAGCTTGGAGTAGTCCGTCCAATCCGGTTCGTTCTTCAGCCTCTCGACCCTCTCAAGCTGCTGCCTGAGGAGGGCGCCGTACTGTTCCTGGGCCTTCCTGATTGCCTGCTCGTCGACCATTTCGATCGATAGGGCATCTGGCGCGCGCGTAAACTATGCGCGCACCGGGACAGGACCATCGGGGCGGATGCGGGCATCCGGCGCATGCCTGGCACATTGCAGAGGCCGGACTGTCCCGGGATAGGTTCCCGCTATTCACTCATTCGCCGCCCAGAGCCCGGATGAGCGTGCGCCATCCGAGCACGGCGCATTTCACGCGCGCCGGCATGCGCGAGACATCCTCCAGGCAGCCGGCCTCGCCCAGATCCCTTATCTCGTCCGGGCCGGCCTCTCCCTTGATCATGCGCATGAAGATGCCCGCGAGGCGGGCGGCATCCTCCCTGCTGCGCCCGATGACCAGATCGCACATCATGTCGGCGGACGCCTGGGACACCGCGCATCCGCTGCCTGAGAATGCGGCATCCTCTATCCTGCCGTCCTCTCCGACCTTCAGCTGCAGGACGATGTCGTCCCCGCAGCTGGGGTTCACCCCTTCCAGTTCCGCGGTGGGCCCCTCGATCCTCCGCTTGTTCCCCGGATGGAGGTTGTGGTCGGTCAGGACCTCGCCGTAGAAAGTATCGGTCGGCATAGCCCATCTCCCTCCTGATCTTCGAGAGCGAGGCGGCCAGCCTGTCGATCTCCTCCTTCGTGTTGTAGAAGGCGAAGCTCGCCCTCACGGTGGCCGAGACCGGCGTGCCGTCAGCGTTCTTGATGAAGGCCATGAGCGGCTGGGCGCAGTGATGGCCGGCGCGCACGGCGATGCCGTCCGCATCGAGGATGGACGCCACATCGTGCGGGTGCACGCCGTCCAGGGTGAAGGTGACGATCCCGATGTGCTCTGCCGGATCGTCCGAGCCTATGATGCGCACACCCCTGATGCCCTTCAGCTTCTCCATCGCGTAGGAGGTCAGCATCTCCTCCCTCTGCCGGATGTCCTCCATCCCGACGGACCTGATGTACTCTATGGCCGCCTCCAGCCCCACGGCCCCTCCCACGTTCACCGTCCCGGCCTCGAACTTGTGCGGGACCTCCGCGTACGTCGCGCTGTCGCGGCGGACATACTCGATCATCTCCCCTCCGGTCATGAACGGGGGCATCTTCTCCAGGTACCCGATCTTCCCATAGAGCACGCCGATGCCCATGGGGGCGTACATCTTGTGGCCGGAGAACGCCAGGAAGTCGACGTCCAGCTCCTGCACGTCCACCGGGATGTGCGGGACGCTCTGCGCCCCGTCGCAGACGAACACGCTGCCGTTCTCATGGGCGATGCGCGCGAACGTCTTGATGTCGTACAGCCTGCCGAGGACGTCGAGACCTGTGCCATGGAGACTATCCTCGTCCTCGGCGTGAGGGCGGAACGGAACGCCTCCTCTGTGACGCTCCCGTCCTGCCCGCACTCGATGTACCTGAGCACCGCGCCCGTGCGCTTGGCGGCCTGCTGCCAGGGCAGGATGTTGCTGTGATGCTCGAACACCGTCACCAGCACCTCGTCCCCCGGCCTGAGGAGGAGCTCGCTCAGGCTGTAGGCGGCGAGGTTCAGCGCCTCGGTCGCGTTCCTGGTGAAGATTATCTCCTCCGGCCTGGAGGCGTTGATAAACCCTGCGACGGTCCTCCTGGCGTGCTCGTGGGCCTCGGTGGCCTCCTCGCTCAGTTCATATACCCCTCTGTACGGGTTCGCGTTCGCGGTGCGGTAGAACCGGTCGACCGCGTCCATCACGCACTGCGCCCTCTGCGCCGTGGCGGCATTGTCCAGATAGGCCACGGTGCTGTCCCTGAGCAGCGGGAAGCCCTTCCTGAGCTCCGCCGCCCTCTCCTCATCGATCATTCATCTCCCTCCTCCGCGCCGGCATCGAAGAAACGCTCGGCCTCCAGGCGTATCCCGGCATCCGGAATCGCGCGGCACAGCTTCCTGAGGCGGGCGTCCGCGACCGCCCTGTAGGCGCTCTGCGCGTCTATCCCCCTCGACCCCATGTAGAAGAGGACCTCGTCGTCGAGCCTCCCGATGGTTGCCCCATGATCGCCCTCGACGTCCTCCTCGGCGCACAGTATCAGCGGGACGGTCCTGTTCTCCGCCCCATCGTCGAACATCAGTATATCCTCCTTCTCGCTCCCCTTGGAGCCGACGCATCCGCTGCGGAAATCGATGGTCCCGCGGAAGGTCTTCCTGGACCTATCGCACAGGGAACCGTCGGCGTCCATGCGGGACTCGGACCTCTTCCCGCGATGCACCGCCTCGTAGTTCATGTCCAGCACCGTGTCCCCGCCTATCATGTACCCGCGTCCGCCCCTAGGCGGCTGGAGTCGCCGGCAAGATCGATGCTGCAGCCGGCGTATATCTCCCTGCCTCCCAGGATCACAGCAGCGATGTCGGCGGAGGCGCTGTCCCCCAGCCTCCCGCCGATGTCGCTGATCAGGCGGAAACCGCTTCCCAGGAGGTCCACCAGCACCAGGCGCACCCTCGCTCCGGGGGCGGCGTCGATGAGGGTCTGCACCGCCGCCTGCCCTTCCGCGCCGGGAGCGGACGACAGGACCATAACAGCCGTCAGATCCGCATCCTCCTCCGCGCGCAGGACAGCGCGGAATGCCTGACTCCTGCCTCCGGCGAAATCCGCGCGGATGATGACCGGTTCCGCGTTCTTCCCGCCTGCGGCCGCCGAGACCCGGTAGGCAGGGTCCCCGGCGGCATCCACCAGCCGGAACATGTCCGGGCCGCACCCGGTCCTAATCTCCCTGCAGCCCTCCGCGTCCGTCCTGGAGACGGATACTGCAGACCCAGCCGGGACCGATATCTCCGGCGCGGCGGCCTCCGGCATATCTGCTGATACATCGGCATAGTTCACGCCGAGCCATTTCCATGTGGGGGACGGCAGCCTGTCGATCCTCATATCCATCTTCCCTTCTCCGATCATCAGATCCCTCCCTTCATCTCGAGGTTGATCAGATTGTTCATCTCCGCCGCGTATTCCAGCGGGAGCTCCTTGGACACGTCCCCGGCGAACCCGGTGACGATCATCGCGCGGGCGTCCTCCTCGGATATGCCCCTCGACATGAGGTAGAACACCGCATCGTCGCTGATCTTGCCTATGCGCGCCTCATGGCCCACATCGGCATCGTTGGTCCTGATGTCCATCGCCGGGATGGTGTCGGACCTCGAGATGCCGTCGACCATCAGGGACTGGCAGGAGACGGACGCCTTGCTGCCCTTGGCCTGCGGGTTTATGACGACCGCGCTCCTGAACACGCTGACGCCCCCGTCCTTGGAGATCGATTTGGTGCTGATGTGCGACGAGGTGCAGGGGGCGTTGTGGACGACCTTCGCTCCGGTGTCCAGCTCCTGCCCCTTCCCGGCGAAGGTTATGCCGGTGAACTCGCAGCTCGCCCCCCTGCCGTTCAGGATGCTCATCGGGTACAGGTACGAGGTGTGCGACCCGAACGACCCGGAGACCCACTCGATCTTGCCTCCCTCCTCCACCCTGGCTCTCTTGGTATTGAGGTTGTACATGTTCTTCGACCAGTTCTCTATCGTGGAGTAGCGCAGGGTCGCGTTCTTCCCGACGTAGAGCTCGACGCATCCGGCATGCAGGTTGGCGACGTTGTACTTCGGCGCCGAGCAGCCTTCGATGAAGTGCAGGTACGCCCCTTCGCCGACGATGATGAGCGTGTGCTCGAACTGCCCCGCGCCCTTCGCGTTCAGCCGGAAGTACGACTGCAGCGGGAAATCGAGGTGCACGCCGGGCGGAACGTAGACGAACGACCCGCCGGACCACACGGCCCCGTGGAGGGCGGCGAACTTGTGGTCCCCCGGCGGCACGAGCTTCATGAAGTGCTCGCGTATCATGTCAGCATACTCGCCGCGCATGGCGCTCTCGATGTCCGTGTAGACGACGCCCTGCCTGGCCGCCTCGTCCTTCACGTTGTGATAGACGAGTTCGGAGTCGTACTGCGCTCCCACTCCCGCGAGCGACCTGCGCTCGGCCTCCGGGATGCCGAGCTTCTCGAAGGTGTCCTTGATGTCCTTCGGGACGTCCTTCCAATCGCCCTGCATCTTCGTGTTGGGGCGGACATATGTGGCGATCCTGCCGATGTCCAGCCCTTCGATCGAGGGCCCCCAGTCCGGCACGGGGATCCGGTTGTAGATGTCCAGGCACTTCAGCCTGAACTCGCGCATCCACTGCGGGTCCTTTTTCTCGTCCGAGATCCTGCTGACGATCTCGGGCGTGAGGCCCTCTTCCATCCTGAAGGAGTCCTTCTCGTCGTTCCTGAAATCGTAGATGCTCTGCCCGCTGTCGGCATCGCGGAGCTTCTCCCTGATGCTGTCCCTGCCTTCGCTCATGCTCGTACTCCGCGAATCCGTTCCTGTTGATCTCGTCTATCATGGACGGCCCGCCGGCGGCCGCGAGCTTCCCGCGGACCATGACGTGGACCCTGTCGATGTCCAGGGACTCCAGAATCCTGGTGCTGTGGGTGATGATGAGCAGGGACCCGCCGACGGTCTCCCTGTACTGCCTGATCCCCGCCGATACCGTGCGGACGGCATCCACATCCAGCCCGGAATCGGTCTCGTCCAGGACCGCCAGGTCAGGCTTCAGCATCAGCAGCTGCAGCACCTCGGCCTTCTTCTTCTCCCCTCCGGAGAAGCCCACGTTGAGCTCCCTGTCGAGGTAGGAGATGTCCATGTTCAGAAGCTGCATGCTCTTCTTGGCCGCGTCCCTGAACTCGAAGTACTTCATCCTCTTCCCGGTCTTCTGCTGGAGGGACGTCCTCAGGAACTCCCCGAGCGTGATTCCTGGGACCTCCACCGGCGCCTGGAACGAGAGGAACATGCCCTCTTTCGCGCGCTTATCGGCGGTCTCGCCCGTGATGTCCCGGCCCTTGAAGAATATCTTTCCGCCGGTGACCCGGTAGCGCGGGTCCCCCATCAGGGTGCAACCGAGCGTGGACTTCCCGGCCCCGTTAGGGCCCATGAGGACATGGACCTCGCCTTTCCCGATATCCAGGTCGATCCCGTGCAGGATCTCCCTGCCGTCGGCCTCGGCCGTCAGCCCTTCCACCTGCAGGAGGCCGCCGGTCTCCTGCTCTCCGTCTCCGTCTTCTCTGCTCATGTTTTCCTTCGCCTTCACTTCATGGTCTTCTGCAGCGCCGTCATCAGCTTCTCGACGGCCTCGTCATTGCCCCGGAGCATCCCGCACGAGACGCAGGTGCGGATGTAGCCCGACAGCAGCTCCCTGTTGAACGAGTTCAGGGCGGCGTTGACCGCCGAGGTCTGGACTATTATGTCCGGGCAGGGGGCGTTCTTCTCCAGCATCCCGCGTATGCCGCGGATCTGCCCTTCTATACGATTCAAACGATGGATGAGTTTGTCATATTCTTCTTTGGAATGTTCCCTGGACTTCATGCAGTCCCCGCATTCCGAGAAGTTAACAATCGTTTCCACGACCTGCCCGATAATGATGTCCGATTTATACCCTTCGGGGGTATATCTGCCATGGTTTTCTGGACCGTTTGTTAACGTTTATGGAGAACATATGTTAATCATTGATTTAACACTCGTTAACATAATCGGGGATAACAATTGATTAATCAATATACAAAATCAGTTTTTGTAAAATATATATGTTAACTTTTCGGCCGTTTCTGCCTTTATCCCCTTTCCCTCACTTTTTAATCCCGTGCGTGCATTGAGCCGGCCGATCATGCTGTTCAGAGCCGAATCGGTCACCAAGTCTTTCGGGCCCAACAAGGTGCTCACCGACGCCAATATCCAGATAAACGAGCACGATGCGATAGGGCTCATCGGCATCAACGGCGCGGGGAAGTCCACCTTCATCAAGATCCTCCTCGGCATAGAGCAGCCGGACACGGGCGAGGTCATCCGCAGGACCCACCGCATCGGATACCTGGAACAGTTCGCAGAGTCGTCGCACGTCACCGTCCGCGAGGTCCTCGGCAGGCCCTACGGTCACATCGAGAACATCAAGAGCAGGATGGGCGAGATCGACCGGAAGATGGCCGAGGGAGGGGACATCGACTGGAATGCCCTCGCCACCGAGTACGCGGACCTGGAGCAGAAGCTGGCGAGCTGCGACGTGGCCGACGAGCACAAGCTCGAGGAGGCGCTCTCTAAGGTGGGCCTCGACCCCGGTGAGATGATGGGCCGCTACATGGACACGCTGTCCGGGGGAGAGCGCACCAAGGTCATGCTCGCCAGGATCGTGGTCCAGGCATCGGACTGCGACATCCTGGTCATGGACGAGCCCACCTCCCACCTGGACATCGACACCATCGAGTGGCTGGAGGACTACATGATCGCCAGCCAGCTGGCGTTCCTGGTGGTCTCCCACGACCGTTACTTCCTGGACAAGATGACCTCCCGCATGGTGGAGATCGAGAACGGCAAGACCCGGGAGTACAAGGGGAACTACTCCGACTTCATCATGAAGAAGATGATCGACATCAACCGCCAGGAGAAGGAGTACCTCCGCTATACCCAGAACAAGAAGCAGCAGGAGAAGATCGCCGCCCAGATGCACCACGACATGTGGTACTCCGCGACCTACAGACCCGCGAGAAGATGATCGACAAGATGGAGGTCAAGGAGAAGCCTGTGGAATCCCGGGAGATCACCGTCAGGATCGAGGCCGCCCACAAGTCCGGGAAGAACGTCTTCACCATGAAGGACTGCTCCATAAGCTACGGCGGGAAGGACGTTCTCAAGCATGTGAACCTGGAGGTCCACAAAGGGGACAGGATCGGAGTTTTCGGGGCCAACGGCCAGGGCAAATCGACGCTGGTTAAGGCGATGATCGGCGAGATCCCCTGCGAAGGAGACCTCTGGATCGCCCCAGGCGCCAAGATCGGGTACTATTCCCAGCACCATGATGACCTCGACCTCCGGCTGACCGCCGAGGAGCAGGTGCTGCAGATCATCGGGAAGGACCGCAGGGCGGACGCCCGCAACCTGCTGGCACGTTTCTTCCTGTACGGCGAGGAGGTCAGCCGCCCCATGTCCACCCTCTCCGGCGGGCAGAGGTGCAGGGTGGCGCTGACCATCCTGCTGCTCAAGGAGACCAACGTCCTGGTCCTCGACGAGCCCACTAACTACCTGGACATCCCGGCCAGGCACGCCATAGAGGAGGCCCTGAAGGAGTACGGCGGCACCATCATCGCAGTCACCCATGACCGTTACTTCCTGGACTCGGTATGCACCAAGGTCATAGAGGTCAAGGACGGGCACGCGGAGATGCACACCGGCACCTACTCGCAGCTCAAAGGCAGGCCGAACATCACCGAGATCGTCATGGACGCCGACGAGTACAGGGTGCTGGCACCTTTCACCAACTGGTCCACCGGCATGAAGTACAAGAAAGGGGACAGGGTGCTGGTGGCCCCCAACGAGATCGATAACTACCAGTGGGCGATCGACCAGGGCAAGATCAAAAAGACCGGCGGGCGCCAGAGGAAGAAGGTCGCCGTCAAGACCGACGCCGGGGATGGGAAGAAATGACCCGCATAGGCTACATGGGCATCCCGTTCTCGTTCACCGAGGGGATGACCCAGAGCATGGCAGCGGAGCTGGGCATCGACGCCGAGGAGGTCCCGCTGGAGACCGCCCGCGGGGTCGTCGGGGCCCTGCGCGAAGGAAGCATCGACCTGGGGGTCCTGGCCGTCCGCAACTCCACGTTCGGGCCGGTCATCGAGACGGAGAAGGCCCTGGAGGGCTTCCCGCACAAAGTGCTCATGAGGAGGAGCATGCCCGTCCGCCAATGCATCTTCGTCAGAAGCCCCGGTGCCAAGGTGAGCATGGTCGCGTCCCACGTGCAGGCGCTGGGTCAATGCAGGGGGACATTGGACAGGCTCTACCCCGGGGCCGCCCGGAAGGAGATCTCCGATACTGCGGTGGCCGCCGAGATGGTATCGGACGGAAGGCTCCCGGCCGACTGCGCCGTGGTCTGCCGCAAGGAGGCCGGCCTCCATTACGGCCTGCACCTGGTCATGGAGAACGCCGAGGACCGGAAGGACAACGCCACCGAGTTCATCCTCATCAGCGCAGAGTGAAAGCACCGTCCCGGAAAGAGGAATACCGGGATCGGCGGCGTTCGACCTTCATCCCTATCGACTGCATCATCTCCGGGAACCCGGGGTATGAGACGTTCCAGCAGGCATCGTCGTCCATGGAGACGGGCCCGTCGGCGACCAAGGACGCCACCGCGGCGGCCATGAGCATGCGGTGGTCGCCGCAGTGCTCGATCCTCGCGCCGTGCAGCCTCTCCACGCCGTTGATCACGCATCCGTCCGATGTCCCGGTGATGTCGGCGCCCAGGGACCTCAGCATCCTCTCGGTGAGGGCGATCCTGTCGCTCTCCTTGAACCTCAGCTGGGGAGCGCCGTAGAGCCTGCTCCTGCCTTTGGCGGTGCTCAGCAGCACCGCGACCACGGGGAAGAGGTCCGGCATATCGCCCATGTCGATCTCCGCTCCTTCGAGGTTCCCGGTGCTGGCACATGTTATGGAATCTCCCGATTCCTCCACCCTGCACCCGGCCTCCTTCAGCACATCGACTATCCTCTTGTCCCCCTGGGGGTCCTTCGGGTCCATCCCGCGGACAGTGACCTTCCCGGCGAGCCCTCCTGCGACGAGCGGGAAGGCCGCCGAGGAGAAATCGGCAGGCACGCGGTAATCCGCCGGCCTGTAATGCTGCGGCTCGGCATGGTAGACGCGGCACCCTTCTTCCGCGGACTCGCCGACCTCCACGCCGAACCTGCGCATCATCTCCGTCGTGATATCGATGTACGGCCTCGAGACGAGGTGCCCGGTGATGCGGACGTCGGTCGGGCGCCCCGTCAGGGGCGCTGACATGATCAGCGAGGTGACGAACTGGGAGGAGACCCCGCCGTCGATGGTCAATACGGGCGATGCGATCGGCCCCCTTACCCTGACGGGAGGCTTCCCGCCCTCCGAGGAGCATGACACCCCTGCGGCGGATAGGCAGTCCAGGAGGGGCCCCATCGGCCTCTTCCTGATGGAACTGTCGCCGTCCAGCACCGTCTCGGACCCGAAGACGGATGCGATCCCGGTCATGATCCTGAGGGTCGTACCGGAGTTCCCGACGTCGATGGGCCCGTCCGGCGCATGCAGCTCCTCGGTGAAGATGTCCAGGTATCCGTCCTCCTCCAGGACCTCGGCGCCCATGCGCCTGACCGCCCCGATGGTGGAGCGGGTGTCGAACGACAGGAGCGGGGAGGATACTCTGCACCTGCCCTCCGACAGCGCGGACATGATTATCGCCCTGTGGGTATGGCTCTTCGACGGCGGAGGTGATACTTCTCCCTCCGCGCGCCCTCCCGAGAACACTATGTCTCCCATGTTACCTCGTCTCCGCGAGCAGGGTACGGTAGGGGAGACGGGCGGAGATCCCCTTCCCCTCCCCTTTCCTGCACAATGCGGCCACGGCCGGCCCGGTACCGGATATCCCGGCCGCCAAGGCCCCGGCCTCCAGAAGATCATCGATTATTTCCTGGCTCTCGCCGGTTATCTCGGCGATCAGCCTCCCGTTCATGGTCATGGCCGCCAGGGGGTCGCGCAGGCAGACCTCCTTGATCATCTCCATGTCGGCCGCCCTCGCCTCGTATGATTCGCGGGGCACGCGGACCTTGACCCGCTCCGGGACGAACACGATTGCGTCCATGGGGTCGACCGGCTCCTTCCTGAGGATGGTATCAGTGCGGTTGTCGGTCACGATGAAACCTCCGAGCTCGCAGCCGACGGCGTCATCGAAAGATCCGGTGACGGTAACGCGGGCCTCTTTGGCGCATTGGACTCCCAGTTCGATGATGTCCATGATGTCCGCTTCGGCCCCGTGGGCACTGTACACCGCCTTGATGACGGCATTGCAGACGGAACTGGAGCTCTTCAGACCGCGGGACGGCGGGATGTCCGATGATACCGACAGATGATAGCCAACGGAAGGGTCCGCTCCGATAGACTCGAGGGCCCTGCGGACGCATATCCGCGCAAGGCCGGTATCGGTCTGCTCTCCGACGACCTCGACTTCCTGGGCCGTGCCCTCTTCGCGATAGACGGCATGCGTCGCAAGGTCGATGCCGATGACCGCTCCCGTCCCGCTGACGATCCCGTTCATCACCGAGATGCACCCGTGCGAGGTGCCTGTGCCTATCATTGGGCGGCGCGCTCCATGGCCTGTATGTCCGCATCCTTCCCGAACCATCTGCGGAAGGATGCCGCACCCTGCCCGACCAGCATGTCGATGCCGGAGACAACGGTGCATCCCTTCTTCTCGGCGGCCGAGACCAGTGCGGTCTTCCTGTTGTACACCATGTCCATGACGGCCGTGCCGGGCCCGATCTCGGACAGATCGAACATGTAGTCCCCGTCCTCCTTCATCCCTATCGGGGTGCATTGGATGATGGCGTCGAAGCCCCTGACGGAGCGATCCGAGGCGGGCTCCGCCCCAAGGTCCCGGCATATCGCAGATACGTGCTCCGGGTTCCTCCCGAGGACGGCCACCGAGCATCCCTGGCTCATGGCCGCATAGACTCCTGCCCGGGCGGCCCCGCCGGTTCCGAACACGAGCACCTTGGAGCACGATCTCAGTTCCCTTCCGGCCTTCCGGAAGGCATGCACCACGCCTTCCCAGTCGGTGTTGGCCCCCAGGATCCTGCCGTCCCTGTTGGCGAGGGTGTTCACGGCGCCGATCTCCTTCGCGGGCCCCTCCAGGGAATCCGCCTGGGACATGGCCGCGACCTTGTGCGGGACGGTGACGTTCATCCCCCTGATGCGGTACTCGCGCATGACGTCCGCCAGGTGCTCCGTGTCCGGGGAGTCGAACTTCAGATAGATCCCGCTGATGCCGGCGGCCCGCATGGCCGCCTCCTGCATCGCGGGCGAGCGCGAATGACCCAGAGGGTGCCCGGCGATGCCGAGCACCTCGCATCCGTCGCCGAGCTCCCTCATCCTGTCTGCAGACAACTGCCCCGGGGCAGTGGGGCTCCCGACGTAGCCGAAGGTGAAGAGGTTCCCGAGGACAGAGCTCCTGATGCGGGTCACCGTGCCGGTCTCGCCCATGCCCAGCAGGACATGCGGGCGGGATACCCTCTTTGACGCAAGGCAGATGGTGTGCAGATCTGAGAACGAATGCACGGCGCAGGCATACTTCGAGACCTCCTGGGTCCCTCCGTTCAGCGAATCGACCAGAACATCCTCTGAGGGAGTCCCTTCGAAATCGTGGACCGAGCGGATCCTCCTGAACGGGATCTCGGCATCGGAGTCCCCGGCGTCCACCAGCCCGCGGAAGCCTGCCGGCACCTCGGAGACACTGTGCCCCGCCAGGGTGACGACGCAGTCCTCCCCCAGCCATTGGGGCATCCCGCGGAAGACGTCCAGGCGGACCTCGTGCAGGTCCGCTTCAGCCTTCGCGGCCGGCACGGACCCGTAGGCCGCGCAGACGCGCATCGCTCACTTCTCCGTGATGGTCTCTTCGACCTTCATCCCGAAGTGGCGTCCCCCGGTCTCGACGTGCGCGAGGACCCTGTCGCCCTTCTTGAGCTCGGTGACCGGCACCGCTCCCTCGGGAGTGACCAGCTTGATGGTCTCGGCGTTCTGGAGTATGACGTTGTACGTCCTGCTCCCGTCCGAGGCGCTGACTATGAGCAGGGGCCTGACCTCCACCTTGCAGCGCCCGACCGAGCCGACCCTGGCGTTCCCGCTGCGGCCTACGATGAGGACCGGGTCCCCGGCGGATATCTCCGACAGGTACCTGGTGCCCTCTCCGGGGACCATGCAGTACTCGTGCACGGCCCCGGCGTTCACGCGGAACGGGCGGGTCGCGACGTACCCGTTGTCCTCGCTCTCGCTCTGCACCAGGAAGAGGCAGTTGGAGTATGACCCGATGAGCATCCCCTCCCCGGGGTGCATGAGGCTGCAGGTGTCGACGCATACCCTGTCGCCCATCTCGATGGGCTTCACGTCCTCGACGGTGACCTCGCTGAGCTCCACGGGGGCGGGAGTCCCGACCAGGTCCCTGAACCTGCCGATCTCCGCCGGATCGGAGGTGTCGATGACAATGCCGTCCGTCCCGTTCTCCATGGTCTTGAGGTAGAGCTCGGCATCCTCCTTGGTCTTCGCGACGGCATAGATCTTCGTCCCGGAGCCGCGGAACCTGGCGATCATGTTCTCCAGGGGGATGACCGACCAATCGCCGGTCTCCACGATGACCCCTTTCTTCGACCCTGCGAGGGCGAGCACCTTCTCCTGGTCCTCGGGGGAATCGATGCGCGCGATCTCCCAGGCCGGGTCGACGGACCTGCCGTCCTTGGTCATGACGGCGTCCTCCATCTTCCCGAGCTTCCGGAACTCCGGGTCCTCGTCCCGGAGGATGTATGAGACGATCCCGGCCTCGAGGCCGTTCGTCACGAGAGCCTTCCTGTCGTCCTTCACGGCCGGGAGGTCGGCCCTGACGAAGATCTTCTTGGCCTCTTCCATGCCCCGGCCCCCTCAGGCCTTCCCGGCGCGGCGCTTTTCCTCAGAGCAGTCGTCGGTGAGGAACCTGGCCGCTTCCTCGGCGCTGTAGTTCTCCAGCACGATCTTCGAGATGCGCGGGTGATGCCCTCGACGTTCTTGTTCTGGAAGACGTTCCTTCCCATGGACACGCCGCGGCCGCCGGCCTCGATGGAGTCCGCGACCATGTTGAGGACATCCATGTCGGTGCTCATCTTGGGCCCGCCGGCGATGAGGACGGGCGCGAGGGCGCCGCGGACGACCTCATGGAAGGAATCGATGTCTCCGGTGTAGTTGACCTTGACGAGATCGGCGCGAGCTCGGTGGAGGCGCGGGCTACATGGGCGATCTGGTGGGGGTCGAAGGAGTTGACGTCGTGGCCTCTGGCGTAGGACATGATCACGAGCGGCATGCCCCACTCGGTGCACTTCCTTGAGATCTCGCCGGCCTCGCGGACCATCTCGGACTCGTACTCGTCTCCGTAGTTGATCTGTATGGATACCGCGTCCGCCCCGTACTTTATGGCCTCCTCCACAGTGGTGACGGTCACCTTGTGGTTGGCCTGCGCTGGGTTGACATCGGTGGACGCCGAGAGGTGGATGATGAGCCCGACATCCTTCCCCGATCCCCTGTAGGAGTAGCGGATGAGCCCCTTGTGCATGATGACGGCGGTCGCGCCGCCGTTGGTGACAGCATCGACCGTGGCCTTCATGTCGTAGAGGCCCTCCATAGGGCCGTTCGATATCCCGTGGTCCATCGGGATTATGACGGCGCGGCCGGTCTTCCTGTCCATGATCCTCTCCATGCGGATTCCTTTTCCATCCATGTCTGGTTCCTCCTTTCTTTATCGAGGGCGGCCCCGGCCCTCCGCCGGGAACTGCCGTGCTACTTAATGGCACGGCTGAATCCTATCATGAATTTAAAAGTTCTCCATTGGCGGATGAGATATGCACATTTAAGTACATCTTGCTGTAGCGGATTGTTAAGTATCTTATTATAACTTAAACACCGAACATGACAACCTGCTAGCCATACAATTAATAGATATGTTATTGCCGTTATTTTTTATATTAGAATGTATAATGGGCGGAAACATATGTCGGACAATACCAAAGAGAGGATAGTCCAGGCGTTCAAGGAACTTCTCGAGGAGAAGGAGTACAGCAAGATCACCATCTCTGATATCACCGAGAAGTGCAACATATCGCGTCAGACGTTCTACTACCACTTCAAGAACGTCTTCGATATGATCATCTGGATCTTCGAGCAGGACACGAAGAACGACCCCCACAACACCGGCAGCTATGTGCCGTGGAGATTCCTCGTCAAGGAGTCTTTCGACTACTGCAAGCGCAACAAGGACGTCATAACCCAAGTCCTCGAATCCTCCGAGAAGGAGAAGCTCGAGAACTACTTCATCGAATTCAGCATCAGGAAGATCACCGAGCCATCATGATCAAGACCGACGGCCGCATGGACTCCAGGGATGCCGTGTTCCTCGCCAGGGTGTATTCCTACGCCTACACCGGGATCATCATCCAGTGGATAAAGGACGGCATGCCCGACGACGGCTACGACCTCGCCGAGAAGATCGATGCCATCGTCACCGCTTCCATGAACCCCTCCATCGATGTGCTCATGGAGAGGACCGCATCCACTGCTAAGCAGAGCGAGAAGCAGCAGTGATGTGCCAGACGCTGCCGGAGGCCGTTCCGCGGCATCCTCCCGAGGATGCCGGCGGAGGCTCCGGCGGCCAGCCTTCCTTAGAACAGTTTTATAATTTTAAATCCGATGAGGCACGAAGGGAAGGGGTGCCGGATTGGAAGAAGTCGTTCTGCTTGAGAACATGACCATCCTCCTGCTGCTGGGAGGAATCTGCTCGGTCATCTTCAAGAAACTGAAGATGCCGGCGATCATCGGCTACCTCGTAACAGGCATCATCCTCGCCAATTATTGGTCGGGGCGTTCTCAGGACACGGACGACATCGTAGGGTTCCTCTCCGATCTCGGACTCGTCTTCATGATGTTCGGCATAGGGATGGAGCTCAACCTCCAGAAGCTGAAGAAGACGGGATCGTTCGCTATCATGGTGGTGATGATCCAGGTGCCGCTGATGCTGATGGGCGGCTATCTGGGAGGCTCCCTGCTGGGACTCGACTCGCTGCAGTCCATCGTGTTCGGCGCCATCATATCCGGTTCGTCCACCGCCGTCGTCACCGTGGTCCTCAAGGACCAGGTGAGGCTCACGAAGGAGGAGGTGGAGACGGTGGTCCTCATCACCGTCGTGGAGGATGTGGCACAGGTCATCATCCTTTCGGCCATCACCCCCATGATGAGCGGCAGCGACATGGAGATCAGCGCCATCATCTGGATGTTCCTGAAAATCATCGCCTTCATGGTGGCTGCAGTGGCCATAGGGCTGCTGGTGGTGCCCAGGTTCATCAACTGGGTCGATGCCAAGACCAGCGACAGGAACTCCTCCGAGGTCGTGCTCATCGTATCGCTGGGACTCTGTTTTGCCATGGCATGGATGGCCACTCAGGTAGGGCTGTCCATGGCCATCGGGGCCTTCCTCATGGGAGTCATAGTATCCCAGTCTAAACCGGTGACGAAGGTCTCCACGATGGTGGAGCCGATGAAGGAAGTCTTCATGATGATGTTCTTCATCTCGATCGGGCTGGAGATCAAGCCCTCCTACCTGATCGATAACATCGGCCTCATCATCGCCATCTACCTCATCTACTTCTGCCTGAAGACGGCCTCCGTCCTGGTGGCATACTACCTGGGCAACAAGCCGATGAGGAAATCCTTCTACGCCTCGATCTCGCTGGTCGCCATGGGCGAGTTCGCCTTCATCATCGGCAAGGAAGCGCTGGATGCAGGCATCCTCTCGAGCGACTTCTATGCGGCCGTCATCGGTGCGGCGCTGGTGTCCATGATCCTCCTGCCGCCTATCAACAGCAAGGCCGACGAGATCTACGATGCCGTCTCCAACCACACCCCCACGCGCATCAAGATGGGGATGCAGGAGGTCGACAAGCTGAGGAACTCCTTCTTCAACAAGATCGAGAACGCCTCGAAGAACACCCAGAAGAACTTCCGCGTCAGGCTGACCTATGCTTACGTGGACATCGTCGTTATCGTCCTGATCGAGATAATATTCTTCCTGGCGACGCCGACGCTGTCCCAGTTCATCGCGGACAACACCCTGATGGAGAGCTACAGCGCGACAGAAGCGGTCATGGTGATCAACTTCCTGATGCTCATCCCGTTCCTGTACAAGATGATCTTCAACTTCAAGTTCATCGAGCGTGTGCTGCTGGATGCCGAGAGGAGGGCATCTGCCGGGAACCTGGCCAAGCGCCGCTCCCTGAACTACCGCCTCACCAAGTTCGTCGTCGAGCTGAACGGATGGATCACCGTCATCATGCTGGACTTCGTGATCATCCTGATCGTCCCGAACAGCGTCAGCTTCTTCGGCCACCTTGTGGTGGCGGCGATCTCTTCCCTGATCCTAGTCCTGGTGTACCTTTACTCGTACTTCAAGAGGAACTGAAAAAAGATCGGGCCTGCAGGAGGCCCACCGCCGGGTCAGTCCCGGCGGATATCTATGCGGCTGCCGCGGCTCTTGTCGTAGCTCACGCGCACCTGCATCGGGATGCTGTCGCTGAGCTCTTCGACGTGGGAGATGACCCCCACCGATTTCCCGCCGTCCGAGGCGATCCCCTCGAGGACCTTGATGACCTGCCTCAGCGCGTCACCGTCGAGCGACCCGAAGCCCTCATCGATGAACAGGGTGCTTATCTCGGTCCCGCCGGACCTCTCGGCCACGGAATCGGAAAGACCCAGCGCGAGGGACAGGGCGGCCATGAAGGATTCCCCGCCCGACAGGGTGCTGACCGGGCGGACCGCGTTCGCATCGCTGTCGTAGACATAGATGTCGAGAGCATGGGATGACCTGTTATCCTCTCCGCCTTCGCTCCTGCGGAGCAGGTAGCGGCCGCCCGTCATGACCGCCAGCCTGCGGGACGCTTCCTCGAGGATGCCGTCCATGTAGACCTGCTGGGCGTAGATCTCGAATGATATCCTCTGAGTCCCTTTCATCCTCCCGTCCGCGACGTCGGCAAGCTCCTTTATCTCATCCTGCCGGCGCCCTTCCCTCTCGTACTCGTCGAACGCATCGGAGGCCTCCTTCAGGAGCTTGCTGTTCGATTCCATGCGGTTCCTGACGGACGCCTCTTTCTTCACTGCCTCATCGTGGATTTCTTTCGCCCTGTCCGCCGCTTCGGTAAGCTGCGGGATGTTCTCCGGGCGGGCCCTGCCGGCGATCGCCCTGTTATCGGATTCGATGGCGCCCCTGACGGTATCGAGATCGGAGCGGTATGCCTCGATATCCTCTCTCAGGCTGCTCAGGACGGTATCGTCGAGCAGCGCCGAGTATTCCTCGATGCTGCTGAACCCTGCATGTGCCAGCGCATCCGCGAAATCCTTCTCCGCTTTATCAGCGGCCTTCTCGAGGTCCTCTACGCGCGTTTTCCTGTCATCTCTGATGCGTATATCCTCGGACAGATTGGACCTGGCCGTGTTCAGAGCGTCTGTCGCGTCAGCCAGCGCCTTCTTCAGGCCGTCGGCGCGGGCCCTCATCTCCTCGGCGCCCTTCTTAGCCGCCGCACCGGTGGCGAAGTCTTTGTCCAGTTTCGTTCCGTTGACGATCTCGCGGTTCCGGCTGAGCTCGGAACGTATGTCTCCGATCCTCTGGTCCGATGCCCTCTGGCTGGCATTGAGATCGGTCAGGCTCTCGCGGCAGGCGGCGATGTCCTTCTGGGCCTTCTCCACTGCCTCGGCCTTCTCATGGGCCGCATTGAAGTCCTCGGCGACGGCATCGCGCTCGGATTCCATGGAAGCGATCTGCTTCTCGACGGCCCCCGTCCCTTCGGCGGCATCGAGCCCGCAGTCCGCCTTCAGCTCGGTGGACTGCGCGCGGATGCGTACCTTGATATCATCGCATCTTTCGGCGAATCTATGGCGTTCGGCGGCGGCCTTCTCGAAGTCCGCATCGGCATTGGCCTTGCTCTCCCTGAGCCTGTCGACCTCCTCCTTGTCCGGCACACCCTCGGGAACAGGAGCAGGGGACGGATGGACGGCCGAGCCGCATACGGGGCAGGGGCATCCGGGCCTCAGCCTGCCGGCCAGGATCCCTGCCTGTCCCATGTAGAACAGGTCTTCCTTCTCCTTGCATTCGTCAGATATCCTGGCACGGGAGACGGCCTTCCTCTTCAGCGCTTCTTCGGCCTCGGAGAGCTTCCCCTCCATTTTCTCCAGTTCCGCGCTGTCGGCCCTGATGTTCCTCAGGATCTTCAGCGCGTCATCCATGCTCCTGAGGGCGTCCATCAGCTCCGCGGCCTTGGCCGCAGAACCCTCTCCGCTGTCGATTATGGCCTTGCATTCCTTCTCGGTCTCGGACGCTTCCTCAATCTTCGCAGAGATCTGCCCGGCGAACTTCTCCTCATCCTCCTGCTTCTTACCAAGTTCCTCCAGGCGGCGGCTGGCCGCATCCACCCTGTCATAGTCGCCTGCCATGGAGTCGAGCCTGCCTGCTCTGATCCTGAGGGCCTCCTCGCCTTCTGCCGCCGACTCGGCCTCCTTCAGGACCTTCTCCGCCCTCTGGACGGCGGCCTCCTTCCCGACGATCCCGTCGGATATCCTCTGGAGCCTGTCCTTCTCCTCGTACACAGCGGTCCTCGCATTGGATGCGGCCTGTTCCTCTGGGCGCAGGGATATGGCCTTCTCCCTCCTGCCGGCGGCGGCCGACTTGGCCTCGATCTCCGGGGCCCTCTCTTCCAGGGACCTCAGTCTGGCACTGTCGTTCTCCAGGCGGACGAACGCCTCTTCCAGGGACTTGGCGGCGTTCAGCTCCGCATCGGCCGCCTTCGACGATTCCATCGTGCGCTCAGAATCTGACACAGCGGTCTCCAAGATGCGGGCGTCCGCGCGGGCGAGGTCGGCGGCGCGGTCTTTCCACCCCTTGGGATCGAGAATCCGCCCTTCGGCGATCGAGGACTCGAGAGCGGGCGCCCCTGACTGGTCCATGATGCCCGAGAGCTTGGCCCTGACCTTCTCCAGGAGGCCCCCGGCGTTCCCGCTGTTCTCGTCGGCGATGCTCTTCAGGGCCTCAGTCAGACTGAGGTACTTCTCGGTGCCGAAGACACTCGAGAGGATCGAGCTGCGTTCCTCGGTCTTCGCCGTCAGCATGAGCATGAACTTCCCCTGTGCCAGCATCACGGTCTGCCTCCATTGGTCGCGTCCAGCCCGATGATGTTTTTTATCTCGGCGTTCACGTCGGCGACTTTGGAGATCTCCTTCTTCCCCGGAAGGCAGAGGGCCGCGGTGGGGCTTTCCAGGATGACCCCTTCGCCTCTTTTCTTCGGGCGCTCGTAGTAAGGCGTCCTCCGCACCTTGTATTCCTGCCCCTGGTGCTCGAAGACCAGTTCCACGAACGGCACGGCGTCCTCCGGCGCGAAGGTGCTCTTGAGCCTCCTGTCATTGCGGTCGGAACCGCTGGTCTGACCGTAGAGAGCATAGGTGACGGCATCGAAGATGGCGGTCTTCCCGGCGCCGGTGTTGCCTTCGATCAGGTACAGCCCTTCCAGGGACGAGAAGTCGATCCTGGTCCTGGAGGCGTACGACTCGAAGGCTCCCATCTCCAGGGATATAAGCCTCATTCCCCGGCCTCCGCGCGCTCGGCGGCCGCCAGCAGCACCTTGCGCTGCTCCGGCGTGAGCTTCCTGCCGGTGACCTTCTCGAAGAACTCCGCGAACAGGTCCGCAGGGGGCTTGGACTCCATCTCGCGTGCTTTCATGGCGTTCTCCGCGGAGACGGCAGCTCCCGGGGAATCGTAATGAACATGCATGAGCAGGGGGATCGCCGCTCTCAGCCTCTCCTGGATGTTGCCGATGCTGGAGCTCATCACCACATTGGCGTAGACGAAGCAGCCGGCGACCTCGTCCCTATGTGCCAGTATATCATCCACGGTGCCCGATACGCATTTCACGTCGTGCAGGGGCCTCAGCGGGATGTGTCTTACTGAGACCTCGCCCTTGGCCCCGATCTCCACAGAGTCGACGCCTTTGAAATCGTCCGCCTCCGATTCCGAGTATTTGAGCGGGGATCCGCAGTAGCGGACGGTGTCCCTGCCCATGCGCTGGGGACGGTGTATGTGCCCGGCGGCGACGTAATCGAAAGGATCCAGAACCCTGTACGGGACGCATTCCGCACCGCCGAGGGTGTCGAGCCTCACCTCCTCGGAATCCGAAGTCTGCAGGGGCGTGTCCCCGCCGACGATGAACTGGTGGCACACGAGCACATTCCTGGCGGCCGGGTCGACGCCGGACTCGCTGAAGACCCTGCGGAACGCCTTCTCGGAGGTGTCGATGGACGGGTCGCCGTAGTACAGCCTGACCGTGGAGGTGCGGATGTACGGCAGGAGCCAGATGTTCACTTCGCCCAGACTGTCGGTGAAGACGCACCTCTCGGCTTTCCCGGTCGAATGGAACGGCCCGCATATGTGTATCCCCTTCCGCATCAGGGAACGGTAGATGCCCAGCCTCTCGGACGAGTCGTGATTCCCCGGTATGATGAACATCTCGAAGCCCTCGGAGGCCTCGTTCATGAAATCGTTGAAGATACTGACCGCATCCTCCGGGGGCCGGGAGGTATCGAACACATCCCCCGCTATGACGATGGCATCCGCCTTCTCGCTGCGGGCGGCCTCCACGATCTGATGCAGGATGTAACGCTGGTCCTCCGCCAGGGAGATGCCGTAAAGCTGCTTGCCTATGTGGAGGTCCGATGCGTGGATCAGTTTCATTGTCTCAGCTACCCCCATGCATGCCGAGTATTTAATTAATACTTTCTAAACGTAATAAAAATAATAGGTCGGACGGCCGCAGGCCGGGACCCCCGGTGCGGACGTACACGGGTACTGAGATGCAGCATCCCCTGCTCAGAGGATGCAGACCATGCAGTTCTGCCGCTTGCAGGCCTCGTTGCAGATCTTCCATTTGAGGGCCCACATCTTGATCTCGTGCACGGCGTCCATCAGCTCCCTGCCGGCCTCGGTCATCCGGTACTCGCTCTTGACCGGGAACAAGGAGGCGTCCACCCTGTTCTCCACCAGCCCCTCCTCCGTGAGCTCCTTGAGGCGCTCCGAGAGGACCTTGGGGGTGACACTCTTCATCGATCTCATCAGGTCCGAGAACCTCTTCCATTCCGTGCCCCCGCCGCTGCGCTTGTACAATTCGAGCAGAATAAGCACGGTCCACTTCTTGGAAAGGTACTCCATGGTCTTGTACACGGTGCACGACTGGTCCATGGTATACTCTCAGAAACCCTTGGGAATATATACGTTGCTATCATTTGGATAATTGCTACACTAAAGATAGCATACGGAGAGAATCGCTATGAAATGCAGGCAGTGCGAAGAGACTATCGCGGGAACAGGTTGCACGAGGAACGGGGTCTGCGGGAAGACCGCAGCAGTGGCGGAGGCGCAGGACCGCCTCATCCAGTCGCTCATCATTCTCTCCAAGGGGACCGTCGACGGCAAGGTCGGCCCCGAGGCCATCGAGGACATCGATTCCAGGGCTGTCGACGGCCTGTTCATGACCCTCAGCAACACCAACTTCGACCTGGAGGCCATCGAGAATGCATTCAAAGCGAACAAGAAGTTCATCGGCGACCTGGGCCTCGAGTGCGGGCTCTGCGCGGCCTCCCCCGAGGAGATCGGGATCGACTCCTACGACAAGAACGCGGACCTCAGGTCCCTGAAAGAGCTCCTGCTCGCCGGGATCAAGGGAATGGCCGCATACTACCACCATGCGAAGGTGCTCGGCTACACCGACCCTGAGGTCCCCGCTTTCATCCGCAAAGCGCTCGCCTCGCTCAGGGCGGACCTTACCGCCGATGCGCTCGTCGCCCTCAACATGGAGTGCGGAAGCGTCGGCGTCAAGTGCCTGGCACTCCTCGACAAGGCGAACACCGAGACCTACGGGACCCCGTCCCCCTGCACCGTGAACACCGGCGTCGGCAAGAACCCCGGCATCCTGATCACCGGGCACGACCTCAAGGACCTGAAGATGCTCCTCGAGCAGACCCAGGGCACCGGCGTCGATGTCTACACCCACGGCGAGATGCTCCCCGCCAACGCCTACCCCGAGCTGAGGAAGTACCCCAATCTCCGCGGCAACTACGGAGGCGCGTGGTACAAGCAGAAGACCGAGTTCGCGAGCTTCAACGGTCCCATACTCGCCACCACCAACTGCGTCCTCATACCCCCTGAGGAATACAAGGGCAGGCTGTTCACCACCGGCGTCGCCGGAGTACCCGGGGTCAGGCACATCGATGCCGACGCGGACGGGAACAAGGACTTCTCCGAGCTCATCGAGATGGCTAAGAAGTGCAGCCCGCCCCAGGAGATCGACAACGTGAACCTGACCGTCGGCTTCGGCCACGCGGCCGTGCTGGGTCTCGCCGACAAGATCATCGATGCCGTCAAGGCCGGAGCGATCAAGCGCTTCGTGGTCATGGCGGGATGCGACGGCAGGGAGAAGCCCAGGTCCTACTACACCGACTTCGCCCAGAGCCTCCCGAAGGACACCGTCATACTCACCGCAGGATGCGCCAAGTACCGCTACAACAAACTGGACCTCGGCGACATCGGCGGCATACCCCGTGTCATCGACGCCGGTCAGTGCAACGACTGCTACTCGCTCGTGGTCATCGCCCAGGCGCTCGCGAAGGCCTTCGGCACCGATGTCAACGGGCTCCCGCTCTCGTTCAACATCTCCTGGTACGAGCAGAAGGCCTGCCTCGTCCTCCTCGCCCTGCTCTCGCTGGGCGTCAAGGACATCATGCTCGGCCCCAGGCTGCCTGTGTTCCTCACCCCCAGGATCACCAAGGTCCTCGTCGACACCTTCGGCATCAAGGCCAACGGCGAGGTCGCCGGCGACATGCAGATCCTCCACATCCAGTGAGCGGTCTGCAGGGCCTCCCCTCCCTGCGGGGGGAGGTTCCCCAACCTCCTTCTTTTATATCATCATTCAAGAAGCGTATGCTTCAGATAACAATCATTCGAAACTTTTATTACTGCATCTCCGATTCGCTTTTCGATGGAGAGCAGGTCCGAGATCGTCGACAGGATCAGGGCGGGTTATGACAGAACGGCTCCGGCGGTATCCGATTTCGCCGAGGAGCACCGCGCGAGGGAAGAATCCTCCCTGTACTACTGCAGGCTGAGAGAGCTCTGCAGGGGGAAGCACCTCAGGACCCTGGAGATCGGCGTCGGCGGCGGATTCCTGTCCATATTCCTGGCCCGGCTGGGCTGCAGAATGACCGCCGTGGACAATTCCGACGGCATCCTGGCACAGGCCCGCCGCAACTTCGCTGACGCAGGCGTCGATGTCGAGCTCATGAAGATAAAGGACGCCCAGGAACTGGACTTCCCTGAGGGAACGTTCGACCTCATCGTGTCCCGCAAGGTCACCTGGCATTTCACGGAGCCCAGGAAAGCATATGCCAGCTGGATGAAGGCGCTCCGCCCGGGAGGGACCATGATGATCTTCGACGGGAACTATTATCTCAAGTTCAACGACCCGGACTACATGCTCGCGGAGCAGCAGAACGCCGATTACCTCTACAGGTGCAACGGGAACACCGTCAACACCGATGACGACGGCTTCCGCCGGAAGCTGTACATGAGCAGCCAGAGGAGGCCCGCCTGGGACATCTCGGTGCTGCTTGGTCTCGGGGCCCCCGAGGTCTCCGCAGACGTCTGGGAGAGCATCAAGTTCACCAGAGAGGACGGCACCGTCGAGTGGCTGCCTTATACTTATTTCATAACCGCCCGGAAAGGCTCCCGCTGAACGATCGGACAGACAGACGTTTCGGCGGGACCGCCGCATCCGGAATATCGGCAGATTATTTTTCAGGAAAAAATCGAGCGATGCTCCGGAAGAGGCCGGGCGTCAAGGGCGGCGGGTGTCCCCGCCCGCCCGGCCGGAAGGCCTCAGAGGGTCTCGAACGGGTCCTGTCCGTTCTTCAGGTCCTTGTAGAGGTCGTAGAGCTCATCGGAGGTGAGGCTGCGGTGCAGGCCGACAGCGGCCTTCCTGACCATCTCCAGGAGCTTGACGGCATCCTCTTTGGATATGTCGATGCCCCTCTTGGAGAGGTCGTTGATGAGGGTGTGGGTCCCGGAGTGCTTTCCGATGACGATCTTCCTCTCAAGTCCCATGATAGCGGGGTCGTAGGGCTCGTAGTTGTGGGCATCCTTGATGATGCCGTCGGCGTGTATACCGGCCTCGTGCGCGAAGCAGTTGCTGCCGAGGAACGGCTTGCCGGGGGTTATCTCCCTGCCGGAGGCGCGCGAAACGAACTCGGCCAGCGGCTTCAGCTTGATGGGGACGATTCCGGTCTGCTTGCCGAGCAGGAGCTGGCAGGACATGACGGCCTCCTCGAGCGGAGCGTTCCCGCTGCGCTCGCCGATGCCCATGGAAGTGACGCTGAGGAACCTTGCACCGGCCTGGACACCGGCGACGGCGTTGGCGGTGGCCATCCCGAAGTCGTTGTGGGTGTGCATCTCGACCTCCATCCCGGTGGCCTCGCGGATCTTCTTGATCCTCTCGTAGCAGTTGCTGGGAATCTCCCTTCCGATGGTGTCGCAGTAGCGGAACCTGTCCGCACCGGCGTCCTTGGCGGTCTTGACGAACTGGATGAGGAAATCCATATCGGCGCGGGAGGCGTCCTCGCCGTTGCAGGACACGTAAAGGCCGTGCTCCTTGGCGAACTCGACGGACTCGGTGATCTTGTCCAGGACCCACTGCCTGTCCTTCTTCAGCTTGTGCTGGATGTGGATATCGGAAGCGGACATGGAGATGGCGACGGAATCGACGTCGCAGTCGATGCTGGTCTCGATATCATGCACATCGGCCCTGTTCCATCCGAGTATGGATGCGTTGAGCCCCATGTGGGCGATATGCCTGACCGCGACCTTCTCGTCAGCTCCCATGGTCGGGATACCGGACTCGATCTGCTGGACGCCCGCATCGTCGAGAAGCTGGGCGATCCTGTACTTCTCCAGGTTGGAGAAGACGATGCCTGCGGTCTGCTCTCCGTCCCTGAGGGTGGTGTCGCAGACGACGACATCGTCTTTGGAGAGGAGCCTCTTGACCTCGTTGTATGATTTCATGGCATCAACCTTGTATTGATGTTACCTTGACAGGTACCCCATCCGCCTGCTGTATAACACCAATGCCTATCTTCGCTTTATTCTTAAATATATTGCAGAGGCCAGCTGATAGTGTGTAAAAACAGACACAGATGAGAAACACGGCACACAACATGTCGCAAAACGTTTTCAAAATCTGAATTGAGGAGGGGGAGACCCCTCCCCGCCCTCAGGCGGATTCCGGCTTCGCCGCATCCTTCATGCGGACATGCAGCGCCCGAAGGCCCCTGCGGTCTGCAGGAGAGCGAACACAGCGGCGATGATGGATCCAGCAGCCGCGAAGTACGCTCCGTCGGCTGCAGATGCCCCGTCGGGGTTCCAGAAGAGGAACGCGGCAGATAGGACGAACGCGACTGCCGATGCGACGAAGGCGGCGGAGACCGCCGCCTTGGAAGAGCGTCCGGGGATGACGAAGTTCCAGATCTCGGCAGCAAGGGCGATGATCCCCAGCACGAGGACGGCCGCAGGGAAGAAGGCCTGTATGCCGTCCGGCCCGTCGGCGGTGAGCAGCATCGTCCCGCTGTACAGGTGGTGCTCATACCCGTGGAGGAGCATGTCGGACCCGCTGAACGTGATCCACGATGCCAGGAAAGAGCAGACCATGATGGCGATACCCGCGACCACGAACGGAGTCAGCAGCTTCGGGTAGGGGTTGCCCTCCTTCTCGAACCTGACGCCGGGCCTCATGGAGGGATGAGCCTGGGTGTTCCACCACTGGATGAAGATCCAGCAGGGCACATAGAGGAAGGTGACGGCGATGCGACGATATCGTATCCGAACCCCATGCCCTTGTACACATAGTACAGGAGCCCGGGGATCATGAAGAAGATCTCGAAGAGGCACATGAACCAGGCACCTGCCAGCGCCCACTTGGCGCGCGGTAGATCCTCTTGACGTCCTTGAACCTGGGGTCGCGCCTGGACTTTATGAACGCCATCATGCACATGGCGAGAGCGATGGCGAATCCGAGCGCGGAGACGGCGAGGATCTGCGAGGAGGTGATCTGTGCCAGTATGACCACGAATCCGATGAACGCCTCGAAGTACATGGCGTACATCGGGACGCCGTAGATGTTGGTGCGCGAGAATATGTGCGGGAAGTTCCCCTCGCGGGCCATGATCTGTATGGTCCTGGCAGTTCCCAGGAACGCAGTCTGGATGATCATGACCATGCCTGCGATGAGCAGGACGACGGCGACGGCACCGCCGGTGTCGCCGAAGCCGTACTTGGCCACGGGGATGAGCGTGGAGGCCCCGTTCTCGTGGATCTCGGAATATCCGAGAGCGCCGTACATGCAGAAAGAGATGATGAAGTACATCGCGAGGCACATGAGGCCGCAGGAGAAGAGCGCCTTCGGCACATCCCTGCTGGGCTCCTTGTACTCTGCACCGTAAGTGGCGGCGGACTCCCACCCGACGGCAGACCACTGGGCGACAGTGAAGCATCCCAGGATCATCAGCATGTCATTGCCGTTCCATTTCCATCCGTCAGGCACCATCTCGTCGGTTATGGTCCCGAGGTGGAAGTCGCCGGTGAACATGGGCGCGATGCAGATAACCAGAATGGGGACGATGGTGATGGCCGCGAGGATGAGCTGGGTCTTCGCGCCTCCCTCGAGCCCCTCCTCCCGGAGATGATGATGAAGCCGTAGATCAGAACACCCAGGAGAAGGTAGAACAGCGTGCTAGAGACGCCGTCGAACCCCAGGTCGAAATAATCGTTGATGTAGACCCCGGTCATGATGGTGAAGATAGGGATCACAGGAACCCATGTGTCGAAATACGCCCATGCTCCGAGCGAACCGACCAGGCGGCCCCAGTTGATCTTGCTGCTCTTGTACTTCTCATCATCCTCGAACACGTACTGGATCGACCCTCCGATGCCGGCGACCCCGAACGTGGCGCAGAGCTCGCCGAGCGGGATGTTCAGCAGGAAACCCGAGAGGACAGAGAGCACCCAGAGAATGATGCTCATTGCCCAGAGCGTCTCCGACAGGTCCGCAAGCGACGGCACGATGAGGATCGGGATGCCCATGGCGATGATGAGCCCCTGTTTCCAGTCGATGCTGCGAACGAGCGTATTGCCGGACGATGC